>CAVSLP010000004.1:0-382624 GCA_963728775.1 uncultured Actinomycetota bacterium
CTTCGACGACCCGGACGAGGAGGCAAAGTGAAGTCAAGCGGTGCAGTCACCCTGACGACACACCACCCGAAAGCCGGCGTCTCGACGGGCCCGGACACGCAAAAAGCCCAGGTCAGTGGTGGACTGCCTGGGCTTTCGGCGTGGCGCGCTCGGAGGTGTGCTGGTTCAGGACATCCCGGACAGGTGTCTCAAGACATGCCGGACTGATGTCTCCGGAGATCCCGGACTGAAGCCAGGGCCGGCCCGAGGCTTCGGCCATGTCGAAAACCAGACTGGTCATCACTGCTGTGGTGACCGAGAACCGTCCTGTCCCTGAGGTCGCCGTCGAGTACGGCGTCTCCCGATCCTGGCTCTATGAGCTGCTGGCCCGCTACAAGCGCGACGGCGAGGCGGTCTTCGAGCCGCGCTCACGGCGCCCGAAGACCGTCCCGACCGCGACCCCGCCCGAGGCCGTCGAGCTGATCGTCGCGCTGCGACAGAAGCTGGCCGCGACCGGCCTGGACGCCGGCCCCGACACGATCCGGTGGCATCTGGAGCACCACCACCAGATCACCGTGTCCCGGGCCACGATCTCCCGCTACCTGACCAAGGCCGGGCTGGTGGTCCCGGAGCCGAAGAAGAAGCCGAAGTCCTCCTACATCCGCTTCCAAGCCGAGCTGCCCAACGAGTGCTGGCAGTCCGACTTCACCCACTACCGGCTCACTCGCCCCGACGGCCGGCCGGGCGCCGACACCGAGATCCTGACCTGGCTCGACGACTGCTCCCGGTTCGCACTGTCGGTGACCGCCCATGTCCGGGTCACCGGCCCGATCGTGCTCGCCGAGTTCCATGCAACCGTGGCCACGCACGGGGTTCCGGCTTCCACGCTCACCGACAACGGCATGGTCTTCACCACCCGGCTCTCCGGGGGCAGCCTGCGCGGCACCCGCGGCCGCAATGGCTTCGAGCACGAGCTCCGCAAGCTCGGCGTGATCCAGAAGAACTCCCGACCCGCGCACCCCACGACCTGCGGGAAGGTCGAGCGGTTCCAACAGACGATGAAGAGGTGGCTGGCCGCCCAGCAGCCGCAACCGACCAGCATCGCCGCGCTCCAGGTGCTCATCGACCGGTTCGTCGACGAGTACAACCACCGACGTCCCCACCGCTCCCTGGAGCACCGAGCGACCCCCGCGACCGTCTACACCATCAGACCCAAAGCCACCCCCGGTGATCGAGCCGACGACACCCACGACCGGGTCCGACGCGACCGGGTCGACCAGGCCGGCAAGATCACCCTGCGCTACCAGGGCCGGCTCTACTCCATCGGCGTCGGCCGAACCCACGCCCGAACCCGCGTCATCGTCCTGGTCCAAGACCTCGACGTCCGAATCGTCGACGCCGCCACCGGAGAGCTCATCCGCGAGCTCATCCTCGACCCAGCCAAGCGCTACCAAGGCACCGGCCGACCACCCGGACCCACGCGCTAAACGAAGGACGGCCGAACCCACGTCTATTGGGTTCGGCCGTCCAGGATGTCCTGAGACATCACAATGGCGCGCTCGGAGGGATTCGAACCCCCAACCTTTTGATCCGTAGTCAAATGCTCTATCCGTTGAGCTACGAGCGCCGGGCCGTCCGAGAGTTTAGCGTGAGGCCCGTCCGGGGACGAAATCGCCCCGATCAGGGCTTCCGGCTGCGCTTCTTGGCGCGGCGCCGGTCCACGGCCAGCGCGAGGGCGTTCAGCGACGCCCAGCCCACGGTCACCCCGAGCACCAACGACCGCGCCTCGTCGGTCTCGGCCTCCCGGGACAGCACCGCGGCGTCCGAGAGGTCCATCGCGATCCGCAGCAGCATCGCCGCGGTGACCGTCTTCTCGGAACGGCCGAGGATCCCGAACGCGGACACGGCCAGGTCGCGGGCGCCGTAGGTCCTGGCCAGCACGTCGTAGGAGGCCTGCTTCTTCTTGTCGGTGGTCAGCACGCCCCCCAGGTGGCCGGGCTCGGCGAGCGCGTAGACGCCGTACGACGCGGTGGCGGTGGACATCAGGCGGCTGAGAGCGAAGGTCATGGTTCCTTCTTACCCCGTTCGTGGTTCGTTTCACGTGCCCGACCGCCGTGGCCTCGGAATCAACGCGGCCGGGCCGGGGTTGGAGTAGTTGAGACCACCTAGTCGCGAAGGAGACATATGTCCGTCGTACCGACCGTCACGCTCAACAACGGTGTGGAGATCCCGCAGCTCGGCTTCGGTGTCTTCCAGATCCCGCCGGAGGAGACGAAGGACGCGGTGCTCGCCGCCCTTGAGGTCGGCTACCGGCACATCGACACCGCCGAGATGTACGGCAACGAGAAGCAGGTGGGTGAGGCGGTCCGCGCCTCCGGGCTCGACCGGGGCGAGGTGTTCGTCACCAGCAAGCTGAACAACGGCTTCCACGCGTACGACGACGCGCTGAAGGCGTTCGACCGGACGCTGGAGGACCTCGGCTTCGACCACCTCGACCTGTTCCTGGTGCACTGGCCGCTGCCCGACGTCGGCGACTTCGTCGAGACCTGGCGGGCGATGGAGAAGATCTACGAGTCCGGCCGGGCCAAGGCGGTCGGCGTCTCGAACTTCCAGCCGCACCACCTCACGCGGCTGTTCGGCGAGACCACCGTGGTGCCGGCGGTGAACCAGATCGAGGTGCACCCCTACCTGACCCAGGACGGCGTCCGCGCGTTCGGCACCGAGCACGGCATCGCCACCGAGGCCTGGTCCCCGATCGCGCAGGGCAAGGTGCTCGACCACCCGACGCTGGTCCGGATCGCGGAGGCGCACGGCAAGACGCCGGCCCAGGTCACGCTGCGCTGGCACCTGCAGCGCGGCGACATCGTGTTCCCGAAGTCGGTGACCCGCAGCCGGGTGGAGGAGAACTTCGACCTCTTCGACTTCGAGCTCTCTGCCGTGGACCTCACCGACATCACCGAGCTGAACAAGGACGAGCGGATCGGTCCGGACCCGGACACCTTCAACTACGTGCCGTGAGCCGTCCCGTCCGCCGGTGGCCGCCGGGCCACCGGTAGGACATCCTGAGCGGTGATGACCACCGACAGCGCAGCCGCCTCGGCCATGGGACCCCGGTCCCTGGCCGGGGCGGTGCTGCAACGGGTCGGCCCGCTGACCGACCAGCTGGTCCGCACGATCATCGAGCGCAATCCCGGGTACCGGGCAGTGAACGTCGTGCCGCACGAGGACCTGTGGCGGTCCTGCCACGACAACATCACCCGCATCCTGCAGCTGATCGTCACCGGCCGCGACGTGGACGCCGAGCGCGACGACTACTACGACGCGGCCCGGGCGACGGGTCACCGGCGCGCGGAGCAGGCCATGCCGCTCGACGACGTACTGCGGTCGTTCCGCCTCGGCGGGCGGCTGATCTGGGACGCACTCATCGACGAGGCGCGGCGCGCCGGCGGGGTCGAGTCCGACCGGTTGCTGGACCTCGGCAGCCTGGTCTGGGAGGTCGTGGACCGTACGTCGTCCCAGGTGGCCGCGGCCTACCACGAGACCGAGCGGCAGCTGGTCCGCGCGGACGAGCAACGCAAGGTCGCGCTGTGGGAGGGGCTGCTGTCCGGGCGCGCCACGGACCCTGCGTTCGCCTACGAGGCGGCCCGCATCGTCGGGCTGCCCGAGGACGGCCCGTACCTGGTCGCCGCGGCCGACCTGCGCGCGGACTTCTCCGAGGTGACCCGGGGCCTCGCCGAGGCCCTGGCCGGGCGGGGCATCGAGTCCGCCTGGCACTCCCGCGCCGACCTGGTGGTCGGGCTGGTGGCGCTGGGCAGCCCGGACTACGGGCCCGCCGCCGGCGTGCTCGGCGAGGCGTGCGACTTCCGCGTCGGCCTCTCGCTGGTCGTGGACGGGCTCGCGGAGGTGCAGTCCGGCTACCGCCAGGCCGTGCTGGCGCTGCGCACCCTCGGCCCCGACGGCCGCGCCGTGGTCGCCCTGGAGGAGCGGTTGCCCGAGGCGCTGCTGGTGGACGCCCCCACCGTCTCGCAGCGCCTGGTCGAGCTGTGGCTCGGACCGCTGCTGCGCCTTCCGCACGCCGAGCGGGACGTCCTGCTCGCGACCCTCGAGCACTGGGTCGCCACCGCCGGCTCCACCGCCCGCACCGCGGAGGCGGCGCACTGCCACCGCAACACGGTGATCAACCGGCTCCGCCGGGTGCAGGCGGTCACCGGCCGCGACCTCGCCAACGGCCCGATCCCGCTGGAGCTCGCGCTGGCCCTGCGCGCCCGCCGGCTGCGGTGACTGTGCGGGCTGCACAACCCGGCCGCCCGGAACGTGGGCAGTGTGGGCATGGTGGCCATCCGGTGACGTGTGTCACCCTGGGGGCGCAAACACCGCAATTCACGCAGAGGGCCGCATCCGTGCGGGGAGGGTCTGCGTGAGCCGCGCCTGAAGCGATCACTCCCGTGATTCGTCGAGAGGACAGCTCATGACCCTCCCCCGTGACACGTCCGCGTCCGCCGAGCCCCTGGCCGAGCCCAGCCGCCGCCGGTTCCTCGGCTACCTGCTGGCCGCGCCCACGCTCGCCGCCGCCGCCGAGCTCGGCCTCGGTACGGCGTCCGCGCCGCCGGCGCACGCCGCGGTGCCCTCCGGCCCGCAGCCGCCCGAGCTGTACGACCTCAACGACATGCTCACCGACGCGGCCCGTCCGACCTCGAACCTGATCACGGTCGTGATCAACCCCGACGGCACCGCCGGCTTCGCCCTGCCGCGCGCCGAGGTCGGGCAGGGCATCGTCACGTCGTCGGGGATGCTGATCGCCGAGGAGCTCGGGCTGCCCGTCTCCCAGGTGCACGTGACGCTGGCGCCCGCCCGGCCCGAGCTGATGTTCAACCAGCTCACCGGCGGCTCGAACACCACGATCTCCACCTACACCCCGATCCGGGTTGCCGCCGCGATCGCGCACCAGCGGCTGCTCGAGGCGGCCGCGATCGAGCTCGACGACACCGTCTCCCGGCTGACCAGCAAGGACGGGGTGATCAGCGCGCCCGGAGGCGGCAGCGTGACCTTCGGGGAGCTGGCGAGCAAGGCCGCCAGCACCAGCACCAAGCAGGTGTCGGTGAACCTCAAGCCGGCCTCGGAGTTCAACGTGATCGGGAAGCCGCAGAGCCGCACCGACGCGCTGGCCGCGGTGACCGGCCGGAAGCGGTTCACCCTGGACCTGGACGTCAAGGGCGCGAAGCCGACGATGGTCTGCCGCGCCCCGACGCTGAACGGCACCCCGAAGCGGATCCGCAACAAGAACCAGGTGCTCGCGATGCCCGGGGTCACCCACGTCGCGAAGGTGAGCACGGGTGTCGCGGTGCGGGCGCGCACCTTCGGCCAGTGCATCGACGCGATCCGCGCCCTGGACGTGGCGTGGAACCCGGGCCCGGTGGCCGGCCGGTCCGACGCGTCGATCGTGCAGGAGCTCAAGGACGCCGAGCTGCCGCTGGGCGTCCCCGACGTGCCGCTGCTCGCGCAGACCGTCGACGCCTCGTTCACGTTCTACTTCCGCAGCAACAGCGCGCTCGAGCCCAACGCCGCGATCGCCGACGTGCGCCGGGACCGGGCCGAGATCTGGTCGGGCCTGCAGTCACCGATCGTGGCCGAGCAGGCGATCGCCGAGAAGCTCGGCCTGCCGCAGGACAAGGTGAAGGTGCACGTGATGACCGGCGGCGGCTCGTTCGGCCGCAAGCTCTTCTACGACGCCGCGCTCGAGGCGGCGGAGATCTCCCAGAAGATGGGCAAGCCGGTGCGGCTGATGTGGCACCGCGCCGACGACTCCCGGGTCGGCCGCACGCACCCGATGGCCACCTCGCGGGTGCGGGCCACCTGCCTCGGCGGCGAGGTGCTCACCTACGAGCAGCGGCACACCAGCGTCTCCACCGACTTCACCCACGGTCTCGGCGAGATCGTCACCGCGATGGCCTCGAAGCTGCCCGAGGGCAACCTGGGCTTCTCCGAGACGATCTTCGAGCTCACCCAGGAGGTGCCCTACGACTACGGCGTCGTGGACCAGGCGCTCAACGAGGTGGACCTGCGGTTCAACACCGGCAGCATGCGCAACATCTACTCCCCCGACGTCGCCACCGCCCGCGAGCTGGTCACCGACCAGCTCGCCCGGCGCCTGAAGAAGGACCCGTACGAGTTCCGCGCCGCCTTCCTCAAGAACGACCGTGCGCGCGCGGTGCTGGACAAGGTCGCGGAGGCCGGCAGCTGGGGCCGCACGATGCCGGAGGGGACGGCGCAGGGGATCGCGCTGCACAAGGAGTACAAGGGCCTCAACGCCTGCCTGGTGGAGCTGGACTGCCGGCCCGAGACGGTGAACCGCTCCATCTACCACGCGGTCACCGGGCCGCGGGTGACCAAGGTGGTGATGGCCGTCGACGTGGGCCTGGTGATCAACCCGCGCGGCCTGGAGGCGCAGATGCAGGGCGGCATCATGGACGGCATCGCGCTGGCGCTCACCTCGAGCCTGCACCTGCGCGACGGCCACTTCCTGGAGGCCAGCTGGGACAACTACTTCTACACCCGGCAGTGGAACGTCCCGCCCGAGGTCGAGGTGCACATCATGCCCTCGCACGGGGACCAGCCCGGGGGCGCCGGCGAGTTCGGGGTCGCGTCGACGTACGCCGCCGTCGCCTGCGCCTACGCGCGGGCCACCGGGACGATGCCGACCAGCTTCCCGATCAACCACAAGCAGCCGCTCGCGTTCGAGCCGAAGCCGACCGTCCCGCCGGTCCCGCAGTCGCCGACCACCGGCCTGGACTACACCTACTGACGAGCGCCGACGAGCGCAGAGGAGCGACCGTGCCGAAACACACCTTCAAGCTCAACGGAGAGCTGGTCACCGTCAACGTCTCCGACGACGTCCGGATGCTCTGGGTGCTCCGGGACGTGCTCGGGGTCACCGGCCCCAAGTACGGCTGCGGGATCAACGTCTGCAAGGCCTGCACCAGCCACGTGAACGGCCGCGCGTTCAACCCCTGCTCGGTGAAGGTCTCCTCGATCAAGTCCACCGACGAGATCACCACCATCGAGGGGCTGCCCGCGACCGTCGGCAAGGACCTGCACCCGATGCAGGAGGCCTGGATCGCCCGCGACGTCCCCCAGTGCGGCTACTGCCAGCCCGGCCAGATCATGGCGGCGGTGGCGAAGGTGCACCAGGCCCGGCGGGAGGGCCACGAGATCGGCGACGCCGACTTCGACGAGATCCGCAACATCTGCCGCTGCGGCACCTACCACCGGATCCGCGAGGCGATCCTCGAGGCCGCGCAGCACATGTGAGCGGTCGGAGACGGGCGTCACAAGCTTGTGATCGATCCAATAGTCGGCGCCCGATCTTGTGAGTACATTCACTAGCACCTGACCCGGACGGGCCGCCGAATTTCCGTCGTACGTTTGGGTAAGGCAACAACATTCGCCCGCAACGACGCGGCGATGTCACATCGACTCCGACACACCGCCGACCCGCTCGGCGGCCGTCCTGCATTTGCGCAGGCACGAGAATGCGCGAGAGGAACCGGTTGGTATGACCGCCGAAACGACGTCAGTCGACGCGAACACAGAGCAGAGCGCGCCCACCACCCACGAGGGGATCCTCTCCTGGGTCAACGAGGTCGCGGATCTCACCCAGCCCGACCGGGTGCACTGGTGCACCGGCTCCGACGAGGAGTGGGCCGTGCTCACCGACGCCCTGGTGGAGGCCGGCACCTTCGTCCGCCTCAACGAGGCCAAGAAGCCGAACTCCTTCTGGGCCCGCACGGACCCGACGGACGTGGCGCGGGTCGAGGACCGCACCTTCATCTGCTCGGTGGAGGAGAAGGACTGCGGGCCCACCAACAACTGGATGGACCCGCAGGAGATGAAGGCCATCATGACCGACCTCTACCGAGGTTGCATGAAGGGCCGCACGATGTACGTCATCCCGTTCGTGATGGGCCACCTCGACGCCGAGAACCCGATGTTCGGCGTGGAGATCACCGACTCGGCCTACGTGGTCGCCTCGATGCGCGTGATGGCCCGGATGGGCTCCAGCGTGCTGCGCAAGATGGAACAGCTCGAGGCCACCGGAGTCGACTACCACTGGGTGCCGGCGCTGCACTCGGTCGGCGCCCCGCTCGAGCCGGGCCAGGCCGACGTGCCGTGGCCGTGCAACGACACCAAGTACATCGTGCAGTTCCCCGAGGAGCGCGCGATCTGGTCCTACGGCTCCGGGTACGGCGGCAACTCGCTGCTCGGCAAGAAGTGCTACGCGCTGCGCATCGCGAGCGTGATGGCCCGCGACGAGGGCTGGCTCGCCGAGCACATGCTCATCCTCAAGCTCACCTCGCCCGAGGGTGTCACGAAGTACGTCGCCGCGGCGTTCCCCAGCGCGTGCGGCAAGACCAACCTCGCGATGCTCGCGCCCACCATCGAGGGCTGGAAGGTGGAGACGCTCGGCGACGACATCGCCTGGATGCGGATCGGGCCGGACGGCCGGCTGTACGCGGTCAATCCGGAGTTCGGCTTCTTCGGGGTGGCGCCGGGCACCAACGAGACGACCAACCCGAACGCCATCCGCACCCTGGAGCACGGCAACTCGGTGTTCACCAACGTCGCGCTCACCGACGACGGCGACGTGTGGTGGGAGGGCATGGAGAACCAGCCCGCGCACGCGACGAGCTGGAAGGGCGAGGAGTGGACCCCCGAGTCCGGCGAGCTCAGCTCGCACCCGAACAGCCGGTACTGCACCCCGATCAAGCAGTGCCCGATCCTGGCGCCCGAGTACGACGACCCGCAGGGCGTCCCGATCGACGCGATCCTGTTCGGCGGCCGTCGCAAGACGACCATCCCGCTGGTCACCGAGGCCCGCGACTGGACCCACGGCACGTTCATGGGCGCGACGCTGAGCTCGGAGACCACCGCCGCGGCCACCGGTGCGGTGGGCGTCGTGCGGCGCGACCCGATGGCGATGCTGCCGTTCATCGGCTACAACGCCGGCGACTACTTCAACCACTGGATCACCGTCGGCAAGGACAACGACGCGGCGAAGCTGCCGAAGATCTTCTACGTCAACTGGTTCCGGCGGGACGAGGACGGCGGGTTCCTCTGGCCGGGCTTCGGCGAGAACAGCCGGGTGCTCAAGTGGATCGTGCAGCGCATCGAGGGCCAGGCCGACGCGGTGGAGACGCCGATCGGCCACGTGCCCACGGTCGACGCCCTCGACACCACCGGCATCGACGTCACCGACGAGCAGCTGGCCGCCGCTCTCGACGTCGACGTGGAGGAGTGGAAGGCCGAGATCCCGCAGATCACCGAGTGGTTCGAGAAGTTCGGTGAGAACCTGCCGGCCGTGCTGTGGACCGAGCTCGACGGTCTCAAGGCGCGGCTCGGGCTGTAGCCCGCACCGACCGAGCGACGAGGGCCCCACCAGCACGGTGGGGCCTTCGTCACGTTCACCCCAGCTGCGGCATACTTGCCCGGGTGGTGACTAGGAGGGCTGCGGTGCCGCGAGGGAGCTACGGACCCGAGGAACGACACCTCCTCGAGACCGACGCAGCGCGCGTGTACAGCAACGCGGTGGCGCACGGCTTCCTGTCCGCCACGGACCCACGGCTCGCGGACGGCAGCCGACAGCGCCCCGCCCTCGACCTGCTGCTCGAGGTCGGGCTGCTGCGGCTCGACGAGACGGCCGGCAGGTACTTCCCGATGGACCCGGCCGCGATCCAGGCCCAGATCGTGGTGCCGCTCGGTCAGCAGGGCGCGGACCTGCTCACCGAGTCCGCGCGGTGGGCCGACGCGTTCAACGACCTCGGCCAGACCTACCGCGCGTCCTCGCGGGCCAGCCACAGCGCGGTCACCGAGGTGCACGGGATCGAGAACATCAACAGCTTCATCCACGCCGCGGTCACCGACAGCCGCTCCGAGCTGCTCACCGCGCAGCCCCACGGCCGCCGCCCCGCGCCGTACCTCGCGGTGGCCGAGGACCGGGACGTGAAGGCCCTCGAGCGCGGGGTCCGGATGCGCACGCTCTACCAGCACTCGGCGCGGCACAGCCCCGCCACCCGGGAGTACGTGGCCGACGTGGTGGGCCGCGGGGCGCAGGTGCGCACCCTCGACGAGTTCTTCCGGCGGCTCATCGTGGTGGACCGGCAGGTGGCGATCATCCCCGCCAGCGACAACCACGAGGTCGCCGTCGCCATCCACGACAAGTCCCTGATCGCCTACCTGGTGGACATCTTCGAGCGGGCCTGGGAGCGGGCGCAGCCGTTCAACCTCAGCGGCAACCAGGCCGAGCGCCACATCGCCGACGATGTCCGTTCGATGACGATCCGGCTGCTCGTCGAGGGGCACAGCGACCCCGCCAGCGCCAAGCGGCTCGGGGTGAGCACCCGCACCTACGCGGGCTACATCGCGGCGCTCAAGGAGGAGTACGGCGTCGAGACCCGGTTCCAGCTCGGGTACGCCATGGGGCGCGACCTGAGCCCGCCGGAGCAGGCCGCCCGTGAGCCGGAGGGCCTGGAAGGCTTCGAGTAGGCACCCCCGGGCATCACACAGCGAGGGCAGTCACCCTGATGATGAACTGCCCTCGCTGTTTGGTCGAGACGGGCCGGGGGGGTGGCGCTGGGACCGAACTGCCGGGGGGTTGACTCGTTCGTCCTCGTCTCGGACCTGTGTGGCGTATCCGCCCGGTTGGGGGGGATGAGCGGAACGCGTTTGTGGGGAGCCGGGGCCGGCTCAGGTGGGGTTCCACCCGGTGTCGTTGAACGGCGTGGCCTTCGGGTGCGGGGTGGTCATGGTCGGGTTCCAGCCGGTGTCGTTGGCCTGGGCCGGCGCGGCAGCCGCACCGATGAACAGCGTGCTCACTACCGCGAGGCCAGCGAACCACTTGGCGGTCCTGGTCTTGTTCATGGTCATCTCTTGCTCCCTGGTGCTGGGCCGGTTTGCCCGACTGGTCACTAGTGTGAGTCAGCCCGGCGCGCTACATCCAGCGAATCCAGCCTCAGGAGTGTGCACTGCACTTTCCTGCAAAACCGACGAAGGGCTGCGGCCGGCGCCGGACGCGAGGACAATACGCCGGGAGGGCTGGACGACCCGGGAAATGCGACAGAAGCGGGCATCTCGGCGACTGTTTGGCTGATACAGGTCTTTGTTGTGCGTCGCGATCGTTGCGTACTTCTGCAAGTGCGACAAGTCCCGTTACTCATCCGCGGCCCGACGGCGACGATCCCGCCGGCACCGGTCGGTGCCGGCGGGGCCGTTGCTCGGGTGGCGGAGGTGGCGGGATTTGAACCCGCGAGAGGGGGTAACCCTCAACCCGCTTAGCAGGCGGGCGCCATAGGCCACTAGGCGACACCTCCAGGCAGCGAGGAACAGGCTACCGGGCGTCGTGGCGGGGAGCGAATCGACCCCGTTTGCGACGTTGCTCAGCTCAGCGGACGGTAGCCGTGCCCGCGGTCGAGGTGCTGCTGCAGGTTACGCACGAAGTCGTCACCGGCCCCCGCGAGGACGTCGACGGGCACGGTGGTCGTGCGCCCGTCCCGGAGCCGGAGCACCACGCAGCGGTGCCCGGCGACGGTGGTGGCCGCCACGTCCTCGACCTCCTTCCACGGGGCCTGCTTCACCCCGGCCCCGCGCACCCAACGCACCCGGTACCCCGCCTCGCCGAGCCGGACCACGGCCGCGAGTCGGGTGAGCAGCAGCCCGGTGGCCAGGAACCCGAGCAGCGCCAGCACCACGGCGACCGACAGCACCGTGGAGGGCAGGCCCAGCACGGCCGCCAGCAGCGCGGCCAGGAGCACGAAGGCGCCGGCCAGGACCAGGGCAGCGCCGATCAGCCGGACGACGACGGCGGGGGCGAATCGATACTCCGAGGGCACGCCCCGATTCAACCGAACCCGCCCGCGGCCGTCCAAGCCCGGCCACGATGGCTCTTGTCACAGGCTGTGATCGGGGTCACACTCGAAGTCACCGTGTCGGTAGGAGGTGGCTGCCATGACCGGTCTGGAGCAGGCGATCCTCGGGCTCAGGCAAGCCCTCGACTCCCCTCGCCGTCACCACATGTGGCGGTGGCTGGTGCGGCACCGGATGGCCGCGATCAAGGACGCGCTGTCCGCCGAGCAACCCAACAACCGGGATGCCTGGCTGGCCGCCCGGGAGATGAGCCTGCACCGCGAGCGGATCGGCCTGCTGGCTCGGCTGTCCGCGCTGGGACCGCAGGTGCTCGAGGCGCACGACGTGGAGCCGGTCCGGGTCGAGCTGCGGCGGCTGGTCGCGGATCTCGACCGGCACCGCCAGCACCTCAACGACCTCGTCTACGACGGCGTCTCGCTGGAGCTCGGCGGCTCCGAGTAGGCGCGCGGCCGCCGGCCGACGGCACCCCCTAGACTGCCCCCGAGGCGACGCGGCCGTGGTCGTGTCTGCCCAGGAGGGGTGCCGGAGTGGCCGATCGGAACCGCCTTGAAAGCGGTCGCTGGCAGAGATGTCAGCCGCGGGTTCGAATCCCGCCCCCTCTGCCAGCCAGCCGGCCGGCCGGCCGAACCCGGTTCACAGGTCGATGCTGACGAGGACGTCGCCCTCCTGGACGACGTCACCCTCGGCCACCTTGACCGCGGCCACCGTACCGGTGTGCTCGGAGAGAACCGGGATCTCCATCTTCATCGACTCCAGCAGCACCACGGTGTCGCCGACGTCGATCCGGTCGCCGGCCGCGACCGCCACTCTCATCACGTTCGCGACCATCTCCGCGACGACGTCAGCGGTACTGGGTTCTCGGGCCATGGCGGCGACGGTACACGCGGCCGCGCATTACCCGCAGGTACGACGGGGCCCGGCCGACCCCCCGCGGCCGGCTCACATCAGGGCATGCAGCCGGCCCGGCTCGGGACGGTGCGCGGCGGCCTCCTCCGCGCGCCGGGCGCGGCGCCCCCGCGCCCCGGAGAGGAACCGGTCGGCGCGGATCACCAGGTAGCCCAGGAACAGCCCCACCACCAGGCTGTAGAGCAGGCTGAGGCCGGCCTCGAGCAGGGACAGCGAGGGGTGGAGCAGGCTGGTGGCGAGCCCGGACAACCCCGCGGCGCCGAACACCGCGGCCCACCAGCCCTGGCGGCGACGGGCCCGGGTGGACACCCCCCAGGCCAGCACCGGGAAACCCAGCAGGAACTCGATCGGCCGGGGCACCGCACCGATCGCAGCGCGCACGTGGCTGGTGGTCTGCTCGATGTTGCCGACCAGGCCGGGCGGGCCCCAGCGGGCCAGCGCCTCGGTGTAGGCGAGCGAGATGGCCAGCACGCCGACCCCGGTCGCAACCATGATGGTGCCGCGGTTGCCGAGCCCGTGCAGGCCCCCGCCGAGCCGGTAGACGAGCGCGAGCGCCCCGGCCAGCGACATCCCCAGCGCCAGGTAGGCGGCGCGCTGCGGGGCCACGTGGGCGTCGTACCCGTTGGCCGCGAGCGCCGCCACCGCCGCCACCAGGGCAGCGATCAGGCACTCCCGCACCACCGCGGGGAACCGCACCGCCGGGACGGTCGCCACGATGCCGAGCACGGCTCCGAGCACCGCGGTGCTCACCGCCGCACCGGAGAGCAGCACCGGCTGCCCGGACAGCACCGCCCCGCCGGAGAGCAGCAGCGCCAGCGCCCCGGTGAGCAGCGGCCGGCCACCGGCCCGCACCGCCAGCGCGAAGCCGTAGCTGGTGGTGACCGCCACGGCGCCCGCCGAGGGCAGCCGGGCCGGCACCGGCAGTCCCGTCCACGCGGAGGACAGCGCTGCCACGCCCGCGAGCGTCACCAGTCCCCAGAGCGCGGCCACCAGCCGCGCAGGCCAGCGTGACCCCGGGGGTCGCGGTGCGCGGTCCGGTCGCGGAGTGCGGTCCGGCCGGAGCCGTCGGGTCCGGGGTTCGGGCGTCGCCCTGCGGCGACCAGGCTTCTGGTCGGCAGTGGCCACGAAGAGAACCCCTAGGAGACGAGAGTGGAGCGCCAGGCCCCGGGCACTGACCCCGGCAGGATAGCAACGAGGCGCCGGCGCGCCGCCGGGTCTCACATGCGCCGGTTGGCCAGCGACGGGTTGGTCGCCCGGGCCTCGCGCAGCGCCTCGTGCTCGATCCGCGCGGCGACCACCGTGTCGCCGTCGCCGTCACCGGCCTCGGCGAGCACCTCCGCGGTCGGCGCGACGACCATCGAGTGACCGGTGTAGCGCGGACCCGGCTGGCCGGCGGCGGCGACGTACACCGTGTTCTCGAGGGCCCGCGCGGTGACCAGCGTCCGCCAGTGCTGCACCTTGCCCGGGCCCGCGACCCAGGCGGCCGGCACCACGACCAGCTCGGCGCCCCGGTCGACCAGCGCGCGGGCGAGCTCGGGGAACCGCAGGTCGTAGCAGGTCATCAGCCCGACGGCGAACCCACCGACCTCGACCACGACCGGGGCGATCTCCCCGGCGGTGAGCCGGTCGGACTCCCGGTAGCCGAAGGAGTCGTAGAGGTGGATCTTCCGGTACGACGCGCGCAGCCCGGCCCGGTCCACCACCACCAGGGTGTTGTAGGGCCGCGCGGGGTCGCCGCTCGCCTCGAACATGCCGGCCACGAGCGTCACCTCATGGGCCTTCGCGAGCTCGGTCAGCCGCGCGACGAACGGCCCGTCGACAGGCTCGGCGAACCCCGACACGTCCGAGCCGGGCGCACCGAAGTCGCGCATGAACGCCTCCGGGAAGACCACCAGGTCGGGTCGCGGCTCGCTCTCGGCGATGCGCGCCACCGCGCCGAGCGCGGCACGGTTCTCGGCGGGCTCGAGCGTCGAGGCGGCCTGGACGAGGGCGACGTTGAGAGCGGGCATCCGTCCAGCCTGCCAGACTGTCCGGGTGAGCCAACCACTGCGCCTCGGGGCGGTCATCCTCGCCGGTGGCACCGCCGCCCGGATGGGGGGCGTCGACAAGGCCTCGATCGAGATCTCCGGCGTGACCACGCTCGAGCGGGCGCTGGCGGCGACCCTGTCCGCGACCGAGGTGGTTGTCGTGGGCTCTCAGGTGCCGACCACGCGGCCGGTGACCTGGACCCGCGAGGACCCCGCCGGTGGGGGGCCGGCCGCCGGGCTGCTGGCTGGACTGGACCGGTTCGCGGTGCCGCCCGACGTGGTCTGCGTGCTCGCCGTGGACATGCCGCGGGTGCACCCGGGCACCGTGGCCCGGCTGACCTGGGCGGTGGAGGCGGACCGGGACCTGGACGGTGCGTTGCTCGTGGACGCCGAGGGCCGTCGCCAGCCGCTGGCCGCGGTCTACCGGCGGGCCGCGCTGCAGGAGGCCCGACCCACGAACCGCGAGCACGAGCACGGGCTGCCGATGCGGCGGCTGGTCGGCATGCTCCGGGTCGCCGAGGTGCCGGCGGTCGGCGAGGAGGCCCGCGACCTGGACACCTGGGAGGATCTGCGGGCGCTCCGGGAGTGACCACCCGGCGCGTCCCGGATGGGGCGACATTCGCAGAACGGTTGCGCGAACGCCGCCGGAGTACGACGCTGGAACTCGTGACCTTGCACGACTGGATTGACGAACTCTGCGACGCCCTCGACATCGACGCCGAGATCGACGAGGCGCTGATCCTCGACCTGGCACGAGACTGCGCCCACGCGGTCGAACGTCCCGCCGCGCCCATCTCGACGTACCTCCTCGGCTACGCGGCCGCGCTGCACGGCGGCGGACCGGAGAAGCTCGAGGAGCTCGCGGCCAAGGCCACCCTGCTGGCGGAGAAGTGGGGCGGCGAGGAGGTCAGCGCCGACGACTTCGACGACGTGGACGAGAGCCTCGTCGACGCGGAGTGACCGGGCCGGGTCGCTAGCCTGGGCGGCATGCGCACTGTCACCGCACCCGACCCCGGCGGCCCCGAGGCCCTCACCATCACCGACCTGCCCGACCCCACGCCCGGGCCGGGCGAGCTGGTCATCGACGTGGCGGCCTCGGCCGTGAACCGCGCCGACACCCTGCAGCGACAGGGTTTCTACCCGCCGCCCCCGGGCGCCTCGGACGTGCTCGGGCTGGAGTGCTCCGGCGTGGTCGGCGCGGTCGGTCCGGACGTGGACCGCTGGTCGGTCGGCGACCAGGTGTGCGCGCTGCTCGCGGGCGGCGGGTACGCCGAGAAGGTGCTGGTCCCCGCCGCGCAGGTGATGCCGGTGCCGGACGGGGTGGACCTGGTGACCGCGGGCTCGCTGCCCGAGGTGGCCTGCACGGTCTGGTCCAACGTGTTCATGATCGCCGGGTTGCAGCCGGGTGAGACGCTTCTCGTGCATGGCGGCGCGGGTGGGATCGGCAGCCTGGCCATCCAGCTCGCGCACGCGAAGGGCGCCAGGGTCGTGGCCACCGCCGGATCCGCGGCGAAGCTCGACCTGTGCCGCTCGCTCGGCGCGGACGTGGCGGTGAGCTACCGCGAGCAGGACTTCGTCGAGGAGGTCCGGGCGGCCACCGACGGCGCCGGGGCAGACGTCATCCTCGACAACATGGGCGCGAAGTACCTGGGCCGCAACGTCGACGCCCTCGCCACCGAGGGCCGGCTGGTGATCATCGGGATGCAGGGCGGCGCCAAGGGCGAGCTCGACATCGGCAAGCTGCTCCGCAAGCGCGGCGCCGTCATCGCCACCTCGCTGCGGGCTCGTCCCGTCGAGGAGAAGGCGGCGATCTGCGCCGCCGTCGTCGAGCACGTGTGGCCGCTGGTCAAGGACGGTTCGGTCAGGCCCGTCGTACACGCGACGCTGCCGCTGGACCGGGCCGCCGACGCCCACCGGATGATGGAAGCCGGCGACCACGTCGGGAAGATCCTGCTCACTGCGTAAGGTGGTGGCCATGTCCGAACAGCACCCCGGTTCCGCCGATCCCTCGACCGAGCCCGACGACGACCCCAGGGTCACCGTGGTGGGGCCCGACGGGTTCGCGACGGGAGGGGGCGCGCACGCCGGCGAGACGTCGGAGGAGGACGAACGACACCTCTCCGACCTCGTGGAGCAGCCCGCCAAGGTGATGCGGATCGGCAGCATGATCCGGCAGCTGCTCGACGAGGTGAAGTCGGCCCCGCTCGACGAGGCCTCCCGGTCCCGGCTCGCCGGCATCTACCAGGCCTCGATCACCGAGCTCGAGACCGGGCTGGCCCCCGAGCTGGTCCAGGAGCTCGAGCGGCTGTCGCTGCCGTTCACCACCGAGACGCCGACCGAGGCCGAGCTGCGGATCGCGCAGGCCCAGCTGGTGGGCTGGCTGGAGGGGTTGTTCCACGGCATCCAGACCGCGATCTACGCCCAGCAGATGGCCGCACGCGCCCAGCTCGAGCAGATCCGCCGGGCGCTGCCGCCGGGGATGATCCCCTCCGACGAGGCGATCCAGGCCGCCCAGCAGCAACAGGCCAACCAACCCGGGCAGCCGGGGCAGCCCGACGAGCACGGGAACCGCGGCGGGATGTACCTCTGACCGGACCGTCGGGTCAGGGGAGGAGCCGGTCGATGTCCCCGGCCAGCCGCAGGTCCTGCATGGTGATCCCGCCGGCCGAGTGCGTGGAGAGGCTGAAGGTCAGCTTCGTGTAGCGGATGTCGATGTCGGGATGGTGGTTCAGGTCCTCGGCCACCTCGCCGATGCGGCGCACCAGCGCGATCCCCTCCAGGAAGGACGGCGCCTCGACCGTGCGGACCAGCGCGTCGTCCTGCTGCGACCACCGGGGCAGCTCCCGTTCCA
Organism: uncultured Actinomycetota bacterium; assembly: GCA_963728775.1. Taxonomy (GTDB): domain Bacteria; phylum Actinomycetota; class Actinomycetes; order Propionibacteriales; family Nocardioidaceae; genus Nocardioides_B. The sequence continues at coordinate 17,680 of CAVSLP010000004.1, forward strand.
GGGCCCGGTCGATCTCCTCCTGAGCGAGCAGCTCGTAGCTCACGTCGTACCTCCTTCGGCCGGGTCCCCTCGGCAATCTGTCACTTCCCGTGGCAAGTTCACCCCGGGGTGCGACAGATTGCCTGCATCCCTTGGTAATCAGACCTCGTCGCGGTGGTCGCGGCGGAAGATCTTCGCGCCCAGCCACACCACCGGGTCGTACTTGCGGTCCACCACCCGCTCCTTCATCGGGATGATCGCGTTGTCGGTGATCGTGATGCCCTCCGGGCAGACCTCGGTGCAGCACTTGGTGATGTTGCACATCCCGAGCCCCGCCGCGTCCTGGGCGAGCTTGCGCCGGTCGTGGGTGTCGAGCGGGTGCATGTCTAGCTCGGCGTAGCGCAGGAAGAACCGCGGCCCGGCGAACGCCTCCTTGTTGTCCTCGTGGTCGCGCACGACGTGGCAGGTGTTCTGGCACAGGAAGCACTCGATGCACTTGCGGAACTCCTGGCCGCGCTCCACGTCGGCCTGCATCATCCGGCGCTTGCCGTCGCCGTCGCGCGGGGTCAGCGAGGCCGACGGGACCTGCTTGGCCTTCTCGTAGTTGAACGAGACGTCGGTGACCAGGTCCCGGATCACCGGGAAGGTGCGCATCGGGGTCACCGTGATCGTCTCGGACTCGTCGAAGTCCGAGAGCCGGGTCATGCACATCAGCCGCGGCCGGCCGTTGATCTCGGCGCTGCACGAGCCGCACTTGCCGGCCTTGCAGTTCCAGCGCACCGCCAGGTCACCGGCCTGGGTGGCCTGCAGCCGGTGGATCGCGTCGAGGACCACCTCGCCCTCCTCGACCTCGACGGTGTAGTCGCCGAGCGCGCCGCCGGAGGCGTCACCGCGCCAGACACGCATCTTCAGTGGGTAGGCCATCAGCTCTGCTCCATCCCCGTCACTCGTCGAACAGCGTCTTGAGGTCGTCCGGCATCTGCGGCAGCGGCTGGTGCTTGAGCTGCACCGTGTCCCCGGCGCCGCCGTCCGGCAGGGTGAGCACCAGGTTCAGCCCACCCCACTTCGGGTCCGGCTGCGGGAAGTCGTCGCGGGTGTGTCCCCCGCGGGACTCCTCACGCTCGAGCGCGGCCTTCGCGATGCACTCGGAGACCACCAGCATGTTCACCAGGTCCAGCGCCAGGTGCCAGCCCGGGTTGTACTGCCGGTGGCCCTCCACGGACAGGTGCCGGGCGCGCTCCTTGAGCTTCTCGATCTCGGTGAGCGACTCGCGCAGCTCCTCGGCCTTGCGGATGATGCCGACCAGCCGCTGCATCACCTCCTGGAGGTCCTTCTGGATGGTGTAGGGGTTCTCGCCGCCGTCCTCCTCGAACGGCGCCAGCGCCTTGCGGGCGGCGGTGCGCACCTCCTCCTCGTCGAGCCGCGGCGGGTGCTCCCGGTGCCGGTAGGAGTGGTAGGCGGCGTTGTGGCCCGCCCGGCGGCCGAACACCAGCAGGTCCGACAGCGAGTTGCCGCCGAGCCGGTTCGACCCGTGCATCCCGCCGGCCACCTCGCCGGCCGCGTAGAGCCCCTCGACGATGCTCTGCTCGGTGTCCGCGTCCACCTCGACGCCGCCCATCACGTAGTGGCAGGTGGGCCCCACCTCCATCGGCTCGGCGGTGATGTCGACGTCCGCGAGCTCCTTGAACTGGTGGTACATCGACGGCAGCCGCCGGCGGATGAACTCCGCGTCGCGGCGCGAGGCGATGTCCAGGAACACCCCGCCGTGCGGCGACCCCCGCCCGGCCTTGATCTCGGAGTTGATCGCCCGGGCGACCTCGTCGCGGGGCAGCAGCTCGGGCGGTCGGCGGTTGTTGGTCTTGTCGGTGTACCAGCCCTCCGCCTCCTCGATGGTGTCGGCGGTCTCGGCCTTGAAGTACTCCGGGATGTAGTTGAACATGAACCGCTCACCCTCGGAGTTCTTCAGGATCCCCCCGTCGCCGCGCACCGACTCGGTGACCAGGATCCCCTTCACCGACGGTGGCCAGACCATCCCGGTCGGGTGGAACTGCACGAACTCCATGTTGATCAGGCTGGCGCCGGTGCGCATCGCGAGCGCGTGCCCGTCGCCGGTGTACTCCCACGAGTTCGACGTCACCTGGTAGGACTTCCCGATCCCGCCGGTGGCGAGAACGACGGACGGGGCGCGGAAGACCACGAAGCGACCTGTCTCGCGCCAGTAGCCGAGCGCGCCCGAGACCCGGCCGTCGTCCTTGAAGATGTCGGTGACCGTGCACTCCATGAACACGTCGATGCCGAGCGCCACCGCCCGCTGCTGCAGGGTGCGGATCATCTCCAGGCCGGTGCGGTCGCCGACGTGCGCGAGCCGGGCGTACCGGTGGCCGCCGAAGTCACGCTGCGAGATCAGCCCCTCGGCGGTGCGGTCGAACAGCGCCCCCCACTCCTCGAGCTCGAGCACCCGCTCGGGGGCCTCCTGCGCGTGCAGCTGCGCCATCCGCCAGTTGTTCAGCATCTTGCCGCCGCGCATCGTGTCGCGGAAGTGCACCTGCCAGTTGTCCTCGGGGTAGAGGTTCCCCATCGACGCGGCGATGCCGCCCTCCGCCATCACCGTGTGCGCCTTGCCCAGCAGCGACTTGCAGACGATCGCGACCCGCGCCCCCGCGTCGTGGGCGGCGATCGCGGCGCGCAGCCCGGCCCCGCCCGCGCCGATCACCACGACGTCGTACGCGTGGTGCTCGTAGCCGGTGTCCCGGCCCGGGTCCATCCGGTTACCGGTCATCGGATGCCTGGTCGAGCTGTCGTCGCTGGTCGAGCCTGTCGAGACCATTCAGAAGAACCTCGGGTCGGTGATCGTGCCGGTGGAGAGCAGGTAGACGTACAGGTCGGTGAGTGCCACCGAGAACAGCGACAGCCACGCGAACTTCGGGTGGTGCGGGTTGATCCGGCTCACCCCGGTCCACAGCCGGTACCGGAGCGGGTGCGTGGAGAAGTGCCGCAGCCGGCCGCCGATCAGGTGCCGGCACGAGTGGCAGGACAGCGTGTAGCCCCAGATCAGCAGCACGTTGACCAGCATGATCAGGGTGCCCAGACCCATGTGCCCCCAGTTGCCCTGCGCGTCGCGGAAGGCCAGCACCACGTCGTAGCTGAGCACGGCGGCCACGATCGCGGACAGGATCAGGAACCAGCGGTGCAGGTTCTGGAAGATCAGCGGGAACCGGGTCTCCCCGCTGTAGCGGCGGTGCGGCTCGGCCACCGCGCAGGCCGGCGGGGACAGCCAGAACGACCGGTAGTAGGCCTTGCGGTAGTAGTAGCAGGTCAGCCGGAAGCCGAGCGGCACGACCAGGATGATCAGCGCCGGCGAGAACGGCCAGAACCCGAACGGCTGCCCGAAGTCGGCCGAGCCCTCGACGCACTGCTTGCCCATGCAGGGGGAGTAGAACGGCGAGAGGTACGGCGCGGAGTAGTAGTGGCTGCCGGCGAACGCCCGCCAGGTGGCGTAGACCACGAACGCGCTGAAGACGGTGAAGGTGACCAGCGGGTAGAGCCACCAGGTGTCCTGACGGAGTGTCTTGTCCTGGATGCGGGCACGACCGGGGCTGCGGACGCCTGTCGACATGTACGGGTCCCCTCAGAGAGCGTGCTGGGCCTCGGACTGGGCGTCCGCCCACATGCTCTCGTCATAGGGGTCGTCGGGGATCGCGATCAGCTCGTCCTTGTCGACGTGGGGGGTGTGGCCGGGCTTCGGGTCGCCGAGCTCGGCGAGGTCCTCGGAGAGCCGGTCGATGTCCGACGTCAGGCGTCGCACGCCCAGCGTGTCGCCGTACTCGTTGCGGACCCGCAGCACCGCGGCCGCGAGTGTGGTGAGCGCCTCGCGCGTGGCGCCGACCGCATCATTCGAAGACATAACCCGACCTCCGTGACCTCGCTCACACCTGTCCGGAGGACACTCTTGCGCGGATTTGCCGATTTCGAAAGGGGGCGCGCCCTCAACCGTTACACAGCGGTCCCTTCAGAGGCCGAAGAGCTCCTCGAGGACCGCGGCGACCCCGTCCTCCTGGTTGGACGGGGCGACGTGCGCCGCGAGCTCCAGCACCGAGGGGTGCGCGTTGGCCATCGCGTACGACGTGCCGGCCCAGCGCAGCATCGCGAGGTCGTTGGGCATGTCGCCGAACGCCAGCACCTCGTGCGCCGCGATCGCGTGCTCGGCGCACACCAGCTCGAGGGTGCTGGCCTTGGTGACCCCGGCCGCGCTGATCTCCACCAGCGCCCCGACCGAGGACCAGGTGGTGGTGACCAGGTGCCCGACGTGCGCGTCGACCTCCGCCCAGAACTGCTCGGGGTCGGCCTCGTCGTGGCGGGCGAGGATCTTCACCACCGTGTCGTCGAGGATCTCCTCCAGCGGGCCGACCTGCAGGTCCGCCGGCGGCGGCACGCTCGGCATGAACGCCGGCTCCTTCGCGAACCCGCCGGTCTTCTCCAGCGCGAACGTGGTCCCGGGGAGCGCCTTGCGCAGCACCGCGCCCAGCTCGCGGCCGACCTCGACGGGGATGCCGCGGGCCCGGCTCACGGCGCGCGCGTGCACGTCGTACACGATGCCGCCGTTGGAGCACACCGCCAGGCCGTGGCCGCCGACGTGCTCCCACAGGTCGTCCATCCAGCGGACCGGGCGGCCGGTCACGAACACGACCAGCACGCCGCGGTCCTCGACCGCGGTCAGCGCCCGACGGGTGCGCTCGGTGACCGTTCCGTCGGTGTGGAGCAGCGTCCCGTCCAGGTCGGTGGCGACCAGCCGCAGCACGTCAGAACCAGCGGTTCAGCTCGACCGCGACCCCGTCGTCCTCGACGCCGGCGGTCACGTGGTCGGCGACCTCCCTGACCTCCCGGGGCGACTGGCCCATGGCGACGCCGCGTCCGGCCCAGGCCAGCATCTCCGAGTCGTTGCGCCCGTCGCCGATGGCGAGCACGTCGGCGCGGTCCACGCCGAGCCGGGCCGCCACGTCGGCGAGCGCGGACGCCTTGGAGACGCCCTCCGGCGCCAGGTCGAGCCAGGCGGTCCAGCCGATGAAGTAGTTGGTGCCCTGCAGGCCGAGCTTCTCGGCGAGGTCGACGAACTCCTCCGACGTGGAGTTGGGGTCGCGGATGATCACGCGGCTGACCTCGGCGGCGACCATCTCCTCGAGCGGGGTCAGGATCATCTTCCCGCCGAGCTCGCCCTCCGGGAAGTGCCGGTTCACCTTGTAGCCGACGCCGTGCTCCTCGACCGCCACGGCGGCGTCCGGGACGTGCTCGAGCACCGCCCGGACCGCCTTCCGGGCGTCGAAGGTGACCTCCGCGACCACGCTGATCGGGGGGTAGGAGAACGTCACCGCGCCGTTGGAGGCGACCACCAGCGCCCGCTCGTGCGGCACCCGCGGGATCTCCAGGTGGTCCAGCACGGTGGCCATGCTCAGCGGCGCCCGGCCGCTGGCCAGCACCACGGGCACCCCGGCGGCGACCACGGCGTCGACCGCGGCACGGACGGCGGGGGTGACCTCCTCGCTGCTGAAGCCGTGCTCGACGTCCGGGACCAGCAGGGTGCCGTCGATGTCGAGGGCGACGAGCCGCGGGGTGAAGGAGGTGTGCTCAGCCAACGACGGGCTCCAGGACGTCGCGGCCCTGCAGGTAGGGCTGCAGCGCCTTCGGCACCCGCACGGACCCGTCCGCCTGCTGGTGGGTCTCCAGGATCGCGACGATGGCGCGCGGGATCGCGACCAGCGTCCCGTTCAGGGTCGCCAGCGGCCGCACCCCGCCGGCGCCGTCCGCGAACCGGCCGCGGATGTCCAGGCGCCGCGCCTGGAAGTCGGTGCAGTTCGACGTCGACGTGAGCTCGCGGTAGCGGCCCTGGGTGGGGATCCACGCCTCGCAGTCGAACTTGCGCTGCGCGGACAGGCCCAGGTCGCCGGCGGCCGTGTCGATGACCCGGTAGGCCAGCTCGAGCTTCTCGAGCCACTCCTTCTCCCAGCCCAGCAGCCGCTGGTGCTCGGCGTAGGAGTCCTCGACGGTCGTGTACGAGAACATCTCCACCTTGTCGAACCAGTGCACCCGGATGATGCCCCGGGTGTCCTTCCCGTAGGAGCCTGCCTCCTTGCGGTAGCAGGGGCTGAACGCGACGTAACGGCGCGGCAACGTGTCGCCGTCGAGGATCTCCTCGGAGTGGTACGCCGCGAGCGGCACCTCGGAGGTGCCGACGAGGTACATCTCGTCGCCCTCGATCCGGTACACGTCGTCGGCGGCCTGGCCGAGGAAGCCGGTGCCCTCCATGGCGCGGGGCTTCACCAGGGCCGGCGGGATCATCGTGGTGAAACCGGCGCCCCGGGCCTGGTCCATCGCCATGTTGACCAGCGCGAGCTCCAGGTCGGCACCGACCCCGGTCAGGTAGTAGAACCGGGCGCCCGAGACCTTCGCGCCGCGGTCGATGTCGATCGCGCCGAGGCGCCGGCCCAGCTCGACGTGGTCCTGGGGCTCGAAGCCCTCGGCGGCGAAGTCGCGGGGCGTGCCGACCTCCTCGAGCACGACGTAGTCGTCCTCGCCGCCCGCGGGCGCCTCCTCGGCGGCCGGGTTCGGGATGGTCAGCACCAGGTCGCGGTAGGCCCGGTCGGCCTCGGCCTGCGCCGCCTCGGCCGTCTTCACGTCCGCGGCCAACGTCTTGGTGCGCGCCAGCAGCGCCTGCTTCTCCTCGCCCTTCAGCGCCGCGATCTGCTTGCCCATCGACTTCTGCTCGGAGCGCAGCCGCTCGAACTCCACGATCGTGGAGCGCCGGCGCTCGTCGGCCGCCAGCGCCTCGTCGACGACGGCGGCGGAGAGCCCGCGCTTGGCCTGGGCGGCGCGGACGCGGTCGGGGTCGTCACGGAGCAGTCGGGGATCGATCACCCCTCAAGCGTATCCGTCGTCCTTTGCGCCCCTCATCCCGGTTTCAGCGAGCGGCATAGCGCCACATCGTGTCGAAGTTGCGCAGGTACGCCGCGACGATGCGGCGGCCGGCGACCCGGAGGATCACCTCGTCGTTGTGCAGCGACCGGTCCGACCAGTTGTGCGAGCCGGTCCACACGTAGTTGGCGTCGCGCTCGTTGCCCAGCACCCCGGAGAGCACCATCACCTTCTCGTGCACGTGGCGGCCGCGGTAGGTGCTGTCCCGGGTGGGGACGCCGGCCCGCCGCAGGATCTGCGCGACCCGGCCGCCCATGCCGATCCCGTACAGCACCTTCACCCGGCAGCCGTGCCGTTCCAGCCGCGAGACCTGCCGGGCGAGCAGCACGCCGCGGGTGCCGTTCCAGGCGTGCATGGCGATCCGGATCACCGTGTGCCCGTGCCGTCCCGCGCCCGCCGCCGCGCCGGTGCAGCGCACCCGGCGGAGCCGCTCCACGATCGGGTCCGCCCCGGTGCGGTAGCGGGGGAACGGCGAGACCTCGGTGTCGAAGCCGTCGCCGGGGCGCGCCAGCACCAGGCGGGACTGCGGCCGGTCGCGGACCATCAGCGCGAACAGCCGGTTGAACTGGCCGAACAGCATCGGGTCCCGGCGGACGGTGTACAGGTCGTTCCACTGCAGCCGGGCGTTGAAGTGGGTGAAGTTCATCGACCCCACCATCACCACGTCCTGGGTGTGCCCGGTCCCGGACAGCGTGAGGAACTTCGCGTGCTGGTTGCCGCGGCCGCCCCTGCACGAGCCGCGGCACACCTTCAGGAAGCTCGCGCCGCTGGTGTCCGTGCCGAGCGCGGTGCGCAGACGCCGTACCGATGCCCAGGGCGCGGAGTGGTCGTCGACGACCACCTGCACGTTGACCCCGCGCCGGTGGGCCGCGACCAACGCCCGCGCGGTCGAGGGCATCGCGAAGGAGTACTCCGCGACCCGGATCGTCGAGCCGGGCCAGGCCCGCGCGATGGCCCGGTTGATCCGCACGAACAGCTTGTACTGCTGGGCCGGCGGGCCCGCCGGGTTGTTGAAGAGCACCGACCCGCTCGGCCGGGACGCCGGCGGTGCGGCCCGCACCTCGGCGGTCGAGGCCTCCGGGGCCGGCGCGGGGAGCTCTCCCCAGCCCGGGAACACCAGGCCGAGCAGGAACACCGGCCCACTCAGCGCGGCGGCGAACCAGGGCAGCATCGACGGACTCCGGACGTGACGTGGCGGGGCTTCATCGTACGTGCGGGGCGGCGCGGCTGAGGACGGCCGCCACGGGGTACCCCCGGGTCGGTCGTCATACTTGTCGCCTGTCCGCGCCCCACCCGTCTCGCAAGGAGATCCGTGTCGTTCACCCCGCGCACCCGCACCCGCCTGCTCGCGGGGGCGCTGCTCAGCCTGCTGGTGCTGGCGGTGCTCACCGTGCTGGTGCTGGCGTACGTGCCGCGGCTGGACCACGTGGACAACGCGCTCGGCAAGGGGCCCGAGGGCTGGACCTTCGTGCACCAGCGGGTGGTCGACGTGCTGCTCGCGGTCGAGGTGGCCTTCGGCACCGTGGCGATGACGATCTACACGGCCGTGGCCGCCGCGGCGCTGGCGCTGCGCAAGCACGGCCGCGCGGCGCTGTGGACGGTCGTGGTGATGCTGGGCGCGTCGCTGACGACCTGGGCGATGAAGACCACCCTGGAACGCAAGCGCCCGACCTGGATCGACCCGATCCAGACGCTGTCGAGCTACTCCTTCCCGTCCGGACACTCCTCGGGCATCGCGTCCGCCGCCGGGGTCGCGATCGTGCTGGCCTTCGTGCTGGTGCGGCGTCGGCGCGTGCGGCGCGCGATCACCGGTGCCGCCTTGGGCCTGGTGCTGTTGGTGGGACTGGACCGGATCCTCCTCGGCGTGCACAACCCCTCGGACGTGCTCGCCGGCTTCGCGGTCGGCGCGGTGTGGGTGCTCGGCGGCGCGGCGGCGTTCGACCCGGCGCCGCGGGCCCGGCCGAAGCAGGAGTTCGCCACCCCGGTGCCGTCGAGCAAGCAGCTGGCCGTCGTACTCAACCCGGCGAAGATCGAGGACGTGCCCGCGTTCAAGGCGATGGTCGGCCGGGCGGCCGAGGCGGCCGGGTGGACGCTCACGGACTGGTACGAGACCACGGTCGAGGACCCGGGGCGGTCGATGGCCGAGCTGGCCGCGATCTCCGGGGCCGAGATGGTGCTGGTCTGCGGCGGTGACGGGACCGTGCGCACCGTGTGCGCCGAGCTGGCCGGAACCGGGGTGTCGGTGGGCGTGGTGCCGGCCGGCACCGGCAACCTGCTGGCGCGCAACCTCGGCATCCCGCTCTACCTCCAGACCGCGGTCGAGGTCGCGCTGAACGGGCAGGACCGCGCGATCGACCTGGTGGAGATCTCCGGGGACGGCATCGGCGAGGACGAGCACTTCATGGTGATGGCGGGGATGGGCTTCGACGCCGCGATCATGGAGGGCGCGAACGAGCAGATCAAGGCGCGGGTGGGCTGGCTGGCCTACGTCGTATCAGCGCTGAAGAACCTGATGTTCCCGGCGGTGCGGATCGAGATCTCCGTGGACGACGGCCCCTGGAGCAAGCATCGGGCCCGGACGGTCGTGGTCGGAAACGTCGGCTACCTGCAGGCCGGCATGCCGCTGCTGCCCGACGCCGCGATCGACGACGGGGTGCTGGACGTGGTGATCCTGCACCCGCGCAAGTTCCTGAGCTGGATCCCGCTGGCGATCCGGGTGCTCAGCAAGGGCAAGCGCCTCGACGAGATGCTCGACCGCAGGACCGGGCGGAAGGTGAGCATCCGGGCCGCGCACGACACCCCGCGGCAGCTGGACGGCGACCCGATCGGCGCCGGACGCGAGATCCACGCCCAGTGCGTGCACGGGCGGCTGCTGGTCCGGGTGCCCCGGTGAGCACTCCCGGAGCCGGACAGCCCGGCGTGCCGTCCGCGCAGTCCCTGCGTGTCGCCCCGCTGACCCCGGAGCACGCGGTCGACATCTGCACGTGGCGCTACCCGGCGCCGTACGACTGCTACGACATGACCTCGGCCGACCCCCTGGCGCTGCTCCGTCCCGAGACCGGCTTCCACGCGCTGGTCGCCGGGGACCGGCTGGTCGGCTTCCGCTCCTTCGGCGTCGACGGGCGAGTGCCGGGCTGGGCCTACGACGACTCGGCGTTGGACACCGGCGGCGGCCTGCGCCCGGAGCTGGTCGGCCGGGGTCTGGGCCGCGCCGCGATCGCGGCGGGGCTGTCGTTCGGGCGTGCCCGGTACTCGCCGCCGGCGTTCCGGGTCACCGTGGCGTCGTTCAACGCGCGCGCCCTGCGCGTCGTGGAGTCGCTCGGCTTCGAGCGGGCCGGGCGGTTCGACCGCACCGGAGACGGCCAGAGCTTCGAGGTGCTCGTCCGGCCGGAGGGCTGAACCGGCATTCTGGCGTCATGCGAGTGCACGTGGAGGAGGCACCGCGGGCCGCCTTCCTGTTCCGGGTGGACGGCCGGATCGCCGGCTCCGCGCTGCTACGCAAGGGGCCGCCGCACCAGGTCGCCGAGTTCCTGGTGCTGCGCAAGTACCGGCGCCGGGGCGTCGGGTGCACGACGGCACGCGAGATCCTGACGCACTGGCCCGGGGAATGGGCCACGCACCAGGTGCCCGGCAACCACGCCGCGGTCGCGTTCTGGCGCCACACGATCCCGGTGGAGTTCACCGAGACCGTGGACGCCGACGGGACGACCCAGCGGTTCCGGGCGTCGGGCCAGGAGTCCTCCTGACCGCCCGACCATCAGCCGCTCTACTGGGCCGTGGCGATCAGGTGGACACGAGCTCGGCGAAGGCAGCCTCGAGGGGTGACCGGGTTGCCTGGCTCAGGGTGCGTACGGCGTCGAGGCGGGCGGCGCGGGCGCGGCCCCCGGGCGGCTTGTCGGGCGGCTTGTCGGTCGAGGCGTCGGCGCGGTCCGGGTGCTTGCCGAGGCGGTGGGTGCCGGTGTGGTCGACCCGGAACCAGTGCCCGTGCCGGGTGCGCCACTCGTAGACCCCGGGCTCGGGCTGGCGCAGCATCCAGCCGCGGGCGTGGGTCTTGACCCGGTGCTCGTAGCGGCCCAGCGGGCCGAGGTTCTCGATCCGGGTCTGCCCGGGCGGCCCCCCGGCTGCGCGGGGCCGGTAGGGGGTGGTGTGGTCCAGGTCCAGGCGCCGGCCGGTGTGCCCGGAGTACGGGAACACGCTGGCCGGGCGGGCCAGCCGGACCGCCTCGCGCAGCCGGGCCGGCGCCTCGTAGCCGTCGACCGGAGCCTGGCCGGCCAGGTCGATCACCGGGGTGATCGTGACCCGGCGGTGCCCGATCAGCTTCACGGCCGCCTCGATGGTGGTCGGGCCGATGCCGTCCTCGAACCGGGCCACCCCCGCCGCGTCGCGGGTGAACGACTCCTGGGACAGGTGCACGTACACCGTGGCCGCGGGCAGCAGCCGGTCCGGGTCCACACCCCGCCACGCGTCCCGGGTCCGGGTACGGCTCGGGTCCGGGTTGCCAGTCCGGCTGTGGGCAGAGTCCTCCCCAGCAGGTCCGGGCACACCTCTCCCCGGCCACAGGCCGGGCAGGAGTGGTTGCGGTCCCCGGGTGGGTCGTCGGAGTCGTCGGCCGCCGGGTGCAGGTCGCCGGGCCGCAGCCGTGCCGGCGGAGGTAGGTTCTCGGTCTCCGGCTCCGGCTCCGCCACGACCCCGCCGGACACGCCAGCCGGAGCTGACGGAGCTACCGGAGCTTCCGGAGCTGCCGGGGCAGTCGGTGCTGTGGGTGCTGTGGGGGCCGGGGCACGTCCGCGCAGCGCCGCGGCTACCGATGTCCCGGCGGGGGCCGCGGCCGGGCTCGCTGCCGGCGGGGCCGGGTCGGCGGTCGGTTCGCGTGCGTCGACGCGGCGGTCGCCGAACAGGTCCAGCACCCCCTGGCCCGTGGCACCCGCCGGCGCTCCGGTCGCTGCGGAGCCGCCCAGGCTCGCAGGCCCGGCGTCGCCCGAGGTGCCCTCGGCGGTGCTGTCGTCGGCGGGGTCCTCCGCCGCGGCCGCCTCGCTGGCCGAGCCGCTCGCCTGATCCCCGGGCGGGCCACCGGGCTGCTGGTCGCCGGGCTGCCCTTCGGTGTGCGGTCGCTGGTCTGCTGGGCGTCGGGCTGCTGGTCGGGGGTGGCGTGTCTCTCCAGCAGCCGCACACACGCGTACGGGTTCGCCACGATCTCGACCGCCTTGGCCCGGCGCACCGCCACCGGGTCGGTGTCGCCCTGCACCGCCAGGATCCGCGCGACCCGGTCCAGCAACGCCACCAGGCAGATCACGTCCCCGGCGTTCGCCTGCACGATCAACGTCTTCAACCCGTGCTCGTTGGTCTGCCCGGTGGCCACGAACCGCCGCATCGCCGCGGCCCGCTCCCGCGCCGCCGCCCCAGCCGGGTCGGCCTCGATGATCTTCGCCGCCACCAACGCCTCGAACCGCCCCCACGGCAACGACGCCGCGTACCGGGTCGTCGCCGCGTCCACCCACCGCGCCTGCCCCCGGTCCAACCCCGCCGCGTGGCACATCCCCGCGACCCGGCGGGCCTGCCACACCCGCACCCCGGCCACCGACCCGTCCGCCACCGCCGCCGGGTCCGCGTGCGCCACCGCGGTGATCTGCGCCCACCACAACGGGTGCCGCTCGCGCACATCGAGCGCATCGCGCAGCAGATGCACCGCCGACCCGTGCCCCACCCCCAACAACACCGCCAGCTCCGCGACCGCGAACTCCGCCACCCGCGGCGTCCCGTCCCCGCCACAGGCCCGCGCCCGCTCGGTGCCCGGCAACACCCGCCCCCCCCGTCGCGGGCCACCAGCGAGTCCTCGTCATGCGCGTCCGCCCACGCCGCCGCCAGCACCAGCTCCCGCGCCTCGCGGACCAGCAGCTCGCACCGGGTCGCGACCAGCGCATCGGCCACCGCCGACCCACCGGCCCCCACACCCCACGACGACTGCTGCTCCATACCGACCAACCTAGACCCGCCCACCGACACTTCCCGCACACCCGACCAGCACCCGACAAGTACCCGACACGGACCCGATCCCGTTGTGCACAAGGGCAAACGACCTCGGCCGGTCGTGCTGCACGACGCTGATCCGCCACTGGATCAGCCGCGGCCCGATCCGGGACATCCCGGGGGCCCGCTCCACCCGCGGGCGCCGCGCAGCACCGGATGCGGCTCCGGATCCTCGACGCACCCCAAGCCGGGGTCGATGGGCCGCGTGATGGCGATCTGCCTGAACGTGGTGCCGGTGACCTCGATGTGGCAACCCCCGCCGGGCCCGCGCGGGGACCTCGATGAGCAGACACGCTGCGGGCGAACCTCGACACCTGCCCCAGCCTCAGGCCGGGGTGAGCTCGAAGACCGGGATCACCCGGTCGGTGCGCTCGGCGTACTTCGCGTAGTTCGGCCAGGTGCGCAGCATCAGCCGCCACAGCTCGGCGCGCTCCTGACCCTGGGCCTCGCGGACACGCACCCGGGTCAGCCGCCCCTTGACGTCCACCTCCGCCTCGCCCGCCGCCCGGAGGTTCAGCACCCACGCCGGCAGTGTGGGTCCGCCCCAGTTCGACCCGGCGACCAGGAAGCAGCCGTCGTGCGGCACGTACAGCAGCGGCGTGGTCCGGGGCCGGCCGGACTTCCGCCCGCGGACGGTCAGGTAGAGCTCGGGCAGCGCGGCCAGGGTGAGCAGCGTGACCCGGCCCCGGGACAGCCGATGCAGGGTGCGGTCCAGCCAGACGATCTGCGGCAGGAACCGCGGCAGCCACGGCTGCCGCCCGACCACCACCGCGATCCGGGTCATCGGGTTCATGGCGGCAGCGTAGTGACCGCGCGGCTACGGTGGAGGGGTGCGCACCTTCACCTCGTCCGTCCTGGCGCCCCGCGAGCGCGGCATCGAGTTCGGCGAGTGCTTCCGCGCCGAGATCGAGGCGGCCGTCGCGGCCTACCGGCGGCTGTTCGCGGCGCGGGCCACCGGCCCGTTCGACGTGGACGTGTGGGCCGAGCGCGCCTGGGACGCGATCCGGTGCCACGCCCCGGAGCACGCCGACGAGATCGCGGGCATCGCCGAGGGCGCCGGCCGCCCGGTCCGCGAGCTCGCCGCCGTCAACGCGCGCACCGAGCTGCTGGTCGCCGCGAACCCGTCCGGGGTCACCGAGTGCTCGACGGTGGTGTCCCTGCCAGACCAGGGCCCGCCGGTCGCCGTACAGACCTGGGACTGGTACGACGCGATGTCCGACGGCTGGCTGCACTGGACCATCCCGCACCCGGACGGCCGGCGGGTCGAGACCGTGACCGAGTTCGGGATGCTCGGCAAGATCGGCGTCAACGGGTACGGCGTCGGGGTGCTGCTCAACATGCTGCACCACGAGAACGACGCGAAAGCGGCGGCCGAGGAGGCGATCGGCTACCCGGTCCACCTGCTCAGCCGGGCGATCCTCGACGGGGCGCGCGACGTCACCGAGGCCCGCGGGATCGCCGGGGCGGCTACCTCGGCCTCGACGTCCCTGACCCTCGTGGACCGGGCGGGCGCCGCCGCGTCCGTCGAGCTCTACCCCGGCGGGCCCGGCGTCCTGGAGCCCACCGACGGGCTGCTGGTGCGCACCAACCACTTCGTGTCCGAGGCCGGCCGCGACGGCTGCCTGGCGAGCACGATCGGGCCGGGCACCGAGGTTCGGCGACGGACCCTGCTGGAGGCGTTCGCGGACGGGCCGCCCGGCTCGTCGGCCGAGGTCGTCGCGGCCATGCACGACCACCGGGACGAGGGCGGCGTCTGCGCGCACCCGGACCGCTCGATGGAGCCGGTGCTGTGGCACCGCACGCTGGCCACGGTGTCGGTCGACGTGGAGCGGTCGCGTCTCGACGTACGGCCCGGCGGCCCGTGCGGCCGACGCTGACGGAGCCGACCCGGCTCAGGCCGACTTGGCGAACTTGACCGCTTCCTCCTCCTCGGGGGAGAGCGCCTGGTCGCACTGCCACGCGGACACGTTCTTCGCGTAGGTGCGGGCCTCGCTGCGGCCGTGGATCGAGGTGAGCACCACCCCGTTGCCGCCGTCGTCGAGCAGCGCCATCGACCACGACAGGTGGCCGCCCATGTCGCCGAAGGCGTCGTAGCGGACCACCGACAGGTGCCGCAGCGCGTCCCCGGCCTCGACCCGCAGCGCCTGCACCTCGCCGCGCAGCCCCTCGAGGTCGGTGGGCACGTTGCCCGGGTTGCGGCGGGCCAGCCGCCGGGCGTTGCTCGTGGTACGGCGCAGTGCGAGCAGCGCGACCACCAGCGCGGCGACGCTGACCACCAGCAGCACCAGCACCAGCACGGAGAGCAGGTTCTCGTTCATCGCGGCAGAGCCTAGGCGGGCGGTCAGCCCCCGTGACGGAGGCGCGCGAGCCAGGCGGCGGCGTCGTTGAACTCCCGGTCCGAGGTGCCCACCCGGATGTCCGGGGCGATCCCGTCGTGCCGCTCGTAGGAGCCCAGGAAGCGGACGTCGGCGCAGACCCGCCGCAGACCCATCAGCGCCTCGCCGACCCGGGCGTCGTCGACGTGACCCTCGCAGTCGATCGAGAAGCAGTAGTTGCCCAGCGCGGCGCCGGTCGGCCGGGACTCGATGCGGGTGAGGTTCACCCCGCGCATGGTCAGCTGCTCGAGGATCTCCATCAACGCGCCGGGGTGGTCCTCGCGCATGAAGGCCACGATCGAGGTCTTGTCCCGGCCGGTGGCCGGCGGCGGGGAGCCCGGGCGGGAGACCAGCACGAACCGGGTGAGCGCGTCGGGGTTGTCGCCGATCCCCTCGGCCAGGGCCGCCAGCCGGTAGTGCTCGGCGGCCACCGGCGCGGCGATCGCGGCGTCCCAGTCGGCGTCGTCGCGGGTCAGCATGAACGCCGCCTGCGCGGTCGAGGTGGTGTGCACCACCGTGGCCTGCGGCAGGTGCAGGGCCAGCCAGCGCCGGGTCTGCGCGGCCGCGTGCGGGTGGGTGGCCACCCGGCCCACGCCCTCCGGCCGGGTGCCGGGCCGGGCGAGCAGGCTGAACGCGATCGGCACCGTCATCTCGCGGGTGATCATCAACGGCTCGCCGGTCGCGAGCTCGTCGAGCGTGACCGGGACCGAGCCCTCCACGGAGTTCTCGATCGGCACCACCGCGCCGTCCGCCTCACCGCCGCGCACCGCGTCCAGCGCCAGGGTCACCGTCGAGCACGGCTGCAGCTCGGCGCGGGCCGCGGCGGGCAGCGAGCGCAGTGCCTGCTCGGTGAAGGTCCCCTCGGGGCCGAGGTAGGCGTAGCGGGCCGGCGGCACTCCAGGCATGGCGCCCACCCTATTGCCCCGCGCGGTGTCGGTTAGATTCGCCCTCGTGAGCAACGACGGCATCTCCGACCTCGGCTTCGCGCGGCTCGACACCGACCGCGCCGACCGCACCGGCGACCCCGAGGTGGTCTACGGCGCCGGCAAGACGCCCGAGCAGGTGCTGCAGATCCTGCGCGCCCTGCACGACGCCCACCCCGAGCGTGCCGTGCTCGCGACCCGGCTCACCGACGAGGCGATCGCCGCCGTCACCACCGCGCTGCCGGACGCCGTCGCCGACGGGGTCGCCCACGCGGTCACCCTGGGCGAGCTGCCCGCCCCCCGCGGGACGGTCGCGGTGGTCTCGGCGGGTACGTCGGACGCGCCGGTCGCCGCGGAGGCCGCGCTGACCGCCCGGGTCTACGGGGCCGGGGTGCGGCTGGTCAACGACGTCGGGGTCTCGGGGCTGCACCGGATCCTCGCCGCGCGCGAGGAGCTGGTGGGCGCGAACTGCCTGGTCGTGGTGGCCGGGATGGAGGGCGCGCTGCCCAGCGTGGTCGGCGGGCTGACCGGGGTGCCGCTCGTCGCGGTGCCCACCAGCGTCGGCTACGGCGCCTCGTTCGGGGGGCTCGCCGCGCTGCTCGCGATGCTGAACTCCTGCGCGCCGGGCGTCACCGTGGTGAACATCGACAACGGGTTCGGCGCGGGCGTCTTCGCGGCCCGGGTGGCCCGCAACGCCCGTACCGGCGAGGCCGGCTCGTGATCGGCTGGGTCGACGCATCCTCGGGGGCCAGCGGCGACATGCTGCTCGGTGCCCTGCTCGGGGCCGGCGTGCCACTCCCGGTGCTGGCCGACGCGGTCGCCGCGGTGGCGCCCGAGCACGTCGCGCTGCGCCCCGAGGCCGTGACCCGGCACGGGTTCGCCGCCACCCGCTGCCACGTCGAGGTGGCGGAGTCCGGCAGCCACCGCACCTGGCATGACATCGCCGCGCTGCTCGCCGGTGCGGACCTGGCCCCCGGGGTCCGGGACCGGGCGCACGCCACCTTCGAGCGGCTCGCGGTCGCGGAGGCCGCCGTGCACGGCACCCGCCCCGAGGACGTGCACTTCCACGAGGTCGGGGCCCTCGACGCGATCGCCGACGTGGTGGGCGTCTGCGCCGGGCTGGCGCACCTCGGGCTCACCGCGCTGGTGGTCTCCCCGGTCGCGGTCGGGTCCGGCCGGGTCCGGGGCGCGCACGGCGACATGCCGGTGCCCCCGCCCGCCGTCGCCGAGCTGCTGCGCGGCGTGCCGACCCACGCCGGCCCGGTCGCCATGGAGCTGTGCACCCCCACCGGGGCGGCGCTGCTCACCGCGCACGCCACCGGCTACGGACCGCAGCCCGCGATGGCGGTGCAACAGGTCGGCGTCGGCGCGGGCGGCCGGGACCCGGCGGGGCACGCGAACGTGCTCCGGCTGTTCGTCGGCGACGAGGCGGCGGGCGCGGCGCGCGCGAGCGGCCCCGGGGAGCACGGCACGGTCGCCCCGCTCCTCATCGAGACCAACGTCGACGACCTCGACCCGCGGCTGTGGCCGAACGTGATCGCCGCGCTGCTCGACGCGGGTGCCTCCGACGCCTGGCTGACGCCGATCGTGATGAAGAAGGGCCGCCCCGCGCACACCCTCTCCGCCCTGGTCGGCGGCGACCGCGCGGACGCCGTACGCAGTGCGATCTTCCGGCAGACCTCCACGATCGGGGTCCGCGAGATCGCGATCGGCAAGACCGCCCTGCACCGCGAGATGCGCACCGTCGAGGTCGGTGGGCAGGTGGTGCATGTGAAACTTGCCCTGCACCACGGCCAGGTCGTCAACGCTCAGCCGGAGTACGAGGACGTGGCCCACGTCGCCGCGCTCACCGGGCGCCCGATCAAGGACGTGCTCGCGGAGGCGGTCTCCGCGTGCCGCGGCCTCCAGCACCCCTAGGACGGTATGGACCTCGCAGTCATTGCCATCACGTTCGGCGCGATCTTCGTGGTCGAGCTGCCGGACAAGACCTTCATCGCCGCGCTGGTCCTCTCCACCCGTTACCGGCCGCTGGCGGTGTGGATCGGGGTCGGGCTCGCCTTCGGTGTGCAGACCCTGGTCGCGGTCACCGCCGGCGCGCTCGCGACGCTGCTGCCGGACGCGCTGATCAAGCTGGTCGCGGTCGCGATCTTCCTGGTCGGTGCGGTGCTGCTGTTCCGTACGGCGCCCGGGGCGGAGGCCGAGGAGAAGCGCGAGGAGGAGGAGTACGCGGCGAAGGCCACCGAGCCGAAGACCTTCGTGAAGGCGGCGGTCGCGTCGTTCCTGGTGCTGTTCGCCGCCGAGTGGGGCGACCTGTCGCAGCTGCTCACGATCAGCATGGTGGCCCGCTACCACGACCACGTGAACGTCTTCCTGGGCGCCTGGGGTGCGCTGCTCACGGTGTCCGGGCTGGCGGTGCTCGCCGGCCGGGTGCTGCTGCGCTACCTGAGGCTGTCGCTGCTGCACTACATCGGGGCCGCGGTCTGCCTGGTGCTGGCGGTCGCGACTGCGGTGGAGCTGGCAGCCAGTTAGTCTTCGAGCATGACCACGCAGGAAACGCACGGCGCCGACAGCGAGGTCGGCCGGCTCCGGACCGTGATGCTCCACCGCCCAGGGCCGGAGCTCAAGCGGCTGACCCCCCGCAACAACGACAAGCTCCTCTTCGACGGGGTCCCGTGGGTCAGCCGCGCCCAGGACGAGCACGACGCCTTCGCGCAGGCGCTGCGGGACCGCGACGTCGAGGTGCTCTACCTGATGGAGCTGCTCGCCGAGACGCTGCAGAGCGAGCAGGGCCGCGAGCACGCCATCGCCGGCGCGATGGCCAGCCTGCACCTCGGGGACACGCTGCGCGGCTACCTCAACGCCGCCCTGCACGACCAGTCCCCGGAGGACCTGGCGTCGTTCCTGACCGCGGGCGTGCGCAACGACGAGGTGCGCGGCGGCCACGGGCTGGTCACCAGCCTGCTCGGCCACGACGACTTCCTGATCGACCCGCTGCCGAACCTGCTGTTCACCCGCGACTCCAGCGTGTGGATCCGGGACCGGGTGGCGATCACCTCCCTGGCGATGCCCGCCCGGGAGCGGGAGACCCAGCTGACCGAGCTGATCTACTCCGAGCACCCGCGCTTCGCCGGCACCCCGGCCATCCACGGCTGGCAGCGGGAGCACGTCGAGGGCGGCGACGTGCTGCTGCTCGCCCCCGGCGTGGTCGCGGTCGGGGTCGGGGAGCGCACCACGCCCGCCGGTGCGGAGCGCCTGGCCCGCCAGCTGTTCGCCGCGGACCTGGCGCACACCGTGCTGGCCGTGCCGATCGCCCAGGAGCGCGCCACCATGCACCTGGACACGGTGTGCACGATGGTCGATGTCGACAAGATCGTGATGTATCCGAACGTGGCCGACAGCCTGCAGGCGATCACCGTCACCTGCCAGGAGCGCAACGGCGAGGCGGACGCGGACCTGGTGCTCCGGGTGGCCGAGGCCGAGCCCTTCCTGGTGGCCGCCGCCAAGGCGATGAGCATCGACACGCTGCACCAGATCGACACCGGACTGGATCCGGTCACCGCCGAGCGCGAGCAGTGGGACGACGGGAACAACACCCTGGCGGTGTCCCCGCGCGTGGCGGTCGCCTACGAGCGCAACGTGGAGACCAACACCCGGCTGGAGGAGGCCGGGGTCGAGGTCGTCGCGATCGCCGGCTCGGAGCTCGGCTCCGGCCGGGGCGGCCCGCGGTGCATGTCGTGCCCGGTGGCCCGGGACCCGCTGCGCGGCTGAACGACCCGGCCGAACGCTGCCGCCGGGCAGACCCGCGGCGCCCGCGCCATGGCCCGTTAAAGTGAAAACCCGGCCGTTGCTGACGGGGGATACAACAACGACCGGGCAAGTACAAATGTACGGATGGTTGAACCGTTACTCAACTAGAACCGGCGAATATGGCTCAGGTCACCGAGTAAAAGTCTCAATGGTCTAGTCATTACGGATGATTTCCGTCTCAACGGATCGTGAGCTGTCGATTTGCCAGCCCGTTGCGGGCCGAGCGTTCCTCCGCGGACAGCGGGGCGTCGTCGGTCAGCGCCGTGGCGAGCTGCTCGGCGAACACCGACGCCGGCTCCTCCAGCGCCTCGACGCCGGTGCCGAGCGGGAGGTCCCACACCGGCACCAGCAGCCCGTGCGCGCGGAACATCCCGACCAGCCGTGAGCCCTCGACGAGCACGTCCCGGCCGGCGGCGTGCAGCCGGGCCAGCGCCGCCAGCAGCCGCTCCTCGTCGTGCGGCATCACCCAGCGCAGGTGCTCCTTGGTGCCGACGTCGGTCCAGTACGCCGCCTCCACCGAGGTCAGCCGCGCGGTCGGGCTGGCCGCGGCGTTCGCGGACTCCAGCGACGCGGCGACCGCGCCGGTGGGGTCGTCCACGTCCGCGATCCAGAAGTCGAAGCCGTCGTGCACGCTCACCTCGAGCGGACCGTCCGCGAGCAGGTCCTGCAGCCGGGGGCCGTCGCCGGGCGGGTCGGTCAGGCCGACCACCGAGCCGGGCTCCGCCTCCAGGGCCTTCTCGAGCACCGCGGCGAGGTCGCGGCTGGGGTCGCCGAAGCCGTGCTGCACCTGCAGGCCGAGCCACACCGTGCCGTCCTGGCGGACCAGCGCCGGCGCCGCCATCGGCAGCAGCGAGCACAGCAGCACCGCCCGGTCGGGGTCCGCCGCCAGCCGCACCGGTGCGGTCGCGGCCGGCACGATCTCGCGCATGGCCACCAGGTCCGGCTCGCCCGGCAGCCCCCGGAACGGCCGCGCGACGTACGTCGACACCGGCCCCGTCGCGCTCCCGTGGCAGGCCTTGTAGCGCCGCCCGGAGCCGCACGGGCAGGGCTGCCGGGGGCCGACCTCTCCGGAGGGGGCGGTGTCCTGCCTGGCCTTCACGCGCGACTTCTTACCCATGACGGGGAAGCCTACTGACCGCCTCGGGTCAGGACATGCCGAGGATGGCGTGCACCGTGGAGCGGGACCGGGTCTTCTCCGACCACCAGGTCAGCGCGATCGTGTCCACGATCGCCATCCCGCGGCCGGCGAGCGCCGAGGACCCCGCGTGCACCTTGCGGGGGCGGGTGCCGCTGCCGCCGTCGGTCACCGACAGCTGCAGCCCGCGGCGCTCGACCTGCCAGGAGATCAGGATGGTCCCGTCGGGCAGCGGCTGGGCGTGCCGGATCGCGTTGCCCACCAGCTCGGAGAGCACCAGCCGCGCGTCGTCGACGGTCTCCCGCGCGCCGCCGAGCTCGTTGAGCCAGGCCTGGAGTCGTTGGCGGGCAACCGAGACCGAGGACGCGGCGAAGGGGACGCGCATGGTGACAGGCGCGCGCCCGGCTCGCAGCGAGCTGGAACCCACGGTTGACCCCCCAAGGTCAGTTGACGTCGCTTCTCGGCTCGGATGATGCCCACCGTTCCCCGGGGGCAAACCCGCATCTTCGGGTGGTCTCGATATCACCCTTTCGGGTGGTTCGTGAGCCCGCCGCCGAGGTGCTCGAGGGCCAGCACCGGCTTGTCGGTGATCACCGCCTCGGCCCCCAGGTCCAGGCACAGGTCGAGGTCCTTCTCGGTGTTCACCGTCCACACGTGCATCCGCCGTCCGGAGCGGGCCAGCCGCTTCGCCAGCTTCGGGTTCTCCCGCAGCAGCCGGATCCCCGGGCCGGCGATCCAGTCCTCGCCGACCAGGTTCTTGGTGACCTGCCAGGAGTACGGCCGCTCGATCAGCAGCACCGACTCCAGGTCCGGCGCGAGCCGCTTGACCCGGTTCAGCGCCGCCCAGGAGAAGCTCATCACCCGGGCCGGCGACCCCTTGCCGGCCCAGCCCAGCTCGGCGAGCTCCTCGACCAGCCGGCGCTCCACCAGGCCGCCGTAGCGGGTCGGGTGCTTGGTCTCGATGGCCAGGTCCACCGGCCGGTCGTAGTCGGCGACCGCGCCCAGCAGCCGCTTGAGGGTGAGCACCCGGCGGGTCGCCTCGTCGACCTCGGGCGCCTCGTCGTCGAGGTCCGCCCAGGGGTTCTTCCAGGACGCGAAGTCGAGCTCGCCGAGCTGGGCCAGCTCCATCGTGGAGACCACGCCGCGCCCGTTCGCCGTACGGTCCACCCGGCGGTCGTGCACGCAGACCAGGTGCCCGTCCGCGGTCAGCCGCACGTCGCACTCCAGGCCGTCGGCACCTTCGTCGAGGGCGGCCAGGTAGGCACCCAGGGTGTGCTCGGGGTTGGTGGCGCTGGAGCCACGGTGGGCGACGACCTGCGGGCGGCCGGCAACGCGGTGCATGACTCACATGGTGACATCCGGGCGAGCCGCCCCACGGGACGGGGCGGGTCGGCGCGCGGGCCGGTTCGATCAGCCGCGTTGCGCCCGGAGGAACTTGCCGAAGTGCGGGACGGTGAACGCGACGGTGCCGCGCTCGGAGGAGTACACCAGCCCCTTCTTGATCAGCCCGTCGCGGGCCGGGGACAGGCTCTGCGGCTTGCGGCCCAGGTCCCGGGCGATGTCGGCGGTGGTCACCGACCCGTCGTCGTTGTTCGCCCCGAGGTCGGCCATCGTCCGCATGTAGTCGCGCTCGGCGGGGGTGGCCCGGTCGTAGCGCGCGCCGAAGAACCCGACCGCGAGCTCCGCCTCGGCCTCCGGCGACGCCTCCCGCACGTCGCTGACCTGGATCGGGCTCTCCACGGCGCAGTCCCAGGTCACCTTGCCGTAGGCCTGCACGAAGTACGGGTAGCCGTCGGTGAGCCGGTAGAGCTCGTCGAGGGCCTCCGGCGCGTAGTCCACCTCCTCGGTGCCGGCCGGCACCAGCAGCGCCCGGTCGGCCATCTCGCGGGGCAGCCGGTCCACGTTGACGTAGCGGAACAGCCGCTCGGCGTAGGACTTGCTCGCCGCCAGCGCGACCGGCAGGTGCGGCAGCCCGGCGCCCACGATCACCAGCGGCGCGCCCTGCTGGCTGATCTCGTGGGCGGCGCCGCACAGCGCGGCGAGCTCCTCGGTGGCGATGTCCTGCATCTCGTCGATGAACAGCCCGATGCCGACCCCGAGGTCGCGGCCGAGGTCGGCGACGTCGGTGAACAGCTCGACGAGGTCGAGCTCGAGGTCGCCGGAGTCCGCGCGGCCCTTCTGCGCGGGCACGTCCACGGGAGGCTGCCAGCGGATCCCCTTGCGGTCCTCGAGCCGGGTGCGCAGCGCGAACGACTTGAGCACCCCGGCGACCGCGTCGACCCGGTCCGGGTCGCGGTGCCGGTGCGCGACCTCCCGGACCGACGCGTGCACCGCCTGCGCCAGCGGCAGCCGCAGCGACTGGTCGTGCCGCGCCTCGATCTTGCCGGTGCCCCAGGCGCGCTTCACCGCCTGGCTGCGCAGCGCGTTGAGCAGCACCGTCTTGCCGACGCCACGCAGCCCGGAGAGCACCATCGACCGTTCCGGGCGGCCGGCGGCGACGCGCTCCAGGGTGACCTCGAACTGGGCGAGCTCGCGGTCGCGCCCGGCGAGCTCGGGCGGGCGCTGGCCGGCGCCGGGGGCGTAGGGGTTCCGGATCGGGTCCACGCTCGGAGGGTATCGGTCTCTCTAGCCTGAACCTTAGATTTCGCTAGCGGGCGGCATCGACGTGTCGCGCGCGGTCGTCAGGCAACTATCGGTATCTCTAGTCCTGACACTAGAAAGGTGTAGACCTTGCTGACCGGGCCGGCGTCAGCCGGCCAGGTCGCTGTCCAGCAGCCGCTCAGCCAGCGCGCGGTGCTTGTCGTAGGCGCCCTGCAGCCCGTCGCGCAGCAGGGCGACCAGCTCCGGCACGTCCTCGATGTCCAGCCGGAAGCTGCCGGCGCAGGTGCCCTCACGCCACAGCGAGAGCACCACGACGCCGGCCTCGGTGTGCCAGGAGACCCGGAGCACGCGGTCCGCCCCGCGCGCGTCGAGGAAGACCTCGCCCGAGCTGGGCAGCGGTGAGGCGTGCATGGGGCCATTCTGGCGCGGTCGGCCCCGATTGTCAGCGCTTCGCTGCGAGATGTCCGCTGCCGCCGCGCGCGCCGCCATACACTGGCCGCGTGCCCGAGCTGCCCGAAGTGGAAGGCCTCGTGCTCGACCTCGCCGGTCGTCTCGAGGGGCGCGCGATCGCGCGCGTGGACGTCGCCGCCTTCAGCGCGCTGAAGACCTTCGACCCGCCGCTCACCGCCCTGCGGGGCGCCTTCGTGGACGGGGTCACCCGGCACGGCAAGTTCCTCGACATCGAGGCCGGCGGCCTGCACCTGGTGATCCACCTGTCCCGGGCCGGCTGGATCCGCTGGCGCGACGAGGTCCCGTCGCTGCCGCCCAAGCCGAGCAGCCGCTCGCCGCTCGCGGCGCGCGTGGTGCTCGACGACGGGTCCGGGCTCGACATCACCGAGGCCGGCACCAAGAAGCGGCTGGCCCTGTACGTGGTCCGCGATCCCAGCGACGTCCCCGGGATCGAGCGGCTGGGCCCGGACCCGCTCGCCGACGGGTTCACGATCGACGTGCTGTCCGCGATCCTGCAGGACGCCGGCCGCGCACAGGTGAAGGGCGTGCTGCGCAACCAGTCCACCATCGCCGGGATCGGCAACGCCTACTCCGACGAGCTGCTGCACGCGTCGCGGATGTCGCCGTTCAAGCCCGCCTCGAGCATCGTCGGCGCGGAGCTGCAGACGTTGTACGACGCGATCCGCACCGTGCTCGGCGAGGCGGTGGAACGCTCGCGCGGGCTGGCCGCCGCCGACCTCAAGGGTGAGAAGAAGAGCCACCTCGCCGTGCACGGGCGCACCGGTCTGCCCTGCCCGGTGTGCGGCGACACGGTGCGGGAGGTGTCGTTCGCGGACTCCTCGCTGCAGTACTGCCCGACCTGCCAGACCGGCGGCAAGCCGCTGGCCGACCGCCGGATGTCCAGACTGCTCAAGTGAAGGTGCTGGAGCGCGGCGCCGGTCCGACGTAGTTTGACCCTTATGGACTACGGCCCGATCCCGACCGTCGACGCCGCCGGCCTGCCCCGGCCGCTGCCCGACGACCTGCACGTGCTGGACGTCCGCGAGCCCCTCGAGTGGCAGCACGGGCACATCGCGGCGGCCCGGCACATCCCGCTGGCCGAGCTGCCCGCCCGGGTCGCCGAGCTGCCCCCGGGCCGGACGCTGGTGGTGTGCAAGGTCGGCGGCCGGTCCGCGCGGGCCACCGCCTACCTGCGGGCCCAGGGCCACGACGCCGTCAACCTCGACGGCGGGATGATCGGGTGGGCCCAGGCCGGCCGGGAGATGGTCAGCGAGACCGACCAGCCCCCGCACGTCGTCTGAGCGGGCGCCTCACCGGAACACGGCGGGCAGGGGTACGTCGACGGCGTCGGCCAGCATCTCCAGGTAGGTCCCGCGCGGCACCGAGACCACGCCCAGCGACGCCAGGTGCGGGGTCTCCCACTGGACGTCGAGCAGCCGGCGCGGGGCGTGCTCGTCGTGCAGCAGGTCCACCAGGCCCAGCAGCGCCACCTTGGAGGCGTCCCGGACCCGGTGGAACATCGACTCGCCCGCGAACAGTCCACCGACCGCGACGCCGTACAGGCCGCCGACGAGCGCGCCGTGCTGCCAGGCCTCCACGGAGTGCACCCAGCCCAGCTCGTGCAACCGGGTGTACGCGGCGCGGATCTCGTCGTCGATCCAGCCGCTCTCGCGCGCCGGGTCGGCGCACGCGGCGATCACCTCGTCGAAGGCGGTGTCGACGCGGATCTCCATCCGGCGCGCGGACTGGCGCAGCGACCGGGAGACCCGCAGCCGTTCCAGCGGCAGCACGCCACGCTCCACCGGTGACCACCACAGCATCGTGTCGGCCCCCGCCTCGCCCGGCATCGGGAACAGTCCCTGGCGGTAGGCGGCCAGCAGCGTGCCCGGCGCGAGGTCCGCACCCATCCCGACCAGGTCGTCGGCGTCGCTGTCGCCGAGGTCCGGGAAGACCCAGCGGCTGGCGGGTGGTTCGATCGGCACGGCCCCATCCTCACAGGTGCCGCCCACCACTTTCGGGCCTGGCTAGAGTCGACGGCAGCACCCCGCACGCACCAGGAGGAACCGATGGGCATCGGTGGCTCAGTCGGGAAGTCACTCGCGCCGCACGTGCAGAAGCTCGTGCCCGGACTGACCGCGAACTTCGTGCACGAGGCGCTGCACCGCGCCATCCACGGCGTCGGGCCGCTGCCCCCGGCCGCGGTCGCCGCCGACAAGCAGCTCGCCGAGCAGCGCGGCGACCTCGACCGCGCCGTGCACGAGGTGATCGAGAACCACGTCCGCTACGCGGGTGCGCAGGGGTTCGCCACCAACCTCGGCGGCCTGGTCACCGCGGCGGTGGCCATCCCCACGAACATCGCGGGCCTGGCGATGATCCAGTGCCGGCTGGTCGCGGGCATCGCGCACCTGCGCGGCTACGACCTGACCGACCCGCGGGTGCGGAACGCGATCCTGGCCTGCATCCTGGGCGAGGACGCCGTGAACCGGCTGGTGCGGAAGAAGAAGCTGCCGGCGCCGCCGATGGCGCTGGCGACCGCGCCCGCGCACGACCCGCACCTGGACCGGGTGCTGGCCGCCGAGGTCACCTCCGAGCTGATCACCCGGGTCGCCGGCAAGCGGGTTGTCGGCACCGTGGGGCGCCGGGTGCCCGTGGTCGGCGGCCTGATCGGGGCCGGCGCGGACGGCTACGCGACCTGGCAGATCGGGCGCTACGCGGACCGCGAGCTGCTGCCGCGCACCCTGCGGTAGAGCGCCAGGCCCGCGGCCGCGGCCCGGTGGTCGTCGGCGGCCCGGACCAGCCGGCGCTTGGCCCGGAACCACAGCCCCCGGCCGCGCTCCAGCTCCGCGAACGCGGCCTCGAGGTCGGCTCGCATCTCCCGCTCGACCCGCTGCAGCCGCGCCGCCTCCTCCAGCAGGGTCACGATGGACTCCAGGGCCGCGTCCGCGACCTGCTCCTCGTCGGGGCGGTCCGGGTCGGTGAACGCGGCCGCCTCCGGGTCCGGGAGCAGCTCGTCGAGCGCGCCCACGACGTGGTACCCGCGCTCGGCCAGCAGCCCCACCCAGGTCTCGGACAGCCCGACCGCCCAGGCGCGGACGTCCGGCGGCAGGCCGAGCCGCTCGCTGTCCCGCCGCGCCGACAGCGTGCGGTGGGCGAGCAGCTCGCGGACGAGCTGCCGGTAGTCCTCGTTGGCCAGCACCCCGTCGTTGACCCGCTGGTTGATCCGCCGCAGCAGCGCGGTCTCGGGGACGCCGAGCGACGGGTTGGCCCGCTCGGTCGACGCGTCGAACGCCTCCGGGTCCAGCCCGAGCACGCCGGCGAAGCGCCGCCACAGCAGGTCCCGGGGTGCGCCCGGCTTGGGCACGGTGACCAGGTGCACGTGCTCCGGCGGCAGCGTCGACCCCCAGCGGTCCAGGATGTCCGGCACCTCCTGGACCCCCCAGAACCACGAGGCGAGCGCGCCGGTGCGCCGCGGGTCGGTGATCCGGTCCAGGAACTCCGCGTAGCCGACGGTCCGCCGGTGCTTGACGTTCTCCTGCCACTCGGCCGGGATCTGCCGCACCAGGTCCCGCGCCGACAGCAGCACGTGCACCTCGGCGTCGCCGAACGACGCGAGCGCCCGGCGCACCTGCTGACGGGAGGCGGTCGCGAGGATCTCGTGCGAGACGATCACGGTGCCCGGCCAGGACCGCACCCGCTCCGCGAGCCGGTCCCAGGCGCCGACCGCCTGGGCCTCCAGCCCGCCCCAGTGCAGCTCCATCAGGTCCAGTGCGGCCAGGAAGTGCTCGTCGAAGCGGTCCGCGGGGTAGAGGATGCCCTGCTCGGCGAGCGCCTCGCGGTGCGAGAAGAGCAGGTCCTGCACGAACGTGGTGCCCGTCTTCGGGGCGCCGACGTGCACCAGGACCGTGCGTCCCGCACTCACCGTGCCTCCCGAAGTCGTCGCTTCTCCGCCAGGGCCAGGCACGCCCCCAGCACCAGGTCGAGCACGTCGCCGTGCCGGGGCCGGGTGGGCCCGGTGGCGTGGCGGACGGCGACCCCGGCCAGGTCGCCGTGCACAGCGTAGCCGCCGGCGCGCAGCTCCTCCGCGAGCCGGGCCGCGGTCCCGGTCGCCCAGTCCCGGTGCGCCGGAGGTACGGCGACCGGGGTGCCGCCGTGGCCCGCGACCAGCCCGGCCGCCCGGCGCAGCAGCACCCGCCGGCGGTCCGCCTCGACCCGGACGCCGAGCACCCGGTTGACCCGGCTCAGCAGGTCGGTGCCGGCGGGGGAGAGGTCGTGCAGCGCGGTCCGCCCCGTGCCGTCGCCCCCGCGCAGGCCGAGCACCTCCGACGCCGTACGACGGGCCGCGGCGGTGTCGCGCGGGGCGACCACCAGGTGCACCCGCTCCGGGCCGACCCGCGCCGCCCAGTGCGCGGCGATGGCCGGCAGCCGGGCCGCGGGGGGCAGCTCCCGGCGCCGGGCCCACCGGCCCACGAAGGGCTGCCAGCGCACCGGGGCACCGCGCTGCACCCGGCCGCTCCAGATCTGCGCCAGGTGCACGTCGAACGGCTCCACGAACACCAGCACGTCGGGGCGGCGGCCGCCCTCGACGTGGCCGGCGGCGCGCAGCGAGTCCCGGACGGCGTCCGCGGTGACCGGCGCGCCGGCCAGGCGGAACGGGCGGGACCAGGGCCGGCGCCGGGGCGCGCGGCCCCCGTCCGGACCCGGGGGGAGGTCGAGCAGCAGGTCCACCAGGGTCCCGACCCCGACCCGCACCAGCTCGCCGGCCGGCACGGCCGCGGGGTCGATGGGCGGGGCGCCCACCCGGCAACCCGCCGGGTCGCCGGGCCACACCAGCGGCAGCTGGGCGAGCCCCCGCCCGGGGCCGCTGCGGGCCAGCGCCCGGTCGGCGACCGCGGTGAACTCCGGCGGGGCCAGGGACGCGGGGGCCCGGTCCGCCAGCCGCCGGACGAACTCCAGCTCCGCGGCACCCGGCAGGGTGGCGGAGTCCGGGGGCGCCGCGGCCTCGGGGGCCGACCAGCGCAGCCAGGGGGTGCTGCCGCCGTGCCGGAGGTGGTCCACCCAGGACCACGCCGCCGTCTCGAAGCCGGGGGTCACTGGCCGCGCAGCCGCCGCGCCACGCGGCCGATCCTGGCGGTCACCTGGTCGTCGGGGTCGGGGCGCTTGGCCGCCTCCAGGGTGATCGCGACCAGCGCGTCCAGCGCGGCGTCGACCACCTGCGGCCGCCGCGGCTCGTCGGGGTTGAGCCACTTCTGGTCCTCCGGCGGCGGCACCGGGCGCAGGTCCTCGACGTCGCCGATCACGTCGATGCCGGAGCCGACCACCCACTCGATCCACTCGCCGGCGACCTCGTCGGCCCACGCGAACGCGGCCGGCGGCAGGGTCGCCCGCGTCATGTTCTCCCGCGCCGCGAGGGTCTGGTGGACCATCAGCTGGCGCACCAGCCGCCGGTAGTCGTCGGAGCTCAGGCCGGCCTTCTTCAGCCGCCGGTTCAGCTTGCGCAGCAGGGCGGTCTCGGCGGTGCCGACGGAGACGTTCACCGCCTCGCTCTCCTCGGGCGCCCACGCGGGGTCGATCCCGAACGCTCGGCAGTAGCGCTGCCAGAGCAGGTCCCGCGGGGCGCCGGCCTGGGGGACGGTCACCAGGTGCACGTGCTCGGGGCGCAGCCCCCCGCTCCAGCGGCCGAGCACGTCGGGCAGGCCCTGCACCCGCCAGAACCACATCTTGGACTTGCGGCGCTTGGACTCCTGCACCTGGGTGAGGAACCGCGCGAAGGACCGGCTCCGCCGGTGCTTGATGCCCTCCTGCCACTCGGCCGGGATCTGCCGGGCGAGGTCCCGGGCGGAGTAGACCAGGTGCACCTCGCTGCCCTCGAGGTCGGCCATCGCCCGGCGGACCTGGGTGGGCTTGGCGGCGGCCAGGATCTCGTGGGAGACGACCACGGTGCCGCTGTGCCGGCGCACCCGGCCCATCAGGTTGTCCCACTCGCCGCGGACGTCCTCGCGCTGCCCGCCCCACGGCATGTCGATCAGGTCGAGCGCGGCCCGGAACTGGCTCGCGTGCAGCCCGAGCGGGTAGTGCACCTGGTGCCGGCCGAGCTCGGTGCGGTTCAGGGCGAGCCGGTCCTGCAGGTACGTCGTGCCGGTCTTCGGCGCACCGACATGCAGGTAGACCACGCGACTCATGCGGCGATTGTGCCCTATCCTGCGAGCGCCTTCACGACGCGGGAGGGACTGGGCCGACCCAGCCGGTCCGCCATCCAGACGGAGGTGTCGACGAGCTTCTCGAGGTCCACCCCGGTCTGCACGCCGAGCCCGGAGAGCAGCCACACCAGGTCCTCGGTGGCCAGGTTCCCGGTGGCGCTCTTGGCGTAGGGACAGCCGCCCAGGCCGCCCGCGGAGGCGTCGAACGTGGTGATCCCGGCGCGCAGCGCGGCGGTGGCGTTGGCGAGCGCCTGGCCGTAGGTGTCGTGGAAGTGCACGGCCAGCGACTCGTTCGGCAGCCCGGCGTCGTTGAACGCCCGCAGCAGGGCGGTCACGTGCCCCGCCGTACCCACGCCGATGGTGTCGCCGAGGGAGAGCTGGGAGGCGCCGAGGTCGAACAGACGCTTGCCCACCGACACCACCTGGTCGACCGGCACCGCGCCCTCCCAGGGGTCGCCGAAGCACATCGAGACGTAGGCGCGCACGGTCAGGCCGCGGGCCCGCGCCCGCTCGACGGTCGGCTCGAACATCGCGAACTGCTCGTCCAGGCCGCGGTTCAGGTTGCGCCGGGCGAAGGTCTCCGTGGCGCTGCCGAAGATCGCGACGTGCCGCACGCCCTTCTCCACCGCGCGGTCCAGGCCCCGCTCGTTGGGCACCAGCACGGGCATGTCCCGGCCGGGCTCCCCGAGCAGGTCGAGCAGGTCGGCGGCGTCCGCGAGCTGCGGCACCCACGTCGGGTGCACGAAGCTGGTGCTCTCGATCACCGGCAGCCCGGCGTCGACGAGCCGGTGGATGAACTCAGCCTTGGTCTCGACGGGCACCACGGTCTGCTCGTTCTGCAGGCCGTCGCGCGGGCCGACCTCGTAGATCGTCACCCGCTCGGGCAGCGTCGGGTCGGGTACCACCTGCGGCGTACGGATGCTCATCGGGCCGGTTCCTCTCTCGGGTCCACCACGAACAACGTCGTGCCCAGCGCGACCTGTTCCCCGGTGCGGGCGCCGACGGTGGTCACCGTGCCGGCGACCGGCGCCTTCAGCGTCAGCTCCATCTTCATCGCCTCCATCACCCCGAGCACGTCCCCCTCCGCGACCTGCTGGCCCTCGCCGGCGGACACCGACAGCACGGTGCCGGGCATCGGGGCCAGCACGGTCCCGTCCGCGCCGGCGCCGGCCCCGCCCGGGCCGAACGGGTCGGGCCGCTCGAAGGTGAAGGTGTGGCCCAGGTGCGCGACGTCGACGCGGTGCCGGCCGATCCGGACCGCCGCCTCGTGCACCCGGTCGTCGATCTCCAGCCGCAGCACCCCGGCCTCCGAGGCGATCGGGTGCACCTGCCAGGCGCGCTCGGTCCCGCCCGTGGCGTCGGCGCTGGACGAGACCGCGTCGCGGCCGACCCGGAACAACGTCTTCTCGCCGTCCACCACCAGCTCCACCGGGGTGCGCGCCGCCGGCCCGGCGAGCCGCCACCCGTCGCCGGTGCCGAAAGGGGTGGCGTCCTGGGCCTGGTGCGTGGCCAGCGCCCACGCGGCCAGCACCGCGGCCTGCTCCAGGCCGTGCGGGCGGATCGCGTCGGGGTGGCTGTCCAGCCAGGCGGTGTCGACGGCGTTGTCGCGGAACGCGTCGGAGTCGGCGAGCTGCCGCAGGAAGCCCAGGTTGGTGGTCAGGCCCACGATCGCGGTGTCGTCGAGCGCGCTGACCAGCGCCCGGCGCGCGGCCTCCCGGGTCGGGCCGTGCACGATCACCTTGCCGAGCATCGGGTCGTACGACGTGCTCACCACCTGCCCCGACTCCAGGGCGGCGTCGACGCGGGCCCGCGGGGACCAGCGCACCGACTCGGCGACCCCGGCCTGCGGCAGGAAGCCGGCGAAGGCGTCCTCGGCGTACACCCGGGCCTCGAAGGCGTGCCCGGTGCAGGTGACGTCCTCCTGCGCGAACGGCAGCGGCTCCCCGGAGGCGATCCGCAGCTGCAGGTCCACCAGGTCCAGCGCGTTCCCGTCGACCGACACCGTGAGCTCGGTGACCGGGTGCTCCACCTGCAGGCGGGTGTTCATCTCCAGGAAGAACACGCCCGGGGGGTTCCCCCCGGGGACCCCCCGACAGACACGCTCGGGGGGTTCGCACCCGAAGGCGCGTCCGGGACGCTCTCGACGAGGAACTCCACGGTGCCCGCGTTGGTGTAGCCGACCTCCTTCGCCAGCGCCACCGCGCTCTCGGTCAGGAGCTTCCGCACCGCCGGGGTGATCGTGGGCGCCGGCGCCTCCTCGATCACCTTCTGGTGCCGGCGCTGCGCGGAGCAGTCGCGCTCGAAGAGGTGCACCACGTGGCCGTGCTGGTCGGCGAGCACCTGCACCTCCACGTGCCGCCCGTGCTCGACGTAGCGCTCCACCAGGATGGTGTCGTCGCCGAACGCGCTGCGGGCCTCCCGCCTCGCGGCCGCGAGCGCGTCGGCGAAGTCGGCCGGGTCGCGGACGATCCGCATCCCCTTGCCGCCGCCGCCGGCCGCCGCCTTCACCAGCAGCGGGTAGCCGATCTCGGCGGCGTCCACGTCGTCGCCGCGCAGCTGCGCGCTCGGCACCACCGGGACGCCGGCGGCGATCGCCACCTCGCGCGCCACGTCCTTGCGGCCCATCCGGTCCATCACGTCACCGGTCGGGCCGACGAAGGTCAGCCCCGCCGCGGTGACCGCGCGGGCGAACTCGGCCCGCTCGGAGAGGAAGCCGTAGCCGGGGTGGACGGCGTCCGCGTCGGTCGCCCGGGCGGCCCCGAGGATCGCCTCGATGTTCAGGTAGGACTCGCTCGCCGGCGTGGGCCCGATCCGGACCGCGACGTCGGCGGCCCGCACGTGCGGCGCCTCCCGGTCCGCGTCGGAGTACACCGCGACGGTGCGCACCCCGAGCCGGCGCGCGGCCCGGATGATCCGCAGCGCGATCTCGCCGCGGTTCGCGATGAGCAGGGTGGAGATCATGGGTTGTCCCTTCTCGCCGGTCGATGGTTGAGGTGGCTCCTCGGCCATCGGCGACTACATCCGGAAGACGCCGTACGACGGCTCGGGGACCGGGGCGT
The DNA here is from genome assembly GCA_963728775.1 of uncultured Actinomycetota bacterium. Lineage (GTDB taxonomy): Bacteria > Actinomycetota > Actinomycetes > Propionibacteriales > Nocardioidaceae > Nocardioides_B. The sequence goes on from CAVSLP010000004.1 coordinate 51,199, forward strand.
TGGCGGCGGCGGCCAGGCCCATGCCGAGCACCCGGCGGGTGTCGACCGGGTCGATCACGCCGTCGTCCCACAGCCGCGCGGTGGAGTAGTACGGAGAGCCCTGGTGCTCGTACTGGTCGCGGATCGGCGCCTTGAACGCCTCCTCGTCCTCGGTGGACCACCGCTCGCCGCGCGCCTCGAGCCCGTCCCGACGGACGGTGGCCAGCACCGACGCGGCCTGCTCGCCGCCCATCACCGAGATCCGGGCGTTCGGCCACATCCACAGGAACCGCGGGTCGTAGGCGCGCCCGCACATGCCGTAGTTGCCGGCGCCGAACGAGCCGCCGATCACCACGGTGAACTTCGGCACCACCGAGCAGGCGACCGCGGTGACCAGCTTGGCGCCGTCGCGGGCGATGCCGCCGTTCTCGTACTCGCGGCCGACCATGAACCCGGTGATGTTCTGCAGGAACACCAGCGGGATTCCGCGCTGGTTGCACAGCTCGATGAAGTGCGCGCCCTTGAGGCTGGACTCGCTGAACAGGATCCCGTTGTTGGCGACGATGCCGACCGGGTAGCCCCAGATCTTCGCGAAGCCGCAGACCAGGGTCTCGCCGTAGAGCGCCTTGAACTCGTGGAACCTGCTGCCGTCGACGACCCGCCGGATCACCTCGCGGACGTCGTACGGCGTCCGCGAGTCGGTCGGCACCACGTCGTACAGGCCCTCGGGGTCCTCGGCCGGCTCCTCCGGCTCGTGCTGGACCAGCGTGTGCCCGGAGGTGGACCGCTCGAAGGTCGCGACGATCGAGCGGACGATCTCCAGCGCGTGCGCGTCGTCGTTGGCGAGATGGTCCACCACGCCGGACCTGCGGGCGTGCACGTCGCCGCCGCCGAGGTCCTCCGCGGTGACCACCTCACCGGTCGCCGCCTTCACCAGCGGCGGGCCGCCGAGGAAGATCGTGCCCTGGTCCTTCACGATCACCGTCTCGTCCGACATCGCCGGCACGTACGCGCCGCCCGCCGTGCAGGACCCCATCACCGCGGCGACCTGCGGGATGCCCTGCGCGGAGAGGTTGGCCTGGTTGAAGAAGATCCGGCCGAAGTGCTCCCTGTCCGGGAACACCTCGTCCTGCATCGGCAGGAACGCGCCGCCGGAGTCGACCAGGTAGAGGCACGGCAGCCGGTTGACCCGGGCCACCTCCTGGGCGCGCAGGTGCTTCTTCACCGTGGTCGGGTAGTAGGTGCCGCCCTTGACGGTGGCGTCGTTGGCGACGATCACGCACTCGCGCCCGCTCACCCGGCCGATCCCGGTGACGATCCCCGCGGACGGTACGGCGTCGTCGTACATGCCGTGCGCCGCGAGCGGGCTCAGCTCCAGGAACGGGCTGCCCGGGTCGAGCAGCCGGTCCACCCGGTCCCGGGCGAGCAGCTTGCCGCGGTCGAGGTGCTTGGCGCGGGCCGACTCCGAACCACCCTCACGCACGGCTGCGAGCCGCGCGCGCAGGTCGTCGACGAGCGCCCGCAGGCCGCCCGGGTGGTCCGGACCGCTGAGGCTGGAAGCCACGACTACCCTCCGGTGTTAACGGTCATTAACCGCCAATGTTAGCGCCTGTTAACCCCCGGGGTCGAGCCGGCGGGCCCCTCCGCCACGGTCCCGGCGCGCTACCGGGAGTACACGCACCGGCCCTGCGCGTAGGTGGCGGTCACGCGCGCGGCGGCGATCTCGTCGACCGGCCCGGCGAACGGGTCGCGGTCGAGCACCGCCAGGTCCGCGCGGGCGCCGACCTGGACCGACCCGGCGTCCGGTTGGTGGTTCACGAACGCGGACCCGCCGGTGTACGCCGCCATCGCGCGGGTCAGGGACAGCCCCTGCTCCGCGCACAGCGGCTCGGGCGGGTTGCTGGACTCGGTGTAGGCACGGCGGTTGACCAGCACGTGCATCCCTTCCATCGGGTTCGGCGGGTTCACGGGCCAGTCGCTGCCGCCGGCGAAGTCCGCGCCGGCCGCGACGATGTCGGCGAACGGGTAGTGCCAGCCGATCCGCTCCGGGTCCAGGTGCGGCAGCACCAGCTGCACCGCCGGGGTCTCGACCCGGGCCCACATGCCCTCGAGGTTCGCGGCCACGCCGAGCCGGCGGAACCGCGCCCGGTCCTCGGGCCGGACCAGCTGCAGGTGGGCGATCTGGTGCCGGTTGTCGTTCATCCCGTTCACCCGGCGGGCGTGCTCGACCGCGTCCAGCGCGTCGTGCACGGCGCGGTCGCCGATCGCGTGGAAGTGCGCCTGGAAGCCCGCCGCGTCGAGCGCGGCCACCGCCTCCTTGAGCCGGTCCGGGTCCAGGAACGCCAGCCCGCTGTCGCCGCAGCGGCAGCCGGTCAGGTCGAGGTACGGCTCGGTGACGGCGGCGGTGAACGACTCGGAGATGCCGTCCACCATCACCTTGACCGAGCCCGCGTCCAGCCCCGCCTCGCGCAGCCGCTCCCGCTGCTCACGCAGCCCGTCGAGCTGCTCCACGCCGCGGTGCCGGTCCCACACCTGCGACGCCCGCACCCGGGCGGTCAGGGTGCCGGCGTCCAGCGCGTCGAGGTAGGCCTGGGTCGGGTCGTCGAGTCCCGCGTAGCCGCCGATCAACGCGTCGTGCCAGCCGGTGATCCCCCACGAGTGCAGGTAGGACTGGGCCTCCAGCATCGCCTGGTAGTACTCCTCGCGGGTGGTGGTCACGTGGTCCCCGACCATCGCCATCGCGGCCTCGCGGATCGTCCCGGTCGGCCGGCCCTGCTCGTCGCGCTCGAACCAGCCGTCCGGCGGGTCCGGGGTCTGCGCGGTGATCCCGGCGACCTCGAGCGCCTTGGTGTTCACCCAGGCGTCGTGGTGGTCGCTGCTCGGGAGGAACGCGGGGCGGTCGGGGACCACCCGGTCCAGCTGCTCGGCGGTCGGACCGCCCGCGGGGAAGGCGCCCAGCGACCAGCCGCCGCCGCGGACCCAGGCGGCGTCCGGCTGCTCCTCGGCGTGCCGGCCGATCGCCTCGAGGTACTCGTCGGCGGAGCTCAGGCCGGTCATCTCGCAGCGCAGCCGCTCCAGCCCGCCGACCATCGGGTGCATGTGGGCGTCCTGGAAACCGGGCACCAGCAGCCCGCCGCCGAGGTCCACCTCCTCCGCGCCTGCGCCCACCGCGTCCCGGACCTCCCGGTCCTCCCCGATGGCGACCACCCGGCCCCCGTCGACCGCGACCGAGGCGCGGCCCACGTGCTGCCGTCCGTCGAAAACTGCACCGTTGGTGAAAAGCATCTGCATACCGCAGGTTCTACCCAACGAGCGCGATCGCATCCTTCAGCGCGGCGAGCACGAGCAGCGCGGCGTCGGGCCGGGCGTTGTGGCCCATCAGGCCGATCCGCCACACCGTGCCGGCGAACTCGCCGACCCCGGCGCCGATCTCCAGGTTGTGGCGCTCGAGCAGCACCCGGCGGACCGCGGCGGAGTCGACGCCCTCGGGCACCTTCACGGTGGTGAGCTCGGGCAGCCGGTGGCCCTCGGCGGCGAACAGCTCGAGGCCCATCTCCTCGAGCCCGTCGTGCAGGACCTTGCCGGCCGCCTCGTGCCGGGCCCACACGTTGGGCAGGCCCTCCTCGAGGATCCGGCCGAGCCCGGCGTGCAGGCTGGTGACCATCGCCACCGGGGCGGTGTGGTGGTAGGTCCGGCCGCCCTTGCCCTCCGCCTCGCCGACGTAGCCACCGAGCAGGCCGAGGTCGAGGTACCACGACTGCGGCCGCTGCACCCGGCGCTCGAAGGCCCGGTCGTTGATCGTGAACGGCGCCAGCCCCGGGGCGACCCCCAGGCACTTCTGGGTGCCCGCGTAGCCCACGTCGACGCCCCAGTCGTCCGCGCACAGCTCGATGCCGCCGATCGAGGTGACCGCGTCCGCGACCAGCAGCGCGTCGCCCTTGACCGCCCCGAGGGCGGCGATGTCGGAGAGCACCCCCGTGGAGGTCTCCGCGTGCACCGCCGCGATCACCTTCGGGTCCGGGTGCGCGTCGGCGACGCGCTCGGGGTCGACCGGGGTGCCCCACTCGTGCTCGACCGCCACCACCTCCGCGCCGCACCGCGCGGCCACGTCGCACATCCGCTGCCCGAACAGGCCGTTGACCGCGACCACGACCACGTCACCGGGGGAGACGGTGTTCACGAACGCGGCCTCCATGCCCGCGGAGCCGGTCGCCGACAGCGGCAGCGTCCGGGCGTTGCCGGTGCCCCAGACCCGGCGGAGCCGGTCGCAGGTCTCGTCCATGATCCGCAGGAACTCCGGGTCGAGGTGGCCGAGCAGCGGCAGCCCGAGGGCGGCGGTGGCCTCCGGGTAGGCGTTCGAGGGGCCGGGTCCGAAGAGGTGGCGTTCGGCGATCGCAGTCATGGACCGACCGTACCCAACCCCGGCGGGGCCGTTCGACGCCGCAAACCACCCGAACGGGCCATCCAGCCGCGGGCCACTCGCGGCCGATACCTCAGTGGGACGCGCACGGCATCGGGATCGGCGCGCCCCCGTACTGCTGGGAGACACCACGTATGCGCTGGACGCTCGCAGCCGTCGCGACCCTGGCCCTCGCGGTCGCCGGGACGGTCGGCTCACCGACCCAGGTCGGCCCGGCCGCCGCCTCGGACACCGGCCGGATCGACGTACGGGTGGCCAGCTTCAACGTGCAGAGCGTCAGCGTGGACCGGACCGTCGGGGCGCGTCGCCCGTGGCGGCAGCGGCGCGGCGCGGTGATCGCCGAGATCCTCGGCGAGCGCGTCGACGTGGTCGGCGTGCAGGAGGTCAATCCCAGCCGGCACTGGGCACCCCGACTCGTCGACGGCCGCAACCAGTACCTGGACCTGCGCAACGGCCTGAACAAGGCCGGCGGCCACTACCGGCTCACGAACGCGCACGCCTACAACTGCGTGAACGCGCGGACGTCGTACCGGTGCGTGCACCGGTACCGCGGCGCCTCGCACAGCGACCGGATCCTCTACGACGCCGACACCGTCGAGCTCGTCCGGCAGGGCGCGAAGAGGTACACCCGCCAGTCCGGCACCAGCAACCCCCGCTACCTCGCCTGGGCGGTGCTGCGGATGCGCGCGACCGGCAGCGAGTTCCTGTTCGCCAGCACCCACCTGGAGCCCAGGAACGTCGGCGTGCGCGCCGCCCAGTGGCGGCAGCTGATCGCCGAGCTGACCCGGCGCGCCGGCGGCCTCCCGGTGGTCAGCGTCGGCGACTTCAACACCCAGAAGTACGACGCGCTCGCCGGCACCATGCTGCCGGCGATGCGGGACGCGGGGTTCGGCGACGTGCTCAACCAGCAGTACGCGATCAACCCGGTGCGCGTCCCGCGGGCCCGGTCCACCGTGAACGGCTGGGTGAACACCTGCAACCACGACCGCCGCGACGTGGCCAGCTTCGGCTACGAGGACAGCCGGTCCAAGACCGGCAACGGCATCGACTGGATCTTCGCGAGCAACGCGCTGCCGGTGCAGGAGTGGAAGGTGGTCCTGGACTTCGACCCGCAGACGCTCGAGGTCCGCGGGACGCTGCCCTCGGACCACAACATGGTCCGCGCCACGATCACCCTGCCCTGAGCTCGGGTTCACCGAACGCCGCCGTCGACGGGTGGGGCCGTAACAGCCGGGTCCGCACGGATCATCCTGGCCGGATGAGGCAGGGGCCCTGCCCGCCGCCACACGATGAGCGGGTGAGTCCTCCGCCACGGCCCCGGGGGGCGGCCGGCACGGCGGTCGCCGCGGGCTCGGTCGTGCTCCCGCTCGCGCTGGCGCAGTTCGTCGCCAGCTACGCCGGCAGCAACATGAACGTGGCCATCACCACCATCGCCGACGACATCGGCACCACCGTCGTCGGCATGCAGACGACCATCACGCTGTTCACCCTGACGATGGCCTCGCTGATGATCCCGGGCAGCAAGCTGACCGACATCTGGGGTCGCAAGGTCTGCTTCATGTGGGGGCTGGCCGTCTACGGCACCGGCGCCCTGCTGGCCTCGTTGTCCCAGGGCCTGCCGCTGATGATCATCGGCTACTCGCTGCTCGAGGGCGTCGGCTCGGCCCTGCTGATCCCCCCGATCTACATCCTGATCACGGTGCTCTTCACGGACACCAAGTCGCGGGCCAAGTACTTCGGGATGGTCAGCGGGGCCGCCGGCCTGGGCGCCGCGGCGGGCCCCTTGATCGGGGGTCTGGTGACCAGCGCGATCAGCTGGCGTGCCTCGTTCATCCTGCAGGTGCTCATCGTGGCGCTGGTGGCCTGGCTGGCCCGCAAGCTCGTCGACCCACCGCGCGAGACGGCCGCCCCGCACTTCGACCTGGTCGGCGCCGTCCTCTCCGCGGTCGGCCTGTTCTTCGTGGTCTTCGGCATCCTGCAGTCCTCCACCTACGGCTGGGTCAGCTCCCGCAAGGACTTCAGCGTGGGCGGCACGGTCCTCATCCCGAAGGGCGGCATCTCCCCGGTGTGGCTGTTCTTCGCCATCGGTGCCCTGGTCCTGCTGTGGTTCTTCTGGCACATCCGCTCCACGGAGCGGCACGGCCGGGACCCGCTGGTCTCGATCAGGCTGTTCCACAACCGGACCTCGAACCTCGGGTTGACGACGCAGACCATCCAGTGGCTCACCATGCAGGGGTCCTTCTTCGTGATCTCGGTCTTCCTGCAGCAGGTCCGCGGCTACAACGCCGTCCAGACCGGCCTGATGCTCACCCCCACCACCATCGGCGTGCTGCTCGCGGCGGGCGCGGCGGGACGGCTGGCCCGGCGGCGCTCGCAGCGCTTCCTGATCCGCCGCGGCTTCGGCGTCACGGTGATCGGCCTGCTGCTGATCCTGGCCCTGGCCCGCGCGACCTCGGGGATCTGGACCTACCTCCCGGGGCTGTTCCTGGTCGGTGCCGGCATCGGCGTGATGCTCACGTCCTCGGTCAACGTCGTCCAGTCGGCCTTCCCCGAGAAGGACCAGGGCGACATCTCGGGTGTCTCGCGCAGCGTCTCGAACCTCGGCTCGTCGCTGGGCGTGGCCCTGGCCGGCTCCGTCCTCGCCGGGGCGAGCGTCGCCGGCAACAAGTCCTTCGCCCTGTCGCTGGTGATCATGACCGTCATCGCGATGATCGGCTTCGTGGTGGCGCTGCTGATCCCCAAGGATGTGGAGCAGACGGCTACAGCACCGCGCCCGGGTTGAGGATCCCGTCCGGGTCGAGCGCGGCCTTGACCCGGCGGCTCAGCGCCATCACGTCCGGGCCGAGCTGGTCGGGCAGCGCCGCCTTCTTGGTGCGCCCGACGCCGTGCTCGCCGGTGATCGTCCCGCCGAGCGCGATCGCGGCCTGCATCACCTCGTCGAACGCCTCCCGGGCCCGCTCCTCGCAGCCGCGGTCGGCCGGGTCGTAGACGATGATCGGGTGCGTGTTGCCGTCCCCGGCGTGCGCCACGACGGGGATCTCGACGTCGTACTTGCCGGCGATGGCGCCGATCGCGGCCAGCAGCTCGGGCAGCAGCGGGACCGGCGCGCCGACGTCCTCCAGGAACAGCGACGCCGCGCGCCTCGATCGCCGGGAACGCCTGGCGCCGCGCCTCCACGAACATCTCGCCCTCGCGCGGGTCGTCGGTGACGAACAGCTCGGTGGCCCCGGCGGCACCGCAGGCGGCCCGCATCACCTCGATCTCCTCGGTGCGCGCCGCGCCGGGCGCGTCGGACTGCGCGATCAGCAGCGCGCCGGTGGCCCGGTCCAGGCCCATCGGCTTCCAGTCCTCGACGGCGTTGATCGAGGCCTGGTCCATCAGCTCCATCATCGAGGGCCGCAGCGTGGTCCGGACCGCGACCACGGCGCGGGCGGCGTCGTCGACGGTGGCGAAGGAGGCCACCAGCGTGGAGCGGGCCGCCTGCGCCGGCACCAGCCGCAGGATCGCCCGGGTGACGACGCCGAGGGTGCCCTCGCTGCCCACGAACAGCTTCAGCAGCGACAGCCCGGCGACGTCCTTGATCCGCTTGCCGCCCAGCGTCACCAGGCTGCCGTCGGCGAGCACCACGTCGAGGCCGAGCACGTAGTCGGTGGTCACGCCGTACTTCACGCAGCACAGCCCGCCGGCGTTGGTGGCGACGTTGCCGCCGATCGAGCAGATCTCGTACGACGACGGGTCGGGCGGGTACCACAGCCCGTGCTCCGCGGCGGCCGCCTTCACCTCCGCGTTGAACGCGCCGGGCTCGACGACGGCCACCTGGCAGCCGGTGTCGATCTCGATCGCCCGCATCCGCTCCAGGCTGAGCACGATGCCGCCGTCGACCGCCGACGAGCCGCCGGACAGCCCGCTGCCGGCGCCGCGCGGCACCACGGCGACCCGGTGCGCGGCCGCCCAGCGCACCGCGACCTGCACGTGCTCGGCGTGCTCCGCCCGCACCACCGCGGCGGGGGTGCCGGCGCCCCGCTCCCGCGACCAGTCGTAGCGGTACTTCTCGACCGTGTCCGGGTCGGTGGCCACGACCCCGGCCGGCAGCGCGTCGGTCAGCTCGGCGAGCACGCGGTTGTCCATCCCCCCAGCCAACCACCCGGCCCGCGATTCGTCAGCCCGGGGAGACCGAGGCCGGTCGGGACGGGTCGGGACACCGCTCCCGGGACGGCGGGACACCCGGGCGGCCAGGCTGAGCCGTGCCGGCCACCGGGCCGGCGACGACTCGAGGAGGTAGAGACCGATGACGGAGACGGGACACCACACGGTCCGCTGGACGGGCTGGGACCGGGCGGGCGCGGGCTGCGGCGCGGTGTACGTGCTGCTGATCCTGGTCGGCAACCAGCTCGCTCGGGCGGCCGACACCGACCCGCACCCGAGCGGGGCGGAGGACCTCGCCCAGTTCACCGAGACGGCGGGACCGCGCGCGTGGTCGGTCGAGACATGGAGGTGCTCGGCATGCTCTCCTTCGTCTTCTTCCTCGGCTGGCTCGAGGCCCTGCGGCGCCCGTGGCGGGGCGGCGGGCTGGCTGGCCGCCACCGCCGGCTCGCCGGCGGCTCACGCTGGCGGTGAAGATCGCCTCGGTCCTGCCGATGACCGCCGGGCATCCTGGACCACGCGCAGCTCTCCCCGAGCCAGGCCCGGGTGCTGGCGACATGAGCGGCCGGCTTCACGGTGACCTTCCTGACCTTCGGGATCTTCCTCCTCGCCGCCGGGCGGCGGTCCTCGCCTGCGGCCCGCTGGGGCGGGTGGCCGGATGGAGCGCCGTCCTGATCGGCGCGCCGGCATCGGTCTGACCCTGCCACCCGGGTGGACCCGGTGACCAGCAACCCGATGCCGTTCGTGGTCGGGCTGCTCTGGGTGCTGGTGATCAGCGTCCGGCTGGCCGGTGCGCCCCGGGGCGCTGCCGGCACGCGCCGGAGCGGACTGCGACCGGGGCTCCCCGCGGCCGCCGTGGTCGCGACGCTCGCCGACCCGGACGCCCGGTTCCCTCGCGGTCCGGGCCCCGGGGTGCATCATGTCAGGGATACGGCGGGGCCCGCCTCGACGGCTCGCTGGACGCTGGCAGCGGCCGGTCTCCTCGCTCTTCGCGCTCACCCTGCTGAAATGGACCGGTGGCCTGCATCCCGCCGACGACACGGACCTCGACAACATCTACCCGAACGTCGTGTTCGGCGTGCTGCTGCCGCCGCTCGGAGCGCTCGTCTGTCCGGCTGCCCGGCCACCCCCATCGGCCGGCTGTTCCTCGGCTGCGGCCTCGCGAGCACGCTCGACCCTGGCGGTCTACACCTACGCCGAGTACGGACTGGTCATGCACCCAGGTGCGCTCCCGCTCGCCCTCGCGGCGGCCTGGGTCTCGTCGTGGATGTGGACGCTCGGGTTCGTGCCGCTCGTCACGCTGGGCGTGCTGCTCTTCCCCGACGGGCGCCTGCCAGGCCCGCGCTGGCGGCCGCTCCTCCGCCTGGAGCGGCTGACCGTCGCGCTCATGGTCGCGGTGAACATGTTCCGCCCGGGCAGCTGCAGAACCACCCCGCCCGGCCGAACCCGCTCGGTGCACCGCCCGCCCACTGGGTGTTCGCGGCCCTCGGTGGCGTCACGGCTCGCGTTGCTGCTCGCCGGCATGGTCGGGCGGCGGCCGCGGCGGTGCTCAGGTGGCGTCGCGCGCCGGGGTCGAGCGGGCCCAGCTCAGCTGGTTCGCCTTCGCTGCGGTGCTGTGGTCGTGGCGGTGGTGCGCCGGTGCCGCACCCGTTGGGGCCGCCCTGATCGTCGTGGCGGTCCCGCTGCTCCCGCTCGCGGTCGCGGTCGCGGTGCTGCGCCGGGCCTGTACGGCATCGAGGTGGTGGTCCGGCGCTCGCTGGTCTACGGGGCGCTGACGAGTGCTGCTGCTTGGCTACGCCGTCGTCGTGGGTGGACTCGACGGGCTCCTGCGAGGACGCGGGCCACCTCGGCCGCACTCGTCGCCACGGCGGTCGTCGCGGTGGGGTTCGCGCCGGTTCGCTCTCGGCTGCAGGGTCGGTCGACCGGGTGATTTTCGGCGACCGCCGCAACCCCTACGAGGTGCTCGCCGGGCTGGGCCGTCGGCTCGACGGCGGCGAGGCACGCGGGACCCGTCGCGGAGATCGGTCGAGCGTGGCCACGTCGCTGCGGCTGCCGTACGTCCGCGGTCGAGGTCGCGCGAGCCGGCGAGCCGGCCCTGACCGCCCGACGGCCTGCCGGTGCCTGCGCCGCACGAGGTGGCGCTGACCTACCGGGGACCAGTGGGTCGCCTGCTCGCCGCGCCGCGGACCGCGCGGGACCCGTTCCGGGCCGATGACCTGAGACTGCTCGCGGACCTCGGGCGGCAGGTCGGCGTCGCGGCGCACGCGATGCTCGTGGCGCGCGACCTGCAGCGCTCGCGCGAGCGCTCGTGGCGACGCGCGAGGAGGAGCGCCGCCGCATCCGCCGCGACCTGCACGACGGCCTCGGCCCTGCCCTCGCCGGGCGTCGCCCTCGGCCTCGACGCCGCTCGCAGACGGCTGGCCGCCGACCCCTCGGGGTCGGCCGCAGCTGGCCGCGGCAGCTCAAGGACGAGGTGCAGCTCGAGCCTGGCCGACGTCCGCCGGCTGGTGGAGGATCTGCGGCCGCCCGCGCTGGACCAGCTCGGCCTGTCGGCGGCGTCGACGCAGCGCGCGGCCGGCTCAACGACCGGGATCCGGGCCTCGAGGTCGCGGGTGGACGCCGCGAGCCGTGCCGCCGCTGCCCGCGGCAGTCGAGGTCGCGGCGTACCGGATCGCCACCGAGGCCCTGAACAACGTCGCCCGACACGCCCGGGCCCGCCACTGTCACGTGCGGCTCGACGTCGAGGCACGGCGCTCTGGTGCTCGAGGTGCGAGGACGACGGCGTCGGGCTCGCCGGTAGCGAGCGGGCCGGGGTGGGGCTGACCGCCATGCACGAGCGAGCGGCCGAGCTCGGCGGCAGCTGCGCGGTCGGCACCCGCGGCCGGGGGGCACGCGTGGTGCGTGCGCGTGATCCCCGGTGACGACACGTGATCCGCGGTGTTGCTCGCCGACGACCACCCGGTGTTCCGGCACGGGCTGCGCGCCCTGCTGGCCTCGCTGGCGGACGTCGACGTGGTCGGCGAGGCGGCCGACCGGGCCGAGGCCGTCGCGCCGGCGCGGGAGCTGCGCCCCGACGTCGTCGTCATGGACCTGCAGATGCCGGACGTCGACGGCGTCGACGCCACCGGCGGTCGATCGCGGCGCAGCCCCGAGGTCGGCGTCCTGGTGCTGACCATGTTCGACGACGACGACTCGGTGTTCGCGGCCATGCGGGCCGGTGCGCGCGGCTACCTGGTCAAGGGCGCCGACAGCCCCGACGTCCTGCGCGCGTTGCGGGCGGTCGGCCAGGGTGAGGCGATCTTCGGGCCGGGGGTGGCCGAGCGGGTGCTCGGCTACCTCACCCGACCACTGTCGGCGCACGACGACCAGGTGTTCCCCGAGCTCAGCGCGCGCGAGCGTGAGGTGCTCGAGCTGATCGCCGCCGGGCTGGCCAACGCGCAGATCGCGCGCGACTGTCCTTGAGCCCGAAGACTGTGCGGAACAACGTGTCGAGCATCTTCGCCAAGCTGCAGGTGGCCGACCGGTCCGAGGCGATCGTGCGTGCTCGTCGGGCCGGGCTGGGCGGGACGGCTGAGCGGGTCCGTCGCCAGACGTGAACGATCGTTAACCTGCGGCGCTAGGCTGGGACCATGACCTCGACCTCGACGTGAGCAGATCCTCTCCACCGCGGCGGAGCTGTTCGCCGCGCGCGGGTTCCACGGGGTCTCCGTGGTCGACCTCGGCGCCGCCTGCGGCATCTCCGGGCCGGCGCTGTACCGGCACTTCCCCTCCAAGGACGCGATGCTCTCCGAGATGCTGATCTCCATCAGCCGGGAGCTGCTCTAGGTCGGCCGGGAGCGGGTGCGAGACGCGGCGGACGCACAGGAGGCGTTGCACGCGCTGGTCGACTGGCACGTCGACTTCGCACTGCACAACAAGCCGCTGATCGTCGTGCAGGACCGGGACTGGGCGTCGCTGCCCGGCGGACGCGCAGGAGCAGGTGCGCACCCTGCAGCGCAGCTACGTGGAGCTGTGGGTGGCCAGCTGCGGCGGTGCACCAGGACCTGTCCGCCAAGCGGGCCCGGGCGATGGCGCACGCGGCGTTCGGGCTGTCAACTCCACGCCGCACAGCGCGATGCTCTCCGAGCCGCGATGCGCGCGGTGCTCGAGGAGATGGCGCTGCGGGCCCTCGACGTGGCCTGAGCGGCCGACTGGCTAGGGTCGCGCCATGAGCCTGTTCGACATCCCCATCGCCCGGCTCGACGGCACCCCGGCGACCCTGGGCGAGATCGCCGCCGGCCGCCGACGCTGCTGGTCAACGTCGCCTCGCAGTGCGGGCTGACCCCGCAGTACACCGCGCTGGAGGGCTGCACGAGGGTACCGCGACCCGGGTTCACCGTGGTCGGCGTGCCGTGCAACCAGTTCGGCGGCCAGGAGCCGGGCAGCGCCGAGGAGATCGCAGAGTTCTGCTCGGCGACCTACGGCGTGACCTTCCCGATGACCGAGAAGGTCGAGGTCAACGGCGCGGGCCGGCACCCGTTGTACGACGGGCTGGCCGGCGTCGCCGACGACCGGGCCGCGCCGGGGACATCACGTGGAACTTCGAGAAGTTCCTGCTCGACGGGACAGCGGCGCGGCGGTGGCCCGGTTCGCCCCGACCGTCGTGCCCGACGACCCGCGGGTGACCGCGGCGATCCGCGCCTGGTGCTGACCGGGGCCGCTCGCCCGCCCGGGACAGACTGGGCGGGTGATCACCGTGGAGCTCGCCCTCCAGCTGCGGGAGGCCGGGCTGCGCTGGGACCCCGAGCCCGGCGACCGGTTCGCGATCCCGACCGCGACCTCGAGGGCGAGGTCTTCGTGGTCAGCCAGATCACCATCGACGCCGATCGAGGTCGGGGCGAACCGGCATGGTGCGGTTCAACGGCACCACCGAGTGGGCGCTCGACAGCATCGACGCCGGACGAGGTGGTCTGGCTGCCCCACGAGGCCCAGCTGCGGGCGCTGCTCGGCCCCGCCTTCCGGCCGCTCGCGTACGAACGGGTCAGGCCTACGCGGGTGGAGCTGGCCGACGCCGCCGGGCGGGGTCACGTCGTACACCTGCCGCGCGACGCCGAGTGCGCCTACGCCCGATGGCCCTGCTCGCCGTCCTGGGCTGAGAAGGGTCCGGGCTCAGCGGTCACCAGATGCGGACGCGGTCCGCCGGGTCGAGCCAGAGCCCGTCGCCGGGCCGTACGTCGAATGCCTCCGCGAACTCGTCGAGGTTGCGGACGATGTTCGCGCGGAACTCCGCGGGGCTGTGCGGGTCGACGGTCAGCAGCTGGAGCATCTGCTCCTTGCGCCGCTTGGTGCGCCACACGTGGGCGAAGCTGTAGAACACCCGCTGCGCACCGGTCAGGCCCTCCACGACCGGGGCCTGCTGGCCCTCGAGCGAGATCTCGTAGGCCTTCAGCGCGATGGTGATGCCACCGAGGTCACCGATGTTCTCGCCGACGGTCAGCGCGCCGTTGACCTTCTCCCCGGGCAGCTCGCGCGGCTCGTAGCCGTCGTACTGCGCGATCAGCTTGTCGGCCCGCTCCGAGAACGCGGCGCGGTCCGCCTCGGTCCACCAGTTCTCCATGTTCCCCAGCTCGTCGTACTGCGAGCCCTGGTCGTCGAAGCCGTGGCCGACCTCGTGGCCGATGACCGCGCCGATGCCGCCGTAGTTCTCGGCCGGCTCGGCGTCCGCGTCGAAGAACGGCCGCTGCAGGATCGCGGCCGGGAAGCAGATCTCGTTCATGCCCGGGTTGTAGTAGGCGTTGACCATCTGCGGCAGCATGAACCACTCGTCGCGGTCCACCGGGGAGCCGATCTTGCGCAGCTCGCGGTTGGTCTCGAATGCCGCCGCCGCGCGGACGTTGCCGATCAGGTCGTCGGCGCGGACCTCGAGCGCGGAGTAGTCGCGGAACTTGTCCGGGTAGCCCACCTTGGGGCGGAAGGTCTCCAGCTTGCGGTACGCGCGCTGCTTGGTCTCCTCGCCCATCCAGTCCAGCGCCTCGATGTTGCGCCGGTAGGCCTCGAGCAGGTTCGCGACCAGCTCGACCATCATCTCCTTGGCCCGCGGCGGGAAGTGGCGGGCGACGTACTGCTCGCCGACCGCCTCCCCGATGGCACCCTCGACGAACGCGACCCCGCGCTTCCAGCGGGCCCGCAGCTGCGGGGTGCCGTTGAGGGTCTTGCCGTAGAAGTCGAAGTTCTCGTCGACGAAGGCCGAGGAGAGGTACGGCGCGGCCGCCCGGATCACCCGGATCGCGGCCCAGGCCTTCCAGTCCTCGAGCGGCACCTCGTCGACCGTGGTCGACAGGTGCTCGAAGAACGACGGCTCCCGGACGATCGTCTCGGCCAGGGTCTCCTCGTCCGCGCCGAGGCCCCCGGCCCAGGCGTCCCAGGCGAAGGACGGCGCGAGCTGCTTGACCTCCGCGAGCGGCGTCAGGTTGTAGGTCTTGAGGACGTCGCGGGTGGCGGCGCGCTCCCAGTGGCCCCGGGCGAGGCGGGTCTCGACGGCCAGCACCTGCTGCGCCGCGGCCGCGGCGTCGGGGTAGCCGGCGAGCGCGAACATCTTCTCGACGTGCGCGAGGTAGGCCGTGCGGATGTCGGCGAACTTGTCCTCGCGGTAGTAGGACTCGTCGGGCAGGCCGAGTCCGCCCTGCAGCAGGTTCACCAGGTAGCGGTCGGAGTTGCGGTCGTCGGTGTCCACGTAGGCGCCGAAGAAGCCGCCGCCGCCCTGCCGCTCGAGCCGGCCGACGAAACGGGCCAGGTCCTCGTGGCCGCGGATCGCGCGGAGCTCGTCGAGGTCGGCGCGGATCGGGTCGGCGCCGAGCCGCTCGAGGCGGTCCTCGTCCATGAAGCTGGCGTAGAGGTCCCCGATCTTCGCGGCGTTCGACCCGGGCTCGGGCGAGCCGGCGGCGAGCTCCTCGATGATGTCCTTCACCTGCTGCTCGGCCTCCTCGGCGAGCACGGCGAAGCTGCCCCAGGCGGAGCGGTCGTCGGGGATCTCGGTGGTGTCCAGCCAGCGTCCGTTCACGTGCCCGAACAGATCGTCCTGCGGGCGGATGTCGGGGTTCATGCCCGGGCGGGCGTCGTCAAGAATCGTCACGCCCGCCACCCTAACGCCGCGGCCCAGCTCACCGGTGGCGTGCCAGGATCGTGGCCATGAGCGAGCGCACCACCGTGACCGTCCAGGACCAGCCCGACCGCGGCCGCTACGAGGCGGTCGACGAGGCCGGGGTGGTCGCCGGCTTCTCCGAGTACCGGCGCCACGACGGCCAGATCGTGGTGCTGCACACCGAGGTCGACGACGCCTACGAGGGCCGGGGCGTGGGCAGCACCCTGGCCCGGGAGGTCATCGAGCAGGCCCTGGCGGCCGGGCTCGGTGTGGTGGTCTCCTGCCCGTTCGTGAAGGCCTACGTCGAGCGGCACCCGGAGCTCGCCGGCCAGGTCTCGCTGCGGTGAGCCGCGCACTCGTCACCGGCGTCGGCCGCCGGCGCGGCATCGGTGCCGCACTCGCCCTGGCTCTCGCCGACGACGGCTGGGACCTCGCGCTGTCCTACTGGCACCCGTACGACGACCGGATCGGGCTGGGCCGTTCGGCCGACGACCTCGACGGGCTCGCCGCCGAGATCCGGGCTCGCGGACGGGACGTGGTGCTGCTCCCGGCCGACCTCGAGCAGCCGGACGTCGCCGGCGGCCTGGTCGAGCGGGCCGCGGCCGAGCTGGGCCCGCTGTCGGGGCTGGTGCTGTCGCACTGCGAGGGGGTG
The DNA here is from genome assembly GCA_963728775.1 of uncultured Actinomycetota bacterium. GTDB lineage: Bacteria > Actinomycetota > Actinomycetes > Propionibacteriales > Nocardioidaceae > Nocardioides_B. The sequence goes on from CAVSLP010000004.1 coordinate 67,513, forward strand.
GACTCCAGGATCCTCGACACCACGGTCGCGAGCTTCGACCGGCACTACGCGGTCAACGTCCGCGCGTCGTGGCTGCTGGTGGCCGGCTTCGCGCGCCAGGTGCCCGCGGCCGGCGGCCGGATCGTGGCCCTGACCAGCGACGCCACCGCCGGGAACCTGCCGTACGGCGCGACCAAGGGTGCCCTGGACCGGGTCGTGCTGGCCGCGGCGCACGAGCTCGGCCACCTCGGCATCCTCGCCAACGTGGTCAACCCCGGACCGGTGGACACCGGCTGGATGGACGACGACCTCCGGGCCGCGGCCGTGGCGATGACTCCCGCGGGGCGGCTCGGCACCCCGGAGGACACCGCGAACCTGGTCCGCTTCCTGCTCTCCGACCGGGGCGGATGGGTCAACGGCCAGCTGCTGCACAGCAACGGCGGCTTCCCCAAGCAGTGAGGCACTGGCGGGCTAGAAGGTGAGCACGGACTTGCCGAGGGTGCGGCGCTCGGCCATCTCGGCCAGCGCCGCGCCGACCTCCGCCACCGGGTAGGTGCGGCCGATCGGCGGATCGATCACCCCGGAGGCCATCATCGGGAGCAGCTCGTCCCACTGGGAGCGCATGTAGCCCGGGCGCAGCATCGCGAACGCACCCCAGCCGACGCCCCGCACGTCGATGTTGTTCAGCAGCAGCCGGTTCACCTTCACCTGCGGGATGGCGCCCGCGGTGAAGCCGACGACCAGCAGCCGGCCGAGCGGGGCGAGCGCTCGCAGCGAGTCGGTCATCAGGTCGCCGCCGACCACGTCGACCACCACGTCCACGCCGGTGCCGCCGGTCAGCTCCTTGACCGAGGCCAGGAAGCCGTCGCTGCGCACCGCCTCGTCGGCTCCTGCCTTGCGGGCCACCTCCGCCTTCTCCTCCGTGGAGACCACGGCGATCACCCGGGCGCCGTACCCCTTGGCGACCTGGATGGACGCGGTGCCGACGCCGCCGGCGGCCCCGTGCACCAGCACGGTCTCGCCGGAGCGCAGCTGGGCGCGGGTGGCCAGCGCGAACTGCGCGGTCAGGTAGTTCATCGGGATCGCCGCCGCCGCGGTGAAGCCGACCCCGTCGGGCAGCGGGAACACGCTGTCGGCGTCGAGCGCAACCAGGTCGGCACCGCCGCCGTAGGGCAGGCAGCAGGCCACCCGGTCGCCGGTGCCGAAGCCGCTGCCGTCGGGGGCGGAGCGCACCACGCCGGCGAAGTCGACGCCGAGCTGGAAGGGCAGGTCGGGCTTGATCTGGTACTCGCCGCGGGTCAGCAGCAGGTCCGGCCAGCTGACCCCCAGGGCGCGCACCTCGACGACCACCTTGCCGTCGGCGGCGGGCTCGGGCGCCTCGACCACCTCGACGCCGCGCGGGCCCTCGAGCCGGACCACCTGGACAGAACGCATCACTGGACTCCTCGCATCGACGACGGTCCCGAGTATGCCGCTCCGCCGGTCCACCTCGGCGGCGTGGTGCGGGCTCCCGCTCCGGCCGGGACCGACCGTGCGACACTGGCCCAACATCGTCTTGAGCCCCAGGGCGCCTACCCCTCTCGGCGACAGGAAAGCTGCACACCGATGAACGAGTCGAACCAGACCCCGGCGATACCGCCGGACGCGGACACCGCGCTGGTGTTCCGCACCCTCGCCGACATCGTCTACACCGGTGATGACTTCACCCGCGTCTACGAGGCGGTCTGCGCGGCCGCACCCCAGGTCGTCAAGGGCTGTGACCACGCGAGCCTGATGCTGCGGAAGGGCCACGACCTCGTCACCGCGGCCGCCAACGACGAGGTGGCCCGCCGGGTGGACGCGCTCGAGCGGGAGCTGACCGAAGGTCCCTGCGTGGACGCGATCACCGAGGACTCCACCTACGTCGACGACGACCTCACGGGCGGGTCGCGCTGGCCGCGGCTCGCGGAGCGGGTCCTCGCCGAGACGCCGATCCGCGGCATGGTCGGCTTCCGGCTGGTGGCCGGCCCGGACCGCAGCGGGGCGCTCAACCTGTTCTCCGACACCCCCGGCGCGCTGTCCCAGCAGTCCCTGCACGAGGGCATGGTGCTCGCGTCGTTCGTGTCGGTCAGCGTGTACGCGGCCCACGAGCGGCGCAGTGCCCGGACGCTGCGCGAGGGCCTCACCAGCAACCGCGAGATCGGCAAGGCGGTCGGCCTGATGATGGCCTTCCACAAGATCAGCGACGCCGAGGCGTTCGACCTGCTGCGCAAGGCCTCCCAGGACATGAACCTCAAGGTCGCCGAGGTGGCCCGGCAGGTCGTGGAGCACCACAACAAGCGCTAGCCGGAGCGCACCAGCGCGGCCAGCTCGAAGTGCATCGGGTCGGTGTAGTGCCAGTCGCCGCCCCAGGCGAAGCCCCACTTCTTGAAGATCGCGACCACCGTGCGGTCGATGCTGCCCGCGGTCCCGCGCTTGTTGCCCGGCACGTTCAGGTCGATCGCGACGCCCCACGTGTGCAGCGACAGCCCCTGGGCCGGGTCGTAGGCGATGTAGCGCGGGTAGTAGCAGCCGCCGTACTCCGCGGGGTGGATCCGGTCCGCCAGCCCGCGCGCGACGACCTCCCGCAGGGCCGCCCGCAGCTGCACCAGCATCACCTTGTTGCAGGTGACGGCGCCGAGGATCGGCACCGTCTCGGTGCGGATGTGGGCGCTCACCCACCTCGGGTCCGGGGTCACCCGGCCGTCGGCGCGCGGCGTGTAGCTGAAGCTGCCGACGGCGGCGGCCGCCGCCCCGCCGGACAGCACGGCGGTCTGCGGTACGTCGACCTCGAGCTCGAGCGCCAGGGTCTGCAGCGTCGCGTGCGCGCCGACCACCTTGCGGAGCCTCCCGGTGACCACCGAGGGGGTGAACGTTCCGGTCGACACCAGCAGCGCGTTGTCCCGGGGCATGTCGAGCTGCGCTGCCCGCTTGTCGTCGACGAAGGCCGAGATCGCCACCCGCGCCGGACCGGCGGCCACGTTCTGCCGCACCAGCGGCGCGTACGCCCCGATGTGCACCCGGGGGGCGTGCTCGCCAGCGCCGAGCCGCAGGTAGCTGCCCGGGTCGGCGAGCCTGCGCGGCAGCGAGGCGTCCACCGCGACCTCGCCCCCTGCCACCCGCGACCACACGTCGTCGGCCCGCGCGGACTGCACCGGCGTGAACCGTCGGAACCCCCCGGGGTCGCCCGCGGCGATCGTCAGGGTGCGGCCGTTGGACGAGAGCGAGGCCAGGGACAGCGGCAGCACCTCGGCCACCCCCCGGACGTGCGCGACCTTCGTGCGCACCGATGCCGGGATCGGCTTGCCGCTGGTGATCAGCACGTCGGCGGTGCGCAGCGGCCCCCGCATCGGCCCGGGGTCGGCCACGGCGTACGACGTCGGGCCCGGCGGGTCCGGCGTACCACCGGACGGCGGGGCGGTCCCCGGCGGCTCGGCCGGTGACGCGGGGCCAGAAGCGCGGGTCGCGGCGCCCGCGGGGGCGGACGTGGCCTGGGTGGACGCGCAGCCGGCCGTGCCCAGGGCCAGCACCAGCCCCGCCAGCATCAGCCCGGCCAGCGCCGCCCGGCCGCGCCGGGACGCACCGGACCCTCGTCGCATCGGGCTTTCCCTCCCCGTGTGTGCCACCTCTCGGGCGAGGTGACGGCCTCAGTGTGCCCGCAACCGCCGCCGCCCAACCGCGCGCACCCATCCGGCACGGTGCCGGTGCCGAACCCGACGCGTGACTTCATCCAGCAGACGCACCTGGCGCCGGCTCCTCGCCGGCGGTGGCGCCGGCCTCCTCGCGGGGGCCGCGGCCGTCGCCGCCTCGGAGGCGGCGGCCGCCCTGCTGTCCGGTGTCACCTCGCCGTTGCTCGCGGTGGCCAACCGGGCGGTGGACACCACCCCACGTCCGCTCAAGGAGCTCGCGATCGAGACCTTCGGGTCCGCGGACAAGTCCGTGCTGATCGGCGGCGTGGTCGGCACCGTCGCGGTACTGGCCGCGGTGGTCGGCGGCCTCGGGGTGCGTCGGCCCCGCGCCGCGCTCGGCGGGTTCCTCGGGCTGAGCCTGGTCGCGGCCGCCGCCGCGCTCACCGACAGGTCGGCGACCGCCGGGGTGCTCCTGCGGCTGCTGCCCGTGCTGGCCCTGGTGGTCGTGGGCGTGGCGGCCCTCCTGGCGCTGCTGCGGCCGCTGCGGTCCCCGGACCCCGCGTCCTCGGCGACGGCGGCGGAGCACCTGCCGGCGCGGGTCGACGGCGACGAGCTGCCGGCGGCCTTCGACCGACGCGGCTTCCTGCGCGCCGTGGTGGCCGTGGGTGCCGTGGCCACCGCCGGCGGCCTGGTCTCCCGGGGCTTCGGCGGGGCCGCGGCCGCCGCCTCCCGCGCCGGCCTGCGGATCCCCGCGCCGACCACCCCGGCGCCGCCGCTGCCCGACGGGGCGGTGCTCGACGTCCCGGGGATCACCCCCTACCTGACCTCGAACAGGTCCTTCTACCGGGTCGACACCGCGTTGCGGGTGCCCGACGTCCCCGTCGACGGTTGGCGGCTGCGCGTCCACGGGATGGTCGACCGCGAGCTCGACCTCTCCTTCGAGGACCTGCTGTCCCGGCGGCTCGTCGAGCGCCGGATCACCCTCACCTGCGTGTCGAACCCCGTGGGTGGCGAGTACGTCGGCAACGCGACCTGGATCGGCGTTCCGATGCGAGACCTGTTGACGGAGGCCGGCGTGCAGGACGGCGCCGACGCGGTGAAGTCCACCAGCGCCGACGACTGGACGTCCGGCACCCCGCTGTCCGCACTCCTGGACGGGCAGCGTGGCGCACTGGTCGCGGTCGCCATGAACGGCGAGCCGCTGCCGCTGCAGCACGGCTTCCCGGCCCGGATGGTCACCCCCGGCCTGTACGGCTACGTGTCCGCGACCAAGTGGCTGGTGGACCTCGAGGTGACCCGGTTCGCGGACTTCAAGGCCTACTGGACGACCCGTGGCTACGCCGCGAGGGCCCCGATCAAGACCTCCTCGCGGATCGACGTACCCCGGTCCTTCGCGCACGTGAAGGCGGGGCGCACCCCGGTGGCGGGGGTCGCCTGGTCCCAGGACCGGGGCATCGACAAGGTCGAGGTCCGGGTCGACGGCGGCGACTGGCACCCGGCGGGGCTGGCCGCGCACGACAGCGTCGACACCTGGCGGCAGTGGGTCTGGCACTGGGACGCGAGCCCCGGCAACCACACCCTCGAGGCACGTGCCACGGACCGGACCGGCTACACCCAGACCTCCGACCGGGCGCCGGTCGCGCCCGACGGGTCCACCGGGTGGCACAGCGTGAACGTGACGGTCGAGTGACCAATCCGCCCCGGTCACCGCGACGAATCCCCTGTACAGCAAGGCAAAACTCCGCACAGTACCCATCGGAAGGGAACCCCACGATGCACGCCCTCAAGAAGATCGCGGCCTCGGTAGCGGTCGTGTCCGCGCTGACCATGACCGCCGCCTGCGGCAACGACAGCAGCAATGCGGACGAGAACGCCTCGGCCGGCGACAGCATGTCGGCCACCGAGTCGTCCAGCCCCGACAGCGGCATGGACCCCGCCGCCGACCTCGTCGGCCCGGGCTGCGCCGACTACGCGAAGGCGGTGCCGGACGGCGCCGGCTCGGTGCAAGGCATGGCCCAGGACCCGGTCGCGACCGCCGCCAGCAACAACCCGCTGCTGACCACGCTCGTGGCCGCAGTGTCCGGCAAGCTGAACCCGAAGGTGAACCTGGTGGACACCCTCAACGGTGGCGAGTTCACGGTGTTCGCTCCGGTGGACGACGCGTTCGCGAAGCTGCCGAAGAAGACCGTGAAGACGCTCGGCACGCCGGCCGGCGCCGACACCCTGCAGAAGGTGCTGACCTACCACGTGGTCCCGGGCCAGATCTCGCCCTCCGACATCGGCGGCACCCACAAGACCGTCGAGGGCGACACCGTCAAGGTCACCGGCTCCGGCGACAACCTGATGGTCAACGACGCGCACGTGATCTGCGGCGGCGTGCACACCGCCAACGCGACCGTGTACCTCATCGACGCGGTGCTGATGCCGCAGATGTGACCCGCAGCCGCCGAGATCGGGTGGAAGACGCGGTGGCCCCGGCGCTCGGCCGGGGCCACCGGCACGCCCCGCCGGGGGCCGGGGCAGGACACGGCCGGGTTTGCGTCGGGCATGGGTCGGGCCCGGCCGGGGTAGGAGCACCGCATGAGCGAGTCGAGCGACGAGAACGAGGGTGGCCCGGGGATCCGCGACGAGGACCTGCCGGAGGACCTGCGGCCCACCGACGACAACCCACTGGCGAAGAACCCCGGCGACGCCGACGAGCCGGAGGGCCAGGGGACGGCCGGCGGGATGCCGGACCCGGGTTCGCCCGGCTGAGCCCCGGCCGCTACAACGGAGGCGCCGGGCGGGTCAGCACCCGGGCCACGATCCACGCCAGCCCATCGCTGGTCGCGTCCGGGCCCGCCCCCGGCTGGATCACGTAGCTGAGCACCAGCCGCACGACCGCGTCGATCGCGACGTCCAGCTCCGCGGCGGACAGGCCCACGTCCGGGTAGTGCGACGGCACCCGCTCGGCGATCACGCCCTTCGCGGCGCCGATCAACGGTTCGGCGTCCGTGGTCAGGAACGGCAGCAGGTCGTTGTTCGCGCCGGACGACGCGTCCTGGGAGAGGCCGTGCGCCGTGGCCAGCACCGCATGCAGCAGCGGGTTCTCCCGGGCCATCACCAGGATCCGGTGCGCGGCGGCACGGATCGCGGCCACCAGGTCGTCGTGGCCGTCGAGCTCCTCCTCGACGGCGGCCAGGAACCGGTCGAGCTCGCGCAGCACCATCGCCTGGCCGAGCGCGGGCTTGGAGCCGAGCTCGTTGTAGACCGTCTGCCGGCTCACTCCCGCCCGGGCGGCCACCTTGCTCATCGTCACCGTGGACCAGCCGGCCGCACAGGTGATCTCCGCGGCGGCCTGGACCAGCCGGTCCCGCACGCCGGGAGGTGCGGTGACGGTGGGGGACATGGGACCGAGTCTACGGTCCGAGCGCGGCCGCGGAGCCGGCGAGCGCGAGTGCCTCCTCCCAGCGTGCCCGCCGGGCCACCAGCCGGCGGTACTTCATGATCTCGGCGGCGTTGGTCCAGTGCTCCAGGCGCATCAGGTCGTCGTCGAACAGCGGGTTCGGCCAGTGGGCCACGTCGCCGGCGGCGTACACCCCGGGCAGACCGGTCGCGAGGGTGGCGTCACAGACCACGCCGCGGTCATCACCGTGCAGCCGCACCCCACAGCCCTCGAGCCACCCGGTGGCGGGTTCCGCGCCGGCCCCCACCACCACCAGGTCCGCCGGGAGCGTGGTCCCGTCGTCGAGCCCCGGCCTCCGGCCCGACGGGCGGGAGAGCGGCACGTCGAGCCTCGACCACCGTGACCGGGAGTCCGCGGCGACGGGCGGCCGAGGCGACCTCGGAGCCGATGAAGCCCGCACCGACCACCACGGTCCGCGCCCCCGCGTCCAGGGCGGCACGGATGCTCCGGGCGTCGGCAACGGTGCGCAGGGTGTGCACGCCGGGGACCTCCCCGGTGCCCGGCCGGGTCCGGGCCGTGGCGCCGGTGGCGAGCACCAGCGCGTCGTACCGGACCGGCTCGCCCCCGACCAGCACCGTCCGCCGGTCGGCGTCCAGCCCGGTCGCCGGGCAGCCCAACCGCAGGTCGACCGCCGGGTCGTGCCGGAGCCGGTGCGCTACCGGCAGCAGGGGAGACGCGTCGGCGGCGCCCGGCGCGAGGAAGGCCTTCGACAGCGGCGGCCGGTCGTAGGGCGGCTCGGGTTCTGCGACGACGAGCGTCCGCGGGTCGGGCACCGTTCAGGCCCCGACGAGGCGCAGCGCCGTCACCGGGCAGGACTCGACGGCGGAGCGAACCTCCTCGACGCGGTCGGGGTCGGGACGCTCGTCGAGCACCGCGACGGTGCCGTCCGGACCGACCTCGAAGAAGTCGACGGCCATCGCCTCGCACATGCCGAGGCCTTCGCAGGTGGCGTTGTCGGCGACGATCGTGGGTTGCATGGGTCATCCGTGGGGCTCAGTCGGCGGGCTCGAAGTCGGGCTTGTCGCGCACGCCGCAGTCAGGGCAGAACCAGTCGTCGGGTACGTCGGACCAGGCGGTGCCCGGCGCGAAGCCCTCGTGCGCGTCGCCGGCCCGCTCGTCGTACACGTAGCCGCAGCCGGGACAGGCGTAGCGGTTCACGCGGCCTCCTGCGGGCTGGCCGTCGCGCTCGCGGGGCCGTACCTGGCGAGCACCTTGGCGCGCTTCGAGGGCTGGATGTTCGCCCGGGTGATGTCGCCGCCGAAGTGCGCGAGCACCCGCGGGTTCATCACCCGACGCCACAGCGGGGGCACCATCGCGAGCAGGATCATCCCGGCGTAACCGGTGGGCAGCACCGGCGACTCCTCGAAGTCGCGCAGCGTCTGGTAGCGGCGGGTCGGGTTCGCGTGGTGGTCGCTGTGCCGCTGCAGGTGGTAGAGCAGCACGTTCGTGGCGATGTTGTTGCTGTTCCACGAGTGCGAGGGCAGCACCCGCTCGTACCGACCGGTGCCGTCGGCGCCGGTCCGCTGCCGGCGCATCCCGTAGTGCTCGAGGTAGTTCACCACCTCCAGCAGACCGATCCCCACCGCCGCCTGGATGAGCAGGAACGGCAGGATGCCGAGGCCGAACCCGGCCACCAGCGCACCCCAGAGCACCAGGGACATCAGCCACGAGTTCAGCACGTCGTTCCTGATCGACCAGTGGCTCCTGCCGCGGCGGGCGAACCGCGGCTTCTCCAGGTTCCAGGCGCTGCGCAGCGAGCCACCAACGGTGCGCGGCAGGAACGCGTAGAGGGACTCGCCGACGCGCGAGCTCGCCGGGTCCTCGGGGGTGGCCACCCGCACGTGGTGGCCGCGGTTGTGCTCGATGTAGAAGTGGCCGTAGAAGCTCTGCGCGAGCGCGACCTTGGCCAACCAGCGCTCGTGCCGCTCCTTCTTGTGCCCGAGCTCGTGCGCGGTGTTGATGCCGATCCCGGCGATCGTGCCGATCGACAGCGCGAGCCCGACCTTGTCGACCAGCGACATCGACGCCTGCCCGAACATCCAGCACGCCCACACCAGCGCGGCGTACTGGATGGGCAGGAACAGGTAGGTGATCCACCGGTAGTACCGGTCACCCTCCAGCGCCTCGATCATGTCGTCCGGCGGGTTGCTGCGGTCCAGCCCGGCGACCAGGTCGACGACCGGGACGACGCCGAACACCACGATCGGGCCGAGATACCAGAACACGCTCCAGCCGGTCAGCGCGTGCAGGCCCCAGGCGAGGAACGCCAACGACGGGACCACCAGGCCGAGCAGCCACAGGTAGCGCTTCTTGTCGCGCCACCGCTCGGTGGAGCCCTCCGGGACGGTCGCGCCCGGGACGCTCGGGTTCAAGGTCGCCATGCTGTGCCTCCAGCCAGAGGTTTACAAAACCGATCGATTTGTAAAGTAGCAGCGTCGGTCGCGGTTGTGAAGACCCTCGAGTCGACCGGGCCGCCCCGTGCCCGACCCCCGACCTCGGCGTGGCATAGGCTCCACGCCATGACCAGCCGTCGCGCCACAACCGAGAAGAGACGCACCCTCCCGGTCTGGGCGGAGACGGTGCTGCTGCTGGTGCTGGCGCTGGTCGTCTCGGCGATCGTCAAGACGTTCTTCGTGCAGATGTTCTTCGTGCCCTCGGGGTCGATGCGGCCGCTGTTCGTCGACAACGACCGGATCCTGGTGCAGAAGATCTCCTACTGGACCGGGCACGTGCAGCGCGGCGACGTGGTGGTCTTCGACGACCCGGGCGGCCGCTGGCTGGGCGCGGAAGGCGTGCAGGACCTGACGCCGGTGCAGAAGGTGCTCTCCGACGTCGGGCTCTACCCCACCGGCGGGCACCTGGTGAAACGGGTGGTCGGGGTGGGCGGCGACCACGTGGTGTGCTGCGACGCCAAGGGCAGGATCGACGTGAACGGGGTGCCGTTGCACGAGAAGGACTACATCATCAAGGGCGCCAAGCCCTCCGACCGCAGGTTCGACGTCAAGGTGCCGCCCGGCCGGATCTGGGTGATGGGCGACAACCGCTCGAACAGCGCCGACTCCCGGTTCCACCAGGACCTGCCGGGCGGCGGCACCGTCCCGGTGAACGACGTGGTCGGCAAGGTGTGGGCCATCGTGTGGCCGTTCGACCACGCCAAGCTGCTGCACACCCCGCCGACCTTCGCCAACCCGCGGTTGCAGTGAGCCCCGCCGCCGGGCGAGCCGGTCAGCCCGGCGTGCCCAGCAGTGACGTCTGGAGGTGCGCGAGCAGGTCGCGCGGCCCGTCGTACACCTCGGCGGCGCCGGCCTGACGCAGCTCCGCGGTGGAGATCCCCCCGCAGGTCAGCGCGATGCACGGCAGCCCGGCGTTCCGGGCCGCGGCGATGTCCCAGACGGTGTCCCCGACCACGACGGTGCGGACCGGGTCCAGCCCGTGCGCACGCATCGCCACCTCGAGGATGTCCGGGGCGGGCTTGGACCGCTCCACGTCGGCGGAGCTGCTCACCCCCGCGATCGCCTCGTCCGCGCCGATCAGCCGGAGCATCCACTCCAGCTCCGACTCCTTGGCGCTGGTGGCGAGCACCGCGGTGCGTCCCGCCCGGGCGCACCCGCGCACCAGCTCCGCGGCGCCGGGCAGCGCCTCGGCCTCCGGCTGCAGCTCCTCGAAGCGGGTGCTGTGCACCTCCACCGTCTTGTCGTCGGCACGGCCGAGCACCCGGTGCACGAGCTCGCCGCTGGACAGCCCGATCGAGTGGTGGATCGAGGCCATGTCCACCTTGCGGTGGCCGGTGTCGCGGAAGGCGCGCCACCACGCGAGGACGTGCAGGTAGTTGGTGTCGAGCAGGGTGCCGTCAATGTCGAACAGGACGCCGGGGGAGGAGGTAGCTGTCGGGCTCATCCCGGTCCTGTGCCCAGATCGGCGCCAGGGATGCCGGGCGGCGGCTCGTGGATCGCGGCGCCGTGCCTGAGCCACCAGGTGGCGGCGTGCCGCCGCCAGTCCACCACCGAGTCGTCCGCCACCACGTCCTCGAGGCGGGGGTCGGCGGTCATCCCGGCGCAGTACAGCGCCGAGCGGGCGACGTCGTCGCCGGCTCCCACGACCAGGTCGGCCAGCCCCGGCAGCGCGGCGGTCGGCGGGGGCAGGTGCGCGAGGCAGGTCAGCGCCAGCGGCTGCAGCCGCGGGTCGGGCCCGACGGCGATCCCGCTCAGCAGGCCGCGCTCGGGTTCCCCGGCGACGATGGACAGCACCACCAGCAACCGGTACACGAGCTCGGTGCCGAGGTCGGTGTCGGCGGCGAGGTGCCTGGTCACCTGGTCGGCGCAGGCGGCGGCCACCTGCGCGCGCAGGTGCGAGACCTGCAGGGTGAAGGCGGCCAGGAACCGGCGTTCGGCCTGCTCGTGCCCGAGGGCGAGACCCACCAGGGACCGGGCCATCGGGTCGTCCCCGGCGGCCGCGCGGGTCACCTCGGCGACCACCCGCGCCAGCACCGCCCGGTCCAGCGCCTCCACCGGATGCCGCCCGGGTGGCTGGTCGCCGGTTCCCCTGCGGGCGCGCAGGATCCGCGTCCGCGACTCCTCGGGCAGCACCGCGGCCACGTCGACGAGCCGGCTGACCCCGCTCGCGTCCTCCAGACCCTGCTCCGCGGCGATCCGGGCCAGCACCTGCTCGAGCCGGGTCAGCTCCTCCGCACCGAAGTGTCCCCGGACGACCTTGGTGGCCGCCGCCCAGGCGGCGGCGTTGCGCAGCGCCGGCCGGGGCTGCTCGAGCAGCCGGAGGACCAGGTCGTTGGCCTGGGCGCCGTCCACCTCCTGCAGGATCGACATCGGGTCGGTCAGCAGGAAGTTCCCCGGCGTGGTCACCTGCTCGCCGACGGCGAGGACGAGCGCTCGGCGGCTGCTCGGGTGGGTCGTGAGCAGGGTCGCGCACTCGGCGCGGGTGACGTAGGCGTTGGCCACCGACCGGCCGACGTCGCTGACCAGCCGGGCGGCGATCCGGGCCCACACCGACCGGGGCAGCACCAGGCGCTCGCCCAGGGACGAGGCGGTCATTCCGAGCTCCAGCCAGTCCCGGCCGGTGGGTGCGCCGTCGACCACGACGTCGAGCACCCGCTGCAGCTGGCGCGGCCGGATCCGCTCGGGCGGGTCCCCGACGCCGGACGGCTCGCCCCCGGAGGCCACCCGGCGCTGGAAGGCGGTAACCCCGAGCATCCCGCCGGGCGCCAGCCGCAGCACGGACTCGTAGGCAGTGAGCACCTCGACGGGCGCCGGCAGCTGGCCGGTCTCCCACCGGCTCACCCGGCTCGCGTCGGCCGAGACGCCCTGCCCGCGGAGCAGCTCGGCGAAGCTGCGGGCGCTGCTGTCCGGCACCCTCTCCAGGCGCCAGCCGCGCAGCAGCCAGCCGACCCTGGTCTCCGGGTGATGGCTGTACCCCTCGGGCGGGGGGAGGTCGTTGACCCGGCCGGGCGGTCGACCACGGCGCGGCGGGGCACCGTCGGTCATCGGATCACCCCCGGCTCTCGCTGCTGTGGGCGCGGCCCCCCGTTCAGGATGCCGCGCCCACCGCACCCGCAACCACGCTCCCCCGCTGCGCGGTTCGGCCCCCAGCCATGCGCAACTTAACAACGCCGCCCGCCGTTCGGACGGGAAAATGCTGAAAATGCGCTGTCCGGCAAGAATTCCCGTCAGCGGGCCCCGACCCGCCCGATCCGCCGCGTCAGGCGAGCCGGCCGCGCAGGTCCTTCAGGATCCGGGCCAGCAGACGGGACACCTGCATCTGGGTCACGCCGATCTCCTGGGCGATCTGCTCCTGGGTGCACTGCTTGAAGAACCGCAGGTAGAGGATCCGCTGGTCACGCTCGCCGAGGCTGCGCACGGCGGGCGCCAGCATCACCCTCGCCTCGGCGGCCGAGAGCTGCTCCTCGTCCTCGCCGATCAGCTCGCCGAGCGTGCCCGTCTCCTCCGCACCCACCGGGGTGTCGAGCGACGTCGGGGTGAAGCAGCCGTCGGTGGACAGCGCCTCGACGATCTCCTCCAGCGGGACCTCGAGGAACTGGGCGACCTCTCTCGGCTTGGGGCTGCGGCCCAGGTCGTGGGTGAGCTGCTCGAGCGCGGCCGAGACCTTGCCCTGCAGCTCCTGGATCCGGCGCGGCGGCCGGACTGCCCACCCGTTGTCCCGGAAGTAGCGCTTGATCTCCCCCTTGATCGTGGGCACCGCGTAGGAAAGGAAGTCGCGCTCGAACGAGGGGTCGTAACGCCGGACCGCCTTCCACATGCCGAGGAACGCGATCTGGGTGAGGTCGTCGACGGCGACCCCACGCCCGCGGTACCGGCCTGCGATCGCGTGGGCGATCCCGGCGTTGAGGACCACCACCTCGTCGTGGAGACGCTTGCGCTCGACCTCGTCGCTGGTCTCGAGCGCCCGCGCGAGCAGGTCGTTCGTCACCGCGGTGCGGTCCTGGCGAGCGGCCGGCTCGCGCGGGGTGGTGGGAGCAGGGCGCGCCGCCGGGATGGCAGCGGAGTCGACAGGGGACGCAGAAGTCACGGGAGCCGCTTCCTTCGTGAGGGCGAGCGCCGACCACGTTTTCTCGAGTCAGCCACCAGGGTGCGGTGTGACCGGTCGCGCGGCGACCGGCTTGGTCTCACCACTGCCCAGCGGCACGGGCGGTGAAACCTGAACCCGGCGAGATATCAGCGCTCGGTCAGCGACCCGAGCGTCCGCAGGGCCGGGGTGCCTCCCGTCCGGGGGACCACCGTGGACGCGAGGAACTCCCGATCAGCCCTTGGCCTGCCGGGAGTTCCTGGTGGGGTGCGCGAGGGGGAGTTGAACTGCCAAGGTTGGCTCCGCGCCGAAGACCAAGCACATGAGTTAGCACATGAGCGGCGCTCGGCACCGCGTACACTCCGACCATGACCGAAGCCGTCAGCCGTCTCGACCGGATCACGGTGGACCCGTCGATCTGCCACGGCGCTCCCACGATCCGAGGGATGCGCCTGCGCGTCCAGGACGTGCTCGAGCTGCTCGCTTCCGGCATGACGTACGACGAGATCCTGGCCGACTACGACGAGCTCGAGCGCGACGACATCCTCGCGGTGCTTGAGTTCGCCGCGCTTGACTCCTCGGCCCGCCTGCAGCGCATCGGGGCGTGACCTCGTTCCTGGTCGACCAGCAGCTTCCCAAGGCGCTTGCGACGTTCCTGACCGAGCGTGGCAACGACGCGCGTCACATCAAGGAGTACGACGGCGGCACCACGATGCCCGATCCGAACATCGCTCTCCTGGCTGACTCCGAGGCTCGCTTCGTGGTGACCAAAGACGACGACTTCCGCATCTCTCATCTCCTCGGAAGGCCGCCCGCGCGGCTCCTCCACGTCACCTGCGGCAACATCTCGACCCGCGATCTCCTCGTCCTGTTCGACCAGCAGTGGTCCGCGCTCGACACCGCCCTTGCGGCCTACAAGTACCTGGAGATCAACCGCGCGGGCGTGTTCATCCACGACCGCGACTGACCGCGGATTGACCGGCTGCAGGGGTCAAAACTCTTCCTCTACCTACCTTGCCCACTTCTGCTCCCCCTTCTCCCTCTCCCATCTCCCAACCCTCCTCACCACCTCCCTATCCATCCCCATCCCCTCCCCCCGCTGCTTCCAGCTCCTCCACTTCCGCTTCCTCTTGCTCGACGCCGCCGTGGACGACGGGCTGATCCTGCTCAGCCCCGCGAAGAAGACCCGAACCGTCAATCCACCTAGGTCCTGCCAGATCCGCGCACAGAAGCCCGAGATCGTCACCTGGACCGGCCCACAGCTCCAGGCGTTCCTGACCTGGAACCGCGACGTGCTCGACGACGAGCTGTTCCCGTTGTGGCGCACCCTCGCCTACACCGGGATGCGCCGCTCAGAAGCACACGCGCTGCGCTGGTCTGACATCAACTTCACCACTGGCCGCGTCAGCATCCGCAGGGCTGTGGACGTGACCCTGCCCAACACCACCAAGGTCACCAAGACCGGCACAGCGCCAGAGTCATCGACCTCGATGACGAGATCCTGCGCGTCCTCAAGACCCACAAGGCCAATCGCGGCGCGATCTCACTCGATCTGGCCCGCGGGGACGCCTATGTCTTCGGAGACGACAACGGGTCCATCCGGGTCCCGGACGCCGTGACCAGCCGATGGACCCGGCGCCTGGACTGGGCGACCGCGAAGATCGAAGGCCTGCCGCGGGTCACCCTCAAAGGGCTTCGGCACACGCACGCGACCCTGCTGCTGGAGCTCGGCGAGCACCCCAAGGTCGTCCAGGAGCGGCTCGGGCACTCGACTGTCACCACGACGATGAACATCTACAGCCACGTCACGCCAACGATGCAGAAGAGCGCCATCGACCGTTTCGCGCCGCACCTGGGTGAGGACTCTGCCGGGGCGTAGACCGGTCAGGACCGAACTGGCAGCGGCCTCAGCTTGAACATCAGGATTCCGAGGTACTTGTTCATCACGGCCTGCTTGTGCGGATACCGCTGGCCGACCTCGGCAGACATCCGTGGCTCGACCGCGGCCTCGATCCACAACCCGGCCGCGCTGAAATTGTTGAGCAAATCCGAGATCGTGTACGGCCGCTTGGTCAGAGTCACTGCGTCGTCCCAGTTGCGATGGCGGTAGGAGAACGAGCTGGTGGAGAAGTACTCCTCGCCCAGGGTCGTCCCGTTCTCCTCGGAGCGTTCGATCGCGTAGCGGATCGGATTGGTGCGGGTCAGCAGGATGAAGCCGTCGTCGTTGAGCATGGTGCGTGCCGTCTTCAGCGCACGGACCGGGTCCTTGGCGTACCCGAACGACTGAAGAAACAAGATCCGGTCGAACCGCCGATCGGCGAGGCCCGGCACCGCGGCCAGGTCGGACAGATCGGCCTGGATGAGCTCCAGCCCAGGCGGCGGGTCTGGGATGAAGTTGGCGCTGATGTCGACGCCGACTGAGGCAACCGCTCCGTCGTGCACGAACTCTGCGACCTTGGCTCCGCCGCCGCACCCTGCATCCAGCACAGATAGCCCTACGACATCACCGAGGAACTCGCGCTGAGCGGGCCACTCAACCAGCCGATCCAGGGAGTCCTCCCTCGACCGCGCCTGCTCATAGCCGGAGGCCAGCGCGGTCCAGGGTTGGCTCGCGTCGCCGCCGGTAGCCGGTGCGTCCAACGTCGCTTGAGATTCATTTGCGGGCATTGGGACAGGATCGTAGTCGCTGGCCGTCGGCCGCCGAGGCGTGGCTGCCTGACAGTCAATGCAAGGCAGCCACGCCCGGTTCACCAGTTCTTCGTCACGTGCCGGACGTGGTCCACGAAAGCCAGCGAGCGCTCGACAGAACCCTCGCGCGGCATCTCCATCAGAACGAATCCGAGCGGCCGATCATCGAGGACCTGTTGCAGCAGCGCTTTCCACTCGGGGTCGAACGTGTCCATCGCCCATTCGATGGCGAGTCGCTTCGAGGTCACCTCGGCCGTCTGCAGGGTGTACGCGATCCGGCAGGTCGTCGCGACGAGGTATCGCTGCACCCACGCGATGTCCAGCGTCGCCCAGGACAGGATGTCTCGTACGACGGTTTCGAGGCCCTCGCGGCTCCTGTCCCGCAGTGTGGCTGGCGGCACGGGATCCATGAAGTCGCGAGGGTCGGGCCCCGCCAAGACGATCCCGTGCTCCCGTAGGGTCCAACGGACGACTTCACGGTTGCAGTGGGTCGCCTTGGTGACTGCGCGGGAGCCGTGGTCGACGTACCACCACTCGTTGCCCAATGCGGAGAGGTCTCGCAGGTCGCTTCGGATGGCGTAGGAGCCTTCGAGGTGTTGGTTCCAGTGGCCGTCGCGCCGCGGGATCCCGTCGTGGAGAAGGACAAGCCTGCCAAGCTGCTCTGCGGTGGGCTCAGCGTCGATCACGACGAGGAAGTCGCAGTCGCTGTGCATGTCCCCCTCGTGGAGGGAGAACGAGCCCTGTAGGTAGATGCCGACCAGTCGGTCATCAAGAATGCCCGTGACTTCGTCGTGGAAGGTGCTCAGCACGCCGTTCAGGTCGGCGTACTTGGTCCAGTTGTTGCTCATGAATGTTGCTCCGTCGTGCGTGATTGGGCGCAGCACGAACAACGCCGTGCCAGAGGGCACGACGAGACGACGGATGGTGCGCTGCGAACCCGTCCGCCGCTAGAAGCGGCGGATCCGGGAAATGAAGACCGTGATCACGTCGACCAACCTATCGAGGCGAGTGCAGGCCGAGCGACTGATTTTGGGTGTGCCTCGGCACGGCCGAACCGCCCGACTCCGGGGCTTAGCACATACTTCGGCACATGAAGCAGAACCGGCCCCTGTCCTGGAAGGTAAAATCCCAGGTCAGAGGCCACTTCCACTCTGTGCGCGAGGGGGGAGTTGAACCCCCACGCCCTTTCGGGCACACGGACCTGAACCGTGCGCGTCTGCCTATTCCGCCACTCGCGCTTGAAGCGGGCCCAGGCTATCCCACCCATGCGACCCGCCCCAAACCGGGTTGCATCACCGCATGCGCTGGCATGCAAGGGTGACCGTTACGATCGGAGGCGCGCCGGGTGCGGCACCGGTGACGGTCGTCATGCAAGCAGACGGGTTCACTACCGGACCCCGGGGGTAGGAATGCACGCAGAGAGGAGGTCGCATGGGAATGCTCCAACGGTTCGAGAACCGTCTGGAACAGCTGGTGTCCGGAGCGTTCGCGAAGGCCTTCCGCAGTGCCGTGCAGCCCGTCGAGGTGGCCGCTGCCCTGCAGCGCGAGGTCGACAACTCCGCCCAGATCCTCTCCCGTGACCGTCGCCTGGTCCCCAACCAGTTCCACGTCGAGCTCTCCCCGCAGGACCACGAGCGGCTCTCGCCGTACTCCTCGACGCTCGCGCAGGAGCTCACCGACATGCTCCGCGAGCACGCCCACGAGCAGTCGTACGTGTTCACCGGACCGGTCACGATCAACTTCGACGAGAAGGACGACCTGACCACCGGCCGCTTCCGCGTGCGCAGCGCGGCGCTGGCCAAGGTGACCCCGGCCTCGGACCGTTCGGTGACCGACACCGCGGTCCGCCGCGCCCGGGTGATCCTCGAGGTCAACGGCATGAAGCACCCGCTCGACCCGCCCGGCATCGTGGTCGGCCGCGGCACCGAGGCGGACCTGCGGATCAACGACCCGGGGGTGTCCCGCCGGCACGCGGAGATCCGGGTCTACCCGGGCGAGGGCGTCCCCAACGTCAGCGTGCTGGATCTCGGCTCGACCAACGGGATGCTGGTCAACGGGCACCAGGTCTCCCAGGCCACGCTCGAGAGCGGTGCGACGGTGAAGATAGGCAACACCACCATGACCGTGCGTTTCGTACCCGAGAGCGAAGGCGACCACGGTGTCTGAGCTGACCCTGATGCTGATCCGCTTCGCCTACCTGGCGATCCTGTGGATCTTCGTGCTCTCGGCGATCTCGGTCATCCGCTCCGACATGTTCGGGGCCCGCGTCGACTCCGCCCCGCGCGCCGACCGGCGCGCCCAGCGGCAGGCGGAGAAGCAGGCCGCCAAGAACCGGGGGAAGCCCGCCAAGCGCCCGCGCGGCGCACCGACCCACGTTTCCATCACGGAGGGCGCCAACGCGGGGGAGGCGATCCCGCTCGACCAGGCGCCGCTGCTGATCGGCCGCGGCGCGGACGCCGCGATCCGCCTCGACGACGACTACGTCTCCACCCGGCACGCCCGCATCGCCGCCTCCGGCGAGCAGTGGTTCATCGAGGACCTCGGCTCCACGAACGGCACCTACATCGGCTCCTCGCGCCTGACCCAGCCCACCACGCTCCAGCTCGGCACCCAGATCCGGATCGGCAAGACCACCCTCGAACTGAGGAAATAGGCGACTTTCGGCATGGACCAGACGCTGAGCCTCAGGTACGCCGCGCTCTCCGACGTGGGCCGGGTGCGCAAGGACAACCAGGACTCCGGATTCGCCGGTGAGCACCTGCTCGTCATCGCCGACGGCGTGGGCGGCGCCGCGCGCGGCGACATCGCGAGCAGCACCGCCGTGCAGATCCTGCGCCGGCTCGACGTGCCCGCCCCCGAGGACATGCAGCAGGCGCTGGCCGGCGCGATCCACCGTGCCCACGACCGGATCGCCGAGCTGGTGGAGCAGGATCCCGAGCTCGACGGGACGAGCACGACGGTCACCGCGGCGCTCTTCGACGGGACGAAGCTCTCCGTCGCGCACGTCGGGGACAGCCGCGGCTACCTGCTCCGCGACGGGGTGCTGTCCCAGCTGACGAAGGACCACACCTTCGTGCAGAGCCTGATCGACGAGGGCCGGATCACCGAGGACGAGTCCCGGACCCACCCGCACCGCAACCTGATCCTGCGCGCGGTCGACGGGGTGCACGACACCGACCCGGACCTGTTCGACGTGGAGCTCGCGCCCGGTGACCGGATCCTGCTCTGCAGCGACGGCGCCTCCGGGGTGCTCGACGACGACCGGCTGGCCGACATCCTCGGCACCGGCAGCGTCGACTACGCCGTGGTGGAGCTGATCCGCGCCTCGCTGGAGGCCGGCAGCTCCGACAACGTGACCTGCGTGGTGGCCGACGTGGTCGAGGCCGGCGCCGCCGCCGACGGGTCCGCCGCCGCCGCGTCCACCGGACCGATGCTGGTCGGCGCCGCGGCCGAGCAGCCGCGTCGGACCGGGGCCGCGAAGAGCTTCTTCCGTGGACATCGCGGCGGCGACACGGGCGAGCTCGAACCGGTGCCGGGTGAGGACACCGACGTCGACCCCGAGGAGCTGCGCTACGCCCCGCGGCCGCCGCGACGCTTCGTCTGGCTGCGCCGGCTCGCCATGCTCGCCGTGCTGCTGCTCGTCATCGGCGTGGCCCTGGTGCTGGCCTACAACTGGTCGCAGCGGCAGTACTACGTGGCCGCCAGCGACAACCACGTCGCGATCTACCGCGGCGTGCAGGCCGACATCCCGGGGTTGACCATGCACGCGGTGTCGCAGCGCACCGGCATCACCCTGGAGGCGCTGCCGGACTACACCGCCGAGCAGGTCCGCGGCGGGATCTCCGCCAACGGCCTGGGCGACGCGAAGGACATCGTCACCCGCCTCACCGGGATCGCCACCCCCTGTCCCACGCCCGAGCCGAGCCCCACCGCCACGCCCTCGAAGTCGCCCTCCAAGTCGCCCTCGAAGAAGCCGTCGTCCGGGGCGACGAAGAAGGCGGCGGGGACCCGGTCCGCGTCGCCGCGGCCGTCGAAGTCCACCTCGCCCAGCCCGACCCCCAGCCCGACCCCGACCCTCGCACCCCCCGACTGCATCGAGCCCACCCCATGAGCACCATGAACGCCCTCAGCGGCCTCACCCGTGGCTTCACCCACCGCCGTCGCCGTGGCGCCGAGCTGTTCCTGCTGGTGCTCAGCCTGGTGGTCGGCATCGGCGCGTACGCCGCCGTCGGCCTGGGCGTCAAGGGCGAGGTGCCGCCCGACATCCTCGGCTACGGCGGCTGGCTGGCCGTCCTGGTGATCGGCTGCCACATCGTCGTGCGGATCGTCGCGCCGTACGCCGATCCGGTGCTGCTGCCGATCGTCGCCGCGCTCAACGGGCTCGGGCTGGCCATCATCCATCGCATCGACCTGGCCGACCTCCAGGCGAACAAGGACGCGCACACGTTCGCCGGCCCCCAGCTGATGTGGATGACGATCGGCGTGGCCGTGTTCGTGCTCGTGCTGGTGCTCGTCCGCGACCACCGGCGGCTGCAGGCGTTCACCTTCACCTTCGGGTTCGCGGCGGTGCTGCTGCTGCTCCTGCCGCTGCTGCCGGTCATCGGCACCCAGATCAACGGCTCACGGATCTGGATCCACCTCGGCCCGATGAGCTTCCAGCCCGGTGAGATCGCCAAGGTCTGCCTGGTGATCTTCTTCGCCGGCTACCTGGTGCTGCACCGCGACGCGCTCGCGCTCGCCGGCAGGCGGTTCGCCGGCATCGACTTCCCGCGCGGCCGCGACCTCGGGCCGATCCTCGCAATGTGGCTGGTCAGCCTCGGTGTGCTGGTCTTCCAGCGCGACCTCGGCTCCTCGCTGCTGTTCTTCGGCCTGTTCCTCGTGATGCTCTACGTGGCGACCGAGCGCCCCGGCTGGCTGGTCGTCGGCGCCGCACTGTTCGGGATCGGCTCCTACGCCGGCTACCTGCTTTTCGGGCACGTGCAGGCGCGGGTCGACGCGTGGCTGGACCCGTTCCACCACGACAACGCCTACCAGATCATCCAGGGGATGTACGGCATGGCGTGGGGCGGCCTGGTGGGTCGCGGCCTCGGCCAGGGCGACCCCACGCTGATCCCGTTCTCCTACTCCGACTTCATCGTCGCCTCGCTCGGTGAGGAGCTCGGCCTCACCGGGGTGATGGCGGTGATCCTGCTGTACGGCGTGATCGTCGAGCGCGGCCTGCGCACCGCGCTGGTGTGCCGGGACTCCTTCGGCAAGCTGGTGGCCACCGGTCTCGCCGTGGTGTTCGCACTCCAGGTGTTCGTGGTGGTCGGCGGCGTCACCAAGCTGATCCCGCTGACCGGCCTGACCACGCCGTTCCTGTCCTACGGAGGGTCGTCGCTGGTGGCGAACTGGGCGATCGTCGCGCTGCTGCTGCGGATCTCCGACCAGGCGCGACGGCCGCTGCCCGACCTCAGCGGCTCCGCCGACGACGACGCCACCGCGGTGGTGATGATGCGATGAACAAGCCGATCCGCACGATGTCGATCTTCTGCCTGCTGCTGTTCGCTGCGCTGCTGCTGAACTCCACCTACCTGCAGTACGTCGAGGCCGGCTCGCTGAACTCACGCGACGACAACAAGAGGGTCCGCGACGCCGAGTTCTCCCGGGAGCGCGGCGCGATCCTCGTCGACGGCCACCCGGTGGCCGAGAGCAAGCCCGCCAAGGACCAGTACAAGTTCCAGCGGGTCTACGGACAGCCGCTGAAGTACGCCCCGGTGACCGGCTACTACTCCTACATCTACGGTCGGCGGGCCATCGAGTCGAGCCAGAACGAGATCCTCTCCGGCAGTGACCCGCGGCTGTTCGTGAACCGGGTGGTGGACCTGATCGGGAACAGCCAGCCGAAGGGCGGCTCGGTCTCGCTGACCCTCGACCCGAAGGCGCAGTCGGCGGCCTTCGACGGCCTCCGTGCGCTCGGCGCCGGCACCCAGGGAGCGGTGGTCGCCCTCGAGCCGTCCACCGGCAAGATCCTCGCGATGGCCAGCAACCCGTCCTACGACCCCAACCGGCTGGCCTCGCACGACTTCGGCAAGGAGCAGGCGGCGTTCAAGCAGATCCTGCACAAGCCCGACAACCCGATGCTCAACCGGACGATCCAGGAGGTCTACCCGCCGGGATCGACGTTCAAGCTGGTCACCGCCTCCGCGGCGCTGTCCAGCGGCCAGTACACCCCGGACTCGATCGTCAAGGGCGGCGCCCGGCTCGACCTGCCGCAGACCACCACCGACCTGGTCAACGAGAACGGCAGCACCTGCGGCGGCAACCGGATCACCCTCACCCAGGCGCTGATGGTCTCCTGCAACGTCTCGTTCGGCGACATCGGCCTGCACCTCGGTGCGGACACGCTGCGCCAGCAGGCCGAGAAGTTCGGCTTCGACCAGACCGCGCTGAAGGACCTGCCCGGCCAGGTGAAGAGCCGGTTCCCGGCGAACCCCGACGCCCCGCAGACCGCGCTGTCGGCCATCGGGCAGTTCGACGTCGCGGCCACCCCGCTGCAGATGGCGATGGTCGCCTCCGGCATCGCCGACGGCGGCACCGTGATGCGGCCCTACGTCGTCGACGAGGTCCGCGCCCCCGATGTGTCCGTGCTGGACAAGACCAGCCCGGAGCCGTTCCGCAGCAACGCGATCAGCTCCTCCGTGGCGCACGACCTGACCCAGATGATGATCGAGGTGGTCGACCGGGGCACCGGCACCACCGCCCAGATCCCGGGCATCAAGGTGGCGGGCAAGACCGGCACCGCGCAGAGCGCGCCGAACCGCCCGCCGTACGCCTGGTTCGTCTCCTTCGCCCCCGCCGACAACCCCAAGGTGGCGGTCGCCGTCCTCGTGGAGGACGCCGGGGTCGCGCGCAACGCGATCTCCGGAAGCGGTCTGGCGGCGCCGATCGCGAAGTCGGTGATGGAAGCCGTGATCAACAAGTGACCGACCAGAGGCCGCGCACCGACGCTCCCCGCTACGACCTGGAGCGGCGGATCGCGACCGGTGGGATGGGCGAGGTGTGGGAGGCCACCGACTCGGTGCTCGGACGTGAGGTCGCGCTGAAGATCCTCAAGGCCGAGTACGCCGACGACCGCACCTTCCGCGAGCGCTTCCAGACCGAGGCCCGGCACGCGGCGGCCCTGCACCACCCGAACGTCGCCTCGGTGTTCGACTTCGGCGAGCTGCCACCCGACGACCGCTCCAG
The DNA here is from genome assembly GCA_963728775.1 of uncultured Actinomycetota bacterium. GTDB lineage: Bacteria > Actinomycetota > Actinomycetes > Propionibacteriales > Nocardioidaceae > Nocardioides_B. The sequence goes on from CAVSLP010000004.1 coordinate 91,036, forward strand.
CACCCCCCGCCCGTTCCTGGTCATGGAGCTGGTCCCGGGGCAGCCGCTCTCGTCGCTGCTGCGCCGCGGCGAGCCGATGCCCCCGGACCGGGCGGCCGACCTGGTCGCGCAGGCCGCGGACGCGGTCGCGGCCGCGCACGCGCTGGGCATCGTGCACCGCGACATCAAGCCCGCCAACCTGCTGGTCACGCCCGACGGCACGGTCAAGATCACCGACTTCGGCATCGCCCGGGCGGCCGACGGGGTCGCGCTGACCGCAACCGGGCAGATCGTCGGCACCCCCCAGTACCTCTCCCCGGAGCAGGCCGAGGGCCGGCAGGCCACCAGCGAGAGCGACGTCTACGCGCTCGGCGTGGTGCTCTACGAGGCGCTCGCCGGCCGCCGGCCCTTCGAGGGCGACACTCCGATCAGCACCGCCCTCAAGCACCTGCGCGAGGGGCCGCCGGCGCTTCCCGACAGCGTGCCGACCCACCTGCAGGCGGTGGTCACGACCGCGCTGGCCAAGCGGCCCGAGGACCGCTTCGCCTCGGCGAGCGACCTCGCGGCGGCGCTGCGCGGCGGGCCCCTCGCGGCGGCGCAACCGGCGCCGGTCGCACCGCTCACGTCGGGGGCGGTCCCGGGCGCCGGCGCCGCCGGTGCCGCCGCCGCGGCCGCGGCGGCCGAGCGGGACCGGGATCCGGGCACCCGGGTGCTCACCCAGCCGCCGCCCGGCGCCGCACGCCGCCGGCGGCTGCCGCCCTGGGTGCCCTGGGTGGGCGCCGCAGTCGGCGTGCTGCTGGTCGTCGGGCTGCTCGCGCTGCTCGCCGGGCGGGACGGCTCGGGCTCCCCGGCCACCGCCGCCGATGGCGGGACGGACCCGTCGCCGAGCGTGAGCCCGCGGGACGACCGGGTCCGGGTCAGCCGGGCCGACTACCTCGGGATGCCGGCCGACCAGGCGAAGAAGGCCCTCGAGGGCAAGGGCCTGCGGGTCGCCGAGCAGCCCCGCGACAACCCCGGGGACCACCGGAAGGGCACCGTCGCGGACCTCAACCCGACCGGGCTGGTCGCTCCCGACCGGACCGTGACGCTGCTGGTCTGGGGCCCCGCGCCGGCGCCGAAGCCGAAACCCGAACCGAAGCCGAAACCCGAACCGAAACCGCACGACAAGCACGGCCACGACCCCAAGCACGGCAAAGGGAAGGGCAAGAAGTAGTAGCCATGACCAGTGAAGACTTCGACCGTCCCCGCGTCGGCGGCCGCTACGAGCTCGGCGAGCTGCTGGGCCGGGGCGGCATGGCCGAGGTGCGCAAGGGCACCGACATCCGGCTCGGCCGGATCGTGGCGATCAAACGGCTGCGCACCGACCTGGCCAGCGACGCCACCTTCCAGGCCAGGTTCCGCCGCGAGGCCCAGTCCGCCGCCTCCCTGAACCACCCGGCCATCGCGGCCGTCTACGACACCGGCGAGGAGATGTCCACCGACGGCACCGACGTATCCCAGCCCTACATCGTGATGGAGTACGTCGCCGGGCGTACCCTGCGCGACATCGTCCGGGAGGGTCGCAAGATCCTCCCCGAACGGGCCCTGGAGATCACCTCCGGCGTGCTGTCCGCGCTCGACTACAGCCACCGTGCCGGGATCATCCACCGCGACATCAAGCCCGGCAACGTGATGCTCACCCCGGCCGGTGACGTCAAGGTGATGGACTTCGGGATCGCCCGGGCCGTCGCCGACGCCTCGTCGACGATGACCCAGACCGCCGCGGTGGTGGGCACCGCGCAGTACCTCTCCCCGGAGCAGGCCCGCGGCGAGACCGTCGACTCCCGCAGCGACGTGTACTCCACCGGGTGCCTGCTCTACGAGCTGCTCACCGGCCGGCCCCCGTTCGTGGGGGAGAGCCCGGTCTCGGTCGCCTACCAGCACGTCCGCGAGCAGGCCGCGCCGCCGTCCAGCCTCGACCCGGACCTGGCGCCCGAGATCGACTCGATCGTGATGAAGGCGCTGGCGAAGCCGATCGAGGACCGCTACCAGAGCGCCGCGGCGATGCGCGCGGACATCGAGCGCTACCTGGCCGGCAAGCCGGTCGTCGCGCCCGTCGTACCCGCGGACGGCGCGACCGCGTTCGTGCCCGCCGACGACCCGGTGGACTCCACGTCCATCTTCGGTGCCGGGAGCCACCTGCCCGACGAGGACGACCGGCAGAAGAAGTGGTGGCCACTGCTGCTGCTCGGTCTGGGCATCCTGGCGCTGATCCTCGCCGCGGTGCTGTTCGGACCCAAGCTGTTCTCCTCCGCACCCGAGACGAAGTCGGTGCCGTCGGTGCTCAGCCTGAGCAAGGCCCAGGCCGAGCGACGCCTCAACGACGCCGGGCTGCAGCTCGGCAAGGTGAGCCGCGAGGCCTCCGAGGACGTCGCCAAGGGCAAGGTGATGGCCCAGGACCCCGGGGCGGGAGCGCTGATCCCTCCGAACCAGCCGGTCGACATCACCGTGTCCACCGGCAAGCCCAACGTGACGGTGCCGTTCGTGATCGGCGACGACAAGGACACCGCACGGCAGAAGATCGCCGACGTCGGGCTGCGGGTCAAGCTGGTGAAGCAGAGGTCCGACCAGGACAAGGGCACCGTGATCAGCACGGACCCGAACGCGGCGCAGACCGTCTCCTCCGGCAGCCTGGTCAAGGTCTTCTACTCGGCCGGCCCCAAGAAGGTCCCGAGCGTGGTCGGGATGCAGCAGAAGAAGGCCACCTCGGTGCTGAAGAAGGCCGGGTTCAACGTCGACGTGGTCTACGACTCCCAGACCCAGGCCGAGAAGGGCCAGGTGCTCAAGCAGAGCCCCGAGGCGTACACCACGCAGCCGCAGGGCACCACGGTGGTGATCACGGTGTCGTCCTACGAGCAGCCCTCCGCCACCCCGACTCCGACACCGACCGAGTCGCCGACCCCGACCGTGGAGCCGTCGCTGCCCACGCCCAGCTCCAGCCCGTCACCCCAGTAGCCGGCTCCGGCCCCGGCTCAGCTGCCGTTGCCGGTGGTGGTCGCCCCGGAGGTGACCGCCGGCCGCGCGTAGCGGAGCTCGGTGGAGCCGGTGAAGCCGGGCATCTGCAGGTTCGACTCGAAACGCACGTCCCAGCCGAGGTCGTACTTCTCGACGACCTGCAGGTAGAGGTCGATGTACGGCGTGTTCTGGATGCTCTGCAGCATCTGGTCGGTCGGCCCGATCGCGCTGATGTAGTAGGGCGGCGCGTAGGGCACGTCGTGCAGCACCACGCTGTTGCCCACGCACTTGATGCCGGTGGTCGAGACCACCCGCTGTCCCTGGATCGTCATCGCCTCGGCACCGCCGGCCCAGAGTGCGTTGGCCACCGCCTGGATGTCCTGCTGATGGACGAGCAGGTCACTGACGTCCACGTTCGGGTCGTCGAGTGAGTTCTGCACGTCGCGCGGGGCGTCGTTCAGGGTCACCGTCACCCCCGGGCCCTGCACGGCCTGCAGTCCGGCCGGCCCGCGCAGCGCGTCGACCTGGGCCTGCAGCTTGGTCGGGGCGTCGGTGCCGAGGTCGGCGGAGAGCTGGTTGACCTGCGTGTTCAGGTCGGCCGCCTGCGCGCGCAGCCGCTCCACGTCGCGGCGCTGGGAGTTCGCCAGCCCGTCCAGGTCGGTGAACGCGCCGGCGCGCAGGTCCGTCCCCCCGGAGCTGACCGCGCTGGTGATGAACAGCAGACCCGCGAGCAGGAAGACACCCGGGGCGAACAGCCGCCACGCCAGCGAACGGGTCCGGTAGGTGCGCACCCGGGTGGCGAACGCGGCGGCCAACCGGGCGCGCCAGTGCTGGCGACGGTGGGGCTCGACCATGTCAGGTGCGCTTTCGTGCGGAGGGCTGTCGCCGACTACGCTAACCCAGTCATCACCGCACCACTTCCCAGGAGCCACCCGTGGCAAGCAGCCCCAAGACCTCACGGAACAACCCCGGCAAGGCCGGCGCCGGACAGGAGGGCCGGCTCTCGATCGTGCGTACCGTCGTGGCCGCACTGCTGGTCGTGGTCGGCATCGCCTGGATGGCGGTCTACATCAACGTCGCCCAGGACGGCAAGCAGCTCACCTGGATGGGCGACCTGATGCGGTGGAACTTCGTGATCGGTTTCGCGCTGCTGTTCGCGGGCCTCGCGGTCGCCGCGCACCCGTCGACCCCGCTTGGCCGCGGCCGGGGCGTGGTGGTCGGGATGCTGGGCTGCTTCCTGATCGGGCTGGTCTGGATCGTCGTCTACTACATCACCGGCCAGGACCAGGTGGTCCCGCTGATGAAGAACCTGGGGCAGTACAACCTGGTCGTCGGGATCGGGTTCATGGCGGTCGGGTTCGTCTACGCCACGCACTGGGAGTAGCTCGCCGAGGGCACCGGCAGCGCCGGAGAACAGCGCCCGTGAACAGCGCCCGAGAACCGCACCGGAGAACCGGGGTCGCACGCGCCGTGCGGCCCCGGTTCTGCACATCTGTGCACACCTGTGCATGCGAATCACAACGGTGAGATTCGTCCACAGGGGTTATCCCCAGTGTGGAAATCAGCCACCGCGGCCAGCCCGGCTCGGGCGGGTCATACCCCGCTGAGGCGACCGCTAACCCTGACCGCCGAAATCTCTCGAACCACGCAGGGCTGGGCTCAGCCGGGTCGGGTCGGGCTGGGGTCGGTCGGGCTGGGGTCGGTCGGGCTCAGTGGAGCACGGCGGTGCGGGCCAGCACGGCCACCACCAGCCCGACGGCGAACAACCCGGTGCCGAGCCACTGCCAGAGCGCCCGGTGCTGCCGGGGGGCGTAGACCATCAGCGCCGCGACCAGGACCCCGCCGATGAACCCGCCGAGGTGGCCCTGCCAGGAGATGAAGCCGCGGCCGAGGACGGTGAACACGAAGTTCAGGCCGATCCACATCAGGATCTGGCTGACCTCCCCGCGCATCTTGAACACCACCACGAGCAGGGCGCCCATCAGGCCGAACAGGGCGCCGGACGCGCCGATGGTGGGGGCGTTGGTGGCGCTCAGCCAGTAGACCAGCGCGCTGCCGCACAGCCCGGAGACGAAGTAGACGGTCAGGAAGCGGGCCCGGCCCAGCACCGCCTCGAGCTGCGGGCCGAGCACCCACAACGCGACCATGTTGAAGCCGATGTGCCAGATCTGCACGTGCGTGAACATCGACGTCACCAGCTGCCAGTAGGCTCCGTCCGCGACCCCGGGGAATCGCTGCGGGATCCCGTGCACGAGCGCGGTCCCCTGGGCGGGCAGAAGGGCCAGCCGGAACAGCCAGGGACTGCGGCCACCGCCGGTCGCCAGCAGCAGCAGGTAGACGGCGACGTTGAGCGCGATCAGCACCTGCGAGGTCAGCGCCGGGTTGGTCGACCGCCGGCCGCCGTACGTCGCCCGTCCGGAGCGGGTGGTGCGGGCCCCTTCGGCCACGCACTCGGGGCACTGGAAGCCGACCGCCGCGGACCGCATGCAGTCCGGACAGATCGGGCGGTCACAGCGCTGGCAGCGGATGTGCGCCTCGCGGTTCGGGTGCCGGTAGCAGACCGGGGCTCCCCCGTGGGGAGCCCCGGCCCGCGGCGTCTCGTTGGTGCTCAGCGGCGCTCCACCTCGACGGTCGAGATCGTCACCGGCTCGACGGGCCGGTCACCGGCCCCGGTCTTGCTGGTCGCGATCGCGTCCACCACGGCCTGGCTGGCGTCGTCCTCGACCTCACCGAAGATGGTGTGCCGGTTGTTCAGCCACGGGGTCGCGCCGACGGTGATGAAGAACTGAGAGCCGTTGGTGCCCGGGCCCGCGTTGGCCATCGCGAGCAGGTACGGCTTGTCGAACTGCAGCTCGGGGTGGAACTCGTCCTTGAACGTGTAACCGGGGCCGCCGGTGCCGGTGCCGAGCGGGCAGCCACCCTGGATCATGAACCCCTCGATCACCCGGTGGAAGCCGAGGCCGTCGTAGAACCGCTCCGGCGTCTTCTTGCCGCTCTGCGGGTCGTGGTAGTCCTTGGTGCCCTCGGCGAGCCCGACGAAGTTGTCCACCGTGGCGGGCGCATGGTTGGGGAACAGGCGGATGACGATGTCACCCTTGTTGGTCTTCAAAGTTGCGTACGTCTCGGCCACGATGTGCCTTTCGGGGTCGTCTCTCGTGTCCTGCCGATCTTCCCATGCGCGGCAAGCACGACGCCCCCAGGGTTTGCTCCGGGGCCGGTTCCAGGCATGATCGGGACCAGATCGGGCATGTGATCACTGGTGCTGACGACCGGCTCCGTACAGAGAGGACTCCTGGCGACGATGAGGACGAAGAAGAAGAACCTGCGTGACCAGGCGAACGAGTTCGCCGACCGGCTCGCCCCGCACGTCGAGTCGGCCCGGGAGAAGGCCGGCCCGATGCTCGCGGAGGCGCGCGAGAAGGCCGCCCCGGCGCTCGCGGAGGCGCGCGAGAAAGCCGCCCCGGTCCTCGCGGAGGCGCGCGAGAAGGCCGCCCCGGCGGTCGCCGAGGCGCGCGAGCGCTTCAACAGCGACGTGCTGCCGGCGATGACCGCCGCGCTGGCCGCGGCGAGCGAGGCCACCGAGGACGTGCGCGGGGAGACCAAGAAGCGGGGCAAGGCCGCCGTCGCCGCACTCAAGGGCGAGGTCGAGGCGCCCCAGAAGAAGCACCGGGTGCGCAGGCTGCTGCTGGTGCTCGGCCTGGGCGGCATCGTCGCGGCCGTGGCCAAGAAGCTCTCCGACCGCGAGGCGACGACCGCCTGGCAGTCCTCCTACACCCCGCCGCCGGCGCCGCCCGCACCCAGCACGCCGGTGTCGCCGTCCGCACCGCAGGCCGGGGCGCACAAGGCGGCGGGCGAGGCCGAGGACGAGGGTGGCGCGTCTCCCGACGTCGCCGCGGCCGACAGCGCCGCCGAGCCGCACCCCGCGACCAGCCCGGACGACCCGGCCGAGGAGGTCGACCTCACGAAGGAGTGACGTCGCCGCGCGGAGATCTCTGGTGGGCCTGCCTTCCCCGTCTCTGGGGAGGCAGGTCCTCTGGTTTGTGCTCCGCGATCCAGGCGTCGATGCGCTCCCACCAGGAGAACAGCCAGTCGATCCGCTCCTCGCGCCCCTGCGGGATCTCCTCCCGCGGCACCCGCCACCAGCGCATCACCAGCTGCTTGTCCATCGGCAGCTCGCGCCACAGGTCGGCGACGGTGAGCAGGTGGTCGAGGCCGGTGTGGGCGACGAGCACCACGTCGGCGCCGGGGGCGGCGTCCAGCGCAGCGAGCAGGCCGCCCGGGCGGGGCGCGAGCACGTTCTCCATCCGCTCGGCGCGCCGGGCCATCGCCTCGAGGCCGAGCCGGCGCAGCTTGTCGATCGCCCGCTGCCGGCGCTCGGGGGTGAAGTTGCCGCCCTCGGGGAAGATCACGAAAGCGTCGTTCTCGTCGAGGTTGCGCGCCAGCGCGCCGACCTCGGCCTCCAGGTCCTGCCGGCTGCCGCGCGGCGAGATGAACCGGCTCGGCAGCCGGTTCAGGATCACGTCGATGGCCGGGTCCCATGCCAGCGTGTCCTTGAGCACCACCCGCGGCTCCCGGCCGTACCAGTGCATCAGGGCGTACATCAGCGTGAACGAGTCCCCGGGGCCGGCGTGCCGGCAGCACACCAGCAGCGGCTCGCCCGGGTGGGCGTCCGGCGGCTCGCCCTCGGTGACGATCCGCAGCCGCGCCACCCGCCGAGCCTCGCGGAAGAAGATCACCAGGTAGGTCTGCACGATGTCGTAGTGGATCCGCTCGAAGAACGGCCGGCGGATGAAGTAGCCGAACCCCGACCCGATCCACAGCCCGAACAGCTCGACCAGGATCACGCTCTCCAGCGTCAGGTGCATCATCACCAGCGAGAGCAGCCGCAACGGCCGCAGCCGGCCGGGTACGACGGGCGAGAGCACCGCCGCGACCAGCAGCCAGACCGGGACCGTCGCGTAGGCGACGACGGTGAGCGCGATGAGGGCGGGGGCGAGCACCACCCGACGGAACAGCCCGGTCACAGGTGCTGCTCCAGGTAGGCCGCCGACGCCTCGTGGGCCTGGTCGATACGGCGCATCACCGCGGTGAAGTCCCGGTAGCCCAGCAGGCTGTCGTCCTTCGCGGACCCGCCCCCGGTCGGCAGCACGTGGGCGGTCACCTGCGGCGGCAGTGCGTTCATCTCCCGGTGGAAACGGTGCCGGCGCGCGATCTCGAAGGACACCCGCGCGACCTGCCACGGCTTGCGCGGCGGCTTCAACGGCCGGTCCACCCGGCCGACCTGGAGCACGAAGATCCGTTCCGCGCCACAGTCGACGGCGCGGCCGACCGGGATCGAGTTGACGATGCCGCCGTCGAGGTAGTGCTCCCCGTCGACGACCGCCGGCCGGAGCAGCCCGGGCACGGCGGCGGACGCCATCACCGCGTCCACCACCCGGCCGGTGCTGAACCAGTGCTCGGCCGCGCGCTCGATGTTCGCCGCGCAGCACTGGAACGGGATGCGCAGGTCGTCGAAGGTGCGCTCCCCGAGCTCCCGGGCCAGCCGCCTGCGCAACGGGAGGCTGGAGTGCAGGTGGGTGCCGGTGCGCACCGCGCGCGTCACCTGCCGCACCGCCCCGTCGCCGTACACCTCGCGGGTGGAGGCGGCGCTCTCCCAGAGCCCGACCAGCCGCTCGACGATCCCGTCGTCGGGGTCGGCGGCGTACAACGCGCCGTTCAGCGCGCCCACGGAGGTGCCGAGCACCAGGTCCGGGACGACGCCGGTCTCGATCAGTGCCCGCAGCATGCCCACCTCGACGGCGCCGAGCAGGCCGCCTCCGCCCAGGACGAACGCGGTACGCGGGGCGGCGGTCATGCCCAGATCATGTCACCGGCGGGCCGCCGGGACCGTGCGGACCTACCCGTGCTGGTCCAGCCGGTCGCGCCCCTCCTCGCTTGGTGCGTCCGCCGCGGCCAGCTGCGCCCGCACCCGCCGGGTGGCGCGGTGCTCGGCCCAGAACGACAGGATGGGGACCGTGCCGCACAGCAGCGTCGTGATCGTGAAGCCGGCGGGCCACCTGGCCTTGCGGGACAGCAGGAACGCCATCACCAGGAACGTCATGTACAGCCAGCCGTGGGCGATGCCGAGGTAGGTGGTGATCCACTCGCCGAGCTGTTGCACGGTGGTGCCCTGCTCGGTGAGGTACTTCAACGGGACCCCGATCAGGATCAGCACGATCAGCAGCACACCGACGATGTTGGCCATCACGCGGTAGCGGAGCAGGGCGGACTTCATGCGCTCGACGGTACTCCGGTGACCCGGGTCACCTCGTCGCGGCACCAGCGCCACCAGAGGAACACCGCGAACCCGCCGAAGACCCACCACTCCAGCGCGTAGAGCAGGTTGCGCACCGCGGTGAACGTCGACGGCTTCGGCAGCGACGCCGGGGTGACCGGCCGCAGCCCCGGCCCGGTCGAACCGGGGGCGCTGGTCGAGCCTGTCGAGACCCGCTGCGCGATCACGTACCCGCCGTACAGGTCCTGGTGGACGTGCTGGAGGGCGTCGGCGATCCGCAGCTGCGGCAACACCCGGTCGCGCGGGTGCGGGTCCGGGTTGCCCGCGGCCTCGCCGGGCTGCAGCCACCCGGTGACCGTCACCCGCCCGGTCGGCGGCGCGGGCGCCGCCGCGACCGTGGCTGCCCAGCCGCGTACGACGAGCACGGCCGGTGCCTTCCCGCAGCGGGCGCCCCGGTCGCACACGGCCACCGGGGTGACCGCCCAGACGCCCCGGCGGCCGTGCAGGTCGCGGTCCGCGACGAACAGGGTGCTGTGCGGGACCCACCGCCCCCGGAACGACACCGGCTGGCCCACCGCGGCACCCGGGAAGGCAGCGTCCGCGCTCAGCACGGAGTCGAGCGGCCGCGGCGGGGCGTCGGCCAGGCTGGCCGCGCTGTCCTCGCGCCGGGTCTGCCACGCGCCGTACTGCCAGATCCCCAGCAGCACGGCCGCCGTGGTGAGCACGACGGCCAGCACGTGCAGCCCGAGCATGCGGGGCGCGACGAGGGCCCGGAGCTGGACAGACACGCGGACAGCCTACGTTCCGGGTGTGCCACGATTCCGAGGGTGAGCACCCGGATCCATCACCTGAACTGCGCGACGATGTGCCCGGCCGCCGGGCGGGTCCGCGGGCTGATGCCCGAGCGCCTGGTGGCGCACTGCCTGCTCGTCGAGGGCGCCGAGGGCCTCACCCTGGTCGACACCGGCATCGGCAGCGCCGACATCGCCGAGCCCGCCCGGCTCGGCACCCCGTTCGTCAAGGCGGTGGGCGCCCGCCTCGACCGGGAGGAGACCGCGGTGGCCCGGGTGCAGGCGCTCGGGTTCGACCCGGCGGACGTGCGCGACCTGGTGGTCACCCACCTCGACCTCGACCACGCCGGCGGGCTCGGTGACTTCCCGTGGGCCCAGGTGCACGTGCACACCGACGAGCTGGCCGCGGCCCGCCTGCGTCGTAGTGCCCGGGACAAGGGCCGTTACGTCCCCGCCCAGTGGGCGCACGGTCCGGACTGGGTCGAGCACACCGCGGACGGCGAGGACTGGTTCGGCCTGGCGTCGGTGCGGGCGGTCGGTGCGGACGTGCTGCTGGTGCCGCTGCGCGGGCACACCCTCGGGCACAGCGGTGTGGCGGTCCGCCGCCCGGGCGGCGGCTGGTTCCTGCACGCCGGCGACGCCTACTTCTTCCGCGGCGAGAAGCAGCGCCCGCCGACCTGTCCGCCGGGGCTGCGCGCGTTCCAGGCGCTGGTGCAGACCGACAGGGCGGCCCGGCTCGCCAACCAGGAACGGGTCCGCGAGCTGCACGCGACGCACGCCGCCGAGGTGACGGTCTTCTCCGCCCACGACGCGGCGGAGTACGGCGCGCTGGCCGGCGTCACCGCCTGAGACCGGCCGCGCCGGGGTGCTCAGCCGGCGACGAACCGCGCGACGACCTCGCCGAGCCGGTCCCCGGCGTCCTCCTGGAGGAAGTGCCCCGCGCCCTCGACCACCGGGTGCTCGAGGCCCCGGGCGCCGCGGATGCTGCGGGCCAGGATCGGGGCCATTCCGCCGGTGATCGGGTCACCGTCGCTGAACGCCACCAGGAACGGGGTCTCGCTGCGGGTCAACCGGCCCCACGCCGCCCGGTTCGCGTCCGCGGCCGGGTCGTCGGGGCTCGTCGGGACCAACCCCGGCATCGCGCGCGGCCCGGCCTTGTAGGCCTCCTCGGGAAACGGCGCGTCGTAGGCCGCGCGCACCTCGTCGCTCATCTCGGTGGTGCAGCCGGCCTGCACGAACCGGCCGATGTCGAGCGTCTCCGCCTCCTCGACCGCCTTGCGGAACTGCCACCAGATCTCCGGCATCCCGACGTCGCCGGTGGGCAGCCCGGTGTTGGCCGCGACGATCCGGGCGAACCGGTCCGGGTGCTCCGCCGCCAGCCGCAGCCCGATCAGGCCGCCCCAGTCCTGGCCGACCAGCGTCACCTCGCGCAGGTCGAGCACGTCGAAGGCCAGGGAGCGGACCCACTCCACGTGCCGGGCGTAGCTGTGGTCCGCGGGCGCGGTCGGCTTGTCGGAGCGGCCGAAGCCGACCAGGTCCGGGGCGACCGCGCGGATCCCCGCCCCGGTCAGCACCCGGATCACGTGCCGGTAGAGGAACGACCAGCTCGGCTCGCCGTGCAGCAGCAGCGCCACCGGTCCGTCGGACGGCCCCTCGTCGACGTACGCCATCCGCAGCTCGCCGCCGTCGCCGTCCGGGACGGTGGCGTAGCGGGGCTGGTAGGGGAACCCGGGCAGGGAGCGGAACCGGTCGTCGGGGGTGCGCAGGATGTCCATGCCCGCGATCCTGCCAGCCACGGCCGGGGTCCAGCATCTGGTCTGACCACTTGACCAGTTTGCAGAACGCGTTCTAGTTTCCTGGTCATGCCGCTGAACCCCGTGGAACGCCGCTCGGTCACCGACGACGTGTTCGAGCAGATCCTGGCCGGCGTGGTGGCCGGGGAGCTCACCGCGGGCGCGAGCCTGCCCAGCGAGCGCCGGCTGGCCGAGGTGCTCGGCGTGTCCCGGCCGGTGGTCCGGGAGGCGATGCAGCGGATGGCCCAGGCCGGGCTCGTCGAGGTCCGTCACGGAGGTGCCACCACCGTCCGGGACTTCACCCGGCACGCCGGGCTGGACCTGCTGCCCCGGCTGCTGGTCCGCGGTGGCGAGCTCGACCTCGCGGTGGTCCGGTCCATCCTCGAGGCCCGGCTCGCGGTCGGTCCCGAGGTGGCCGCGCTGGCCGCCCGGAGGGGTACGACGGACCTCGTCGGGGGCCTCGGCGACGCGGTGCGGGCGCTCGCGGCGGCCGAGGACCCGGTGCTCATGCAGCGGCACGCGCTGGCGTTCTGGGACCGGGTGGTCGACGGCGCGGACTCCGTGGTCTTCCGGTTGATGTTCAACAGCCTCCGCGCGGCCTACGAACCGGGCCTCGAGGCGCTGGCCGCCGTCATGGAGCCGGAGGTCAGCCACGTCGGCGGCTACCGCGCCGTGGTCGCCGCGATCGGGGCCCGCGACCCCGACGCCGCGCGCGCCAGCGCCGGCGCGCTCCTCGGCCCGACCACCGAGCACCTGCTCACCGCGCTCTCGGAACTGGAGAACCTCTGATGACCGAACGACCGCTCACCACCGGCGCCCCTACCGCAGGGGTGGCCCGACGCCGCCAGGTCGAGGAACGCGCACGGGCCCGGCTCGAGGCGGACGAGGCCGCGGTCACCGGGCGTCGCCGCGGCCGGGTGACGCTCGGCGAGGCGGCCGGGGCGTTCGTGCGGCACCCCTCGCCGTGGATCATCGGCACCCTGCTGGTCGGGGCGTCCCTCGCCCGCGCGCTGGTGGGGGACTGGCGGTGGACCGACGCGCTGGTTCCCGTGCTGATGCTCGCCGCCTTCCCGTTCGTCGAATGGCTGATCCACGTCTTCGTGCTGCACTGGCGGCCGCGCCGGGTGGCCGGGGTCGAGCTCGACTCGCTGCTGGCCCGCAAGCACCGCGAGCACCACGCCGACCCCCGCGACATCCCGCTGGTGTTCATCCCCTGGCAGGTGCTGGCCTGGTCGCTGCCGGGGTACGTCGTGGTGGCGCTCGTCGCGTTCCCGCGGCTGGGTCTCGGGCTGACCTTCCTGGCCTTCCTCGGCCTGCTCGGGATGTTCTACGAGTGGACCCACTACCTGATCCACAGCGACTACAAGCCGCGCACCCGCGCCTACCGCGCGGTGTGGCGCAACCACCGGCTGCACCACTACAAGAACGAGAACTACTGGTTCACCGTGACCAGCGCCGGCACCGCCGACCGGGTGCTGGGCACCCACCCCGACCCGGCGACCGTCCCGAGCTCCCCGACGGTGAAGGCGCTGCACGCGCGCGAGACCTCTGGGTCTAGATGACGTCCGGCGCGAGCCACATGACGAGCCGCACCGTGAAGCCCGGGGGATCGGGGAACAGGTCGACCCGGTCGCAGAGCCGGCGCGCCAGCCACAGGCCCATCCCGTGGGTGGGGGCGTTCCGGGGTGTCCCGGGGAACACGTAGCCGGCGAACGGGTCGTCGAACCCGTCGCCCTGGTCGCTGATCGTGCACACCACGCGTTGCGGGCGTCCGGCGTCCAGCCAGACGCGGACCAGGACCGGCGGCCGTCCGTAGCGCAGCCCGTTCGTGACGACCTCGTTGGTCGCGAGCACCAGGTCCGCCGAGGCGTCGACCAGGTGCCGCTGCAGCAGCAGGAACTCCAGCTGCAGGCGCAGGTCCTCGAGCTCGGCGATCTCGCCGAGGTGCAGCTCGAGGTCCGGCGGCCGGGACTGGGCCGGGTCGGGGTCGACGTTCGTGGTGCGGCGCAGGTACTCCGCCGGGAGCATGAAGTCCGGGTTCGCCGACCGGCTGCGGCCCGCGACCACGGTCGGGTGGGTCAGCCGCCCCGCGGTGAGCGCTTCCGGGGACATCACCGTGGTGTCGTAGGTGCAGGTGGTCCAGACCGGATAGGCCCGCACCGCCTGGTTCACGACCGCCTCGTAGCGTCCCCACTCCGCCACGTCCGCGGCGTCGATGAAGCAGCTCGCGTCCGCGACCAGCCGGACCCCCGGTGTGCCGTGCAGCAGGCGGTGCGCGACGAGCTGCTGGTACGCCGCGAGCGCCCCGGTCGGTGAGGAGTACGTCTCGCGGCCGGGCAGGTACGTGACGCGGGGGTCGTCACGCCCCAGCTCGTTCCCCAGCAGCGTGGCCGCGTGCTCGGCGAAACACACGACGGCGTTCTCGTCGCGGGCGAGCCCGGTGCTGATGAACGGCACGATGGTGTCGAGCAGCTCGTCGTCGCTGCGGTGGAACAGCACGTCGTGCTGGAAGCAGGAGTCTCCTCGAGCAGACATCAACACCCCCTGGGACCTCGGTGGTGGTCCATCCCGGATGCCACGCCTTCGGTCGTGGCGTCCTCCGAGGTCTTTACCCACGCTACTCCGCTCGATGCCCCTGGAGAATCCGGTCGGCGCCGGGTCAAGTCCGCCGGGGTGACCCATCGCTTCGCCCTGGGCGTACGCTGCAAGGATGGAAGCGCTCGATGGGCGTCCGGCCAGCTGGGACGGCCACCTCCTGCTTGTGCATGCCAGCGAGATGCAGCGTCGCGCGGGCCTCACCGCCTGGATCCGGCGGGGCCTGGACCTGGGCGCCAAGATCCTCTACACCGAACCGGCGCAGGAACCCGCCGATCGGGGTTTCCTCGGTGTGCTGCGGTCGGCCGGGACCGGGGCCGAGGAAGCCGTGCAGAGCGGCCGGGTGCAGGTCGTCACCGCGTCCGAGGACACCTACGACGCGGCGTTCATCCGTCGCACGGTCGACGACGCCCTGGCGGAGGGCTACCCGACGGTGCGCTGGGCCGGCGAGATCGATACCGCGTGGGGGGTGATGTCTCCCGCCGAGCACGCCGAGGTCGAGTGGACGACCGACGAGCTGTGCCGGACCCGGCCGGTGTCGATCCTCTGCCAGTACCCCGCGGGGATGATCCAGGCGACGTTGCAGTCCGCCTGCGCCATGCACGGGGCCGGGCTGCGGGAGTCGTTGCTGCACGTCACACCGATCCCCGGCGGTGTCGCGCTGGCCGGGGAGGTGGATGCGTCCAACGAGCGGATCCTGCGTTGTGCGCTGGTGGCCGCGTCCGCGACCGGCGGTCCACGCGGTAGCTGCTTCGTGGTGGAGATGAGCGGGTTGAGGTTCCTCGACGTCGCCGGGGCACGGGCCCTGGTGACCGGGACCACCCAGCACCGGCTCGGCGGTGGCACGGTGTGCCTGCAGGCCCCCCAGCGGGGGGTGGCCCGGGTCCTGGGGCTGCTCGGGGTGGATCGAGCGGACCGGTTCAGCCTCGAGGGGGCGTCATGAACGACTCGGGTCCCATCACCGTCGGCGGCTACAGCCACGACCTGCTGATCCACGACTGCGACGAGCAGCTCGTGGCGTCGACCAGGGCGTTCGTCGACCAGGGTCTGGCCTCCGGCGGCCAGGTGATCGTGCACAGCACGCCCGGGCGCGTGGAGCTGTTGCGCGACGCCCTGGGCACGCACCCCCGGCTGGACTACGGCCTCGACAGCGACCTGTACGAGTCACCGTCGACCACCCTGTTCAACTACCAGCGTGCGATGGCGGAGAGCCCGGAGCCGCTCGAGCTGTGGGCGACCGGCACGGTCCCGCTGGGCGACGACGCGGCGGGGCATGCCGCCTGGTCGCGGTACGAGTCCCTGGTCAACACCGTGCTGGGTGCCTACGCGTTCCACGGACTGTGCACCTACGACGCGCGCACCCTGCCGGAGACGACCTTGGCGGCTGCCAGGGCGACCCACCCGTGCCTCAGCTCGGGCGAGCACCGCACCGCCAGCGCCGACTACCAGGACCCCGCCGACTTCCTGACCGACCCGCTGGCCGACGCCCCGCACGCGCCCGGCAGCTCACCGGTGGTGCACACGACCCTGCGCAGCCCGACGGACCTCAGCGGGGCGCGGGAGCTGGTCACCCGCACCGCGGTGACGTCGAGCGCCGTCGCCCGCGAGACCATCCAGGGGCTGGTCACGGCCGTCAACGAGGTCCTGGTCAACGCACTGGCGCACGGGCGGGCCCCGGTCGAGCTGGCGCTGTGGGTGGAGCCGTCGAAGCTGACCTGCCGGGTGAGCGACGCCGGCCCCGGGGTTCCGGACCGGCTGGCCGGCTACCGGTACCCCGCACCGACCGGGCCCCGTGGCCTGTGGTTGGCCCGGCAGTCCTGCGAGGAGCTGCTCGTGGCGGACTCACCGGGTGGCGGCTGCAGCGTGCTCCTGACGACCGGGTGAACCGCGGTCCACGATCTCCGCGGGGCATGATGACCTCGTGCAGCATCCGCTACGACTGGCCGGCCTCCGCCTCACGCGCTGGTCGTTGGCCTACTCCGCGGCGGTCACCGCCGGTGCCGCAGCGGGGTTCGTCGGGCACCGGGCCTGGGCGGTGGTGGTCGCCGCGCTCCTGGCCCTGCCCGCAAGCCTCGTGACGGTGCCCGCTTACTACGTGATGTTCGGCATCCTCGCCCTGGTCCCTGGCGCGAACCCCACGACGAGCACCGGATCCGGGATCTCCACCCCCGGCGTGGGGCAGCTGACCGCTTCCACCGGCGGTGCTGCAGCGTGGTTCACGACGTGCACCGACCTTGCCGGCATCCTCGCCCTCGGCGTCGCCGCGCTTCTCAACGTCGCCCTCGTCCGCGCGTTCGCGTCGGGGCGCGGACAGGGCGGCGGGCTCAGCGATCGAGTCCGGCCCGAAAGCGAATGATGTCTTCGTCGGTGAACAGCACCCGCGGCAGGACGAAGTAGGTGCCGCCCAACGAATTGCGCAGGAATACGTAGTCCCTGCTCAGGTCGAGACTCTTGAAGCCGCTGTACTCGTACTGGCCGACCGACAGCGGAGTGCGCAAAGACATGGCGGTCGCGCCGAAACCGACGCCGAACTCGGTGCCTGCGGGCGCCATCTGGCGGAACTGTCGGCGCAACCGCGGGAGGTCGCCGAAGGCGAAGCCGAAGATGAGCGAGGCACCCCCGACGACCGCCCAAAGCACGTCGATGACTCCTACGGCCCACAGGAGAGCCGGGCTGCCGACTGCTGCCGCGTAGTACCACCAGGTGGTCGCGCGCCGGTGCGCCAGACGCCAGGTGGCCCAGGTCATCGTTCGGGCGGTCTTCGTGTCGGCGGTGAAGATGCGCGCCGACGAGAGCGGCTCCGGCCACGCGGGCCCTGAGTCGTCCACCATTGCCGCCTTCCGCCGGATGAGTGGCCGACAGCTCTCGATGCCCGTTCGACCAGGACAGCAAGGTAGCGGTGTGAGAGGGGAGTGGAGAAGTGCTTGGAACTGGCAATCTTCGCCGGTCTGAGGATGCACACCTCACCCGAGGTGACCGAGCTGCCGCAGGTTGCTGCGGCAGGTGGCTTGACCTGGGGTGGAGCCAAGGGGACTCGAACCCCTAACCCCCTGCTTGCAAACTCAGCGCCTGTACGTCGCCAGGGCACGATGCCACTCGGACTGACGCACTTAGCTTCAGGTGATTCGTGGACACCGCGCCCCTGTTGCCGTACTTCTCAGGGGTACACGGCGGCGACCCGTGTCCACCTTTGCTACGCCCGGAATCGTCCACAGTCGACCTTTGATGCCCTTCTTCCCCAACCAGATCCCGGTGTCCGTCTCCCTGGTCAACTGACCCGGATCGTGGCTCCATGAACGAGCGATTCCTGACCCAGGTGCTCCCAAGACTCGAGAGGCGCCCCCCTCTCCAGTTGCTTGCAGACTCGGCCCAATCCCGCCCTCCCAGATCGGCCACGATCAGCCTCACGCGGGCATGGCCTCCTGCTCGGCTGGTGCCTCGCCTGAGTTGCCGGACTTCTTTACGGGACGACTTCGTGCTGGCTCCTCCCAGTTGGGCCGATCACGGGTCGTCTGAATCGAATGTTGCGAGCCTACGTTCAGAGTGCTGGGTCGATGACCGGGGTGGCGCGCACCTTCCGTCTTACGCTGCGCTAACGTGCGCCGGTGAGCCAAGAGGAGTTGCGTCAGAAGGAGTACCTCAAGGACGAAGGACTCACTGGCACCCGCTTTGGAGAGTTCGAGAGCTTCGCTCTGGGGGCCACCAACCTTCGGACCCTCGCCGAAGTTGGTCTGAGGTTCACGATCGCAGACGCGGTGAACCTTCCATGCACTGCCTGGAGTCCCCCGACGCGGCCTGCCCTGGCTCGGCCCGACACCTTCTATGCCCTCCGGGTGGGTGGCGAACTGGTGCCAGTTGCCGTGGCGGAGTGGAAGACGCCGACCAGGCTCCGAACGGAGCGACAGCGGCTGGCTGCCGCGGAACAGGCAGTCTGGACGGCGTTGGCGATGGGCGTGAGCATCGCTGTAGTCACAGACGGGAGCAGCTTCCGCTACTTGGATGTGGCGGCATGTGCGGCTGCCGGGGATCTCGTCGAGATCGAGGAGCCGAGGGACCTTACGCCTGCGGTTCTGTCGGACCTACACCGAGGCGAGGCCGGCGTCATGCGTGACCCCAAGCCTCTGGCTGAGACGGTGTGGCAGCTCATCTGGCACGCGACCAAGGCGGAGCCAAAGGAATGCCTCCTGACGTTCGTCGAGATCTTCATGCTCAAGTTCTTGTCGGACAACCTCCCGTACACGGTGTTGCCACGCGATTACCGGTTTGAAGCGCTGCTGGTATCGCCGAATGAGTTCATGGCCGCGAAGGGCAAGACGCAGATCGAGTACTACGTCGAGTCCATCCGTCCGAGGATCAAGGCGATATTCAAGGAAGACCTGGTGGTCTCAGATCCCGCCATTCACGATCTCTTCGGGCTTGGTGAGATTCAGTCGCCAACCTCGATCGTCAACGGCTTCGCGTTCCTGCGCGCTCCCGGTTCATCGAGCGGCGCTTCCCATAATCACGTCTTCCACGAGATCCTGCTCGCGTTTGACCAGTTTGGCGCTCTGACCAACATCGACCCGGAATTCAAGCTTCGCCTGTACGAAACGTTCCTTCGCAAGAGCGCGCGCCAACAGCGACTCGGTCAATTCTTCACCCCGCGAAATCTCGTCCGTCCGATGATTCGCATGGCCCAACTGAACCGGTTGACCGACGGGGACGTGGTCCTCGACCCGGCCGCCGGCGTCGGTGGATTCCTGCTGGAGACCTTGCTCTTCCCCGATGCACTCCCGGGCAATGTTTCCTTCAGGGACGGTAGGCCAACGCAGCGGGTGAAGCTCGTCGGCGTTGACGTTGATGAGCCGACCAACGTCCTCGCGAAGGCCAACATGCTCCTGCACCTGGCCGAGTCGGTGCGTGACCCCCACACCACGCCTGACGCGATCAACCAAGCAGTTGTGAACACGTTCCTGCTGCTGAACGAGAACGAGACGTTGGGTGCCTTACTGCAACCGCCTCGGAACAACGTTGACGTGATCTTGACGAACCCTCCGTACGTCACGCAGGGATCGTCCATCTACCGCAAAGAAATCGAGCGCGTCCTCGGACTGCGTAACGGCGAGACGCTGAGCGACTACTACGACACTGGCGGTCTTGGGGTCGAGGCCCTATTCCTCCGCTACATCAGTGGCGCCCTCAAGCCAGGTGGACGAGCCTTCGTGATCGTTCCCCTCGGGCTACTGAATCGAACTGCCGGCAGGATGAAGACGCATCTGCTGAGTGAGTGCAACGTCATTGGGGCCATCCAACTCCCGAGAAACGCCTTCTTCAACACCGCCCAGCCCACGTACATCCTCGCTTTAGAGAAGCGCCGTGTCGCCGATCAATCGCGTCCTCCGGTCTTCTGTGGCATCGCTCGCAGCATCGGAGAAACGCTGGACTACGAGCGAGTTCCGATCGATGACGACAACGACCTTGCCGACCTGGCAGAACTCTTCGTGCAGTACGTCGACGAGGTCCACAATCCGCTGACTCACCCCACTACCTATCGCGGGAGCGCGATCGCGAAACTCGTTCCACCGGAAGCTTTCGGAGCCGACGAGCGCTGGGACGTGGTGCGCCACTGGACTGACGATGAGCATGTGGCCATGGGCCAGCGCGTCGAGGCTATCGATCGCAGCAATTTCATCGATCTGGCCACCGAGACTTTCCAGGATCTCGTCTCGGAACTAGCCCAAGCGAAGAGTGATCTCGATGCGCTGAACGCGGGGCCGATGGCTGATTTCGAGCTCAGCGACGCGACGATGTTCCAGGTGCGTTCAGGCGTCAGGATTCGCAATGTCGACCTTCGTGAGCACCCGGGTGGCATTCCGGTCTACTCGGTGTTTACGCGTCCCGACGCGATCAAAGGCCACATCGATGCGGATTGGCTATGGGAGCACAAGGGGATAGGACCGGAGCGCTATCCGTCGGTTACCGTGATGGCGACGGGTGCCTCGGCGGTTGGCTTGGTCCATGGCCGCGAGGCCGGTGCAGTCATGACCGACGATGTGGTGATCGTGCAGCCCTGGCCGGAGGTCGCCCTACCCGGGCCGTTTCCTTCTGGTACTGGCCCGACACCTGATCTGCCACCACACCGGATCGACCTCGACTACCTCGGTGTCGCGCTCGCAAACACAATCGCCCAGGGTGGCTTCCTCTATGAGGCCAAGCTTTATGTACGGCGCGTGCGGCAGTTGGTGATCCAGGTCCCAGTCGACGACACGGGCGAGCCGGATCTCGTACGTCAGCGTCAGATCGCCGCTGTAGTGAAGCGGGTCGACAACGTGAGAGCGCGTCTTGACGAAGCGAACCACTGGATTCGGCGCGCTCGTTTGACTTGAGGAGTCGCCGAGGACGGCGCGCCAGCGCCGCCCGCAGGCGATTCGCCGGCGCAGCCGGCGTCTTGATCTCATAGAGCCCAATGCGGCAACGTCGACAACTGGGCGCGCGGATCGCGGCATGAGCGTGAAACCACCTGCCAGGCTCAAGCGCAGGTCCACTCAGCGTCGGGTGCGGGGTGGAACACGAGCCGGATGGGGATCTGGGCGCTGGTGAACACGGCGGTCTCGTCGTCCAGGCGCTCCAGGTGCCCCTCAATATTCTGGGGCCAGTCCTCCGGAGGGTTGCCGTTGCCGTCGTCCCGGCGCTTCGTTTCCCAGGTCTCCCCGTCGATGCTGGCGTACTGCACCCCGCAATGAGCATCGAGATTGAACGGGACCGCGCGCGACTCCCCAGCGTCCCCTTCGCTGCCGCACGCGCTGAGAGCGGCGAAGGCCGCTAGGGAAACCAGCAACCGTCCCGTTCGCGCCTGCCTCATCGGAAATCCCCCTGTCGTGCTGCGATCTGTACCGACCTCATGATGGCACTGCACTCCGTCAGCAATGCGTCAATAGCGCGAAACACCGCGCGTTCCACTGACGCACTCATCTCGGCATGCTGGTGCGCGCGGACAGCGGCAGATCCGGACATTCCCGCGACAACAGAACAGCTGCCTTGATTCCGAGCGTGCTCGAGATTAGGGAATCGCGTAATCTCACAGCGGTGACCGACCCGATTCATGTGCTGCTCCTCGGTACGTTTCACTTCACGTCGAAACTCAACATGTTCACCAGCGAAGTTGATGACATGTCTGCTCCGCACAGACAGACCGAACTTGATGGTCTGGTGACACGTTTGGCGACTTACCGCCCTTCGAAGGTGATGATCGAGCGTCCCTACGATGCACAAAGCGACGTCAATGCTGCCTATGCCGCCTACCGGACGGGAGCGCGAACGCTTGCCCCGGACGAGCGTGAACAGCTGGGCTTCCGCCTCGCCGCGGCCTGTAAACACGAGCGGGTGTACCCAGTCGACATCCTGCACCGGTGGTATGAGGAGGCGATAGAAAAGATCGTCGTAAGCGACCTCGGCGCGCGGACTGCATGGGACAAGATCCAACGAACCGGTTCGGAGGCCACTACCGAACTCAACCGCAGGATCGCGACAGAGAGTCTGTCCGACGTGCTCCACCACCTCAACACAGCGGAATCTCGGTGTGAAGCGCTGCGAACGTACACCCGCGATTTCGCACGGATCGTCGACGGCGAGAACTACGCAGGCGCCGACATGGTGGGGAACTGGTATTTCCGCAACGTGCGGATCTACGCCAACATCCTGCGCTTCATGGAGACTGGCGACAAACTGGTCCTGATCTATGGGGCGGCACACATCCCCGTGCTGGAGCAACTCTTGTCGAGTTCGGGACTGTTTGCCGTGGATAACCCCTTGCCCTACCTGGAAGCCGACATGGGAGCGCCCGAGGTTTGATGCCGCTCCTGGAGGAGGCAACTGTCCTCAATTCGGCATGACCGGCGCGCGGACAGCAGATCCGGACGGATGGCCGCAGCGCGCGGTATTGGCCCGGGATAGTCGCCGATTGCTACCGAGAGCTCCAAGTGTCTGCGAAACTGAAGAGCCCGCGTGGTCACGCTGGCCCGACGTCACGCAACGGAGATTGGTGGGAACCCCGGTGGAGAAAAACCCTCTGCTCCCACAATCGGTCCAGTTCGCTGTGCTGTCGACCCTGCTGCTCGGGCTCGTCTGCACCGTCATGGCCGTCCGGTACGCCCGGAGAGGCGAGATGCGAACATCCGCGGCCTTGACGATCTTCCTCCTGAACTTCCTGCTCGTCATCGGGCCTGTGGCGGCGTCGCTCGGGATGATCGCCTGACATCTCCAGCGACGCACGCACCGCCACCTGGCCGCCTGACAGTGTCCGCATAACCTAGGCCGCCCCGCACGCTCATCGGCAGTCCCGCACTTTCACTGTCCGCGGCAGATGAGTGCGTCAGGACAGGCGCGGACCAGCGTGACCGGCGAGGCACTGCCAGCCACCATGCAAGCGCACCCAAACCTGCGTCATCGGCATCCGGAACGTCTCGGGCTCGTGGTCCGTGGACAGCACCACGTCAGTCACCTCGGCGTAGAGAACGGCGGTGTCACCGACCACCACAACCGCTGCGTCGCTCAGGTCCTGCGAACGCCAAACTGTGCGCCCCTCGGTGTTCCGACGGACATACTCGGATCGACTGAAGGTCTCGCCCACGTGGGTCGTCCACCTGAAGTCCTCGTGAAGGAGACCGGAAAGTCGCTCGGCATCGCCCAGAGCGAGTGCGGACGCCCGCTCCTCGGCTGCCGAAATGACCTGCTCCGCATCATCCATGTGCGTCAGCCTGACACGCGGCCCCCGGGCCGTGCTCCACACGCGCGCAATTCGGCAGATCCGGTAACCGTCGCCGTAGGCTGAGATGGTGGACAGGGTGGCAGCTGAGGAGTGCGCGAGGACGCTGCTGGCCGCCCTGCCTCGGCGCCTCACACACGTTGCCGCTGTCGCAGACCGAGCCGGTGATGTGGCACGGGCGCTCGGTTTGGATGCCGATCTGGTTGTGAGTTCCGCCTGGCTTCACGACATCGGCTACGCAGCGACTACGGCCGCCACCGGGTTCCATCCGCTGGACGGTGCGCGCTTTCTGCGTGACCAGGGGATCGATGAGCGCGTGGTGAACTTAGTGGCACACCACTCGCATGCCGTCATCGAGGCCGAGGAGCGTGGTGCTGATCGCGAGTTCCTCGCCGAGTTCCCGCCTGATGCTTCACTGCCGCACGACGCACTGTGCTTCTGCGACATGACCACCGGCCCGGACGGTCAGCACATGCTGGTACGTGAGCGGCTCTCCGAGATTCGTGAGCGGTACGGCCCGCACGACCTCGTCACCCGCTTCATCACCAGGGCCGAGCCCTCGATTGTTGAGACCGTCGAACGTGTAGAGCGTCGGCTCGCGGCAGCCGCTCAGTCGAGATGAGTGGGCTGCCCGCTAATCGCATGGGCGAGGCGGGCACGCATGGAGTCGTGCATGGGGAGGGCGTCGAGGCTGTCATAGCTCGCCCATTCCACGTGCGAGGACTCGTCGCTGGGGGTGGCCTCGCCGGACAAGGGCCGCCCCTTCAGGACGATGGTGAACTCCTGGCGCACTTCACCGTCGCTGGTGTACTCGATGACGTGGTTGGGGTTTGAGTAGATCCCGCTGATGCCGGTGATCTCGCAGGTGATGCCAGTTTCCTCGACGGTCTCGCGGATCGCGGCCTGGCTGACCGACTCCCCGAGTTCGATGCCGCCACCGGGGAGCGACCAGTTGCCGTTGTCTGTGCGGCGGATGAGCAGGACCTGGCCCTGGTCGTTGGTCACGATGGTGTTGACCGAGGGCACGAGACTGTTCGGCTCGGGTGCGTTGGGGTCGTCAAGGTAGTCGATGCGGCGTCCCATGCCGCAAGCGTGCCAGGTCGCCTAGGACAGGTCGCGAGCGGTGGCCCAGACCCAGTCGAACGAGGTCAGGTAGTGGTCGAACAGACGGCCACCAGGGATGCGCCGGAGGTGGAGCACAGGGTTCTGCGGTGCCTGCCAGCCGTAGGCGTGGAGATTGACGAGCACCTGGTCGTCGAAGCGGTAGATCGAGTTGTACAGCGGCGTCGCGTGGGTGCGCACGTCGATGCCAGGTTCCCCGAGTGCGGGCTTGATGGACTCGATGCTCAACTGCGTCCGGGTGGCCATCTGAGAACCGATGCCCTCCTCGGCTCCGCGGGCGTCGACTACCGGTGACAGGGGGTCTCCGAGCAGGATCCGGGCCTTCATGCCCTGGCCGGCCTTGGCGACGAGCTGCGGGATGAAGTCGGGTTGGCTGTCCAGCAGGAACAGGCCCGAATAGACGAGTAGGTCGACGCAGTCCGTGGCCTGGTGCAGGAGCCGGCCCCACAGATCAGCGGGGACCGCTCCCCGGTTCGGGTAGAGCGCGACCACCTCTGCCTGGCTCGCCGACAGTGTCCGTGGGTCGTCAACGACAGACGGCCACAGGTAGGACTCCTCGACGTCGAGGACGGATGCGGCCGCTATGCGGTGTTTGCGGTAGGGGACGCGCTCCTTGGTGATCCATCGTTCCACCGTCTTGGGGTCGAGGTCGAGGTGCTCGGCGAGGCCGGCGATGGTGAGGCCGGCAGCGGCGATCTGGCTGCGGAGACGCTCGTTGCTCATGTCCACACTCCCAGAGGATCGATTGGGACGTCTTTACCTTAACAGGACGTCCCCACAAGTCCCTTTCGGGTGGTGGAGGTGTCCCCAGTCAGAGCGGTCTCCTAGTGGGCGTCGACAGGTCGTCGGCATTCACGAGAGGAGAACACGATGGCGATTTCTCGCAGATTCCCGATGCCGTTCGAGGTTGCGTTCCCGGTGGGGGTGTACCTGATCTCCGAGGTGGAGCCAGTCGTCGACTACGACCGGTCCACGAAGGAGAACAAGGTCCAGCAGGCCGACCCGGACACCGGGCTGCCGCTGTGGCAGGTCACCTGTCTGGACGCGGACCCGGAGGCGAAGAAGGCGCAGAAGACGGTGACGGTGAAGATCCCGGCGAAGGTGCAGCCAGTGCCCCCGGAGAACCGGGACGGGGCGCCGTTCACCCCGGTCGAGTTCGAAGGCCTGACCGCGCTGCCGTGGATCGAGGAGTCCGGAAACTTCTCCAAGATCGCTTGGTCGTTCAAGGCCACCACCATGGTCGCGCCTGGCCGCAAGGCCAAGCCCGCGTCCAGCTCGCCTTCGTCGGCCGCGGCCTGAGCGCCGCTCGTCTGTCTCGGGTGATGGTGATGAGTGTGGTTGCGGTCGCGGTGGTCCTCGGCGGGCTGCTGCTCTTGCTGCTGCGGACGAACCAGCTGCGGCTGGGGTCGGCGCTGGTGGCGGTGGTGTTCGGGCTGGTGCTCGGGTCGACGCCAGCGGGTCCAGTGGTGAACCGGGGGCTCGCTGAGTCCGGGTCCTGGCTGTGGGGTCAGGTGAGGTCGCTGTGAACCGCCTCGGAGGAGTCCAGCATGGCGGCGGACCGTTCCGGCTCAACGTCGCCAAGGTCAAGGTGCCGCTATCGGCGGTGCTCGCGGCATGGGCAGGACGCAAGGTCGCCGAGGGCATGGCGTGGCTTGCCAGGCACCCGTGGGTGATGCTGCCGCTCCTGGCGCTGTGGGTTGCCGCCAAGATCGTGGACGGCCTGGGGCTGTGGCCGATCCTGCTCGCCCTCCTGGTTCTCGTCGGGGGGTTGATCACGTGGCGGCGGAAGTGGCCAGAGTCCTTTGCGCGGCAGGTGTCGTGGCGGCTGTGGGGGCTGGTCCGGGGGCGTTTCGTGTACCGGTTCGCGTGGCAGCCGGCCATGGTCACCACCGGTCTCGCCGTGCACGTCGACGGCCGCGAGTACCTCCCCAAGGTCCGCTCAGTGCGCTCGACCGGGGCGGTGGACCAGATCACGGGTGCGGATGCTGCCCGGGCAGACCATCGAGGACTGGGCGAACGCGGGCCCGCGGTTGGCGCAGACCTTCGACGCCCAGGAGTGCCGCGTCCGGAGCGTGGCTGGGTCGCGGCGGGAGCTGTTGCTGTGGTTCCTGGTGCACGACCCGCTCACCCAGTCCGTCGAGCCGTACGAGCCCGCTGCATCGGTGGACCTCGCCGCTCTTCCGGTGGCGCGGCGTGAGGACGGGCTGACCTACCGGCTCCGTCTGCTCGGCACTCACCTTCTGGTCGTCGGAGCGACCGGCTCCGGCAAGGGCTCGGTGATCTGGTCCCTCATCAACGCGCTCGGTCCCGGCATCCGCGACGGCCTGGCGCAGGTGTGGGCGCTGGACCCCAAGGGCGGCATGGAACTCGCCTCTGGACGCGCCCTGTTTCACCGGTTCGTGTATGGCGACCCCGACGACGCCACGACAACACAGGCGTTCGAAGTCGACTTCGCCGCCGTCCTCGAAGAAGCCGTGGTCGTGATGCGAAGAAGGCAGGCCGCCCTGCGTGGTGTGACCCGGCTACATGAGCCCACCGCTGCGGAGCCGTTGATCGTGGTCGTGATCGACGAGCTCGCGTCGCTGACCGCGTACGTGCAGGACCGGGACGCCAAGAAACGCATCAGTGCGGCGTTGTCGCTGCTGCTCTCCCAGGGCCGTGCCGTCGGGCGTCACGGTGGTCGGCGCGGTGCAGGACCCCCGCAAGGAGGTGCTCTCGGTGCGGGACCTGTTCCCCACCCGCATCGCCCTGCGACTCTCTGAGGCCGAGCAGGTCGGCCTGGTCCTCGGCTCCGGCGCCCGGGATCGGGGCGCGCTCTGTGACCGGATCCCCGAGTCCCTCCCCGGCGTCGGGTACGTCGGGATCGATGGCATCGCCGAACCGGTCCGGGTGCGGTTCTCGTACATCACTGACGCCTGCATCGAGCAGCTCGTCGCCGCCTACGCGCCGTCGCTGCGTCCGGTCGCGGAGGTCGAGGCCGCATGAACCCCAACAACGACGGCCTCGACCTCAACTGGATGGACGACGCCCTGTGTGCCGTCAACCTGCACCTGGGCTGGCTGAAAGAACCCCATGTGGTCGGTCTCGGGGAGGAGGCCACGATGAGCGTGACCTGCTCCCGATGCCCGGTACTCGCTGACTGTGAGGCCTACGTCGAAGAAGCGGAGATCACGGGCGGGTTCTGGGCCGGCCACCACCGCACCCCCGAGGGACCCTTGCTGCCAGTGGCGGGTGATGCCGCATGAGCGCCAGCACAGCAACCGGGTCGTTGCCGTTCACCAACGACGATATCCGCGAGGTCGCCGCCTCCCAAGGCGTCTGCGTCCGACCTGTGCTGCGGAAGGTCCACGACCAGCAGACCGGGGAGACCCACAAGCTGGTTATCCCGTGCGCGTCGACGCGGGAGTACCTGTGCCCGCCGTGCGCGAAGAAGGCGCAGCGGCTGCGGATGCAGCAGTGCGAGGAGGGCTGGCACCTCGAGGAGGAGACTCTCCCGCCCGAACCGACCGAGGACCGGCGATCCTGACGAGGACGAGGACCTGGACGACGATGAGGAGTCGCCTCGTCGGGTGCAGGTCGACACAGCGGCGCTCGGAGATGGCCGATCTGCCCAAGATCCCCGCCGAGCACCGCACCGTGGGCCACACGTTCACCGCTCCGGACGGGACGGCCTACCGGCCGTCGATGTTCGTCACCCTCACCCTGCCCTCGTACGGGAAGGTGATCTCTCCGCGGAAGGGCAAGACCATTGCTGGGGTCGGCTGCCCGGTCGACCCGTCGAGGTACGACTACCGGGGCGCGGCGTTGGATGCGCTGCACTGCCCGAAGGCTGTTCGACCGGTTCATCCAGAACCTGCGCAGGTGTGCGGGGTTCAGGGTGCAGTACTTCGCCGCGATCGAGGAGCAGCTCCGGCTCGCACCGCACTTCCACATCGCCCTGCGCGGTGCCATCCCCCGGAAGATCCTGCGCCAGGTCGTGCAAGGCCACCTACTACTCGCTGTGGTGGCCACCCCACGAACGACCCGTCTACGTGCACCGCACCCCGGTGTGGGACGCGGACACCGAGTGCTACCGCGACCCGGACACCGGGTTCCCGCTGCAGACCTGGGACGAGGCCCTCGCGGAGCTCGACCACCCCGACGCCCGACCCGCGCACGTGGTCCGGTTCGGCACCCAGGTCGACATCAAGGGCGTCATCGCACCCTCGGAGGACGCGAACCGGACCATCCGGTACCTGACCAAGTACCTCACCAAAGCCGTCTCCGAGACCCACGCCGACCCGGACCACCCCGATGAGGCGTACGAGGCGCACATCGACCGGCTCCACGAAGAGGTCCTGTACCTGCCCTGTTCGGAGACCTGTGCGAACTGGCTGCGCTTCGGCATCCAGCCCAAGGACCCCGGCCCCGGCCTCACGCCCGGCATGTGCCCGAGCAAGGCGCACGACCGGGAGAACCTCGGCCTCGGCGGCCGCCGCGTCCAAGTCAGCCGGAACTGGTCCGGCAAGACCCTCGCCCAGCACAAGGCGGACCGGGCCGAGGTCGTCCGCCAGGTCCTCGAAGCCTCCGGGATCACGCCCCCGGATCGGGACCGCTGGTCCGCCGACGTGCTCACCGACGACGGCCGACGCCGGTTCGTGTGGGAGGACATGCCCACCGACGACGCCGACTACATCGACGTCGTCATGGGCTCCGTCGCCGAGCAGCAACGCTGGCGCACGCGAGTACCAGACCGCCCGCGAACGCTGGGACGCCACCAGAGCCAGCCCACCCGGCCCTGTGGACAGTCGTTCGGCAACCGCAACCCGGCACACGACCGCCGAGCCCGCGGCCTGACGCACACCCACCCGACCACTTCTTCCTCGTCCTCCCGACAACCAGCCGTACATAGGTCGCCTGACTGGCCGTCCAGGGTGAGCGAAGCGAATCACGCAGTGACACGAAGTGCCCTTGACGGGCTGTCAGGCGACCTGACCCTCCAACTGGCGGGAGGACGAGGAACCCTCCGGCCACCGAACTCGGGAGTTGAGGCACATGCAGGGGGAAGTTCAGCGGTTGACCCGGCGCTGGTACACGGTGGCCGAGGTCGCGGAAATGCTCGGCTACGGAGAGACCAAGGTCCGCATGGCCATCATCTCCGGGGACCTGAAGTCGGTGAAGGACGGGAAGCTGCGTCGCATCCTCCCCCAGTGGGTGGATGACTACGTGGCCCTCAAGGTCGCCGAGTCGGAGGACCTGTGATGGCGCGGCGCCACAACGGCGAAGGTTCGATCTACCCGTACCGCAACGGCTTCGCTGCGCACGTGTGGATCACGACCCCGGAGGGACGACGTCAGCGGAAGTCTGTCTACGGCAAGACCCGGGAGGAGGTGCACGCGAAGTGGTTGAAGCTGCATGAGCAGGCGCGACGTGGCCCCGTCGTTCCGCGATCACCCGCTTTGGCGACGTACCTCGACGGCTGGCTCAACGATGTTGTCCGCCCGGGTCTCGCGCCGGCCACCGTGGCGAACTACGACCTGTTCGTCCGTCTATACATCGTCCCGGACCTCGGCCGACGCAAGCTGGAGAAGCTCACCGTGCGCGATGTCCAAGTGTGGGTGAACCAACTGCGTACGCGTTGTCAGTGCTGCGCCCAGGGCAAGGACGCCGAGCGTGAGGATCCCCGGTGCTGTGCTGCCGGGAAGTGCTGCCAGCAACTAGCGTCCGAGTGGACGGTGCACCAGGCCTGGACAGTGTTGCGAAGTGCTTTGAGCGCCGCGATGCGGGAGGAGCTCGTGACCAGGAACGTCGCCGCGCTCGTCCGGGTGCCCGTTCCTCGGGGCCGCAAATCTCCGGTCTGGTCTGTCGACGAAGCTCGGCGCTTCCTCGAGTCCGCCCGAGCCGACGACGATCCTCTGTACGCCGGGTACGTCCTGATGCTGGTCCTGGGACTCCGCAGGGGTGAGTTGCTCGGGCTGGCCTGGGAGGACGTCGACCTGGCACGGCATGAGGCCGCCATCCGGTGGCAGGTGCAGCGGATCAAGGGCGATCTTCTTCGCCGGCGAACCAAGACCAAAACCTCGGAGGCACCGCTCCCGCTGCCTGACATCTGTGTCCAGGCACTTGACCAGCGCCGTGTGACCGAGGCTCGCTGGCGGCTCGCAGCGGGCGAGGCGTGGGCCGGGTCAGGTTTGGTCTTGACGACGCGGCTGGGTGATCCGCTCGATCCCCGGAACTTCCACCGCTACTTCAAGGCCCGGGCAGAGAAGGCCGGTGTCCCGGTCATCTCGGTTCACTCGACCCGTCGTACTTGCGCCTCACTCCTGGTCGCGCTCGACGTACATCCGCGAGTGGCGATGGCGATCCTGCGGCACAGCCAGATCGCGGTGACGATGGACATCTACTCGCAGGTGTCCTCGGCGTCGACCCGGGAGGCGCTGAAGCGACTCGGGAGCCAGCTCGGGGAGGGGTCACTGTGAACCCCACTGCCGTACTTCCTTGGGGTACGGACACGACAGAGCCCCTCTTCCGGACCGGAAAAGGGGCTCTGACCTGGGGTGGAGCCAAGGGGACTCGAACCCCTAACCCCCTGCTTGCAAAGCAGGTGCGCTACCAATTGCGCCATGGCCCCTGGCGGGCCGGTGTGACCGGCTCAGGACTTGCTGACGCTGTCGGTCGCCTCGGCCCAGAGTGCCTGCTCCTGCTGGCCGGCCTTGACCTTCTTGCTCGCGAACACCGCGGCAGCGGCGGCAAGGGCGATGAGGAACAGCTTCTTCATGGTGATCCCTTCGGTTCGCGGGAGGCTGGTGGGCCTAAGAGGACTTGAACCTCTGACCTCTTCCTTATCAGGGAAGCGCTCTAACCGTCTGAGCTATAGGCCCGCGTGGCGGTCGCCGACGGCAGAGATTACCCCATCGGATCGGCGCCGCCCAAACCGACTAGCGGTCGTCCTCCGCGAGGGTGACCTCGACCCCGCCGAGCAGTGCTGCGGCCAGGTTGTAGAGGAACGCCCCGAGCGTGGCGATCGCGGTGATCAGCACCACGTCGACGACCGCGACGATCATCGTGAACCCGAGCACCCGGCTGGTGCCGACGTAGTTGCGCACGTCGAAGCTCTGCGCCGCGTCGCCGCCCATCACGTCACCGACGGTCTGGTTGATCGAGGTCCAGACCCCGGCCGCGCCGAGCACCGACCAGACCACCGCGACCGCGACCACGGTGACGATGCCGAACGCGATCGAGAGCAGGAACGACGTCTTCATCACCGACCACGGGTCGAGGTGCACGAGGCGCAGCCGCGCACGACGGGTGCCGCGCGGGCGGGGCGCCGAGGTCGACTTGTGCGGCCCGGTGTCCCGATCCGTGGGTCGGGAGCCGACCGACGTACCTCCTCGGGTGGTGGACGGGCCGGAGGTGGCGGCGGACTGCACGGCGCTGCCGGCGGCAGACACGGCGGCGGAGACCCGCTCGGAGAGCGGTCGCTTTGCCTCACCGTCCGACTTCTCGGCGCCCGGGCCCGAGAGCGAGCGTCGGGGCGCCAGCGGCGTGTCGTCCGCGCGTCGGTCAGCCATCAGGTCTCCTCAGTCTCCGTGTCGGCGACGGCCCCCGGGTCGTCCGTGGCTTCGGCGCCCGCAGTTGCGTCACCGTCGATTGTGACATCCGGGGCCGGCTGAGTCTCATCGACCTCGTCGGCATCCGTGCTCTCGTCGTCCTCCGAGTCGTCGATCTCGGCGGCCCGCTCCACCGAACGGGCGACCACGCTGACCCGGTCCGCGCCGCTGACGCCGACGAACTTGACGCCCTTGGTGTCGCGGCCGGTCGGCCGGAGCTGGTCGTCGATGGCGCTGCGGGTCACCTGGCCGGACTGCTTGATCGCCAGCACCTCGTCGCCCTCGACGACGATGAATGCGCCGACCAGGGTGCCGCGGTCGTCGTCGGCCTTCATCGCCTTGATGCCGATGCCGCCGCGCGACTGCAACCGGTACTCCGAGATCCGGGTGCGCTTGGCGAAGCCACCGTCGGTGATCGTGAAGACGTACTGCTCGGCCACCCCGGGGAGCTCGCCCGGCTCGGTCGACCCGCCGGCCTCGTGGGCGATCTCGGCCGCCGCCTCCTCGGCGGCGACCTGCTCGGCGCGGATCACCGACATCGACAGCAGCTCGTCGCCGTCCCGGAACTTCATCCCGGTCACACCGGACGTGGCCCGGCCCATCGGTCGCAGCTGGCCGTCGTCGGCCCGGAACCGGATCGCCTGGCCCTTGCGGGAGACCAGCAGGATGTCGTCGCCGGAGCTGGCCAGCTCGGCACCGATCAGCTCGTCGTCGTCCTCCCGGAAGTTGATCGCGATCACGCCGGCCTGCCGGGGGCTGTTGTAGTCGGCGAGCTTGGTCTTCTTCACCAGCCCGTTGCGGGTGGCCAGCACCAGGTACGGCGCCTGGTCGTAGTCGCGGATCGCCAGCACCTGAGCGATGCTCTCGTCCGGCTGGAAGGAGAGCAGCCCGGCCACGTGCCCACCCTTCGCGTCGCGTGACGCCTCGGGGAGGTTGTAGGCCTTGGTGCGGTAGACGCGGCCCGCGGTGGTGAAGAACAGCAACCAGTGGTGGTTGCTGGTCGCCATGAAGTGCTCGACGACGTCGTCACCCTTCAGCGCGGCACCCCGGACGCCCTTGCCGCCGCGCTTCTGGGTGCGGTACAGGTCCGCGCGGGTGCGCTTGGCGTAGCCGCCGCGGGTGATCGTCACGACGAGGTCCTCGTCGGGGATCAGGTCCTCCATGGACAGGTCGCCGTCCGCGGGGATGATCTGGCTGCGCCGGTCGTCGCCGAACTTGTCCACGATCGCGGTGAGCTCGTCGAAGATGATCTGCCGCTGCCGGGTCTCGTTCGCGAGGATGTCGAGCAGGTCCGCGATCTCGGCCTCGAGCTCGGCCAACCGGTCCATGATCTTCTGCCGCTCGAGGGCCGCCAGCCGCCGCAGCTGCATCTCCAGGATGGCGTTCGCCTGCAGCTCGTCGATCTCCAGCAGCGCCATCAGGCCGCCGCGCGCCTCCTCGACGTCGGGGCTGCGCCGGATCAGTGCGATGACCTCGTCGAGCATGTCCAGGGCCTTGACCAGGCCGCGGTAGATGTGTGCCTGCTCCTCGGCGCGGCGCAGCCGGTAACGGGTCCGGCGCTGGATGACCTCGACCTGGTGGGCCACCCAGTTGCTGATGAACTGGTCGAGGGTCAGCGTGCGCGGCACGCCGTCGACGAGGGCCAGCATGTTCGCCGCGAAGTTCGTCTGCAGCTCGGTGTGCTTGAACAGGTTGTTCATCACCACCCGGGCGACCGCGTCGCGCTTGAGCACCACGACCAGCCGCTGGCCGGTGCGGCCCGAGGTGTCGTCGCGGACGTCCGCGATGCCCTGGATCCTCCCGGAGTCGGCGAGCTCGGCGATCTTCAGCGCCAGGTTGTCCGGGTTGACCTGGTAGGGCAGCTCGGTGATCACCAGCAGCGTGCGGCCCTTGTTGTCCTCCTCGACGTCGACCACGGCGCGCATGGTGACCGAGCCGCGGCCCGTCCGGTAGGCCTGCTCGATGCCCTGCCGCCCCACGATCAGCCCGTGGGTCGGGAAGTCCGGACCCTTGATCCGCTCCAGCAGCGCCTCGAGCAGCTCCTCACGCGTGGCGTCGGGGTGCTCCAGCGCCCACTGCACCCCGGCGGTGACCTCGCGCAGGTTGTGCGGCGGGATGTTGGTCGCCATCCCGACCGCGATCCCGGCCGAGCCGTTGACCAGCAGGTTCGGGAACCGCGCGGGCAGGATGGTCGGCTCCTGCGAGCGGCCGTCGTAGTTCGGGGTGAAGTCGACGGTGTCCTCGTCGATGTCCCGGACCATCTCCATGGCCAGCGGAGCCATCTTGCACTCGGTGTACCGCATCGCCGCGGCGGGGTCGTTGCCTGCGGAGCCGAAGTTGCCCTGACCGTCCACCAGCGGGTTTCGCATCACCCAGGGCTGGGCGAGCCGCACCAGGGTGTCGTAGATCGCGGAGTCGCCGTGCGGGTGGTACTGACCCATCACGTCGCCGACCACGCGCGAGCACTTGGAGTGGCCGCGGTCCGGCCGGTAGCCGCCGTCGTACATGGCGTACAGCACCCGGCGGTGCACCGGCTTGAGCCCGTCGCGGACGTCGGGCAGCGCGCGACCGACGATCACCGTCATCGCGTAGTCGATGTACGAGCGCTGCATCTCGACCTGCAGCTCGACGGGCTCGATCCGCCCGCCCGGGCTTCCCGGGGTGCCGCCTTCGATGGTGTTGTCAGTCACGCGTCATTTCCTTCTTCGGGTGCGAACGAGTCAGTGAGTGCTGCCCCCGGCCGGTCGTCGACGGCGCGTCCGTGCCCGGACGGGCTGGACCGCCGGGAGCTCCGGGGAGCGTCAAGCGGCTTGGCCGCGGCGGCCCCGGCGCATGCCGTCCGGAGGCCGTCACGGAGCCCGGACTGCGCCGGTACGGCCGACGCGCCGCCGCAGCGACCGGGGCTTCCGGCGGGGAAGCCCAGCAGGTCCTCCGAAAGACGTCAGATGTCAAGGAACCGGACGTCCTTCGCGTTGCGCTGGATGAAGCTGCGCCGCTGCTCGACGTCCTCACCCATCAGCACCGAGAACATCTCGTCGGCCTGCGCGGCGTCCTCGAGCGTGACCTGCAGGAGCAGCCGGTTGTCCGGGTCCATCGTGGTCTCCCACAGCTCGTTCGCGTTCATCTCGCCGAGACCCTTGTAGCGCTGGATCGCGTTGTCCTTGGGCAGCTTCTTGCCGGCCTCCTGGCCGGCCCGCACCAGGGCGTCGCGCTCCGCGTCGGAGTAGACGAACTCGTGCTCGTGCGGCTTGTTCCAGCGCAGCCGGTAGAGCGGCGGCTGCGCCAGGTAGACGTAGCCGTGCTCGATCAGCGGCTTCATGAACCGGAACAGCAGGGTGAGCAGCAGGGTCCGGATGTGGTGGCCGTCGACGTCGGCGTCGGCCATCATCACGATCTTGTGGTAGCGGACCTTCTCGATGTCGAACTCTTCGTGGATGCCGGTGCCGAGCGCGGAGATGATCGCCTGCACCTCGTTGTTGGCGAGCACCTTGTCCAGGCGCGCCTTCTCCACGTTGAGGATCTTGCCGCGGATCGGCAGGATCGCCTGGATCCGCGGGTCCCGGCCGCCCTTGGCCGAGCCGCCCGCCGAGTCGCCCTCGACGACGAAGATCTCGCACTCCGCCGGGTTGGTGGACTGGCAGTCGGCCAGCTTGCCCGGCAGCCCGCCGCCGCCGAGCAGGCCCTTGCGGGAGCGGGCCAGGTCGCGTGCCTTGCGGGCGGCGATGCGGGCGGAGGCGGCGGCCTGCGCCTTGCGGACGATGTCGCGGCCCTCGGCCGGGTTCTTCTCGAACCAGTCCCCGAGCTGCTCGTTGACCACCCGCTGCACGAAGCCCTTGGCCTCGGTGTTGCCGAGCTTGGTCTTGGTCTGGCCCTCGAACTGGGGTTCGCCGAGCTTGATCGAGATGATGGCGGTCAGGCCCTCCCGGACGTCGTCGCCGGAGACCCGCTCCTCCTTCTTCTTGATCAGGTTCCACTCCTCGCCCCAGTTGTTCACCAGTGACGTGAGCGCGGAGCGGAAGCCCTCCTCGTGGGTGCCGCCCTCGTGGGTGTTGATGGTGTTGGCGAAGGTGTGCACCGACTCGGTGAAGCTGGTGTTCCACTGCATCGCGATCTCGAGGCTCATCCCGCTCGCTGGCTGCTCGGCCTCGAAGTCGATGATGCTGGGGTGGGCGTGCTCCTTGCGCCGGTTCAGGTGCTCGACGTAGTCCACCAGGCCGCGGGCGTAGCGGAACCGGCGCTCGACCACGCCCTCCTCGGCGGCCACCTGCTCGCCCTCGCCCGCCTCCACCACCGCGGCGGCACCCTCGGCGTCGGCCGCCAGCGGGTCGTCGACCTCGGCGGACTGCGGCCGCTCGTCGCGGACCACGATCTCCAGGCCCTTGTTGAGGAAGGCCATCTCCCGGACCCGGTTGGTGATCGTCTCCAAGGAGTACGTCGTGGTCTCGAAGATCTCGTCACTCGCCCAGAACGTGACCGTCGTGCCGGTCTCCTCGGTCTCCTCGAGCTGCTCGAGCGGCCCGTCGGGGACGCCGAGGCCGAAGGTCTGCCGCCAGTGGTGACCGCGGTTGCGGACGTCGACCTGGAGCTTGCCGGACAGCGCGTTGACCACCGAGACGCCCACACCGTGCAGGCCACCGGAGACCTTGTAGCCACCGCCGCCGAACTTGCCGCCGGCGTGCAGCATGGTCAGCGCCATGGTGACCGCGGGCATCTCCTGGCCCGGGGCGGTGTCCGTGGGGATGCCGCGGCCGTTGTCCTCGACCCGCACGCCGCCGTCGGCCAGCAGGGTCACCACGATCCGGTCGCAGTAGCCGGCCAGGGACTCGTCGACGGCGTTGTCCACGATCTCCCACACCAGGTGGTGCAGGCCGCGCTCGCCCGTGGAGCCGATGTACATGCCGGGTCGCTTGCGGACCGCCTCCAGGCCCTCGAGGACCTGGATCGCCGACGCGTCGTACTTGCCGGCCTCGACCGCGTGTCCCTCACCGATCGGCGCCAGCGCGGCCGCGGCCTCGGCGATCGCTTCGTGGGAGAGGTCGGTCTCCGGGTCCTGTGGAGTGCTGTCGTCGGGGGTGCTGGCGGGCATCTGATCGGCCACGAGCCATCCTTTTTCAGTCTTCACACATAACGAAGGCCGGCCCCGGAGCGGGAATCGACCAAAGTCCAGTATACCCCGTCAGGGCCCCATTTCGAGCTCACCATCCACAGGAAACGGGGGTCCGGGGAGCGACAATGCCGCTTACCGGCCCCACAGGGCCTCTCAGAGCCGCAGGTGGGGGCCTCTTCTAGTCCCCATACCGGGCCGGGGGCCCCAGATCGGCTCCGAGCGCCGGGCCCGCCGGGGCGGACCAGCGGGGTCGCCCGCGGTGCGGCTCACCCGTAGGTGTCGCGCGGGCCGCGGCCGTCGCGCATCGACCGGGGCCCCCGTTTCCAGGTCGGCCCGGTCGGCCCCACCACGTCGATGACGGTCACCGTGCCGTCGCCGAGCTCCTCGTTCAGCCGGCGCACCACGGTGGGGGCGAGCAGCCGCATCTGGGTGGCCCAGGCCGTCGAGTCGGTGCGCACCCGCAGCTTCCCCTCGGCGTAGGACTCCGGGGTGCAGTGCTGGGCGACCTCGCGGCCGACCAGCTGGTCCCACCGGGTGAACACGCCGTGCACCCGCACGTCGGTGCCCCAGCCCTGGTCGGCGATCAGCCGGCCGATGGTCGCGTCGAGCAGCTGCGGGTCCCGGTCGTCGGGGTGCGCCCCCGAGGCAGTGGGGTCGGCGCGCCGCGGTCGGCTGCCCGGCCGCGGCGGTCCGGTACGGCGTCGGGGCGCGCGCTTGGCCCCGGCGAGCGCACGGGCGATGCTCCGGGCCAGGTCCAGGCCGGTGTCGTCGTGCTCCTCGCCCGGCGGGGCGGGGGCGTCCGCGGCCTCCCGCGCCTCGTCACCGGGCCGCTCGTCACCCGGCCGCTCGTCACCCGGCCGCTCGTCACCGGGCCGCTCAGACATGGGGCACGACCTCGCCGTCCACCACGTCGATCCGCTGGCCCTTGAGCGCGACCGGGACGTCGTCGGGGACCGCCGCGGTGACCAGCACCTGCTCGGCGTCCGCGACCAGCCCGGCGAGCCGTTCGCGGCGCTCGGTGTCCAGCTCGGCGAACACGTCGTCCAGGATCAGGATCGGGTCGTCCCCACCGGCCCGCAGCAGGTCGTAGGAGGCCAGCCGCAGCGCCAGCGCGTAGGACCAGGACTCGCCGTGCGAGGCGTAGCCCTTCACCGGCAGCGGGCCGAGCATCAGGGTCAGCTCGTCACGGTGCGGGCCGACCAGGCTCACCCCACGGTCGAGCTCGTCGTCGCGCCGCCGCTCGACCTCGGTCAGCAGCGCCTGGGCCAGTTCCTCGCGGTCCGGGGCCTGCGGGTCGAGCTCCGGCAGCTCGAAGGACGGCTTGTAGCAGATCGCCGCGTCGCTGCGGGTCGCGTCGCGCGCCACCGACTCGTAGGCCGCGCCGACGAGCGGCTTGAGGTCCTCCGTGAGCGCGATCCGGGCCGCCAGCAGCTCGGCGCCGGTGCGCGCCAGGTGCGAGTCCCAGACTCCCAGCGTGGCCAGCGCGGACTCCCGCCGCGCCGAGCCGGTTCCGGCGGTACGGGCCGTCTTCAGCAGCGAGTTGCGCTGCTTGAGCACCCGGTCGTAGTCGCCGCGGACCCCCGCGAACCGCGGGGCCCGCTGCACCAGCAGGTCGTCGAGGAAGCGGCGCCGGTCCGACGGGTCGCCCTTCACCAGGGTCAGGTCGTCGGGGGAGAACAGCACCGTGCGGACCAGGCCGAGCAGCTCCCGGGCCCGCGGCAGGGGGGAGCGGTTGATCCGGGCCCGGTTCGAGCGCCCCGGGTTGATCTCCACCTCGAGCAGCGCCTCCCGCTCGTCTCGGACCACCAGGGCGCGCACGACGGCCTGCTCCGCGCCGTACCGGACGAGGGGCGCGTCGCTGGAGACCCGGTGCGAGGCCAGCCGGGCGATGTAGTCCACGGCCTCGACCACGTTGGTCTTGCCCTGGCCGTTGCGGCCGATCAGCGCGGTGACCCCGGGGCCGAGCGCGACCTCGGCGACGGGGTAGGAGCGGAAGTCGTGCAGCGACAGGTGGGCGACATGCAAGGCGGGTGGGTCAGTCCGTGTCGGAGGTGGTCGGCGGTGCGCTGGTCCTGGTGGCGTGCCCGCCGAACTGGTTGCGCATCGCCGCGACCGCCTTCATCGCCGGCGAGTCGTCCTGCCGGGAGGCGAACCGTGCGAACAGGGCGTTGGCGATCGCCGGCATCGGCACGGCGTTGTCGATCGCGGCCTCGACGGTCCACCGGCCCTCGCCGGAGTCCTCGGCGTAGCCCCGGATGCCCGCCAGCCCGGCGTCGTCGTCGAGCGCGGCGACCAGCAGGTCCAGCAGCCAGGACCGGATCACCGTGCCCTCGCGCCAGGACCGGAACACCTCGGTCACGTTGTCCACCTCGTCGACCTTGGTGAGCAGCTCCCAGCCCTCGGCGTAGGCCTGCATCAGGGCGTACTCGATGCCGTTGTGGACCATCTTCGAGAAGTGTCCGGCGCCGACCCGACCGGCGTGCACCCAGCCGAACTCGCCGTCGGGCTTCAGCGCGTCCATGATCGGCTGGATGGTCTCGATGTCGCTCTTCGCACCGCCGGCCATCAGGGCGTAGCCGTTCTCCAGCCCCCAGACGCCGCCGGAGACGCCGCAGTCGACGAAGCCGATGCCCTGGTCGGCGAGCAGCTCGCCGTGCACCTTGTCGTCGGTCCACCGGGAGTTGCCGCCGTCGATGACGATGTCGCCCTGGCCCATCAGGTCGCGCAGCGTGCGGACGGTCTCCCGGGTCGGGTCGCCGGCAGGCACCATCACCCAGACGACCCGGGGCGTGGGCAGCTTGGCGACCAGCTCCTCGATGCTGTCCACGTCGCTGACCTCGGGGTTGCGGTCGTACCCGACCACGGTGTGGCCGGCGCGGCGCAACCGCTCCCGCATGTTGCCGCCCATCTTGCCCAGACCGATCAGACCGAGTTCCATGCAGCTCCTCCGCAGATGACGATGTCGCCAGGCTACTCCGCGGGTCCGGCTACGAGAGCAGGCGCCGGGGCATCAGCAGGTAGCGGAAGTCGGTGTCCGCCTCGCCGTCGAGGGAGTCCACCCCGGCCATCACCGCGGGCTTGGAGGCCTGGGTGAACGCCATCTCCACCACCGGCGTCTCGAGCGCGGAGAGGCCGTCGAGCAGGAACTGCGGGTTGAAGCCGGTGGTGACGTCCTCGCCCTTGAGGCTGGCCTCGATCTCCTCGGTGGCCAGTGCCTCCTCGCCGCTGCCGGCGTCGAGCTTGAGCATCCCGTCCGCGAACGCGAGCTGGACGGCGGTGTTGCGCTCGGCCACCAGCGAGACCCGCTTCACCGAGTCGACGAGGGTGGCCCGGTCGATGCGCGCGATGGTCAGGTGCTCGCTGGGGAACAGCGTGCGCACCTTGGGGAACTCGCCGTCGAGCAGCCGGGTGGTGGTGCGCCGGACGCCGCCGCCGGAGGCGCCCTCGAAACCGATGATGCCCTCGCCGGTGCCCGAGGTGGACAGCGCGATGGTGACCTCGGCACCGGAGGTCAGCGACTTGGCGGTGTCCGCGAGCACCTTCGCGGGCACCAGCGCCGCGGCGGAGATGTCGGTGGCCCCCGGGTCCCACTCCAGCTCACGGTGCGACAGCCGGAACCGGTCGGTGGCGAGCAGCGAGATGCGGGAGCCCTCGATCTCGATCCGTACGCCGGTGAGCACCGGGAGCATGTCGTCGCGACCGGCCGCGGTGACCGCCTGGCTGACCGCCGCCGCGAACACGTCGCTGCGCACGCGGCCGGTGGCCTGCGGCATGTCCGGGAGGGAGGGGTACTCCTCGACCGGCATCGTCTGCAGGCTGAACCGGGCCTTGCCGCAGGTCAACGAGGCCTTCGCCCCCTCGACGGTCATCTCGACCGGGCGGGCCGGCAGGCTGCGGCAGATGTCGGCGAGCAGCCGGCCGGAGACCAGGGCCTTGCCCTCGGCGGAGACGCTCGCGGGCAGCGTGGCCCGCGCCGAGGTCTCGTAGTCGAAGCTGGACAGCACCAGGCCGTCGTCCGTGGTCTCGATGAGGAGGCCGGCGAGAACGGGCACGCTCGGGCGGACCGGGAGGCTCCGTGCCGCCCATGCGACTGCATCGGCCAGTACGTCGCGCTCGACGGTGAACTTCACGGGTGGTCGCCTCCTGCTGTGGCATCAGCGTCGGTGTACGTGCGGGTGGGCCGGGACAGGGCGGACGGTCCGCGCCCATGAGGCCGGGGTGAGCATCCTGCCATGCGAGCGGCCCCGATGGCAGCCGGAGTCGACTTCTTGTAACTCCCGGATCGCCCGAGGCGACCGGGTGTCGCGGGTTGTCCCCAGGTGGCCGGGGGTCGAGAAGTTCACCGAGGATCGAGATATCTGTAGTGCCATCGTGTTAACAGGCTCGGTGGAAACTGTGGACAACCCCGGTCTTCGCAGGCCAGGGCCTGTTTTCCCGTTCAGGGGCCCTGTGGAGAAGCCGGGACGGGTCGGGGACGGGTTGTGGTCGACGGCGCCGCGAGCACCCGCGGTGGGCAAGTTACCCACAGGCCGTGCACGGCCGAATCACAACACTCCACACCGCCGTCCCCAAGGTCTGGCCGGTCCCGTCGGCCAGATCGGCCAGGTCAGCCCGGTCGGCCAGGTCAGCCCGGTCGGCCAGGTCAGCCCGGTCGGCCAGGTCAGCCCGGTCAGCCCTGGCGTGCCTGCTGCTTGATCCGGTTGGTGAGCTCGGTGACCTGGTTGTAGACGCTGCGCCGCTCGGCGAGCAGCTGGCGGATCTTCTTGTCGGCGTGCATCACCGTGGTGTGGTCCCGGCCGCCGAACTGCTGGCCGATCTTCGGCAGCGACAGGTCGGTCAGCTCGCGGCACAGGTACATCGCGATCTGCCGCCCGGTGACCAGGACCCGGCTCCGGCTGGAGCCGCACAGGTCGTCGATGGACAGCCCGAAGTACGCCGCGGTCTGGGCGATGATCAGCGCGGCGCTGATCTCCGGCTCCCCGCCCTCGGGGATCAGGTCCTTGAGCACGATCTCGGCCAGGGTCAGGTCGACCGGCTGGCGGTTCAGGCTGGCGAACGCGGTCACCCGGATCAGGGCGCCCTCGAGCTCGCGGATGTTGGTCTGGATCTTGCTGGCGATGAACTCGAGCACGTCCGGGGGAGCCGTCATCCGCTCGGTGGCGGCCTTCTTGCGCAGGATCGCGATCCGGGTCTCCAGGTCCGGCGGCTGCACGTCGGTGATCAGGCCCCACTCGAACCGGTTGCGGAGCCGGTCCTCGAGCGCCTCGAGCCGCTTGGGTGCGCGGTCGGAGGTGATCACGATCTGCTTGTTCGCGTTGTGCAGCGTGTTGAAGGTGTGGAAGAACTCCTCCTGGGTCTGGATCTTGCCTTCCAGGAACTGGATGTCGTCGATGAGCAGCACGTCCACGTCGCGGTAGCGGCGCTGGAACATCGCCGCCTTGTCGTCGCGGATCGCGTTGATGAACTCGTTGGTGAACTCCTCGCTGGAGACGTAGCGCACGCGGGCGCCGCTGAACAGGCTGCGCACGTAGTGGCCGATGGCGTGCAGCAGGTGGGTCTTGCCCAGCCCGGAGTCGCCGTAGATCAGCAGCGGGTTGTAGGCCTTGCCGGGTGCCTCCGCGACCGCGACCGCCGCCGCGTGGGCGAACCGGTTCGACGAGCCGATGACGAAGGTCTCGAAGATGTACTTCGGGTTCAGCCGGGTCTCGAGCACGCTGCCGGCGGGCTTCACCGCGGACGTGGGGGGCAGCGGGGTCGGCACGTCCAGGGGATTTGTCGACAAATCGATAAGTGGGTTTATCTCCTCGCCGTCCGGGGTGGTGTCCGCGCGCTCCGCGGCGGAGTCGCCGGGCCCGGCGTGCTCGCGGCCGGCCTGCTCGCGACCGGCGTCCAGCGTCTTGTCGAGGTCGGGGTCCACGGTGACGGCGATGCGCACCTGGCGGCCGAAGGCGCTGCCGAGCGCGTCCTCGAGCCGGGTGCGCAGCCGGCCCTCGAGCTGGTTGCGGGTGAAGTCGTCGGCGACCGCGATGATCGCGGTGCTCTCGTGGAGGGTCATCGGCAGGCTCGCGGCCAGCCAGGCGCGCTGGCTGGGCGGCAGGTCGTCCACCAGCTGGCGCCAGACGGTGCCCAGATCGGCGGTGGCGGAAGGCTCGTCCACGGGGTCCCCCAACTCTCTCGTCCTACGTCGTTGCTGTGGGCCCGGGAGGGCGCTCCGAGGTCCGCCGCGGACGGTACCGGTGCGGGGTCCGGTTACGCCGGGTGTTCCACAAGTTTGTCCACAGGTTGTGCATGCTGCCCCGGGCTGTTATACGGGGCGTCCGAGGCCGTTGCCGGCACCACCTGCGCGGCGTCTGACCAGGTCAGAGGCGCTGTTCCGGGAGGCGCGGCGAGGGTCGGGCCGGGACCGGGCAGAGGTGTCGACCGTGGGGAAAACTCGGGACAAGACAGACGCTAACAAGCCGGTGGCCTGGGGATCAAGCAGTTGTCCACAGGCGCTGGTTTGACCCTCCGCTCGGCCACCGCGTACCGTTGGTTGGTCGAACCGGTGTCGACCGGTGCCGCATGTCCACGGGACGGCGGCCTGTCGCGCCTCCCGCGTGACCGGCCGAGAGGCTCCCGCGGGTGGGCGGTGCCCGTTGAGGCATCCCCGGTACGACCCTGACCTCGTCACACTCCCAACACCCGGAGAGCAGCTCGTGAGTAAGCGCACGTTCCAGCCGAACAACCGCCGCCGGCACAAGGTGCACGGCTTCCGTCTGCGGATGCGGACCCGCGCCGGCCGCGCCATCGTGTCGTCGCGCCGCCGCAAGGGCCGCAACCGCCTCGCCGTCTGAGCGGTGCCACTGCCTCGCTGGTCGACCCCGTGCTGAGCCGGGTCCACCGGCTCACCACCAGCCGGGGGTTCGCCGAGACCGTCCGCCGCGGCCGACGGGCGGGCAGCCGGTCCCTGGTCCTGCATCTGCGTCTGGCGGCGGATCGGGACGCGGGCGCGGAGCCGCTCGTCGGGTTCGTGGTCAGCAAGGCAGTGGGCAACGCGGTCACGCGAAACCTGGTGAAGCGACGCCTTCGACACCTCGTCCGGCAACGACTGACGTCGCTGCCGGGCCGTGGTGTGCTCGTGGTGCGGGCGCTTCCCGCCGCGGGCTCGGCCTCTTTCGCCGAGCTCGACGCCGACTTCGACGCCTGCCTCGGACGGCTGCTGCGTCGTACGGGCTCCTCATGAAGTACCTGCTGATCGGCCTGCTCCGGGCGTACCGGTTCTTGATCAGTCCGCTCTACGGCCAGGTGTGCCGCTACCACCCCTCCTGCTCGGCCTACGCCCTCGAGGCGGTCACCGTGCATGGCAGCATCCGGGGCAGCTGGTACGCCGTGCGCCGGCTCGCCCG
Organism: uncultured Actinomycetota bacterium; assembly: GCA_963728775.1. Classification (GTDB taxonomy): domain Bacteria; phylum Actinomycetota; class Actinomycetes; order Propionibacteriales; family Nocardioidaceae; genus Nocardioides_B. Next base: position 135,408 of record CAVSLP010000004.1, read on the forward strand.
CTGCCACCCGTGGGCCGCCGGCGGTTACGACCCCGTTCCCCCCGCACCTCACCAGTCTCAAGGAGCCTGAGTGTTCTCATTCTTAGGTCAGCTCGGCAGCTTCGTCATGACGCCGCTGTACTGGGTCACCTCGGTCGTCCTCGCGGGCTTCCACCACGTGTTCAGCCTGGTGCTCGACCCCAACTCCGGGGTGGCCTGGGTGCTGTCGATCATCGGTCTGACGGTGGTGATCCGGGCCGCGCTGATCCCGCTGTTCGTCAAGCAGATCAAGTCCAGCCGGAACATGCAGATGCTGCAGCCGAAGGTCAAGGAGCTGCAGAAGAAGTACGGGCACGACCGGGAGCGGCTCGCCCAGGAGACGATGCAGCTCTACAAGGAGACCGGCACCAACCCGTTCGCCTCGTGCCTGCCGATCCTGCTGCAGATGCCGATCTTCCTCGCGCTGTTCCGGCTGATCGACAACGCCGCCAACGGCAAGGTCAAGGGCGTGCTCACCCAGGCGCAGGTGGACTCGCTGACCAACGCCCAGTTCTTCGGTGCCCGGATCGCGGACAAGTTCACCGGCTCGGACGCGGCGAACGTGAAGGTGCTCGCGCTGGTGATGGTGGTCGCGATGACCGCGACCACGTTCCTCACCCAACGGCAGCTGATGAGCAAGAACATGCCGGCGGACGCGATGAGCGGGCCCTACGCGCAGCAGCAGAAGATGCTGCTCTACGTGCTGCCGGTGGTGTTCGCCGTCGGTGGCATCGCGTTCCCGATCGGCGTGCTGTTCTACTGGGTGACCTCGAACCTGTGGACCATGGGCCAGCAGTTCTACGTGATCCGGAACAACCCGGCGCCGGGCACCCCGGCGGCGAAGGCCAAGGCCGAGCGTGACGCGCACAAGGCGGCCCGCAAGGGGATTCCGCTGCTGCACGGTGCGCAGGAGAACGCGGTGGACGACACCCCGACCGCGCCGCCGCCTCCGCAGGCGCCCAAGCGCCAGCAGCCGAAGAAGCAGACGCGAAGCCAGCGCCGCAAGCAGGGCCCGGCATCTGGCTCAGGGTCCGGTCCGGGCAAGGCGAAGCCCGGGGACTCCGCGGCGAATCCGGACGACTCCGACCAGTCGGGCACCGGCACCTAGCGCCGGCTCCCGCCTCCGACCACCGCACGATCCCTCAGGAGTAGCACGTGACTGACGAGAACACCGCCCCCGAGCAGCCCGACGAGGTCGCCACCCCGAACGCCGGCACGGGCGCCGGCACCGGTCCGGACGAGGGGCCGGAGACCGGGGACGAGCGGATCGCCCTGCTGGAGCAGGAGGGCGACATCGCGGCCGACTACCTCGAGGAGCTGCTCGACATCGCCGACCTCGACGGTGACCTGGACATGGACGTGGAGGGTGACCGGGCCGCCGTGTCCATCGTCGGCGCGGACCTCGGGCAGCTGGTCGGCCGGAACGGCGAGGTCCTGGAGGCGCTCCAGGAGCTGACCCGGTTGGCCGTCTACCGCGAGACCGGCGAGCGCTCCCGGCTGATGCTGGACATCAGCGGCTACCGGGCCGACAAGCGAAACGCCCTGGAGAGGCTGGCGACGGACACGGTCGCCGAGGTGAAGGAGTCGGGTGAGTCGGTCGCCCTGGAGCCGATGACCCCGTTCGAGCGGAAGGTGGTGCACGACGCGGTCGCCGCGGCGGGCCTGACCTCCGAGTCCGAGGGCGAGGAGCCACGCCGGTACGTCGTGGTGCTGCCCGAATGACCCCGGGAGCACGTTCGCGATGAACGACGCCGTTTCACGTGAAACACCCCCCGCGCCCCCGGTGGCCCGGGGGGTGTTTTCGGATGCGCTGCCGGCGGCGGAGGCGTTCGCGGAGCTGCTCGCGACCGAGGGAACCGTGCGCGGGCTGATCGGTCCGCGAGAGGTGCCGCGGCTGTGGGAGCGCCACCTGGTGAACTGCGCCCTGCTGGGCGAGGCGATAGCCCCGGGTGCCGACGTCTGTGACATCGGCAGCGGGGCGGGCCTGCCCGGGCTGGTGCTCGCGCTGGCGCGGCCGGACCTGCGGCTGACCTTGGTGGAACCCCTGCTGCGCCGGACCACCTTCCTGCTCGAGGCGGTCGCGGCGCTGGACCTGTCGAACGTGGAAGTGGTGCGGTCCCGGGCTGAGGAGCTGCACGGCGCTCGTGAGTTCACGGTGGTCACCTCGCGCGCGGTCGCGCCGCTGGGCCGGCTGCTGGACTGGTCGATGCCGCTGGTCCGCCAGGGCGGCGCCCTGGTTGCGATGAAGGGTGCCTCGGTGCACGCCGAGGTCGAGGGGGCGGCGCCGGAGCTGCGCCGTCACGGCGCCGGCAAGGTGACGGTCACGGCCTTCGGCACCGGTGTGATCGATCCCCCGACCACGGTGCTGCGGGTGGAAGCCACCCGCCCCTCGCGGCTAGGTTTGTCACGGGACCAATCGGACCCGGAGCCGCGTCGCAGAGCCGGCCAGTCACGACGAAAGGGGCGCAAGCCGTGACCTTCCCGGACCAGGACGTTCCGGTGCTCTCGGGATTGGGTTGGCCAGGTGCCGTCGTGGAGCCGTCCGAGCGGCTCGGCTGGCCCCGGGTGGGGAGATACCCACAGAATCCACAAGGTCGTCCACAGGTTGGTGACCGGAAGTCGGACGCTCCGGTTTCACGTGAAACCAGTGTCGACCCATCGCCCCCCGTTTCACGTGAAACCAACAGCCACCGGTCGGTGGCGAAGGTCGAGGAGACCCCAGTGATGCACCCGTCGCAGCCCACCACCGACGCGTCCCCGTTCGGGCCGTACCCCGCCCCGGGCTCGCCGTACCGCACCGCGGCGGACGTGGCCGCCAGCCCGCTCCCGCCCGACGACGACTCGACGCCCCTGGCCCGGTCGGTGGAGCACGCGCTCCTGGTGCGCGAGGGGCTGCGGCTCCAGGCGCCGCTGCCCCGGCCGGCGCGCACCCGGGTGATGGTGGTGGCGAACCAGAAGGGCGGCGTCGGCAAGACCACCTCCGCGGTGAACATGGCCGCCGCCCTGGCCCAGCACGGTCTCCGGGTGCTGGTGGTGGACCTGGACCCCCAGGGCAACGCCTCCACCGCGCTGTCCGTCGACCACCACCGCGGCACCCCGTCGACCTACGACGCGATCGTGGACGGCACGCCGCTCGCCGAGATCGTGCAACCCAGCCCGGAGATCGAGGGCCTCTCCGTGGTGCCGGCGACCATCGACCTCGCCGGCGCCGAGATCGAGCTGGTGTCGCTGGTGGCCCGGGAGAGCAGGCTGCGCAAGGCGATCCACGCCTACCCACCGGTGTTCGGCACCGACGAGGACCGGCTGGACTACGTGCTGATCGACTGCCCGCCGTCGCTGGGGCTGCTGACCCTGAACGCGTTGGTGGCCGGTGACGAGATGCTGATCCCGATCCAGGCCGAGTACTACGCCCTCGAGGGGCTGGGCCAACTGCTCGAGACGGTGGAGATGGTGAAGGCGCACCTGAACCCGGAGCTGGACGTCTCCACGATCCTGCTCACCATGTACGACGCACGCACCCGGCTCTCGGCCGGCGTCGCCGAGGAGGTGCGCAGCCACTTCGGGCCCCAGGTGCTCCGGACCGCGATCCCCCGCTCGGTGCGAATCTCGGAGGCTCCGAGCTACGGCCAGACCGTGATGACCTACGACCCCGGTTCGCCGGGTGCGCTCAGCTACCTCGAAGCAGCCCGTGAGATGGCCGGCAGGACCGCCGGCAAGGGAGGACCGGCATGACCCAGAAGCCCCAGCAGCGACGCGGACTCGGGCGGGGCCTCGGCTCCCTGATCCCCACCGCACCACGGCCCGAGGACCAGGGTGCGGTGGGCGCGCCGACGGCGGGCAGCACCGGCACTGCATCCGCGACCACGACCCCCGGCGCCAGTGTCCCGGGAGGTGGCCCGGGGGCTGGCCAGCAGGACGGCCGGCCCGGTGGACCCGACCGCGGGGTCCCTGACGGGGTCCCTGGCGGGGTCGATGGCGGGGTCGGCGGGGGAAACGGCGGGGGAAACGGCGACGGCCGCGTGGCGGCACCGGAATCCGGGCTGCGGCCGGTCGACGGCGCCTACTTCGCCGAGATACCGGTGGAGCGGATCCGGCCCAACCCGCGGCAGCCGCGCGAGGTCTTCGACGAGGAGGCGATGGCCGAGCTGGTGCACTCGGTGAAGGAGATCGGGCTGCTGCAGCCGATCGTGGTCCGCCCGGTCGGGGACGACCGGTACGAGCTGATCATGGGTGAGCGCCGGTGGCGCGCAACCCAGGAGGCCGGACTGGACACGATCCCGTCGATCGTGCGGGAGACCGGCGACGACGAGCTGCTGCGCGATGCGCTGCTGGAGAACCTGCACCGCTCCCAGCTGAACCCGCTGGAGGAGGCGGCCGCCTACCAGCAGCTCCTCGACGACTTCGGCTGCACGCACGACGTGCTGGCCAGCCGGATCGGCCGCAGCCGCCCGCAGATCAGCAACACGCTGCGGCTGCTCAAGCTCTCCCCGGCGGTGCAGCGCAGGGTCGCTGCCGGGGTGCTGTCCGCCGGGCACGCCCGCGCCCTGCTCGGCGTGGACAACGCCGACACCCAGGACCGGCTCGCCGGCCGGGTGGTGTCCGAGGGGATCTCCGTGCGCGGCCTCGAGGAGATCGTCGCGGTCGGCGACCTCGGTTCCGGGCCGCGCCCCTCGGCGCGCCGCAACAAGCCCACGGCGCCCGCGCTGGCCGACCTGGCGACCCGGCTGTCGGACCGGCTCGAGACCCGCGTGAAGGTCGACCTCGGCAAGTCCAAGGGCAAGATCACCGTCGAGTTCGCGTCGATCCCGGACCTGGAGCGGATCGTGGCGATCATGGACCCCCAGGACGACAGGACGACCTAGCCACAAGTGGCTTTGTCGACAAATCCACTTGTGGCTTCGCGGTGCCGGCGTCTGCTCAGCGTGGGGGGCCGGTGAGCTCGGCGAGCAGGGCGGCCTCCCGGTCCCGGCTCAGCCCGGCACGCCGCGGCCGGTCGAGACCGTGCTCGTGCTCCCAGGTCAGCGCGTCGGTGACGGTGTCCCGCAGGGGACGCAGCCGCAGCCCCGCCGCGACGGCGGCGTCGTTGCGCCGGGTCATGAACCCCGCGTAGTCCGGCATCGGCAGCCACAGCGGCAGCGACTCCTCGCCCATCCAGGGCGCGACGCCGTGGTCGCTGAGCCACCCGTCGTCCGCCGGGGTGAGCAGCGGCTGGTTGCCGGCGACCTCGGCGCAGACCTCCACGACCCGGCCGAGGGGGACCGGGTCGCCGACCGCGTTGAACGTCCCGGTGGTGCCGTCCTCCAACACCGTGACCAGCCAGTCGGCGAGGTCGCCGACGTCGACCACCTGGGTGGCCGGCTCCAGGGGCGGCACGAGGACCCGCTCCCGGGTGCTGTCCATCCGGGCCAGCCTGGCCGGCCAGTAGCCGAACCGGTCGCTGGGGTCGCCGTACCCAGCGATCAGCCCGGGGCGGCACACGAACGCCCGTTCCGGGCCGACGCCGTCGACCACGGCCCGCTCACAGGCCACCTTGGCCGGGCCGTAGTCGTCGATCGTGGCCTCGCCGGTGCCGGACCACGGCGGGTGCGTCGGGGCAGTCTCGTCCGTGCCCGGGGTGCGGTCGTCGGCGTACGCCGAGCACGAGGAGACGTAGAGCCACCGCGGGCCGCGCTCCCCGAGGGCGGCGACCGCCGCCCGCACCTGCTCGGGCTGCCAGCTGACGTCCAGGACGGCGTCCCAGTCCTGGCCGGCCACCGGTGCGTAGGCATCGGGATGCCGACGATCGGCACGGACGAACCGGGTGCCGGCGGGGACCGGGCCGGACGCGCCGCGCGCCAGGCAGGTGACCTGGTGGCCGCGGGCGGCGGCGCGCCGGGCCACCGCCCCGCCCAGCCATGAGGTGCCGCCCAGCACCAGCAGCGCGCGTCTGGGCTGCTCGTCGTCGCTCGCCATGGCCCCGAGCAGACCACAGCGCGCGCGGCGCCGCCAGTGGCCGCCAGGGCAAAACTTCGCGCGGGTCAGCGGCAACCTATTGAAAGCATCATTTCGAAAGGATACTTTCCTGGCATGCCTCCCCACCGCCGCCGGATCACCGAGGCCGCCGCACTCAAGGCGCTCGCCCACCCGGCCCGCATGGCGCTGCTCGGTGCGCTGGTCACCGAGGGGCCGCTGACCGCCAGCCAGGCCGCGGAGCTGGTCGGGGAGTCCCCGTCGAACTGCTCCTGGCACCTGCGCAGGCTCGCCGAGCACGGCTTCGTCGCCGAGGCCGGCGGCGGGACCGGGCGCAACCGTCCGTGGCGCGCGGTCAGCGAGGGGCTGGAGTGGGGGGAGCACGAGGAGGACCCGGCGACCCGGCTCGCCGCCGACGCACTCACCGACGTGCTGCTGGAGCGGGAGCTGCAGCGGCTCCGCGCCGCGCGCGCCGGGCGCGACCGCGAGTCGCCGGAGTGGCAGCAGGCCACCGGCGTCAGCCAGAGCGCGCTGTGGCTGACCGCCGCCGAGGCCGCGGACCTAGGCGAACGGCTCCGGGAGCTGCTGCTGACCCACTCCGAACGGCTGCACGACCCGGCGTCGAGGCCGGAGGGCGCGCGGCTGGTCTCGCTGGTCGGCTGGCTGGTGCCCAGCGGACCGCACCGGATCGACGCGCCGGACCGCAGCACAGCCGCCGACACACGACGCAGCCGGACCACCGAGGCCGGCGAGAAGGGGGACCAACGATGAAGGCAGCGTTCACCACCCGAGGGTTCAAGCGCCTCTACCTGGGGCTCACCGCCAGCATGTTCGGCGACTCGCTGATGCTGATCGTGCTGAGCATGTGGGTGAAGAGCCTCACCGGCTCCAACGGCGCCGCCGGGCTCACCTTCCTGTTCCTGACGATGCCGGCCCTGGTCGGCCCGGTCCTCGGCTACGTGGTGGACCTGGTCCCCCGGCGGCCCTTCCTGGTCGTCGCGAACAGCCTGTCCGCGCTGGCCGTCCTTCCCCTGCTGCTGGTGCACGACGCCTCCGACGTGTGGATCATCTACACCGTGGCGTTCCTGTACGGCGTCTCGTTCGTCGTCGTACCGGCCGCGCTGAACGGGCTGCTCAAGGACCTGCTGCCCGAGGACGTGCTGGTCGACGCGAACGCGTCGCTGTCGGTCACCCGGGAGGCGCTGCGCCTGGTGGGACCGCTGGCCGGCGCCGGCCTGTTCGCGCTGTGGGGTGGGGGAGCGGTCGCGGTGCTGGACGCCGCGACGTTCCTGGTGGCCGCGGCCACGGTGCTCGCGCTGGCCGTGGTCGAGGCACCGCATCCCCAGGAGCGGCTGCACTGGGTGGCCGAGGTCGCCGCCGGCGCCCGGCACATCCGGCGCACGCCGCTGCTGCTGCACCCCACGATCGCGCTCGGCATCTGCCTGCTGGTGCTCGGCTTCTCCGAGTCCGCGGTCTACGCGGTGGTCGACGCGTTCGACAAACCGGTCGAGTTCGTGGGTCTGGTGGTCACCGTGCAGGGTGTCGGCGCGATCGCCAGCGGACTGCTGTCCAGCCGGCTGATCCGGGCCATCGGGGAGGCCCGGGCGATCATCGCGGGCCTTGCCCTGCTGGCGCTCGGCCTGGCCGGGGTGGTCGTCTCGGTCGCGGTGTGGCAGCTGCTGGCCTCCACCGCGGTGCTCGGCGCCGGCATCCCGGTGCTGCTGGTCGCGTACACCACGCTGCTGCAGAAGCAGACGCCCGGGCACCTGATGGGCCGGGTCGGCACCACCACCGAGGTGCTCACCACCACCCCGCAGGCGATCTCGATCGCTACCGGTGCCCTCCTGGTGAGCGTGGTCGACTACCGGGTGATCTTCGGCGCGATGACGGTCGGCACCCTGGTCGCAGCGGGCTACCTAGCCGGCGCGCTCCGCGGCCGCCTCGACGTGCCGGCGCCGGTCCCCGGCGCGGGGGCAGAACCCGTGCCGATCCCCGGTCCGGTGCTCGCCGACGGGCTCGCCGAGCCGACGATCACCCGGCCGGTCGGCCCCGACCACCCCTGACCCGGGGTCAGCCCCGCTTGGCCGCGCGGCGGGCGGCGCGCTGCTCGGCGCGCCGCCGCTTCTCCTCGACGTCGAGCCGGCCCGCCTCCTCGGGGGTGGGCGCCCCGCCGCCGTACGACGCGGGGAGCCACCAGCTGCCCGGCGGCTGCTCCGCGGCGGGGTAGGCGCGGATCGTCTCGTCGAGCATCCGGCTCATCACCGCCCGCAGCTCGGCGGTGTCGGCGGCCGGGTCCTGGCCGGCGGGGTGCAGCGGCTCGCCCACGCTGATCGCGATCGTCTTGCCGCGCGAGAAGTCCCGCGGGTGGTCCTTGGTGAGCATCCGCTGGGTGCCCCACAGGATCACCGGGACCAGCGGGACCCCGGCCGCAGCAGCCATCCGGGTGGCCCCGGTCTTGAGCTCCTTGATCTCGAAGCTCCGGGAGATCGTCGCCTCCGGGAAGATGCCCACCACCTCGCCCATGGCCAGGTAGCGCAGCGCCTCCTCGTAGGACGCGAGGCCGTCCCCGCGGTCCACCCTGATGTGGTGCAGCGAGCGCATCAGCGGCCCCGCGAACCGGTGGTCGAAGATCTCGCGCTTGGCCATGAACCGGACCAGCCGGCGCGACGGGTGCGCGGCAAAGCCCCCGAGCACGAAGTCGACGTAGGACACGTGGTTGACCGCGAGCAGCGCCGGGCCCGAGGTGGGCACGTGCTCGGTGCCGGTCATCTGGAAGCGCAGCCCCAGGGCCTTGAAGGCGGCCTTCGCGGTGACGATGATCGGCGGGTAGGTGATGTCGCGCACGGGCGTCCTTGTCGGTCGGAGAATCTGCGGGTCAGTCGGAGGAGCTGCGGGCAACGGCGACCCGCACCAGCTCGGCCATCAGCTCGCCGAGATCGAGGCCGGCCGCCTGCACCGACAGCGGGACGGTGGAGGTCTCGGTCAGGCCGGGCGCGACGTTGACCTCCAGGAACCAGACGCCTCCCGCGGCGTCGACCATCAGGTCCGAGCGGGACAGGTCCCGCAGGCCGAGCGACTCGTGCGCGCTGACCGCCACCCGGGCGCACTCGGCCGCCAGCTCGTCGCTGAGCTTGGCGGGCACCACGAACTCGGTGCTTCCCGCGGTGTAGCGGGCCGTGTAGTCGTAGACGCCGCCGTCCGGCACGATCGAGACGATCGGCAGCGCGCGGGGGCCGCTGCCGTCGTCGACCACCGGCACCGCGACCTCGGAGCCTTCGACCAGGCGCTCGACAAGGGCGGTGTCGGCGTAGGCGAACGCGTTGACCATCGCCCCCGGGAGGCCGCCGGCGTCACGGACCACCGTGCAGCCGAGCGCCGAGCCGCCCGCGGCGGGCTTCACGATCAGCGGCATCCCGAGCTTGGCCACCATCGCATCCATCACCGCGGCCGCCCCGAGCTCACGGAAGGTCTCGTGGGGGAGCGCGACGCTCTCCGGGGTCTGCAGCCCGGCCCGCGCGGCGATCGCCTTGGCCACCGGCTTGTCGAACGCGGCGCGGCAGGCGGCCGGGCGGGACCCGACGTAGGGCACGTCGAGCAGCTCGAGCACCTCGCGGAGTGCCCCGTCCTCGCCGGACTCCCCGTGCAGCAACGGGAGCACGCAGTCCGGCGGGTCCTCGCGCAGCGCGGGGAGCAGGGTCGCGTCGACGTCGCGCTCCTCGACCTGGGCGCCGGTGTCCCGCAGCGCTTCGGCGACCCGGCGGCCCGACCGCAGCGACACGTCCCGCTCGTGCGAGAGCCCCCCGGCCAGCACGACGATGCGGGAGCTCGAGGGTGGTGCGCTCGCGGTGCTGGCGTCGGGGCTCATCGGGGCAGCTCCTAGCTGAGGTCGGTGTTGGGGGCTTCGTAGCCGCGACGGGTGATCTCGGCCGAGCGCGCGGGGACCGTCCCGAAGGTGGCGCGCAGCTCGAGCTCCTCCTCGATCACGCCGACCAGCCGGCGCACCCCCTCCCGGATCCGGTCCGGCGTCGGGTAGCAGAAGGACAGCCGCATGCTCTGCGCGCCGAAGCCGTCGGCGAAGAACGCGGTCCCCGGCACGTAGGCCACCCGGGCGGTCACCGCGCGGGGGAGCATCGCCTTGGCGTCGAGCCCGTCCGGCAGCGTCACCCACACGTAGAAGCCCCCCGTGGGCACGTTCCAGCGGGCAGCGGCGGGCATCAGGTCGTCGAGGGCCTCGATCATCGCGTCCCGGCGTTCGCGGTACATCTCCCGGAACTGCTTGATCTGCCCGAGCCAGTCGTGGTGGGTCAGGTAGGCCGAGACCGCCATCTGCGAGAACGACGGCGGGCACAGGGTCGCCGACTCCTGGGCGAGCACCAGCTTCTCGCGTACGGCGTGCGGGGCCAGCGCCCAGCCCACCCGGAACCCGGGCGCGAACGTCTTGGAGAACGAGCCGAGATAGATCACCCCGTCCGCCTCGTCGGCCCGCAGCGCCCGCCGCGGGTCCTCGTCGAAGCCGAGCAGGCCGTAGGGGTTGTCCTCGAGGATCAGCACGTCGGCCTCGCGGCAGATCTCGAGGATCTCGGCGCGCCGCTCGTCGGCCAGCGTCACGCCGGCCGGGTTGTGGTAGTTGGGGATGGTGTAGAGGAACTTGATCCGTCGCCCGGACGCCTGCACCGAGGCGATCGCCTGCCGCAGGGCGGACGGAACGAGCCCGTCGCCGTCCATCTCCACGTGCACCACGTCGCACTCGTAGGCCTTGAACACGCCCAGCGCGCCGACGTACGACGGCGCCTCGCAGATCACCACGTCGCCGGGGTCGCAGAAGATCCGGGTGACCAGGTCGACCGCCTGCTGGGAGCCGACGGTCACCACCACGTCGTCGGGGTGCGCCTCGATCCCCTCCAGGCGCATCACCTCGCAGATCTGCTCGCGCAGCGCGGGGTCGCCCTGGCCGGAGCCGTACTGCATCGCGGTGGGGCCGTTGCTGCGCACCAGCTCGTCGATCGCGCCGCCGACCACGTCGAGGGGCAGCCCGGAGATGTTGGGCATCCCGCCGGCCAGCGAGACCACCTCGGGGCGGCTGGCCACCGAGAACAGCGCCCTGATCTCCGAGGCAGTCATCCCCTGCGTGCGCGCGGCGTAGCGGTCGACGTAGCTGTCGAGGCGCGTGCTGCTGCGGGTGACGTCTGCGGACATGGTCGCTCCTCCCGGATGTCCCTCTAGGATGAAGCATCCACCGTTGCTCGTCCCAGGAGGGTCACGACATGGAACGGATCCACGCTCGCGAAGAGGTGGGCTGACCATGGGACGCCACCTGGCCCGGCTGACCGTGGACAACCTGGTCGACCTGCCCGTCGCCTGCTCCTCGTGCGTCTTCTGGGAGCTGGACCCGGTGCGCCGGGCTCGTGCCGACGCCGGGGGCGAGGGACGGTGCGAGAAGCAGGCCTGGGTGTCCCGGGTGCTGCTCGAGTGGGGTTCGTGCGGTCGGGTCGCGTACGTCGACGGTGACCCGGCCGGCTACGTGCTCTACGCCCCGCCGTCCTACCTGCCGGGCGCCGAGGCGTTCCCCACGGCGCCCGCCGGCGAGGACGCCGTGCTGCTGGCGACCGCGATGGTGTTCCCGGAGTACGCCGGGGGCGGCCTCGGCCGGGCGCTGATGCAGACGGTGGTCAAGGACCTGGTGAAGCGCGGCGGGATCCGGGCGCTGGAGGCGTTCGGGGACGCCCGGGCCCCGGCCCGCACCACCGGGTCCGGGTACGGCCACTGCGTGCTGCCTGCCGACTACCTGCTCGCGGTCGGGTTCCGCACCCAGCGGGCCCACCCGCGGTACCCGCGGATGCGGCTCGAGCTGCGGTCGGCGGTCACCTGGCGCGACGAGGTCGAGCAGGCGCTGGAGAGGCTGATGGGGGCGGTACGCCCCAAGCGGCCGGCCGCCGACCCGGCCCCCCGGGTGCTCAGGGACGCTGCCTCCGGACCGCCGCGCGGAGCTCGCTGAGCCGGAGCACGCCGGTCTTCGCGTCCTTGTCCGGGGCGAGGTAGACCCGCTGTACCGCCACCACGACGGCCTCGGCCAGCACGTCACGGAACGCCGGGTCCGACAACCGGGTGGCGTCCCGGGGGTTGGTGATGTAGCCCACGTCGATGCGGACCGCGGGCATCCGGGTGCGGCGCAGCAGGTCCCAGGTCTTGGCGTGCGAGCGCAGGTCGCCGAGGTCGGTGCGGGCCACGATCTCCCGCTGGACGAGGCCGGCGAACCGCTGCCCCCCGGACGAGACCACGTCGTGGGTGTCCGAGCCGTAGTAGTAGGTCGACACCCCGCTCGCATCGGGGTTCTCGGAGGCGTCGAGCTGCAGGCTGATGCACAGGTGCGCGTCCGTGCGGTTGGCGAACTCGGCACGCTCCACCTCGTCCGCCGCGCCGGCGCCGCCCTGGTTGGTCAGGAACGCCTGCACCCCGGTCGCGACCAGCCGGCCCTCCACCCGGCGCGCCAGGTCGTAGGTGATCGCGTCCGCCCGTGCCCGCAGGTCCGGGTCGGCGATCCGCCCCACGGACGGGTCGATGACCACGACCTTGCCGGGCAGCTGCGGCCCCGCGCGGCGGATCCGCTCCTCGGAGCGCAGCGCGTTCGGCCGGCCTCCCTGCACGATCGGCGCGAGCCGGGCCAGCGCCTTCAGCGTCGCCGGCCCGCACGTGCCGTCCGGAGGTACCCCGACGTTGCGCTGGAAGTCCCGCACCGCCTGCTCGGTGCGGTGCCCGAAGCGCCCGTCCACCCGGCCGACCTTGAAGCCCAGCCCCAGCAGCCGCTGCTGCAGGGTGACCACGTCGTCACCGCTGAGCACGCTGCCCGGGACGTGGGTGAGGAGCCGGTCGCCGAGTTGCCAGCGCGCCTCGTCGAGCACCCGGTAGGTCGCCGTACCCACGATCCCGTCGACGGTGAGCCCGCGCCGCTGCTGGAACGCCCGGACCGCCCGGTCCAGGCCGTCGTCGAACGCCGCCGGGTCCGCGGCCGCTCCTCCACCAGGTCCAGCAGGGCCAACCGGGACCGGATCTCCAGGACCCCGTCGCCGCGGTCCCCGAGCCGGAAGACCGCCGGTGCCGTGTGTACGTCGGACACGGGGACTCCCCTCGGTGCGTGCGGTGGCGTGGCGTCTACTCAAACAGACGCACGTCAGATGTCAATGGTTGCCTTGACCGGTCCGGGCGCGCGAAGGGGCGGGCACCCGGACGCACGGTCGGGCACCCGCCCCTACGCGGCGGTGCGGGACGGTCTCAGCCGATGAACTCGCTGAGCTCGTTGAGCAGCGCCGCCTTGGGCTTCGCGCCGACGATCTGCCGGACGACCTCGCCGTTCTGGTACACGTTCAGCGTGGGGATGCCGGTCACCCGGTAGGTCGCCGGGGTGACCGGGTTCTCGTCGACGTTCATCTTGACGAACTCGATCTTGTCGCCGTGCTCGGTGTTGATCTCGTCCAGGATCGGGGAGACCTGGCGGCAGGGGCCGCACCACTCGGCCCAGAAGTCGACGAGCACGGGCTTGTCGGACTTGAGCACGACGGTCTCGAAGTCCGCGTCGGTCACTGCTTGCATGTCGGCCACGAGGCCTCCTTCTCTCTTCGAACACTCAGTAGGTGAGTAAACACCCGGGGACGGACAATTGTTCCACTCAGGTCTGGCACTCAGGTCTGGCACTCAGGTCGCGTCCGCCACTCAGGTCTTCCAGTCAGGCGCCGGCGGTCTGCACCTGCTCGCCGACCACCTCGGCCTCGAGCTCGGTCTCCTCCGGGGGGCCCGCCGTCGACACGGCGTGGTCGAGCGCGGCCAGGAACCGCTCCGCATCCAGCGCGGCCGCGCACCCGGTGCCGGCCGCGGTGATCGCCTGCCGGTAGTGGTGGTCGACCAGGTCGCCGCAGGCGAAGACGCCGGGCAGGTTGGTCCGCGTGGAGGGCAGCTCGACGAGCACGTAGCCGTTCTCGTCGAGGTCGACCTGGCCGGCGAGGAGCTCCGAGCGCGGGTCGTGCCCGATCGCGATGAACAGACCGGTCACGTCGAGCTCCCGCTTGTCGCCGGTGACCGTGTCCACCAGGGTGAGGCCGGTCAGCTTGTCGTCGCCGTGGATGGACTCGACCGCGGAGTTCCAGGCGAACTCGATCTTCGGGTCGGCGAACGCCCGCTCCTGCATGATCTTGGAGGCGCGGAGCTCGCCGCGGCGGTGGATCAGGGTGACCTTGGACGCGAACCGCGACAGGAAGGTGGCCTCCTCGACCGCCGAGTCACCGCCGCCGACCACCGCGATGTGCTGCTCGCGGAAGAAGAACCCGTCACAGGTCGCGCACCAGCTCACGCCGTGCCCGGAGAGCCGGTCCTCGTCGGGGAGGCCGAGCTTCCGGTAGCCGGAGCCGGTCGCGAGGACGACGGCCCGGGCCCGGTGCTCGGCGCCGGCGCCGTCGGTGACGCGCTTGATCTCCCCGGTCAGGTCGACCGCGGTGACGTCGTCGGTGACGAGCTCGGCGCCGAACCGCTCGGCCTGGGCGCGCATGCTGTCCATCAGCTCGGGACCCATGATGCCGTCGCGGAAGCCGGGGAAGTTCTCGACCTCGGTGGTGTTCATCAGCGCGCCACCGGCGGTCACCGAGCCCTCGAACACCAGCGGCTGCGAGGTTGGCCCGGGCGGCGTAGATCGCGGCGGTGTAGCCGGCCGGGCCGGAACCGATGATGATGACGTTGCGGACGTCGGACTGGTCGGACATCGAGCGAGCTCCTGGGTGGTGGACTGCGACGGGGCGCACCTGGCACAACGACGAGGGCGCACCTGGCTCAACCGATCCTAGGCGCGCGACATTCCCCCGCGGGCACCTGGCTCGCGGGGACGGCTCCCCCGGGCTCACGGCCGGCACGCTGGCGTGGGCACCGGCGCGGAGGCGTCGTCACAGGAGTCGACGTTGACCTCACGCACCCCATCGTGCACGGGTGCGGGCGCAGCGTGGCCGGGCTGCCGTCGAGACGCACCGCGAGCAGCCGGCCACCTCGCGGCCGAGGCGGCACCGCGCAGCCCGGGGCCGCCGCGCGCGGGGCCGGGGGCGGCCCGCAGCCCGTCCAGCCTGCCGCTCGCCCTCCGGGCCGAGCAGCCGGCGGACGCCGCGCACCAGGGTGGCGGAGTGCAGCCGCGGCACCGGGCCGTCGCGGCGCCCCGGGACCGGCGCCGGCGCCGTCCGGCACCGCCGCCGGCGTCGAGACCTCGGGCGCCGAGGCGGCCTGTCCTGCGGAGCTGCGCGCTCGAGCCCTGGCCGCCGCCGGCGCCCCGGCCAGGCTGCCCACCCCGAGCGCGAGGAGCGAGACGCTGCCGCCGCGGCGAGCAGGTTCGGCCAGCGCCGGCGCCGGGCCGCGACGCGGGGGATGCGGGCGGGCGGCTCCGTGTCATCCGGCGCCGCGGCGACGCCGCCCGCTCGGCCACCAGCCGGGCGAGCGCCTCGTCCAGCCGCGCGGCGACGTCGTCGGGCATCTCCTCCCGGCCCGACGCGAGGCGGCGGGCATCCGCCTCACCCGCTCCTCGTCCTCGGCGCTCAGCACCTCGGGCTCCTCATCCGTCATGGCTCGTCACCTCCTCGTCCGGCCGCGCGGCACCTCTCGTGGATTCGACGTGGGGCCCGCCCCGGGGGTTCCCCTCCAGCCCCCGCAGCAGCGGCAGCAGCCGGGCCCGGCCGCGCGAGCACCGGCTCTTGACGGTGCCGGGCGCGCACGTCGAGGATCTCGGCGGCCTCCTCGACCGAGTAGCCCTCCATGTCGACCAGCACCAGCGCGGCGCGCTGCTCGGCGCGGCAGGGTCGCGAGGGCGGCCAGCACGGCGTCGCGGCGCTCGGCCGCCTCGGCCGCCTCCGCCGGGTCGCCGGCGGCCGCGGGCCGGGACCCGGCGGCCGCGGCCGTGGACCGGCCGAGCGTCCGTGCGCGTCCGGGTCGTCGGGCAGCGGGTCGGCGGCGCGGACCTTGCGGCGGCGGAGCCGGTCCAGGCAGGCGTTGACGACGATCCGGTGCAGCCAGGTGGTGACCGCGGCGTCGCCGCGGTAGGACCCGGCGCGGCGGAAGGCGGCGATCATCGCGTCCTGCAGGGCGTCGGCGGCGTCCTCGGGGTCGCCGGTGGTGCGCAGCGCGACCGCCCACAGCCGGTCCCGGTGCCGCCGGAACAGCGTGCCGAACGCGTCGTCGTCACCGGCGACGTGCGCCGCGAGCAGGGCCCGGTCGTCCGGCGGATCGCCCGCCCGCCCGGCGCTCATGACCGGACGCTGACCTCGGCGATCTGTCCCTTGTAGCCGCCGGACACCGGGGGCAGGGAGGTGAGCCACACCACCAGGTAGCGGGTGTCGACGGCTTGTCGAGGGTCAGGTCCACCGACGTGCCGGCGCCGCTCTTGGAGGCGACCTGCTTCAGCCCCGAGATGCTGGTCGGCTTGGCCGACCCCTTGGGCGCCGCGAGGATCTCCAGGTCGGTGCCGGCTGCCCACCAGGGTGAGCTGCACCTGGCCGCACCGTGGCGCGTGCGGCCGAGGTCGAGCAGCAGGCCGACCCCGCTCTTCAGCCCGCCCAGGTCGGGCCGGCTCTTGTAGGTCAGGGTCTGCCAGGCGGTGCCCGGGTCGCCGTCGGTGGCGTAGCGGACCAGGTCGGGGTTCTCCTCCGGCGGGGTGGCCTCGGGGTCGAAGTCGGACACGGAGGCGATCCGCACGGGCTTGGGTGCCGCGCTCGAAGGGGCCGAGGAGCCGTCCGAGGACGACGCCGCCGGGGTGTCCGAGCCCCGGCCCAGGTTGAACGCGACGACCACCGCCACCACCAGGAGCAGGACCGCGGCCAGCACCCCGGCCAGCTTCAGCCAGCTCCGTCCGGACCGGCCGTCCTGCCAGCTCGAGGTGCCCCACTGGCCGCTGTCGTCGTCCGGCGGCCCGTCGTCGGCGTCCGGGCCCCAGGCGGCGGGCAGCGAGCCGTTGCCCGGACCGGTGCTGCGGGCGGGACGCTCCGAGGTGGTGGCCGACCCCCGCCGTGACGACAGGGAGCGGTCCCGGGGCGGGCCCGGCGCGAACAACGGCTTCGGCTCCGGTTCCGGCAGGTCGGGCGGCGGGGGCGGCGTACGGCGCGCGGCGGGGTCGTCGCTGCGCAGGCCGCGGCTGCTCGCACCGGTCATCCAGCCGATCCCGCTGTCCTCGTCGTAGAAGACCGGCGTGCCGGCCTGGGTCTGGTCCCCGGCCTCCGCCGCCGGGTCGGTGTCGTCGGTCGGGGCGGGATGCATCTGGGTCGGCGGACCGGCGTCGTCGGGCGCCGCGGCGGACCGGTCGAGCACGGTCGTCGGCTCCTGGCCGATCTGCGGGAACGCCGCCGGGTCACCGATGTAGTCCGACAACGCGGCGTAGATCTCGTGCGCGGTCTCGATCGGCATCGCGTGGCTGTGGCCGCCGGGGTTGAGCACCCGGTCGCAGATGGCGTCCAGCGGACGGGGCACCCCGGCGCGGACCTGCCGGGGGCGCAGCGCGCGGCCGTGCTCGGTCGGCGCGACCGGCACCGTCGAGCCGGTGGTGCCCGGCCACCGGCCGACCAACGCGGCGTAGAGCAGACCGGCCAGGTTCACCACGTCGGCCTCGTGCTCACCGAGCGAGGTGCCCCCGGTCGTGCGGATCGACTCACGGCCCCGGAGCACGGCGTCGATCACGAAGCCGATCAGCTTCACCGAACCGGCCTCGGTGACCATCACGTTCTCCGGCAGCAGCCGGCCGTGCGCGATCCCGTGCCGGTGCGCGGTGGAGATGGTCTCGGCGACCTCCTTGACCACCCAGGCGGCGCGGCGGGCCGACAGCGGCCCGTCCTCGAGCATCCGGTCCAGGGACATCCCCGAGCCCCACTCGTTGACCACGTAGACGACGCCGTCCTCCGCGGCGGCATCGAGGACCCGGAGCAGGTGGCCGTCGGACACGGTCGCCGAGGTGCGGGCCGCAGCGAGCAGCGCGTCGGCGCGCCGGTCCTCCCGCGAGATCACGTGCACCGCGACGTTGCGGGCGAGGGTCTGGTCGGTGGCACGCCAGAAGCGCGCACCGTGGGTGTCGTCGAGCAGGTCCTCGAGCCGGAAGCGCCCGGCGAGGACGGTTCCCGGTCCGATCGGTTGCTCGGCCACGTTCCTCCCTCACTCGTCTGCGGGCTCGTCTGCGGGCGTCTCGACCTACATGTTAGGGGGACCGCTCACCTGCGCAGCCGACTCGTGACCAGACGCATGACGCTTGTCACCTCCGAGATCCGCATCATCCGCGCCAGCAGCAGGAAAACCCCGACGTCCACGACCCCCATGGTGGCCAGCATCACGCCGGCCTGCACCTTGCCGGTGTTCGCGGGCCACGCCTGCTCGACGCCGTACCGGACCGCCCAGGCGAGCCCGGTGGCCGCGCCGGCCGCGACCAGCAGCCGGGCGAGGAACCGCACCAGCACCGGGGTCTCCAGGCCGCCGAGCACGTGCCTGAGCAGCGAGTAGGAGCCGACCGCCCCGACCAGGTAGGCGCCGGCGTAGGAGAGCACCAGACCGGGGGCGGTGCCCGACGGCGGCAGGTTCCGGGTGAGCACGATCGCCAGCACGATGTTGGTGGCCGCGACCACGCACTGCACCCAGAACACGGTGCGGGTCCGCTCGAGGGCGTAGAACCCGCGCAGCATCAGGTAGTGGGTGGTGAAGAACGCGAGCCCCGGGGCGAACAGCGCCAGCGCCGTGGCGAAGTCGGGGACGCTGCCCTTGCCGGCGCCGTACCCGTAGATCAGGTTGCTCAGCGGCGTCGCCACCAGCGGCAGCAGCAGCGCGAAGGGCAGGATCAGGGCGTACGTTGTGCGCAGCGTCGAGGCGACGTTGCGCGCCACCCCGGCCAGGTCGTCCTCGGCGGCGTGCGTGGAGAGCCTCGGCAGCATCGCGGTGGCCAGCGAGACGGTCGCGACCGAGTGCGGGACCATCACCAGCAGGAACGCCAGCGAGTAGACGGTGTAGCCGCTGCCGTTCTGCGCGCCGCCGGCCGCGGCGGCCGCGGTGCCGCCGGAGGCGAGCTTGACCACCACGGTGTAGGCGACCTGGTTGACCACCACGAAGAGAACCGTCCAGGTGCCCAGGCGCAGGGTGTGGCCCAGCCCGGTGCCGCGGAAGTCGAAGCGTGGGCGGTAGCTGAAGCCGGCCCGCTTCAGGTAGGGCAGCAGGATCAGGAACTGCGCGACGATGCCGAGGGTCGAGCCGACGCCCAGCAGCAGCTCCTGGGACCCGGAGTACCCGGCCACCAGCTGGTGGCCCTGCGCCGGGCCGAAGCTGAGCAGGTAGGCCCCGAGGACCAGCACCGAGATCACGTTGTTGGCGATCGGGGCCCACATCATCGGCCCGAAGACGCCCCGCGAGTTGAGCACCTGGCCGACCAGCACGAACATCCCGTAGAAGAACACCTGGGGCAGGCAGTAGCGGGCGAAGGCGATCGCGGCATCGCGCTGCGCGGCCAGGTCGGGGGTGAAGAACGACCGGTCCAGGAACAGCCGCATCAGCAGCGGGGCCGCGGCCACCAGCAGCACGGTCACGCCGGCCAGGAAGAGCCCGGCCAGGGTGATGATCCGGTTCGTGTACGCCGTGCCCCGGTCGGCGTCGTTGCGCATGGCCCGGACCAGCTGCGGGACGAGCACCGCGTTGAACACGCCGCCGGCCAGCAGGATGTACAGCATGTTCGGGATCGTGTTGGCGATCGTGAACACGTCGGCGTGCAGCGCACCGCCGATCGCGGCCACCAGCATGGCGTTGCGCACGAAGCCGCTCAGCCTGGACACCACCGTCCCGGCGGCCATCACGGCGCTCGAGGAGAGGATGCTGCGGTCCTCGGACGCGGTCGCGGGGTCGGTACTCATGTGTTGTCTCCCGGGAGGAGGGGTCCGTGGGTGGCCTTGCGTCGCTGCACGCGGCGCGCCAGGCGGACCCCGATGGCGAGCAGGAGCACGGTCCCGCCGATGCCCATGATCACCCAGATCACCAGGCCGACCTGGCTGGTCCGGACGTTGAACACGGCGGTGCTGCCGAGCGGGTTGCCCGCGGCGTCGGTCGCGACCAGCGTGACGGCGTGCACGCCGATGTCCCGGGCCTTGGCGGTCAGCCGCACCGACGCGCGCCGCCCGGGACCCAGCGTGACCGGGTCGGACGAGGCGATGGTCACGTCGGGCGTGCGGGTGGTCGCGTGCACCTCGACCGTGACCTCCTCGTCGAGGCCGTTGATCAGGGTGATCTGGATCGGGCCCTGCTCGCTGGACATGGTGACGAACGGCGGACCCTCGATCCGGACCTGCTTCATCATCGTTCTGACGTGCCGGGTGGTGCGGCGCGCCCGGTCCAGCGCCGCGGTCGGCGCGGCCTTGGCCGCGTCACCCGAGGCCAGCATGGCGACCGCTGCGAGCTGCTGGTCCACGGTGTCGTTGCGGGTGAGCAGCCGCGCGAAGGTGTCCCCGGTCGTGGTCAGCTCCTGGGTGGCGAGCAGGTTCGCGAACGGAACCTCGTGCTTCTGCTGGGAGCGCGGGTAGACGGGGTCCTCCTGGGGCGCGGACACCGGCCCGGCGGAGTCCACCACGCCGGGAAGGTCGACCATGGTCAGCCAGGGGACGTCCAGCCCGCCGAAGAAGTTCGCGTCGCCCCAGTCGGGGCCGGGGTTCCAGTGCTGGGGGGTGCTCACCACGAGCGGCTTGCGGTGGTCGGGGGAGAGCGCGTGCAGCGCCGCCTCGCTGAGGATCCGCTGCCGGACGGCGAGCGCGGTGAAGCGGCGTCCCGGGGTGGGGCCGCCCGTTCCGGCGGCCGAGTCGGTGAGCACGGCGTGCCCGCCCCGAGGAGTCCCCACGACCGGCCCGGGGGCCGACGGGAAGGCCCGGTCGCTGAGCAGGACCGGGTGGTCCGGGCCGAGCCTCCGCAGGGCGCGGCGGGGCAGCAGGCCGTGTGCGGGGGCGATGATCGGGGAGGCCGTCACGGCCAGCTCGCGCATGGTGCGGGCGCTGAGCCGGCGCCCCTGCTTGAGCAGCGACCGCAGGTTGCGCCTCATCACCGGCGCCACGTCGAGGTCGCCGTAGGGCAGGGTCATCACCGCGTGTGCCGCCGCCTGGCGCTGGAACAGCTGGATCCACGCGGTCGCGTCGAGCGCCGCGGCGGCCGCCGGGGTGTCCCCCTGGGCAGCGGGCGGGGTGGACGGCGAGCCGGACGAGGAGGGCGAGGGTGTGGGGGACGCGCTCGGCGAGGGCGAGGCGCTGCCGGTCTCACCGGTGGTCGGCGCGATGTCGAGCGGCGGGTTCTGCCGGGCCATCGAGCGCGCGGCGTCGAGCACCGCCGGGTCGACCACCCAGGTCACCGGCTGGCGCGGGGCCTCCGGAACCTCCGCCGGGTGGCCGGCCTGGCTCTTCGGTGGGCTGGTGAGCCGGATCAGCCGGTCCAGCCGGCCGTCGGGGCCGAGCGTCCGTTGCCAGTGGTGCGGCCCGAGCAGCTGCCCGTCCGGGTTCCGGCGCACCGGCTCCCGCACCGGCACGACGAGGGCCAGCCGGGTGCGCGGCGCGTGCTTCGGCAGCAGGGGCAGGAAGGTTCGGGCCCGGCCGTCGGCCACCGCGTCCCGCAGGCCGTTCTCCGCGCCGAGCACGTGCACCCCGAACCAGTACACCCCCGGGTCGCCGCTGATGCCGAGGTCCGGCCGGGAGACGCTCAGGGCGTAGGACGTGCTCTCGCCGGGGGCGAGGTCGCCGAGCTGCTCGTACAGCCCGGTGCTGGCGAGCCGGCTGCCGACCTCCGCGGTGGGGTCGGTGGCGCTGGCGGCCGCGAGGTCCGCGCCCGAGGTGATCGGCGTCGCCGAGGTCAGCATGTAGACCTGCAGGTTCGTCCAGGCGCTGTCCGAGGTGTTGGTGATCTGCCCGGTGATCGTCACCCGGCCGTGCGCGGGGACCGTCGACGGGTGCAGCGTGTCGATGGTCACCTGCAGCGGCGACGCGTCGCTCGCCGCGGCTCGCGCGGTGGCACCGGCGGACGGTGCGAACGGAGCGAACAGAACCGTCAGGAGACCCGCGGCAAGGCACACCGCGAAGCGGCCGGGGGATCTCCAGGTCACACGGGCAAGGCTAACCACTCACGGACCTGGCATAGAGTTGCCTCCCGTGTCCGACCACCCCGAGAACCCGCCGCCGAACATCCGGGACGTGCAGCGGAACGCGATCCACGAGCTGATGCGGATCGCCCCGGTGATCGACGAGCTGGGTGCGAGGTTCCGGGAGGCCGGCGAGGAGATCGCGCTGGTCGGCGGGCCGGTCCGGGACGCGATGCTGCGCCGGCTGCACAACGACCTCGACTTCACCACCTCGGCGCGGCCCGAGGT
The DNA here is from genome assembly GCA_963728775.1 of uncultured Actinomycetota bacterium. GTDB lineage: Bacteria > Actinomycetota > Actinomycetes > Propionibacteriales > Nocardioidaceae > Nocardioides_B. The sequence continues at coordinate 157,747 of CAVSLP010000004.1, forward strand.
CACCGAGCGGCTGCTCAAGGGATGGGCGGACGCGATCTGGGACATGGGCCGCGCGTTCGGCACCATCGGCTGCCGCAAGGGCCCGTGGCAGGTGGAGATCACCACCTACCGCTCCGAGGAGTACGACGCCACGTCCCGCAAGCCGGCGGTGGACTTCGGGGACACCCTGGCCGGGGACCTCGGGCGCCGTGACTTCACGGTGAACGCGATGGCGGTGGCGCTGCCGGAGCGGGAGTTCCAGGACCCGTACGGCGGGGTGGTCGACCTCGCCGAGCAGGTGCTGCGCACCCCCGGACGTCCGGAGGACTCGTTCTCCGACGACCCGCTGCGGATGATGCGCGCGGCCCGGTTCGCCGCCCAGCTCGGGTTCACCGTCGCGCCCGACGTGGTCGCCGCGATGACGGACATGGCCGCCCGGATCGAGATCGTCTCCGCCGAGCGGGTCCGCGACGAGCTGGTGAAGCTGGTGATCGCGCCGCAGCCGCGCCGCGGCCTCGCCCTGCTCGTGGAGACCGGGCTGGCCGAGCGCGTGCTCCCCGAGCTGCCGGCGCTGGCCCTCGAGCGGGACGAGCACCACCGGCACAAGGACGTCTACGAGCACACGCTCACCGTCCTGGATCAGTCGATCGACCTCGAGGAGCGGCTCCCGGGCGGTGGCCCGGACTTCGTGTCCCGGTTCGCGGCCCTGATGCACGACGTGGGCAAGCCGCGTACCCGGCGGTTCCAGGACGACGGCACGGTGACCTTCCACCACCACGACGTGGTCGGGGCGAAGATCACCCGCAAGCGGATGAAGGCGCTGCGCTTCTCCAACGGCGAGATCGACGCGGTCGCCCGGCTGGTCGAGCTGCACCTGCGCTTCCACGGCTACGGCACCGGCGAGTGGACCGACTCCGCGGTTCGGCGCTACGTGCGCGACGCCGGCGACCAGCTCGCGCGGCTGCACGTGCTGACCCGGGCCGACTGCACGACGCGGAACAAGCGCAAGGCCGACCGGCTGCGGCGGACCTACGACGACCTCGAGGCCCGGATCCAGCGCCTCGCCGAGCAGGAGGAGCTCGCCGCGATCCGGCCGGACCTCGACGGCAACCAGATCATGCGGATCCTCGGGATCGGTCCCGGCCGGGAGGTCGGCGAAGCCTACAGGCATCTGCTCGAGCTGCGGATGGACCGCGGCCCGATGTCCGCCGAGGACGCCGAGGCCGAGCTGCGGACCTGGTGGGCGGCCCGGCGGCCCTGAGGTCACCGGCCCGTCCGGCAGCCGTCAGCGGGCGATCTTGAAGTTGAACGCCGGTCCGCCGAGCGGGCCCAGCAGCCGCAACCAGATCGGGAGCAGCATCTCGGCGCCGCGCGCGGTGGTGATGTCGCCGAGGTCGATCACGTCGGTGTGGCCCAGGCTCGTCAGCAGCTCGGTGACGGTGCGCTTCGCGTCGGCGTCGTCGCCCGAGACGAAGACGGAGTGGTCCCCGCCGGCCACCTGTTCGGGGTGCACCATCACCTGGGCGTTCATGGTGTTCAGCGACTTCACCACCCGGGCCGCCGGGAAGCCGCGCTGGATCTGCTCGGCCAGCGAGTCGGTGTCGTTGACGAACAGGCTCGGCGGGAACCCGCCCGAGAAGTCGAGCGGGTTCGTGACGTCGAGCAGCACCTTGCCCGACAGGTTGCCGGACCCGGCGGCGTCGAGCACCGCGAGCGCCGCCGCCCCGTTGGTCGCGTTGACGACCAGCTCGGCGTCGGCGGCCGCCTCCGCGAACGTGCCCAGACGCACCGACGGGTGCTGTCCGAGCCAGGCGGAGACCGGGGGGTTGCCCAGCCGGTCCGGCTCGGTGCGGGCGGCGGTGGCGCCGGGGTCCCGGGTGCCCATCACGACGGTGTGGCCGAGCTCGTCGAGCCGACCCGCGAGGGCCCGGCCGACCGTGCCGGTGCCGAGCACTGCGATGTCCATGGGAACCTCCGAGCGACGGGCGTAGACAGGTCTGTCTGCCCACGAGCAGCAAACTAGCAGACAGACCGGTCTATCTGTCAAGATGTGCGGGTGAGCGAGCAGGTCGGGACCCCGGTGAGCGCGGCACGGCAGCGAATCCTGGACACCGCGTTCGAGCTGTTCTACGCCCGCGGGATCCGCGCGGTCGGGGTGGACCGGATCATCGCCGAGTCCGGGGTCGCCAAGGCCACCTTCTACAAGCACTTCCCCGCCAAGGAGGACCTGGTGCTGGCCTACCTGGACGCCGTCGACGAGGTGTGGACCGGCCAGCTCCGCGCGGCCGCGGCGGCGGCCGGACCCGCCCCGCGGGACCAGCTCGTCGGGCTCTTCGACGCGGTGGTGAGCGCCTGCCGGCGCGACGGCTACCGCGGCTGCGCGTTCATCAACGCCGCGGCGGAGGCGGCCCCCGGCTCCCGCACCCACGATCGGACCGTGCGGCACAAGGACCAGGTGCTGGCCTGGGTCCGGCAGCTCGCCCGGGAGGCCGGTGCCCACGAACCCGCCGGTCTGGCGCGGTCGCTGACCCTGCTGCTCGACGGCGCCCTCGCCAGCGGCGCCCTCGACGCGAGCCCCGAGTCGCCCCGGGCCGCGCGCGAGTCGGCGGCGCTGCTCGTGGAGCGTGCTCTCACCGGGTGACGAGGACGGCGTCCCGCGGGGCCCGCGTCACGTGCGCGTAGCCGAGCGCGGTCATCGCGTACCCCACCGCGATCACGGCCAGGACGGCGTACGACTTCCCGGTCGCGGGGAGCACGGCGGCGGCCGCCGCGGCCGCCGCCACGAAGGTGACGTTGAAGATCACGTCGTACAGCGAGAACACCCGGCCGCGGAACGCGTCGTGCACGTGGGTCTGCACCATCGTGTCCACGCAGATCTTGATGCCCTGGCTGGCCAGGCCGAGGAAGAACGCGGCCACGAGCAGCGCCGGCTGCGTGTAGAGCACGCCGGGGAAGACCTGGGTGACGGCCGCGCCGCCCAGCAGGACCAGGATCCAGCTGCGCGTGCTGATCCGGTCCGTCACCACCGGGGTGAGCACCGCCGCGGTCACGAAGCCGAGGCCGCTGACCAGCACCGCCACCGACAGCCCGTTGAAGGCCGCGTCGGCGTCGGCGACGGTGTGGAAGTAGTTGCGGTAGAGCAGGATCAGCGACACCGTCGAGATGCCGTACCAGAACCGGTGCGCCCCGATGGTGGCCAAGCCGTACGCCGCGGTGCGGTGGGCGACGAGGTGCTGGAAGCCGCCGACCAGACCGCGGGCGACGTGCCGGACCGCCTCGCGGACGTCCGGGAGCTCGACGTCGAGGTCGGGGCCGAGCAGGTCGCGCGGGATCCGCAGCGCGAGCAGCCCGGCGACGCCGTACAAGGCCGCCGCCAGCCCGAGCACGCCCGTGTCGCTGCCCATCCGCAGGTGCTCCAGGCCGAGCCGGGCGCCGGTGCCGACGCCGAGGCCGAGCAGGAAGGCGAGCGTGCCGGCGGTCGGGGTGAGCGCGTTGGCGGTGATCAGGTCGTCCTCGGAGACCACGTGCGGCAGGGCGGCGGACAGCCCGGCCAGCAGGAACCGGTTCACCGACAGGCAGACCAGGATCAGCCCGAACAGCCCCGGCCCGCGCAGTCCCGCGTGGACCGCGACGGCCAGCACCGCCACCAGGCCCACCCGGGCGAAGTTGGACCAGGCCAGCACCTGCCGGCGCGACCAGCGGTCCAGGAAGACGCCGACGAACGGGCCGAGTGCGCTGAACGGCAGCAGTACGACGGCCAGGGCGCTCGCGATCGCGGCGGGGGAGGGCTGCTTCTCGGGCGAGAAGATCACGTAGGACGCGAGCGCCACCTGGAACACGCCGTCGGTGAACTGGCTGGCCACCCGGACCGTGAAGAGTCGCCGGAACCACCGTCCGCGCAGCAGGTGCGCAAGGTGCCGGGCAGCTCTCACGCCTCGATCCTCCCCGACACCTGGTTGGATTTCCGCATCACTCGTGAAACGGTCCAAACCAGTGCGGCGCGGCCGGCCGGCGCCCGACGTGGAGCTGCCGCTCCCCACGGTGGATCTCCGTGGGAAGCGGCAGCTTCCGTTGCACTGGCCGTGGGCGACCCGACAGGGCGACCCGACAGGGGGCGACCCCGGGGTCAGCGCTCGACGTCGCCGCGGATGAACGCCTCGACCCGGGCGCGGCCCTCGTCGTCGGGCATCTGCACCGGCGGGGACTTCATCAGGTAGGTCGACGCGGACAGGATCGGGCCGCCGATGCCCCGGTCCAGCGCGATCTTCGCGGCGCGGACGGCGTCGATGATGATGCCGGCGCTGTTGGGGGAGTCCCAGACCTCGAGCTTGTACTCCAGGTTCAGCGGGACGTCGCCGAACGCCCGACCCTCGAGGCGGACGTAGGCCCACTTGCGGTCGTCGAGCCACTGGACGTAGTCCGAGGGGCCGATGTGCACGTTGCGGGAACCGAGGTCGTGGCCGATGTTCGAGGTCACCGACTGGGTCTTGGAGATCTTCTTCGACTGGAGACGGTCCCGCTCCAGCATGTTCTTGAAGTCCATGTTGCCGCCGACGTTGAGCTGGTAGGTGCGGTCCAGCACCACGCCGCGGTCCTCGAACAGCTTGGCCATCACCCGGTGGGTGATGGTGGCACCGACCTGGGACTTGATGTCGTCGCCGACGATCGGCACGCCCGCGTCCTCGAACTTCTTGGCCCACACCGGGTCGGAGGCGATGAACACCGGCAGCGCGTTCACGAAGGCCACGCCCGCCTCGATCGCGCACTGGGCGTAGAACTTGTCGGCCTCCTCCGAGCCCACCGGCAGGTAGGACACCAGGACGTCGGCCTTGGCCTCCTTCAGCGCGGCGACCACGTCCACGGGCTCGGCGTCGGCCTCGTCGATGGTCTCGCGGTAGTACTTGCCCAGGCCGTCGTACGTCGGACCGCGCTGGACGGTGACGCCGAGCGGCGGCACGTCGGTGATCTTGATGGTGTTGTTCTCGGAGGCCTGGGTGGCCTCGGAGAGGTCGAAGCCGACCTTCTTGGCGTCCACGTCGAACGCGGCCACGAACTCGACGTCCGAGACGTGGTAGTCGCCGAACTTCACGTGCATGAGGCCAGGGACGGAACCTGCCGGGTCGGCGTCCTTGTAGTAGTGCACACCCTGGATCAGGGAGGTGGCGCAGTTGCCCACCCCCGCGATTGCCACTCGTACCGAACCCATCCGGTTTCTCCTTGCTCCTGTTGCTCGTTCGTTGTCGTTTTCCGCGTGTTGACGCGCGCTCACGGTGACCCCGAGGGGGGATGCACCTGCGTTGTGCCCGCTCCGGGGGCGTCGCGCTCGGCGTTGATCAGGTCCGAGAGCCACCGCACCTCGCGCTCGACGGACTCCACCCCGTGCCGCTGGAGCTCCGTCGCGTAGCGGTCCATCTGTTGCTGGGTGCGGTCCAGCTGCGCTTGCACGCGGTCGAGCCGCTCCTGGAGCCGGCTGCGCCGACCTTCGAGGATCCGCAACCGGATCTCCATGTCCGTGCGGCTGAAGAACGCGAACCGGACGTCGAAGTTGTCGTCCTCCCACGCCGACGGGCCGGCGTCGGCCATCAGCCGGGTGAACCGCTCGTCGCCCGCGGGCGTCAGCTCGTAGACGATCCGCTGGCGGCGGCTGGTCGCACCCGGCTCGGGGGCCGTGACGTGCTCGGCGATCAGGCCGGCCTTCAGCATCTTCTTCAGCGCCGGGTACAGCGACCCGTAGGACAGCAACCGTCCCCACCCGAGCACCGCGTTCAGCTGCTTGCGGAGCTCGTAGCCGTGCATGGGGGCCTCGTGCAGCAGCCCGAGGACCGCGAGCTCGAGAGTCTCACCACGACGGGTCACGACGCACCTGCTTCTGGACATGGATCGGATATCAACGCGACCTATCGTAGCGATATATCGGGCGCGGGTCACTTCGGCCCGCCGCCGACGCCGGAATCCGGGTTCTGGGCGGCGCCCTTTACCCTGTCCTGGGGTGTTCGCCGGGATCTTCCGGGGAACCCTGGTCTCAGCACGTCCCTGTCGACCCGTCCTCGGAGAACCTTTGAGTGCACAGCGCAAGGCCACCGGACCCACTCGTGGGGGCCGCTCCGACAAGGAGGGCCCGACCTCCCGCAAGCGGGAGAAGCCCACGAAGAACTGGCCCCGCCGCATCATCCGGTGGGGGCTGCTCGCGATCCTGGCCGGGTTCCTGCTCGGTTGCGCGGCGTTCGCGTACGGCTACATCTCCACCGACATCCCGGACCCGAACAAGGACTTCCAGGCGCAGACCACGATGGTCTACTACAAGGACGGCCACCACGTGCTCGGCCGGTTCGCCACCCAGAACCGCACCAGCATCCCGCTGGCCGACGTGCCGCAGTACGTGCAGGACGAGGTGATCGCCGCCGAGGACCGCACCTTCTACACCAACAAGGGCATCGACCCCAAGGGGATCATCCGCGCCGCGTTCAGCAACGCGAGCGGCAACGCGACCCAGGGGGCCTCCACGATCACCCAGCAGTACGTCAAGATCCTGTACCTGTCGCAGGAACGCACCATCACCCGCAAGGTGAAGGAGGCGTTCTTGTCCCTGAAGGTGCAGCGCCAGCAGTCCAAGAACGAGATCCTGCAGGGCTACCTGAACACGATCTACTTCGGGCGCGGCGCCTACGGGATCCAGGCGGCCGCGCACGCGTACTTCAACAAGGACGCCAAGGACCTCACCGTGCGCGAGGGCGCGGTGCTGGCCTCGGTGCTGAACTCGCCGGGGAACCTCGACCCCGCGGAGGGGAAGTCGAACAAGGCGCGGCTGCTCGGCCGCTACCGGTACGTCCTGAACGGGACGGTGAGCATGGGCACGCTGCCCCAGGAGAAGGTCACCCAGGCCGAGCGGCGGCTGCCCAAGTTCCCGAAGATCAAGCAGGGCGACCAGTACGGCGGCCAGAAGGGCTACATGCTCGCGATGGTCAAGAAGGAGCTGCGCGCCGACAACTTCACCGACTCCGAGATCGAGGGCGGGGGACTGCGGGTCACCACCACGTTCACCCGCGGCGCGATGTCGGCCGCGGCCAAGGCGGTGCACGACCAGCGCCCGCCGGGACTCAAGCAGCTGCACGTCGGGGTGGCCTCGGTCGACCCGCAGAACGGGGCGTTGCGCGGCTTCTACGCCGGCCAGGACTACCTGAAGTCGAACGGCGGCATCAACTGGGCGACCGCGAAGGGTTCGCCGGGCTCGTCGTTCAAGCCGTTCGCGCTGTCCGCCGCGCTCAAGGACGGCTTCTCGCTGAAGAGCACCTTCGACGGCAACTCGCCGTACATGTTCCCCAACGGCAAGGACAAGGTCGTCAACGAGGGACCGGGCGACGGCAACGACTACGGCAGCGCCATCAGCCTGCTGACCGCCACCGAGAAGTCGGTGAACACCGCGTTCGTCGACATGACGATGACCATGAAGAACGGGCCGCAGAAGATCCTCGACACCGCGGTCGGCATGGGCATCCCGAAGGACACCCCCGGGCTGTCCGCGCAGTCGGGGATCTCGCTGGGGTCCGCCTCGGTGAGCCCGATCGACATGGCCAACTCCTACGGCACCATCGCCGACGGGGGGCAGGCCAAGCACTGGTTCGTCGTCTCCAAGGTGCGGTCGGCCACCGGCGACAAGCTCTTCGAGCAGAAGCCCAAGCCGACGCGGGCGATCGCCGACGACGTCGACCGTGACGTCAGCTACGCGCTGCAGCAGGTGGTCAAGCACGGCACCGGCACCAACGCCCAGGCGCTCGGCCGTCCGGCAGCCGGCAAGACCGGCACCGCCACCAACGCGCACGGCGACGTGTCGTCGTCCTGGTTCGTCGGCTACACCCCGCAGCTCGCGACGGCGGTGATGTACGTCCGGGGCGACGGCAACGACGCGCTGAACGGCTACATGCCGAGCTACTTCGGTGCCGACTACCCGACCCGCACCTGGACCGAGACGATGCGGGGCGCGCTCGCGGGTGCACCGGTCAAGGACTTCCCTCCGCCGGCCAACCTGAAGGCGACCAACACCATCCCCGGGCACGCCCCGGCGCCGACGTACACGCCGAAACCGACGCCGACCAGGAAGCCGTCGCCGACACCCAGCCCGTCGCCCACGCCGACACCTACCCCGTCGCCCACGCCGACACCTACCCCGTCGCCCACGCCGACACCCAGCTCGCCGCCGACCTGCACGCTCCTGGACTGCCCCGGCAACAACGGGAACGGGAACGGGAACGGCAACGGGAACGGCGGGTCGTCGACGCCGAGCCCGAGCGCCTCGCCCTGACCGGCTGACCGGCCGATCCGCTGACCGGGGGCGGCACCTACACTCGCCGGGTGACCTCCCGCGCCCGGCCGACGGTGGACGACCCGCTGCTGGCGGCGGCCAGCGAGGCCGTCGGCGGACCGGTCGGCGAGCACGCCGCACCGCACCCGTGGTGGACGCCGGTCCGCGTGGTGCTGGCGATCACCTGCGTGGCATTCGTGCTCGGCATGGTGCAGAAGACGCCCTGCGTGGAGCAGCACTGGGCCGGTGGGTCCACCCGCTACGCCGAGATGTGCTACTCGGACGTGCCGTACCTCTACACCGGGCGCGGCTTCGCGGAGCGGATCATGCCCTACACGGACACCGGCGGCCGCTACCCGGCGCTGGAGTACCCCGTCGTGATCGGCTACTTCGCGTACGGCGCCGCGCTGGTCACGCACGCGCTCAGCGGGTGGCCGGACGTCGCGGCCCGGGCGGCGGTGCCGGCCGACCAGGTGTACTCCCGACCGGGGGTGCCGCAGGAGTCCTGGCGGTACTTCAAGGTGACCGCGATCCTGCTGGCCCCGTTCGCGCTGCTCGCTGCGTGGTTCCTCGCCGGCACCCACCGCGGGCGGCCCTGGGACGCGGCGCTGTTCGCGGCCTCGCCAGCACTGGTGCTGGCCGGGCTGATCAACTGGGACCTGCTTGCGGTGGCCGCGGTCGCCGGCGCGCTGTGGGCGTGGTCGCGCGGCAGACCGGTGCTGGCCGGGGCCCTGGTCGGTCTGGGCGCGGCGACCAAGCTCTACCCCGTCTTCCTGCTCGGCGCGCTGTTCGTCGTCTGCGTACGACGGGCCCGCCTGCGCACCTTCGCGGCGACGGCCGTCGCGGCCGCAGTGGCCTGGTTGCTGGTCGACGCACCCGCCATGCTGCTCGACTTCGACCAGTGGAAGGGGTTCTGGACGTTCAACAGCGAACGCGGAGCGGACCTCGGCTCGCTGTGGCTGGTGTGGCAGGGGGCCGGGCACACGGTCACCCCGGCCTTGATCAACGACGTGTCCTGGGTGTTCCTCGGGGCGGTCTGCGTGGCCGTGCTCGTGCTCGGGCTGGCGGCCCGTCGTACCCCGAGGATCCCGCAGCTGGCGCTGCTGGTGGTGACCGGCTTCCTGGTGGTGAACAAGGTCTACTCGCCGCAGTACGTCCTGTGGCTGCTCCCGCTCGCGGTGCTGGCCCGGCCGCGCTGGCGCGACCTGCTGGTCTGGCAGGCCGGCGAGGTGTTCTACTTCGTCGCGGTGTGGTTCCACCTCGGCGAGTTCACCGCCTCGGCGTCGAGCGGGATGGGTGACCGCACGTACTGGTTCGCGATCATGGTGCGGGTGCTCGCCGAGCTCTACCTGGCCGCGGTGGTGGTGCGCGACATCCTGGCGCCGTGGCACGACCCGGTCCGGTCCGACGGCCTCACCGACGACCCGATGCACCCGCTCCCGGCGGAGCGCCACCTCGCTCGCCGCTGAGGTATTCCGGCCCCGGTACGACTCGTCGGCCGCGGGTGGGGTAAGACTGCGAGGGTGCGAGCTCTGACGACCATCCCCCTGCACGCCGACACGCTGGCGGTCACCGACGTGCCGGAGCCCGAGCGGCGGGACGGCGAGCTGCTCGTCGACGCGATCGCCCTGGGTGTCTGCGGCACCGACCGGGAGATCGCCGCTGGTGAATACGGCTGGGCGCCGCCCGGCCGGGAGCGCCTGGTGCTCGGCCACGAGTCGCTCGGCCGGGTCCGCGAGGCGCCCGGTGGCTCGGACTTCTCTCCCGGTGACCTGGTCGTCGGCGTGGTGCGGCGGCCCGACCCCGAGCCGTGCGGCGCCTGTGCGCACGGGGAGTTCGACATGTGCCGCAACGGCGCCTACACCGAGCGGGGGATCAAGGAGCTGGACGGCTACGCCAGCGAGCAGTGGACCGTCGACCCCGGCTACGCGGTCACGCTCGACCCGCGGCTCGAGGACGTCGGGGTGCTGATGGAGCCGACCACCGTGGTGGCCAAGGCGTGGGAGCAGGTCGAGCAGGTGGGGGCCCGCTCCTGGTTCGAGCCGCGCCGGGTGCTGGTCACCGGGGCCGGGCCGATCGGCCTGCTCGCGGCGATGCTGGGCCGGCAGCGGGGCCTCGACGTGCACGTGCTGGACCAGGTGCGTGGCGGGCTCAAGCCGCAGCTGGTGCACGACCTCGACGCGACCTACCACTGGTCCGACATCGACTCGGTCGCCGAGCGGGTCCGCCCCGACGTGGTCATCGAGGCGACCGGTGTGCCGCGGCTCGTCTTCGGGGCGATGGCCGGCACCGCGTCGTACGGCATCGTCTGCCTCACCGGGGTCTCCGGCACCGGCCGCACGCTGCGCCTCGACGGCGGTGAGCTGAACCGCGACATCGTGCTGGAGAACGACGCGGTCGTCGGCTCGGTGAACGCGAACCTGCGGCACTACGCCCAGGCGGCCGAGGCGCTCGCGCGGGCGGACCTCGGGTGGCTGGAGCGGCTCGTGTCCCGACGGGTTCCGCTGGAGCGCTTCGCCGAGGCGTTCGAGAGGCAGGAGGACGACGTGAAGGTCGTGCTCACGCTCAGCTGATCACGATCCGGTCGACGGTCGTCGTGGTGTGCCGGACCCGTACGTCGACCTCGTCCCCGACCTCCGGCACCGGCGTGCCGGCCGGCAGGAACAGCATCGAGGCCTGCATGTGCGGCGGCTCGGCGAACAGCCGGTGCTTGCCGCCGATGGTGTACGGCGAGCGCACGAACCCGGCCGCGTCGAGGCCGCCCCTGGCCAGCCGGGTCGCCCGGTCCCGCAGGCTCGCGCCGCTGGTGGGTGCCTCCAGGCCGATGCCGTGCGCCGTGCCGCCGGAGACGATCAGGATGGTGCCGCTCTTGGGGGCGGTCCGCGACCGGTAGCCGAACACGTCGCCGCGCTCCACCGGGTGCGCGTCGAGGACGTCGGCCCGCACCCGCAGCGCCCCCCGGTCACCGAGCCACAGGGCGGTGCCGATGCGCGGCCGGAACTCGTAGTCCGGGTAGGAGGTCCGCAGCGTCGCGAGCTCCTCGTCGGTGAGGTGGGAGACGTAGACCCGCGGGGTCCCCACGCCCGAGGCGACCACGTCGGTCAGCAGCCGCCGCATCTCGGCGAGGTGCGAGCCGCGGGAGATCGGCAGGTGCAGCGCGACCCCCTCGACGGCCACCCGACCGGCGCCGGAGATCCCCCGCACGGCCGCCCGGAGCTCACGCGCGGTGAACCCGTGCCGGCGCATCGACGTCATCAGCTCGAGCACCACGCGTGGCCGGTCGTCGCGGGCCGCGAGGTCGCGGAGGTCGGCCAGCCGCCCGAGGGTGTGCACCACGTGCTCGTCGTAGACCGCGTCCTCGAAGGGGCGCCACGGGCTGAGCACCTGGATCGAGCCGTCGAACTCACCGGACGCAGCCGCGACCTCGTCGTAGGTGCCGACCGCCATCGTGTCGACCCCGAGCCGGCTCGCCTTGCCGCCGAGCCGGTCCACGCCGAACCCGTAGCCGTTGCCCTTCGCGACCGGGACCAGGCCCGGGTGGCTCTCGAGCACCGACTTCAGGTGCGCGTCCCAGCGCGCCCCGTCGACGTACAGCTTCAGCGACATGCGCTCACCGTCCCAGACCGGACCGACGCTGCATATAGACCGAGAAGGCCTTGTACACAAGAGCGTTGAGCGGCAGGTCCCACTCGCCGGCGTACTCCACGGCCTCCCCGCCGGTGCCGACCTTGAACTGGATCAGCCCGACGTGCGGGTCGTCGGGGTCGAGGGTGTCGGTGATGCCGCGCAGGTCGTAGACGTCGGCGCCGCAGGCCAGCGAGTCCTCGATCATCGCCCACTGGGCGGCGTTGGATCCGCGGACCTCGCGCTTCTCCGTGGAGGAGGCGCCGTAGGAGTACCAGGTGTGCCCGCCCACCCGCACCCAGATCGTCGCGGCCACCAGCTGGCCCTCGTGGCGGGCCAGGTAGAGCCGGATCCGGTCCGGCTCCTCCGCCAGCAGCGACCGGAACATGGTGTGGAAGTAGGAGAGCGGCCGCGGGGTGAAGTGGTCTCGCTCGGCGGTGTGCACGTACAGGTCGTGGAACGCCTTGAGGTCGGCCTCGAACCCGTCCGGGTCGGAACGGCTGACCTCCACACCTGCCTTGGCCGCCTTCCTGATGTTGCGGCGCCACTGCTGGTTCATCCCGGCGAGCACGTCGTCCTCGCTGCGCGCCGCGCCGTCGGCGTCGCGCAGCGGGATCTGGAAGTTGTACTGCGGCTGGCCGGCCGCGAAACCGCCCTCGACCGCCTGCGGCCGCCAGCCGAGCTCCTGCAGCTGGGAGACCACCTGGGCACCGGCCCGGGAACGCGCCGAGGGCGCGAGGTCGTCGAGGGTGCGGACCGCATCGTCGGCGACGCCCTTCTTCACCGACCCGGCCTCCCACCGGCGGGTGACCACCGGCGGGCCCATCCGGACCCCGAACGCCCCGGCCTTCTTCAGGTGCGCGGCCATCGGGACCAGCCACGACTCGAGCCGGTCGTCCGACCAGTCGATGACCGGCCCCTCGGGCAGGTAGGCGAGGTACCGCTTCACCTTCGGCAGCTGGCGGTACAGCACCAGGCCCACGCCGACCAGCTCGCCGTCTCGGAACCACCCGATGGACTCACGTCGCCACTCGCTCTTCACCTCGCCCCAGGCCGGCGTCTGCAGGAAGCTCGCCGACCTCTGGGACCGCAGGAAGTCGAGGTGCTCCGCCGGCGTGATGGTGCGGACGGACAGGTTGGGGGAGGTCACGGTCCCCGAGCCTAACGGCCGGGGGTCAGACCCGGGAGCGCAGCCAGTCGAAGTCGGCCCGGTGCTCCGTGGGGCCGCCCGGGGTCTCGCACACCACCGGCGCCGCGGCGTCGCGGACCACCGCTGCCAGGTCCTCCGGCGCGATGTGGCCGCTGCCGAAGTTGGTGTGCCGGTCGGCGCCGGAGTCGAAGCCGTCGCGGCTGTCGTTGGCGTGCACCAGGTCGACCTTGCCGGTGATCTTGACGATGTCGTCCACGATGGTGCGCAGGTCGTTGCCGCCCGCGTGGGCGTGGCAGGTGTCCAGGCAGAACCCGACCATGTCGAAGCCCTCCGCGGCCGAGATGGCGTCCCACACCCGCGCGATCCGGTCCAGGTGGCGGGTCATCGCGTTGTCCCCGCCCGCCGTGTTCTCGATCAGCAGCGGCAGCTTGAGGTCGGTCGCCTCGACCGCCTTGCGCCAGTTGTCGAAGCCCTTGTTCAACAGCTCGGCGTCATCGCCCGCCTTGTCCACGTGGCCGCCGTGCACGACCAGCCCCTTCGCGCCGATCGCGGCCGCCGCGTCGACGTGCTGCTGGAGCAGCTTGCGGCTCGGGATCCGGATCCGGTTGTTCGTGGTCGCGACGTTGATGAGGTACGGCGCGTGCACGTACAGGTCGATCCCCGCCGCCTCGGCCGCCGCGCGCAGGGCCTCGGGCCCGCCGTCGTACGCGAGCTCCGGGCCCTTGTAGCCCTGCGGGTCACCGAGGAAGAACTGGACCAGGTCGGCCCCGCGGGCGGTCGCCTCGGCGACGGGGTCGGTCTGGTCGACGTGCGCACCGATCTTGAGCTGTCCGGGGTTCTGGGCCATGCCGCCAGCCTAGGCCGCGGCGGGGACGAGAGTCCGGCCGGCCGCCGGACGCCGCCGCGGACCCGGCGGGCTGTGGACGACGATTTCCGGCGGGTCCGGCCGCGCTGCTACCCTGGACCGTCGATCGGCTCGACCTCCAGGACATGACTGGGCGTCGGGCCGTTGACTCGCCGGGCCCCGGTCGTGGGCGCGGCGGACGCAAGCCCTCCTGCCACGGAGATGCCGTGGCCGCCGAGTCCGAAGGAGGTGGAGACCGCTTTGCGTGCATATGAAGTGATGGTCATCCTCGACCCCGACGTGGAAGAGCGCACCGTTGCTGCCTCGATCGACACGTACCTCAACGTCGTCCGTCAGGACGGTGGGTCGGTGGAGAACGTCGACGTCTGGGGACGCCGCCGCCTCGCCTACGAGATCGACAAGAAGCCCGAGGGCATCTACGCCGTCGTCGAGCTGAAGGCCGAGCCGGCCACCGTCAAGGAGCTCGACCGTCAGCTGGGACTGAACGAGTCGGTGCTGCGCACTAAGGTCATGCGTCCCGACGTCCACTGACCGCTGCACGTTCAGCTCGTCGGTAACTCCGACCGATTCCCCCGGTCATCCCCGTACCGCAAACCCAGACCAGGGAGGCCTGACATGGCAGGCGAAACACCGATCACCGTCATCGGCAACCTCACCGCCGACCCGGAGCTCCGCTTCACCCCCTCGGGTGCGGCGGTCGCCAACTTCACCGTTGCGTCGACGCCGCGCACGTTCGACCGGCAGACCAACGAGTGGAAGGACGGCGAGGCGCTGTTCCTGAACTGCTCCGTGTGGCGGCAGGCGGCGGAGAACGCCGCCGAGTCGCTGCAGCGCGGGATGCGGGTGATCGTCTCCGGCCGGCTGAAGGCGCGCTCCTTCGAGACCCGTGAGGGCGAGAAGCGCACCGTCTTCGAGATCGACGTCGACGAGGTCGGCCCGAGCCTGAAGTACGCCACCGCCAAGGTCACCAAGACCTCGCGCTCCGGTGCCAGCCAGGGCGGCGGCGGCGGTTTCGGTGGCGACGACCCCTGGTCCTCCGGCGGCAACCAGGCCGCCGGGAGTGGCGCCGGTGCCGGCGGTGGGGCCTGGGGTGGCAACCAGGGTGGCAACCAGGGCGGTGGCCAGGGCGGGTCGCGCGGCGGACAGCCGGCCAACGACCCGTGGGCGACCCCCGGTGTCGGTGGGTCCTCGGAGGAACCCCCGTTCTGATCGACCCCGGTGGTCGAGGCGCGAGCGAAGCGAGCGTCTCGGCACCACCAGTCAAAAACCAGCTCGACCATTCCGGCGCACCGCCGGGCTCTTGAGAAAGGGAGCACCACAATGGCCAAACCAGTACTCCGCAAGCCGAAGAAGAAGGTTTGCCAGTTCTGCAAGGAGAAGGTGTCGTACGTCGACTACAAGGACACGACGCTGCTCCGCAAGTTCATCTCCGACCGCGGCAAGATCCGCGCCCGTCGGGTGACCGGCAACTGCGTGCAGCACCAGCGCGACGTGGCCACCGCGGTCAAGAACGCCCGCGAGGTCGCACTCCTGCCCTACACGTCCACGGCACGCTGAGAGGGGACTGAGAAGATGAAGCTCATCCTGACTCAGGAGGTCGACGGCCTCGGCGCGCCCGGGGACATCGTCGAGGTGAAGGACGGCTACGCCCGCAACTACCTGGTGCCGCGCGGTCTCGCGATGCGGTGGACCCGGGGCGGCGAGCGCACCGTCGAGTCGATCAAGGCCGCCCGCTCCTCGCGGGAGGTCCGCGACCTCGACCACGCAGGCGAGATCAAGGCGAAGCTCGAGGCCACCACGGTCGAGCTGCCGGTCCGGGCGGGCGCCGGTGGTCGCCTGTTCGGTGCGGTGACCGTCAGCGACATCGCCGGCGCCATCGCCCAGGCGGGCGCCGAGGTGGACAAGCGCAAGATCATCGTCGGCAACCCGATCAAGTCCCTGGGCGCGCACCAGGTGACCGTGAAGGTGCACGACGAGGTCGACGCGACGGTCAACCTGAACGTCGTACCTGCCTGACCAGCACCCGGAGAAGGGGCCGCTCCGTGACGGAGCGGCCCCTTCCTGTGCCTGGTCTCAGGGTGTAACCAGGCCGAGCCGATCCTCCCACGCTTCGCAGACCGGGAGGAACCGAACCCCACGATCTTGTCTGTAAGGCCCACGTTCTTTTGGGCCCGCGGGACCGGCGGGCCTCAGGCCACGGGTCTGGTCACGACGCCGAGCCCCTCGACCACGACCGGCTTCCGGCTGGTGGTGACGATC
Organism: uncultured Actinomycetota bacterium; assembly: GCA_963728775.1. Lineage (GTDB taxonomy): Bacteria > Actinomycetota > Actinomycetes > Propionibacteriales > Nocardioidaceae > Nocardioides_B. Next base: position 173,923 of record CAVSLP010000004.1, read on the forward strand.
CTGATGGTTCCCCGGTGGGGTCGCCGCCAGGTCTTGACGTGCACGAACCGCTCGCGGCGGGTCCGGGACGCCGCCAGGGAGACCTTCTTGAGCAGCGACCTGCCGAGGAACACCTTCACGGTGCCGTAGCCCCGCCCCTTGGTGACGACCGAGGGAGATCCGCTTGGCGCCGCGGGTGCCCCGCTTGATCCAGGCGCCCTTGCGCCTGGTGACCGAGTAGCGCTGGTCGGTGTCGGTGGCCCACACCTTGAACAGGTGGGTGCCGACGCCCAGGCCCTTGAAGAGCCGGGTGCTCGTGCGGCAGCCGCGGTCGACGCCGTCCAGGGTGCAGCTGTAGTGGTCGACCGGGTGGTCGGAGCGGAACCGCAGCTCCGCGAAGTCGTGGCGCAGGAAGGTCCCCGGGGACCTGGTCAGCGTCGTCTGCGGGGCCCCCGCGCCGGGGGCCCGGGGCCGGCGGTGCCGGTGCCGAGGTCGCGCTGGTCTCCTCGGTGGGGTCGGTCGGACGGTCGGTGATCGCCGTGGTCGGGCACGACGTCAGCGGTGGCACGCCCACGCAGGTGCCGGGGACGATGTCGGCCCGGGCCGGCGCCGCTGCGAGCGTCGCGGTGGCCGGCGCCGCGACCAGCGCCGTGACGAGGGCGGTCGTGAGCAGCCGCCATGCCTGGATCGAAGCGGGACCCGGAACGCACCTGGAGGTAAAGATTCGCGGCCCTCGCGCCGCCGACCCGGCGTTGCGGGTCAGGGCACCGCGAAGTCGCGCTTGGAGACCCGGAACAGCAGGTACACGAAGTACACGTCGGCGCCCACCGCGACGACCGCCGTCGGCGTGGTGAGCGCGTCCACCCCACCGCCGAACACCAGGACGGGCGCGACCGCGAGGGCCGCGAAGAACCAGCGCAGCGCCAGGAACCGGCCGGCCAGCTCGTCGGCGTGCGGGGCGAGGGCGGAGCAGGTGAGCAGGGAGAAGGCCAGCTGCGGCAGGGACAGCAGCCAGCCGAGGCTGGGGTCGAGGTGGGCGGCGACCGCGGGTGGGTAGGTGACCACCGAGACCAGCCCGGAGAGCACCGCGACGCCGAGCAGGGTCTCGGCGCCCCGCAGGTGGCCGCGCAGGGCGAGCAGGCCGGCGATCACCAGCCCCCAGCCCACCGGGTCGGGCAGCCCGTCGTACCCGGCGAAGGGCGCGTCGAGGAGCACGATCACGAAGCCCATCGCGACCTTCTGCAGCGGCGTCACCCGGCGAGCCTACGGCGGGGAACCGCGGTTCTTCGGTGTGGGCCGGGGTCATCGGACCTAGGATGTGAGGGCTCGCGGGCGCCACTCGGGCCGCGCGGGGCCGTTCGGGGGTGAGGGCATGAACCGTTCGTTGCGCGCGCTGGTGCTGATCCTCGCGCTGGTCTGCGGGGCGCTGGTGGCGCCGGCGACGGCGACCGCCACCGGCCCGGCCCGCGGGGCGACGGTGGCGCGGACGGTCCAGCAGCGGGTGAAGTTCTCGCCGGGGCACTACACGCCGCGGATGGGGCCGAAGTTCAACAACCCGCTCGGCGGGTTCACCGCCCGGCGGACGATCCTGCGCCACGTGATCCGCAGCGTCGACAGCGTCCGGGGCTACCGGATCCGCGACCCCCGCAACTGCCCCCGCGACCCGGCGCGCTTCCCGGCGGAGATCAAGATCGCGCTGTACTCGATCGCAGACCTGAACTTCGTGAACAGCCTGGTGCGGGCGAACCGCCGCTGCGTGAGCGTGCAGGTGCTGATGAACGACCACCTCAGCGTGCAGACCTCGCCGTCCTGGGCCCGGCTGGTGCACGCGCTGGGCGGGAACCGCAAGGCCCGCAGCTTCGCGTACCGGTGCGCCGCCGGCTGCCGGGGCGGCCGCAGCGTGCTGCACTCGAAGTTCTACCTGTTCAGCCAGGCCGGCCGGTCACGGCACGTGGTCATGGAGGGCTCGTCGAACATGACCACCAACGCCGCCGGCGTGCAGTGGAACGACCTGCTCACGGTCCCCAACGACAAGACGCTGTACGCGCAGTACCGCTCGGTCTTCGCGGAGATGGTCCCCGACCGCCGGGTGCCGCACCCGCTGCGGGTGTTCCAGACCGGGCGCTACCAGAGCGTGTTCTTCCCGCAGCCGCACACCACGGCCGCCCACGACCACGCGATGGACATGCTGCGGAGCATCCACTGCCGCGGGGCCCGGGACGGCGCCGGCAGCCACGGGCGCAGCGTCGTCGAGATCAACATGCACGCCTGGTCGGGCACCCGGGGCCTCTACCTGGCCCGCAAGGTGCACCGGTTGTGGGCCGACGGCTGCATCGTCCGGGTGCTGTACGGCTTCATGTGGCACTCGACGTACCACGCGCTGGTGCACGGCACCGGGGCGCGCATGCAGGTGCGGCGCACCATCTTCCCGCACCCCTACACCCGGGTGGCCGAGATCTACTCGCACATGAAGACCGTGGCGGTGTCCGGCAACGTCGGCAAGGACCGGTCCACGTGGGTGGTGTGGAACGGCTCGGACAACTTCACCAACCTCGGACCCCGCGACGACGAGGTCACGATGCGCACCTACGGCCGGCGGCTCTACGGGAAGTACGTCGCGGAGAACGCGTTCATCCGCCGGGTGCGGTCCTCCGCGGTGTGGGCGATCTACGAGGAGCCGAGCGGCGGCGGCCGGGCTCCGGAGCCGCGCCAGGTGGTCCAGGCCGCGGCGCCGGTCTACCCGAGCGGGGTGCGGGGACCCGGGGTCGACCCGGACTGACCCGGTCGCGGCTCAGGCCCCGGTGACCATCCAGTCGGTGCCCCGGGCGCGCAGCAGCAGCACGACGGCCCGGCTGAGCATGAACCCGAACCCGAAGGCCACCCAGAGCAGCAGCAGCCCGGGGCCGTCGACGTGCACGGCGACGAGGGCGAGCGGCGCGAACACGGCGAGGACCGCCACCCCGCCCCAGGCCAGGTAGCGGCCGTCGCCCGCGCCGATCAGCACCCCGTCGAGCACGAAGACGACACCGGCCACCGGCTGGAAGATCGCGGCGACCAGCAGCACCGGGACCAGCAGCCGCTGCACCGCGGGGTCGGTGGTGAACAGGTGTCCGACGAACGGCGCGCAGGCCGCGAGCAGCAGCCCCGTCACCACCCCGGACAGCAGCCCCCACCGGGTCATCCGGTCGGTGACCGCGCGGGTGACGTCGAGGTCCCCGGCGCCCAGGTAGCGCCCGGTGATCGCCTGGGCCGCGATGGCGATGGCGTCGAGCGCGAACGCCAGGAACGTCCAGATGGTCGTCGCGAGCTGGTGGGTGGCGACGGCCGTGGCCCCCAGGGTCGCCGCGCCGTAGGTCATCACCAGCAGCGAGGCCCGCAGGGTCAGCGTGCGGATCACCAGCGCGACCCCCGCGTGCGCGGCCCGCCGTACCCCGGGCAGGTCCGGCCGCAGCGGGGCGCCCACCCGCCGGGCGGCCCGCACGACCACGCCCACCAGCGCCGCCGAGGAGCCGAGCTGGGCGAGGTCGGTGCCGACCGCCGACCCGGCGATGCCGAGGCCGACACCGTAGACCAGCAGGTAGTTCAGCCCGATGTTCGCGAGGTTCCCGCTCACCGCGACGACCAGTGGGGTGCGGGTGTCCTGCAGGCCGCGCAGGATGCCGGTGCCGGCGAGCATCACCAGCAGCGGCACCACCCCGAGGAAGGCCAGCCGCAGGTACGTCGTCGCGAACCCGCGCACGGCCGGGTCCGGCCCGAACAGGCCGACGAGCGGACCGGCCAGGAGCAGGCCCAGCGCGGTGGTGAGCGTGCCGATGAGGATCGCCAGCCACACCCCGTCGATGCCCTGGGCGAGCGCACCACGCAGGTCGCCGGCACCGATCCGGCGGGCCACGGACGCGGTGGTGCCGTAGGCGAGGAAGATGCACAGACCGACCGCGGTCTGCACCACCGCTCCTGCGATGCCCAGGGCGGCCAGCTGCGGGGTGCCCAGGTGCCCGACGATGGCAGCGTCGGCGAGCAGGAACAGCGGCTCGGCGACCAGCGCGAGGAACGCGGGGACCGCCAGCCGCAGGATCTCTCGGTCCTGCTCGGTCCGGGTTGCGCGCACCCGCCAGAGCCTACCCGCCGAGTAATCAGCAAAACCACAGATGGTCCTGACGCGGCATAGCCCGTTCGGGCTGTGTGTAACTAGTCACTTCCTGGGGATAGCGCTGCCCGTTCGGCGCCTTTGTCGACATGACGACACCCCAACGGGAGGCCACCGGCAGGTGAACGAAAAACCTCCCGAGGTTTCTTCGGTCCACATCCCGGTGGCGGTGTTCTCGCAGGTCAGCGGCCGGGTACGAGTTCTTTACCCAGGCTCATCCACAGGTGTGTAAACAGGCTGTGCACATGGCTCGTGGGCGTGTTCCACACGCGCCGAGGAGTTATCCCCAGGGCCTGTGGACGAGTGGCTACCGGAGGGTGTCGTGCGGGCCGTAGCGTCTGCCTTCGCAGTGTCGCTTTTCGACGGCCGAGCCCGATTCGGGGGGTGGGCGTCCCTAGTGTCACCGGCAGTCGACGAAAGGTGTACGACCCCGTGAGCATCGCCAGCTCTAGCGCCGGCTTCCCGCACGATCCGGCCGAGGGCTTCGACCCCGGCGGGTCGTGGGACAGCGAGGCGCCCCGGCAGCCCGGCTACGCCGGTGACCGCACCCCGCCCCAGGACAACGACGCCGAGCAGAGCGTGCTGGGCTCGATGCTGCTGTCCAAGGACGCGATCGCCGACGTGATCGAGTCGGTCCGCGGCACCGACTTCTACCGGCCGGCGCACGAGACCATCTTCGACGCCGTCGTGGACCTCTACGGGCGGGGGGAGCCCGTCGACCCGGTCACCACCGCGGCCGAGCTGCAGCGGCGGGGCGACCTGGTGCGGATCGGCGGCGCGCCGTACCTGCACACGCTGTCGGCGAGCGTGCCGATCGCCGCCAACGCCGGCTACTACGCCGAGATCGTGCGGGAGAAGGCGATCCTGCGCCGGTTGGTCGACGCCGGCACCCGGATCGCGCAGATGGGCTACGCGGGCGAGGGGCAGGTCGACGAGGTCGTCGACCGGGCCCAGGCCGAGGTGTACTCGGTCACCGACAAGCGCACCTCCGAGGACTACGCACCCCTGTCGGCGATCATGGAGTCCGCGCTCGACGAGATCGAGGCGATCTCGAACCGGGACGGGGACATGGTCGGGGTGCCCACCGGCTTCGCGGATCTCGACGAGCTGACCAACGGGCTGCACCCGGGCCAGATGATCATCATCGCGGCCCGGCCGGCGATGGGTAAGTCGACGCTGGGTCTGGACATCTGCCGCTCGGCATCGATCCACCACAGTATGAGCAGCGTGATCTTCTCGCTGGAGATGACCCGCAACGAGATCACCATGCGGATGCTCTCGGCCGAGGCGCGGATCCCGCTGAACCACATGCGCAACGGCCACATGAACGACGAGGACTGGGCGAAGCTGGCCCGCAAGATGGGCGAGGTCTCGTCCGCACCGATGTTCATCGACGACTCGCCGAACATGACGATGATGGAGATCCGGGCGAAGGCACGCCGGCTCAAGCAACGCCACGACCTGCGGCTGATCGTGATCGACTACCTGCAGCTGATGAGCTCGGGCAAGAAGGTGGAGTCGCGCCAGCTCGAGGTCTCGGAGTTCTCGCGGCAGATCAAGCTGCTCGCCAAGGAGCTGGAGATCCCGATCATCGCGCTCTCGCAGCTGAACCGTGGCGCCGAGCAGCGGGCGGACAAGCGGCCGATGATGTCGGACCTGCGCGAGTCCGGCTCGATCGAGCAGGACGCCGACATGGTGATCCTGCTGCACCGCGAGGATGCCTACGAGAAGGAGTCGACGCGCCCGGGTGAGGCCGACGTGATCGTGGCCAAGCACCGCAACGGGCCCACACGGGACATCGTGGTCGCCTTCCAGGGGCACTACTCGCGCTTCGTGGACATGGCGCACGGCTGATCCGGACCGTCGGCGCCATGGTGGACAACCACTTCGAGCATCCTCGGCTTGCGGGCGTCTACGACGCGCTCGATCCCGACAGAAGTGACCTCGAGGTCTACGCACGTGTCGTGGGCCAGCTCGCCGCGCGCCGGGTGCTGGACGTCGGATGCGGGACCGGCACCTTCGCGCTGCTTCTCGCCGACCGCGGCCTCGACGTGGTCGGCGTCGATCCGGCCGCCGGCTCGCTCGACGTCGCGCAGGCGAAGGCCGGTGCGGATCGCGTGCGGTGGCTGCACGGCGACGCGACCTGCCTGCCGCCGATGCAGGTCGACGTGGCGACGATGACGGCCAACGTGGCCCAGGCGATCGTGCACCGCGCCGACTGGGAGGGGACGTTGCGTGGCGTGCACGGCGCGTTGCGTCCGGGCGGGTACCTGCTCTTCGAGACCCGCGACCCGGCTCGTCGCGCCTGGGAGGAGTGGAACCGTACGGCGTCGTACAGGGCCACTGACATCGAGAGCGTCGGCAACGTCGAGAGCTGGGTCGAGCTGACCACCGTGGACGGGCCCCTGGTGAGCTTCCGTTCGACGTTCGTCTTCGCCTCGGATCGGCAGGCGCTGACCTCGGACTCGACGCTGCGCTTCCGCCAGCGAGATGAGGTGGAGGCGGACCTCACCGCGCACGGCTTCACCGTCGAGGACGTGCGCGACGCACCGGACCGACCCGGCCGGGAGCTCGTGTTCGTCGCCCGACGCCCGGACTGACGTGCCGCGCCGCCGACTAGGGTGCGTGCATGAGCGGCGCCACCCAGAGCGCGGTCATCGTGACCGTCCCACCGGCAGAGGATGCGGTGGCACGGCACCGCGCCCGGTTCGACCGGGCGGCGGGCTGGGGTGTGCCCGCGCACGTGACGGTGCTCTTCCCGTTCCTGCCGCCCGCGGATCTCGACGACCGGGTCGTCGCAACGCTCGCTGCCGCCGTCGCGTCCGTCCCGGGGTTCGCTGCCAGCTGGGAGTCGACCGGCTGGTTCGGCTCCGACGTGCTGTGGCTCGCGCCGCGGCCGGCCGAGCGCTTCCGGGCGCTGACCTCGGCCGTCGTGGACGCGTTCCCCGGGTACCCGCCGTACGGCGGGGCACACCCGGACGTCGTCCCGCACCTGACCGTCGGTCATCGTGGCGCCGGGGACGAGCTGCGTGCGGCCGAGCGCCAGGTGCGAGCGCAGCTGCCCATCCGGATGGACGTCACCGCGGCGGCGCTGTGGTGCGGCACCGACGCCCCGGACTCGTGGCGTGAGGTGGCCGCGCTACCCCTGGGGAGGCGACCACGAGACTCGCAGCCATGACCGCGACCCCTCCGCTCGCCCGCACCTGCCCGTGCGGCAGCGGTACGGCGTACCCGCGGACCAGGCCCGACGACCTCTCGCCGGCGCCGGACGTGACCTGGCTGGGTCTGGAGGTCCTGGGCGCGAACGACGGCGGCGCCGACGACGACACCGGCACGGTCGAGTTCCGGGCGCGCTTCCGCGGCCCGGACGGGGAACGGGTGATGCACGAGACGAGCCGGTTCGAGCGCCGCGGCGGCCGGTGGGTGTACGTCGACGACGCGAGCGGCTGACCGGGGGACGCCGGGCGCGGTCTACCGTGAGGAGGTGGCTGCGTTCCGGCTCGTTCTCCCGCTGCTGTGCTGCCTGGTCGCCGCGGGCTGTGGGGGCGGGTCGAGGCCGGACCTGCGGGTCGAGGCGCCGGCGTCGGTCGCGGTGACCAGCCCGGCCTTCCGCGACGGCGAGGATGTCCCGGCCCGGTTCACCTGCGACGGCGCCGGCACCTCCCCGCCGCTGACCTGGTCCGCCACCGCCGGGGCCGCGCGTTCGTGGGCGCTCGTGGTGGACGACCCGGACGCTCCCGGAGGCACCTACGTGCACTGGGTGGTGCTGGACGTCCCCGCCGCGACGCGGTCGGTGGGACCAGGGGCCGTGCCCGGCGGAGGGGTCCAGGCGGACAACTCCGCGGGCGACGCCGGCTACGCCCCGCCCTGCCCCCCGAGCGGCAGGCACCGGTACCGGTTCTCCGTGTACGGGCTGTCCGCGCCCACCGGCCTGCCCGAAGGCGCGGCCCTGTCCGACGCGTTGGCGGCGATCGAGTCCGCCGCCGTGGTGCGGGGGACGTTGCAGGCCGGCTACCGCCGCCGGTAGGGCCCGGCCGCGCGCCGTCGCGGACGCACGGCGTCAAGCCCGCGCCGTGACCGTCCAGGCTGAGGCGCTGACGTGGAACGGTGGCGCCGGGAGACGTTGCTGGCATCGCGCCCGTAGGGCCGCGCGGTGTGCGTCGTCGAGCCCGTCGACGTACGCCCCCGCCGGACCGACCCCGAGCGTGAACGGCTCCCACCAGTCGTCGTACGTCGCGAACCGGACCCGGACGTTCAGCACGCCCGGCTCGACGTCGTGCAGACCAGCCGCCGTGCAGAGCTCCGCGAGGTGCCCCTCCCGCGCGCCGGCGAGGTCGGCCTCGTCGTGCGCGCCCGGGTCGAGCTCGTGCACCGCCTGCCAGAAGGCAGAGAGGGGACCACCCGCCCCCGCGTGGTCCCACACGCACGCGGCGACGACCCCGCCGGGCCGGGTCACCCGGCCCATCTCCGCGAGCCCGGCCACCGGGTCGACCATGAAGTGCACCACCAGCTGGGCGACGCAGAGGTCGAACCCGTCGTCCGCGAAGGGCAGGCGTTCGGCGGCGGCGGACCGCACGTCGACCCCGGGCAGTCGCCCGCGCACAGCCGAGACGAACGAGGCCGACGGGTCGACCGCGGCGACCGCCGCGGCGCCGAGGCGGTCCACCAGCACCGTGGTCAACGCGCCCGGACCGCAGCCCACGTCCAGCGCCCGCTGTCCGGGCCGAGGGTCGAGCAGGTCCGCGAGCTGCACGGCCAGCGGCTCGGAGTAGCGGCCCATGAACCGGCCGTACGCGTCGGCGGCGACTTCGAACGTCACCGTCCGAATGTAGGCCCTGCCGGAGACTCGTGGAGCCAGCCGCGGGTGGCCAGAAGCGGCGCGACGTTCGTCTTGCCCACCCCGGACGTCCGGTCAGGTCGCACGGTTGAGCCGGTGTGGCGACACCGCCACACTGAGGCATGGATGCCGCCAGCCTGCGAGCCAGCCAGGCACCCCTGAAGGAGCAGTACCGCGCCGATCCGCTGTCCGCGCGCACCCACGTCGGCGCCGTCGGGGACTTCGCGGACCCGGGGGTCACCTGCACGGTCACCAGCTGGGCTGGGCCCGTCCGGGCCGGGCTGCACCGGGCCGCCGGTGGCGACGGCAGCGACGCGTGCTCCGGCGACATGCTGCTCGAGGCGCTGCTGGCCTGCGCCGGGGTGACGCTGCGCAGCGTGGCGACCGCGATGGGGCTGAGCCTGCGCTCGGCAAGGCTGCGCGCCGATGGCGCGTTCGACGTGCGTGGGACGCTCGGGATGGACAGGTCGGTCCCGGTCGGCGTCCTGGACGTCGTGGTCACGGTGGAGATCGACAGCGACGCCGACGACGCGGCCCTCGAACGCCTGGCGCGCTCGACGGAGCGGTACTGCGTGGTCGGCCAGAGCCTGCGCGAGAGCCCGCGGTTCGTGGTCCGGCGGGCCCCGGTGGCCTAGCCTCACCGCTGCTGCTTCGCGCCGATCACCACGGTGGCGTTCAGCTCCTCGGCGTGAGCGACCCGCGGGGCCAACCCGTGGCCGGCGAACGCCTCCGCCGCGTCCGGTGCCTGGTGCGCGCCGGTCTCCACGACGAGGTGCCCGCCGGGTGCGAGCCAACCAGGGGCTTCCGCGGCCATCCGCCGCAGCAGGTCGAGGCCGTCGGACCCGCCGTCGAGCGCGGCGCGCGGCTCGTGCAGCCGTGCCTCGGGCGGCAGCAGCCGCAGCTCGTCGGTCGGCACGTAGGGCGGGCAGGAGACCACCAGGTCCACCCGGCCGCGCAGCGCCGCGGGCAGGGGCGCGTAGAGGTCGCCGCGGTAGACCCGGCCGGCGACGGCAGCCACGTTGCGGCGCGCGCAGGCGACCGCCGCGGGGTCGACGTCCGCGGCGTGCAGCTCGACCGGGCCGACGGTGGCCGCGACCGCGGCGCCGATCGCCCCGGAGCCGCAGCACAGGTCGACCACCACCGCGCCGGGACCGACGAGGGCGGCCGCCTCGGTGACCAGCAGCCCGGTCCGTCGCCGGGGCACGAACACGCCGGGGGCCAGCTCGATCCGCAGCCCGCAGAACTCGGCCCAGCCCAGGACCTGCTCCAGCGGCAGCCCTGCGACCCGCCGCTCCACCATCGCCTCGAGCTCCTCGGTGGTCCGCGCGGCCGAGGTGAGCAGGGACGCCTCCTCCTCGGCGAAGACGCAGCCCGCGACGCGTAGCCGGGCGACCAGGTCGGGCCCGGGCACCGCGGCACCCGCGGAGCCCTGGACGGTCACCCGGAGGGGGCCGGGGCGGTGGTCCGGCCCTCGAGGTGGGCGTCGGCGACGATCATCGGGTGGTCGCTGGTCCGGCGGACCAGCGGGCCGTCGTCCTCGAGGTAGTTGCTGAACGTGACGTCCGGCGAGCCGAACACCCAGTCCACGAAGCGGATCCGCGGCGGGCGGCAGGCGCCGTCGTTGGTGCCACCGATCGCGGCCTCGAGGTCGGTGCTCCCGGTCACCGCGCAGAAGTACTCGGCGCGCTCGTTCATGTCGCCGGTGAGGAACACCGGGAGCCCGGTCTGGCTGCGCAGCTCGTTGACCAGGGCGATCTCCTTCGCGGTCGCCTGGGCCCGCCAGCGCTGGTTGTTCCCCCACCGGGGCGTGTCGGCGGGGTTGTGGAAGTTGGCGAACCACGCCTCGAGCCCGGTGGCCGGGTTGCGCAGCCGCACCAGCGGCATCAGCCGGGTGTGCCCGCGGAAGTAGGGGATGGCGATGGGGCGCTTCTCGACGAGCTGCCAGGTGTCGGTGCGCCAGGCGATCGAGTTCTCGGTGTTGAGCCGGCCGAGCTCGAAGCCCGGGTAGGCCGCGAAGCGACCGCCGGTGGCGCTCTGGAAGGACGCGAGCTGGTCCGCCTGCATCTCCTGGAAGCCCACCACGTCCACCCCGTGGCCGAGCACCAGCGACGCCGCCTGCCGGGCTCGCGTCGGCCCGGACGCGAAGCGGGCGTGCGAGCCGCCCGAGCTGGTGTGGCTGCTGCCCAGGACGTTGAAGGAGCTGAGCGTGAAGTCCAGCGTCCGCGTCGGCGCGACCGCGACCTTCTTCGGCTTGGGTTTCGGCCTCTTGCTGAGGGTGACCGCGCGGCCGACCCTGGGCACCGCGACCAGCTCCGTGCGCGGCAGGGCCGTCTGCGGTGCGGCGTAGAACCCCCCGGTGCTCGACGGGTGCAGCACGGAGGCGCTCAGCCGCGCCTCGTCGGTGTGCGGGGCCACCACGAAGCCGGCCAGCACGACGAGGCCGGTGACGGCGCAGGCCGCCGCCAGCAGCGCCCACACTCCCGACCTGTCGTCCACTGATGAACGGTACCCCGCCGCGCACGGGGTCAAGCACCGAGCGGGAAACCGGCGGGAGGTCCAGCCGGGTCGCCGCCCGGTCCCCGGTCGCGGGTCAGCTCACGTCGGGACGGCCATCTCGCCGAGCTCGGACCAGTCCTGCTGCGGCACGCTGACGTTCACGATCCGCGGCGTCGCGACGAGGTACTGCGGCAGGGTGGCGGTGGCGTCCCGGAAGTGCGCGGACTGCACGTGCGCGGCGCCGGCCTGGTCGTCCCGGAACGCCTCGACGAGGACGTACTCGTGGGGGTCGTCGAGGCTGCGTGACCACTGGAACCACAGGCAGCCGGGCTCGGACCGGGTCGCCTCGGTGAACCCGCGGGCGAGCTCCGCCCAGGCGTCGGCGTGCTCGGGACGGACCTGGAACTTCGCGGTGATGAAGATCAACGTGCGCTCCCTGGGGCGTCGGCAGTCTGGGATGGCGACGATACCCACGACGACGCCGCGGGATCTGGCCAGGCCCACCGGGTGCCGGAACCGCTTTGACGGACCGCGGGCCGCATGGTCGGATCGTCCCCGTGGGAAGATCGCGCACCCTCTTCGTCCCCGCCTTGGTGCTTGCCGCGCTGACGGCCGGCTGCAGCTCCGGTCCGCCGGAGCAGACCCCGCAGCAGGCCGCCGGGACCCTCGCGGTCGGCCTCTCCTCCGGGAAGCTGGCGGGCGTGCGGTTCGCCGACCGGACCGGGAAGCAGGCGCAGCGCTGGTGGAGGCGGACCGTCGCCGGCCTGGGCGGCTCCTCCCGCAAGGTCACGGTCGCCAAGGTCGACCAGGGCAAGGACGGCGACCACGCCACCGCCACCCTGCACTACACCTGGACGCTGGCCGGCGGCGACGCGACCTGGACCTACGACACCACGGCTGCGCTCGCCCGCGGGCGCGACCACCGCTGGGCCACCAGCCTCGCACCGAGGCTGCTCGCACCAGACCTGAAGCGGGGCGAGCGGCTGGACCTTGCCAGCACGACGGCGCCCCGCGCGGACATCCTCGGCGCCGGGGGCGTCAAGCTGGTGACCGACCGCCCGGTGCTGCGGTTCGGCATCGACAAGACCAAGGTTCCCGCGGCGCGGCAGGCGGCCTCGGCGCGCCGGCTCGCCACGCTGCTCGGCGTGGACGCGGGCTCGTTCGTCGCCCGGGTGAAGGCCGCCGGCGACCAGGCCTTCGTCGAGGCGCTGGTGCTGCGCCGCGGCGACGTGCCCGCCGCGGTGACGCGCGGCTATCCGGGCATCGGCGGCGCGGCCGCGCTGCCCGACCAGATGCCCCTCGCGCCCACCCACGACTTCGCGCGGCCGATCCTGGGCACGGTCGGCCCGGTCACCGCGGAGATCGTGAAGAAGTCCGACGGCGCGTACGCGCCCGGGGACCAGGCGGGCCTGTCCGGCCTCGAGCAGCGGTACGACGGGCAGCTGCGCGGCACCCCCGGCGTGGCGGTGCACGCCGTGCCCCGCGACGGCGACCCGCGCGTGCTGTTCCACACCGAGCCCACCGTGGGCACCCCGCTGCGGACCACGCTTGACCCGGACCTGCAGGCCCTCGCGGAACGGTCGCTCTCGGGTGTCGGCCCGGCCAGCGCGCTGGTCGCCGTACGGCCGTCGGACGGCCACCTGCTCGCGGCGGCCAGCGGACCGGGCTCGCGGGGCTACTCGACCGCGACGCTGGGCCGGTACGCGCCCGGCTCGACGTTCAAGGTGGTCAGCAGCCTGGCGCTGCTGCGCGCCGGCCTCACCCCGGACAGCACCGTGCCCTGCACCCCGACGATCGTGGTGAACGGCAAGTCGTTCAAGAACTACAGCGACTACCCGGCCGCGGGTATCGGGCGGATCCCGTTGCGAACCGCGGTCGCCGACTCGTGCAACACCGCCTTCATCTCCCAGCACGACCGGGTCTCTGCCGAGCAGATCGCATCCGCGGCCGCCGCACTCGGGCTGGGTGTGGACCACGACCTGGGGTTCCCGGTGTTCCTCGGCTCGGTCCCCACCGACGGGTCGGACACCGAGCACGCCGCCTCGCTGATCGGGCAGGGCAGGGTGATCGCCTCCCCGGTCGCGATGGCGTCGGTGGCGGCGTCCGTGGGCGCCGGTCACACGGTCGTGCCGCGGCTGCTGCCCGCGGACCGGGCCGACGACGTCCGGCCGCAGCACCCGCTCACCCGGGCCGAGGCCGCGAAGCTGCGCACCCTGATGCGGGGCGTGGTCACCGACGGCAGCGCCGCGTTCCTGGGCGGCCTGCCGGGGCCGCCGGTGCTGGCCAAGACCGGGACCGCCGAGTTCGGCGACCGGCAGCCGCCGCAGACGCACGCGTGGATGGTCGCGGTGCACGGCGACCTGGCCGTCGCGGTCTTCGTCGACGTCGGGGAGTCCGGCTCGCACACCGCCGGCCCGGTCCTGGAGCAGTTCCTGCGCGGAGCCCACTGAGTTGTCAGGCGCTGCGACCGTGATGGCGTGCACAGCGCCTGACAACTCGGTGGGGGGTCAGCCGATCTTGATCACCTTGGTGTTGCCCGCGAACTGGTCGTGCCAGCCCTGGCGGGTGGGCGAGCTGTTGATCGTGACCGCGATGGCGATCACCGCGCCCAGCTCGGCGAGCGCGCCGATCACCCCGCCGACGATGGGGACGACGCCCAGGATCCCGAACGCCACCCAGATGTTGCGGCGGACCGCCTGCTCGAGGGTGGGGGTGCGGCCGTCGGGCCCCTGGGTCTGCAGCTTGAGCAGCATCTTGCCGATGGTCTGGCCGTTGCGGGACTCCATCAGCGAGAAGTAGCCCAGGTAGATCAGCGCCTCGATCACCGACGCGACGGCGGAGGCGGCGAAGGTGTTGCCGGTCCCCAGCATCCCGCCGCCGGAGCCCATGATCGCGCCGACGACCACCACGCTCACCAGGATCACGTTGATGACGCCCAGGATCACGAAGTCGATCAGCCGGGCCAGGAAGCGCATCAGCAGGTCGGCGGGCTGGCCGACCCCGGACGGCGCCTGCATCGGCGGGGGTGGGGCGGAGCCGGGGATGCTGCCGCCGCCCTCCTGGGGAGGCGGGGGTGGCTGGTTCGGGTCGCTCATCGTGGGCCTCGATTCCGGAAACGTCCGTTGTCCATCGCGGGGAGGCACCGAGAAACCTCAGCCAGGACGCTAGTGACTGGGTGCGCCGTTGTCATGGGCCCGCGCTTGTTCGGCGCGGCGTGCCGCCGTCATGATGCGGGTATGCCACACATCCACGAGGTCCGGTGAGCATGCTCCGCTTCGAGTACGCCGGCCGCAGCCACCCCGGACGGGTGCGCGACAACAACGAGGACTCGGGCTTCGCCGGGCCCTACCTGCAGCTCGTGGCGGACGGCGTGGGCGGCGCCGCGGCCGGGGAGGTGGCCTCCGCGACCGCCGCCTACGTCACGAGCGCGAGCGCGATGGGCTCCGAGGAGCCGGACCTGCTGGACGTGCTGGGGCGTGCGGTCGCGCTCGCGCACGAGCAGCTGCGGCAGGGCGTCGCCTCGGAGCCGGACCGCGAAGGCATGGGTACGACGCTGACGGCCGTGCTCACCGACGGGACCCGGGCGGCGCTCGCGCACCTGGGCGACTCGCGGGCGTACCTGTGGCGCGACGGCCGGTTGTCGCAGCTGACCCGGGACCAGACCTTCGTGCAGGCGCTCCTCGACGAGGGCCGGATCACCCCCGAGCAGGCACGCACCCACCCGCACCGGAACGTGGTGCTGCAGGCGCTCGACGCCGGGCGGCCGCCCGAGCCGGACCTGCTGCTGCTCGACCTCGAGCCGGGCGACCGGCTGCTGGTGTGCAGCGACGGGCTCACGGACATGGTCGACGACCCCACGGTCGCGGACTGTCTCGCGCTGGCCGACCGGGACACCGCCGCGGACGCCCTCGTGGGGGCTGCCCTGGAGGCGGGTGGTCGCGACAACATCACCTGCCTGGTCTCCGACGTGGAGGACGGCCCGCCGCTGTGCCGGGACGGGGCGCTGCTCGGCGCGCTGGGGGACCCGTACCTGGTCGTGGACCCGGCGGCGGTGCGCCGGTGAGCGAGCTGAACGTGCTGGGCACGGAGCTCGAGGAGTGCGGCACCGACCCGGTGACCGGCTTCTTCCGGGACGGCTGCTGTCGCACCGGGCCCGAGGACCTGGGCAGCCACACCGTGTGTGCGGTGGTGACCGGGGACTTCCTCGAGCACCAGCGGACGGTCGGCAACGACCTGTCCACCCCCCGCCCGGAGTGGGGGTTCCCGGGGCTGCGCCCGGGCGACCGCTGGTGCGTGGTCGCGGCACGCTGGCTGCAGGCCTGCCGGGACGGGTCCCCCGCGCCGGTGGTGCTCGCCTCCACCCACCAGCGCGCGCTCGAGGTGGTCCCGCTGGAGCTGCTGCGCCGGCACGCGGTCGACGTACCGGCCGACCCGGGCGACCTGACCTGAGCACGAGGGCCGGGGCGGATCTGGGTACTCCGACTCTTTCCCGCGCGCCGCGGTCCGGCAAGGCTGGGGGCATGACGACCGAAGGAACCCCGCGGACCGTGGTGTCTGCGCTGGTGACCGCGGGGCTCGTCGGCGCGGAGCGCTCCGCCGACGCCGAGCGGGTGGTCACCGCCGCGCTGGCGCCGGCCGCGGCGCCGCGGCCGCCGCTGCGCCGGCGGGTCTCGGAGATCGCCGGGTACGTCGGCGGCGCGTTCGTCGTGGGCGCCGCCGTGCTGTTCCTCGGCAACGAGTGGGAGACGCTCGGCCGGGCGGGGCAGGTGGGCGTGCTCGCGGTCATCGCGGCGCTGCTCGCGGCGGCGACCGTGCTGCTCGTCGCGGCCGCCGGCGGGCGGAGCGCGGTGCGCGAGCCCGCCCAGCAGGTCCGTCGCCGCCTGGCGTCGGTGCTGTGCACCGGGGCGGCCGTCGCGGCCGGTCTCGCCGCCGGGGTGCTGGCCGAGGAGCCGGGCACGTTCGACGACGGCTCGCGCCGGGTCCTCGTCGGCGCGGCGGTGGCGCTGGTGGTGGCGCTGGCCGGCTACCGGACGGCGCCCAGCGTGGTCGGGCAGCTCGGCGTCGCGGCGGCCGCGTTCCTGATGATCCCCTCGGGCCTGGACACCGCCGGCGAGGTGACGGTGCTCGGGATGGGCGGCCTGGTGCTGCTGCTCGGGCTGCTCTGGCTGGTGCTCGCCGAGCGGGGGGTCTGGCGCGAGGACGAGTCCGCGCGGGTGATCGGCACGGCGTTGGCGGTGGTCGGCGCGCAGATCCCGGTGTTCGACCACCCGGCGTGGGTGGGCTACCTGGCCACGGCGGTGGTGGCCGCCGCGGCGTTCGCCGGGTACGTCGTACGACCGGCCTGGCCCTACCTGGCCGGCGGCGTGGCCGCGGCGACCCTCGCGGTGCCCGAGGCGCTCTCGGACTGGACCGGCGGGTCCCTGGGCTCGGCCGGGGTGCTGCTCGCGACCGGGGTGACCCTGCTGGTGGCGGCGCTGCTGGGGCTGCGGCTGCGCCACGAGGTGTCCGACGGCGGGCACGCCTGAACGGCCCGGACCGGGTTGCCTACGGTGGGGGCATGGACCTGCCGAGCTTCAGCTCCCTACGATCCCTGCCCGCCCTGGACCACCCCGAGCTGGTGGCGGCGCCGGTCGCGAAGGCGCTCGCCTCCTGGGCGCACGGCGCCGAGGTCGCGGTGGTGGAGATCGACCCCGACCTGGCCGACACCGCCGCGCTGACCGAGGCCTACGACCTGCCGCTGGCCGCCAGCGCGAACTGTGTGGTGGTGGCCGGTCGTCGCGCGGGGGAGGAACGGGTCGCGGGGTGCGTGGTCCGCGCGGACACCCGGGCCGACGTGAACAACCTGGTCAAGCGCGCGCTCGACGTGCGCAAGGCGTCCTTCCTGGCGATGGGCCGGGCGGTCGAGGAGACCGGGATGGAGTACGGCGGCATCACCCCGGTGGGCCTGCCCGGGGACTGGCGGGTGTTCGTGGACGCGGCCGCGGTCGACGTCGAGGTGGCCGTGCTCGGCAGCGGCGTGCGGCGCTCCAAGCTGCTGGTGCCCGGCCGGCTGCTCGGCGGGCTGCCCGGCGCCGAGGTCCTCGAGGGCCTCGGCATCTGAGCCGCGGGGTGGTTGAGTGGGGGTGTGAGCGAACACCACACCACCGAGTCCGTCGTGCTCTCCGAGCTGGCCGACGAGCTGATCGCCGACCTGCCGAACCACCCCTCCGGCCGGACCGCACGCACCGTGCTGTCCGGGACGGTGATGCGGGCGGTCGTGATCGCGCTGCGCGACGGGGTCGAGATGGCCGAGCACGACTCCCCACCCGCCGCCACGCTGCAGGTGATCCACGGCAAGGTCACGCTGCGCACGGGCGACCGCGACTGGACGGTCTACCCCGGGCAGCTGATCCCGGTGCCGCCGCAGCGGCACGGCGTGGAGGCGCACGCCGACTCGGCGATCCTGCTCACCGTGGCGCTGCGTTAGCGGTCAGCGCGAGCGCGTGCTCGGCTGCCGGCCGGGCCGCGTCCCGGTCGTCCGGCACCAGCCCGACCCGGGTACGACGGTCCAGCAGGTCGTCCGCGTCCAGGGCGCCCTCGTGGGTCACCCCCCACAGCAGCTCGGCCAGGGTGACCGGCACCCGGTCGGCCACCGGGGCGAGCAGCTCCCGGTCGGACAGCCCGGACACCGCGCGGGCGCTCGCCAGGACGGCGTCCGCCTCGGTGCCGTAGCGGCGGACCAGCCGGTCGGGGGCCTCGAGCCGGCGCAGCACGGCCGGGGCGGCGGCGCCCACGAGGGGGATCCGCCGGGTGCGGCAGGGGCCGGCGCGCAGGCCGGCGCGAGCGACGGCGGCGTCGACGGCGTCCTCGGCCATCGTCCGGTAGGTGGTCAGCTTGCCGCCCACCACGGTGACCACCCCGGAGGGTGAGGTGAGCACGGCGTGCCGCCGGGAGAGGTCGGCGGTGCGGCCACCGGCGTCGAGCAGCGGGCGCAGCCCGGCGTAGGCGCCGACGACGTCGTGGCGGCGCAGCGGCTGCTCGAAGACGGCGGAGATCACGTCGAGCAGGAAGCCGATCTCGCCCTCGGTGGGGACCGGCACGTCCGGCACCGGCCCCTCCACCGGCTCGTCGGTGAGACCGACGTAGACCAGCCCGTCGGGCTGCGGCAGCGCGAACACGAACCGGTTGCTCTCTCCCGGGACGGGGGCCATCACCGCGACCTTCAGGCCGGGCAGTGCCGCCCCGCGCAGCACCAGGTGGGTGCCGCGGGAGGGGCGCAGCGCGACGTCCTCGACCAGGTCGCCGGCCCACACGCCGGTGGCGTTGACGACCGCCCGCGCGTGGATGTGCGCGGTGGCCCCGGTGAGCTCGTCGCGCACCGCGGCGCCGGTCCCGTCCAGGTCGGTGACCCGGGTGCGGGTCAGGATCCGGGCGCCGTGGCCGGCCGCGGTGCGGGCGAGCGCCACCACCAGCCGGGCGTCGTCCTCGAGCTGGCCGTCCCAGGACAGCAGCCCACCGCGCAGCCCTCGCGAGCGCAGCCCGGGTGCGAGGGCCAGGGTCTCGGTGCGGGTCAGCCGGCGGGGCCGGGGCAGCACCGCGCGTCGGGTGCGGGCGGCGGCGCGCAGCAGGTCCCCGGCGGCCAGCCCGGAGCGGGCGGTGAGTGCCTGGCCCCGGGTGACCTGGGGCCCGAGGGGGATCAGCATCGGCAGCGCACGGGCCAGGTGCGGCGCGGTCCGGGTCATCAGGATGCCGCGCTCGACGGCGCTCTCGTGGGCGATGCCGAGCTGCCCGTTGGCGAGGTAGCGCAGCCCGCCGTGCACCAGCTTCGAGCTCCATCGCGAGGTCCCGAAGGCGAGGTCGTGCGCGTCCACGGCGACCACGTCGAGCCCCCGCGCCGCCGCGTCGAGCGCGACCCCGGCGCCGGTGACGCCGAGGCCGACGACGAGCAGGTCCACGGTGCGCCCGTCGGTGGCCTCGGTGAGCTCCCGGGTGCGCCGTACGGCGGTCAGGGCACCGGGGTCGGGTCGGGTGGGGGAGGTCCCCGGGTCGGGTCGGGTGGGGGAGGTCCCCGGGTCGGGTCGGGCGGGGGATGTCATGGCGCGAGGTACCGGTCGGTGAGGAGGCGCAGCTCGTCGTCGAGCTCGGCCAGCGACGGGCCACCGGGCTCGGTCATCGTCTCGGCGGAGAGCGCGAAGCCGTGCGCGGTGAGCAGCACCGACCGGGCCAGCAGCGTGGGGTCCCCGGCGCGGACCGAGCCGTCGGCCTGGCCCTCGGCGACCGCGGTCGCGAGCAGCTCGAGGATCGAGTCCTGGGTGCGGCCGCGCCGGTCGAGCAGGTAGGGGAGCAGCAGCTCGGGGTCGACGTGCACGATCTTGGCGAACAGCTCGTTGTCGCGCAGTGCGGCCACGGTGGCCGCCACCCCCGCGGCGACCCGCTGCCGCGCGGGGCTCGCCGGGGTCCCCTCGGGCGGCTGGAGCGCCGGCCCGGACCACTCCCGGGTCATCAGGTCGGCGAGCAGGGTCTGCATGTCCGGCCAGCGCCGGTAGAGAGTCATCCGGGAGACGCCGGCGCGCCGGGCGACGTCGGTGAGGGTGGTGCGCTTCCAGCCGACGGCGAGGATGCCCTCGCGGGCGGCGTCGAGCAGGGCCTCGTCGGCGCCGTTGTGACGGTTGGACGTCATATGTCACACTGTAACACATGAGCGCATCGATGCACTGGGCCCGCTGGGGCGACCCCGCCGAGGCCGGCCCCCTCCCGGAGTCCGCCCGCGGGCTGGTCGAGATGGCCTTCGGCCCGGCGACCGACCGTCCCGTCGCCGCCCTCGACGAGGTCCGGCTCCCGGAGCCGGGACTCGCGGCCGAGCTGGTGGCCGGGCTGGTCGCCCTGGTGGGCAGGCGGCACGTGCACCTCGACCACGAGACCCGGGTGCGGCACACCCGGGGCAAGTCCACCCCGGACCTGCTGCGGATGCGCGCGGGCGACGGCGCCGACGCCCCGGACGTGGTGGTGCGGCCGGCCGACCACGACGAGGTGGCCGCGGTGGTGCGGTGGTGCGCGGAGCACCGGGTGGCGCTGGTGCCGTTCGGCGGCGGCACCTCGGTGGTCGGCGGGCTGGTCGCCCGGCGGGACGGGCTCGCGGGGGTGCTCGCGCTGGACCTGCGGCGGCTCGACCGGCTGGTCGCCGTGGACGCCGTGTCGCGGACCGCCGTACTGCAGGCCGGGCTGCTCGGGCCGGAGGCTGAGGCGCTGCTCGGGGAGCACGGGCTGACCCTCGGGCACTTCCCGCAGTCGTTCGAGTACGCCACGATCGGCGGGTTCGCCGCCACCCGGTCGAGCGGACAGGCGTCGTCGGGCTACGGCCGCTTCGACTCGCTGGTGGTGGGGCTCAAGGTCGCCACCCCGGTCGGCACCCTCGAGCTGGGCAGCGCACCGGCCACCGCCGCGGGACCCGACCTGCGGCAGCTGGTGCTCGGCTCCGAGGGCGCGTTCGGGGTGATCACCGAGGTGACCGTGCGGGTGCGGCCGGTGCCGGCGGTGCGGGTCTACGAGGGCTGGCGGTTCGAGGCCTTCCAGGACGGCGCGGCCGCGCTCCGCGACCTCGCCCAGTCCGGAACGGCGCCGGCCGTGCTCCGGCTCTCGGACGAGAACGAGACCGCGCTCAACCTCGCCCGGCCCGACGAGGTCGGCGGCGAGAGCAGCGGGGGCGCGCTGATGGTCGTCGGCTTCGAGGGGGAGCGGTCCGTCGTCGAGGTGCAGCGCGCGCTGGCCACCGCCCGGCTGGAGTCACTCGGCGGGCACGGCCTCGGCGAGGACGTCGGCCGGGCGTGGGCGTCGGGGCGGTTCCACGGCCCGTACCTGCGGGACTCGCTGCTCGACGTCGGCGTGCTCGTGGAGACCCTCGAGACCGCGACGTTCTGGTCCAACCTCGAGCGCGTGTACGACGCGGTGGCCGGCGCGCTGACCGAGACGCTCGGCGCCGACGGCGCGAGCCCGCTGGTGCTCTGCCACATCTCGCACGTCTACGAGACCGGCGCCTCGCTCTACTTCACGGTGGCCGCCCGCCAGGCCGGTGACGGTCTGGAGCAGTGGGCGCGGGCGAAGGCCGCGGCCTCGGACGCCATGGTCGCCGCCGGTGCCACGATCACCCACCATCACGCCGTCGGCCGGGACCACCTGCCCTGGCTGGCGCGCGAGATCGGGCCGGTAGGGGTGGAGATGTTAAGAGCGGTTAAGTCACGAATCGACCCCCAGGGAGTGCTCAACCCGGGGATCCTGGTGCCATGAGGACTTTTCACCTGCTGGTGAACCCGATCTCGGGGGGTGGGCTGGCGGCCCGGGACGCCGTCCCGGTGGCCCGGATCCTGCGTGACGCGGGAGCCGCGGTGGACGTCACCCACAGCCCGGGTCCGGTCGGCTGCGCCCAGCTGGCCAAGGAGGCGGCGGCGCGCGGCGACGTGGTGGTCTCCGTGGGGGGCGACGGGATGCTGTCCTCGGTCGCGGGTGCGGTGCTCGAGGCGGGCGGCCTGCTCGGCGTGGTCCCCTCCGGCCGGGGCAACGACTTCGCCCGGATGCTCGGCATCACCTCCGACCCGGAGCGGGTCGCCCACACGCTGCTGGAGGGCGAGCCGAGCGAGGTGGACGTGATCGACGCGGGTCGCCGGGTGGTGCTCGGCAGCGTGTACGCCGGGGTGGACTCGGTGGCCTCCGAGCTGGTCGAGCAGGTGCGCGGGCTGCCCGGGCCGGTGCAGTACCCCTATGCCGCGATCCGGTCGCTGCTCGGCTTCTCGCCGACGACGTACACGATCGACATCGACGGCCGGGAGGTGCGCGAGGACGCCTACACCGTGGTGGTGGCGAACTCCGCCTACTACGGCGCCGGGATGAAGATCGCGCCCGACGCCTCGGTCACCGACGGCCACCTCGACGTGGTCGTGATCCGTGCCGCGTCCAAGCTCCGGCTGATCCGGTCGATGCCCAAGCTGTACGACGGGTCGCACGTCGACCTGGACGACGTGCTCGTGTTCACCGGGACCGACATCCGGCTGTCCAGCGCCGCCCCGGTCACGGCCTACGGGGACGGGGAGCGCCTCGCGCCGCTGCCGGTGCGGGCCACCGTGCGGCCCAAGGCGCTCCAGGTCCTGGTCGGCTGACGTCGTGCACGCGGAGCTGGCCGCCGAGATCCACGAGGTGGCGCACCTGACCGGGAATTTCACGCTGCGGTCGGGGGCCACCGCGACGGAGTACTTCGACAAGTACCAGTTCGAGGCGCGGCCCGACCTGCTCGCGCGGGTCGCGGAGGCGCTGGCCCCGCTGGTGCCCACCGGCACCGAGGTGCTCGCCGGGCTCGAGCTCGGCGGCGTGCCGGTCGCGACCGCGCTGTCGCTGCACACCGGGCTGCCGGTCGCGTTCGTCCGCAAGCAGGCCAAGCCCTACGGCACCGCCCGGCTCGCGGAGGGCGCCGACGTGGCGCAGCGGCGGGTGCTCGTCGTCGAGGACGTGCTCACCTCCGGCGGTCAGGTGGTGCTGTCGACCGCGGACCTGCGCGCGCTCGGCGCGGTGGTGGACACCGCGCTGTGCGTGATCGACCGCGAGGCCGGCGGGCGCGAGGCCCTGGGCGCGGTGGACCTCGAGCTGCGCGCCCTGTTCACGGCGTCCGACCTCGCGCGCTGACCCGGTGGGGGCGCACGACTGCTCGAGCTGTCCCCCGTCCGGGGGCCCGGCGCGCGGCCGTGGTCGGAAACTGTCGGTGGCTGTGACTAACCTCGAATACATGTTCGATTACGAGTGGGTCCCCGCGCTGGACGGGAGCACCGCATGCGATGCGGTCGCCGCCGCGCACCGCGACCTGCTCGAGGTGGAGTGCCGGCAGCTGGTGCTCGCCGCGCACTGGATCGACCTGCACGCGCCCGCCGACGAACCGGACGCCGAGGCCGGGCAGGGGCACACGCTGCCGGGGGTGGAGCGCCGGGTCCGGGTCGGCGCGGACGGCACCCCGGAGATCGGCGAGTTCGCGTGCGCCGAGTTCGCGGCGCTACAGGACCTGCACCCGCTGGCGGGCGCTGCCCTGCTGCGCAAGGTGGCCAACCTGCGGCACCGGCACCCCCGCCTGTGGGCCCGCGTGCGCCGCGCGGAGGTGCGCGGCTGGAAGGCGCTGGAGGTCGCGCGCATCGTGGGCAAGGAGGAGTGCGCCCTCTCCCGGGAGCAGGCCCGCTGGGTGGACGAGCAGACCCACGAGTGGATCGACACGCTGCCCTGGGGCCAGTTCCTCGACCTGGTGGAGGCGCGGGTGATCGCCTGCGACCCCGAGGGGGCCGAGGTGCGGCGCAAGGAGGCGGAGGCGGCGATGTTCGTGGCCACCGGCCGGTCCAACGAGCACGGCGTGAAGAGCTTCGTGGCCCGGGCGCTGGCCGGTGACGTGATCCGGATGGTCGCGGTCTGCGACCGGATCGCCCAGATCCTCGCCACCCGGGGTGACCAGAACCCGATCGGGGTCCGCCGCGCCACCGCGTTCGGGATGCTCGCCAACCCGGCCCAGGCGCTGCTGCTGCTCGCCGAGGCGGAGGAGTGCGCCGGGGACGGTCCGGGCGGCCAGCCCGACCCTGGAGAGCCCGACCCTGGAGAGCCCCCCGACCTCGCGCAGGGCGACCTGCACCCGGCGCAGAACGACGCCGACGACGCCGAGCACGCAGCAGCGCAGGCGCCCTGCCCGAGCTGCGGGAGCGCCGCCGCCCTGGTCAAGCGGCTGGGACCGGCCGCCCTCTCCCGGGTGCTGCCGAGAGCGACGCTGCACATCCACGCGACCGAGCAGGCGCTCGAGTCCGGCCAGGGGGTCGCCCGGGTGGAGGGCGCCGGCCCGATCACCGTCGGGCAGGTGCGCTCGTTCCTGCGGCACAGCAGGGTCAGCCCGGTGCGGGTCGTCCAACCCGCCGAGCAGCGGCCCGTCGACGGCTACGAGTTCCCCGGGTCGGTGCGGGAGGCGGCGCTGCTGACCAGCCCCCGCGACGTGTTCCCCTGGGCGACCTCGACCAGCCGCCGCAGGGACCTCGACCATCCCGACCCCTACCTGCCCCCGGACCGGGGCGGACCGCCGGGGCAGACCCGGCTGGGCAACGCCGCCCCGATGACCCGCTTCCACCACCGGATCAAGACCCACGGCGGCTGGCGTCTGCGACAACCCGAGCCAGGGACCTATCTCTGGCGCTCACCGCACGGCCACTACTGGCTGACCAGCCGCACCGGCACCCACCGCCTGACGAGAACCGTCGGCCGGACGCTGTGGGACGCCCTCCAGCGGCCGGGTCGCCGGGCCGGCTGAGCCCGGACCGTCACCGGGCGGCGTGCATCTCCCAGACCAGCACCTCCGCAGCGGTGATCCCGGTGACCCGCTGGCCCCCACCGCCGGCGAGCCGCGCCGCGTCGGCCTCGTCCAGCCGCCCGGCGCCCTCGAGGTCGACCGCCCCGCGGGCCACGAACAGGTGCAGGTACGGCGCGTCCGGCAGCCGCACCGCGCCACCGGCGTCGAGCCGGGCCACGTGCAGCGCCGCGTGCCGCGCGCGGATCCGCACCGCCGCGTCCACCCCGTCCCGGCCGGCGGCCAGCGGGACCAGCGCACCGGAGCCGAGCTCGGGCCCGAGCTCGCGCTGGTCGTACCGCGGCTCCAGTCCGGTCTCGTCCGGCCGCACCCACATCTGCAGGAACCGGGTGGGCCGATCGGCGCCCGGCTCGTCGTTGCGCTCGGAGTGCAGGACGCCGCTCCCGGCGGACATCGCCTGCGCCAGCCCCGGGACGACGACCCCACCGGAGCCGCGCGAGTCCCGGTGCACCAGGCTGCCGTCGAGCACCCAGGTGACGATCTCCAGGTCCCGGTGCGGGTGGCGGTCGTAGCCGTGCCCCGGCGCGACGGTGTCGTCGTTGTGCGCGACGAGCAGGGCGTGGCCGACGTTGGCCGGGTCGTAGTGCCGGTCGAACGAGAACGAGTGCCGGGTGGTGCGGCCCTCGGCGGCGGTGGTGAAGCGATCCGCGGCCCGTCGTACCTCGAAGGTCATGCCGCCATCGTGCCTAGCCTCGCGGCTAGGGGGCGACCGGCTCGCAGGGGGCGGACAGCTCGTCGGCACGCACGGTGCACGCCAGCCGGGCGCGCTTGGCGACGTACTGCGCCCGGTCCGCGGCGTCGAAGAGGTCCTCGGGGGTGAGCTCCCCGTCCCGCGCGAGCGCGGCCGTGGCGGCGCCGCAGGAGATCCCGGCGCCGTTGCCCAGGCTCCAGGCCAGTCGGCAGAGCTCGTCGGCGGTGTCGATCACCGCCTGCGGGTCCTCCCGCGACACCAGGACGCAGAACTCGTCCCCACCGATCCGCGCGACGATGGCGCCCGGGAAGCGCGAGAAGTGCTTGGTCAGGGCCCGCCCGACGGCCGCGATGAGCCGGTCGCCGGCGACGTGCCCGCGGGTGTCGTTGAGCGCCTTGAGCCCGTTGATGTCGATCGCGACCAGGGTGACCGCGTGAACCACACCGGCCGGGGCCTCGAAGGCCCGGGCCGACTGCTCGTCGAACCCGCGACGGTTCAGCAGCCCGGTCAGCGGGTCACGAGACGCCCGCTCCTCCAGTGCCTCCTCGCGCAGCGACCGTGAGATCGCGCCGGCCACGATCGCGACCAGGGCGTCCGCGTGGCACTTCTCGCCCTCGCCGAACGGCACGCGACCCCGGTGCCGGGTGGCGTAGAACTCCCCCCAGAGCCGGCCGTCCACGACGATCGGCGCGGCCAGCGAGCAGCCCTTCTCGAGCTGGGCGAGCAGGGCGCGCTCGGACGGGTGGCACTGCGGGTCGAGGACGTCGGCGGTCCAGGTCTCCAGCCGGTCCACGATCAGGTCGAGGTTGGCGAACTCGTCGATCGTGTAGACCTCCTGCTGCGGCCAGCGCACCTCGTGCGGTCCGAGGTCACCCACGTTGACGATGGTGCGCACGTCCAGGGTGCCCGGCTCGAGCCGGCTCAGCGACACGCTCGCGGCGTCCATCGCCAGCCGGGCGTGCTCGGCGGCGACCTCCAGCAGCCGGGGGAGCGGCAGGGACCGGCCGAGGGCGCGCGCCAGCATTGCGAGACCGCGGACGCGGCTCTCTTCCGTCGCAGGCTCCATCGGGCCCTCCCCAAGTGACCCCCCCGGGTCACCCAAGAGCATCGGCGCCCCGGGGACCGTTCTTGAGACCCCGGGCGGTACCGGTCTGGGAAGGTGTGCTCATGGCTCACGTCGACTACCCCGGGCTCCCGGACGGCTTCACCTTCGGCGTCAGCACCGCGTCGTACCAGATCGAGGGCGCCGCGGACGAGGACGGCCGCGGGCGCAGCATCTGGGACACCTTCTGTGACGAGCCGGGCCGCATCGCGGACGGCAGCAGCGGCGCGGTCGCCTGCGACCACTACCACCGCTACCGCGAGGACGTCGCGCTGATGGCGCGCCTCGGGCTGGACGGCTACCGGTTCTCCGTCGCCTGGCCGCGGATCTTCCCCGAGGGGTCCGGACGCGCCAACGCCGCGGGGCTCGGCTTCTACGACCGGCTGGTCGACGCGCTGCTCGAGGCCGGCGTCGCCCCGATGGCCACGCTGTTCCACTGGGACCTGCCGCAGGCGCTGCAGGACCGCGGCGGCTGGCGCTCCCGCGAGACCGTCGAGCGGTTCGCGGAGTACGCCACGGTGCTCGGGATGCGCCTCGGCGACCGGGTCGCACACTGGATCCCGGTCAACGAGCCCAACGTGGTGACCATGCTGGGGCACGCCCTCGGCATGCACGCGCCGGGGCAGCGGCTGCTCTTCGACGCCCTCCCGGTCGCGCACCACCTGCTGCTCGCCCACGGTCGCGCGGTCGCGGCGCTGCGGGCGGTGGGGGCACGCAGCGTCGGCACCGCGACCAACCACACCCCGGTGTGGCCGGCCTCCGAGTCCGAGGCGGACCGGCGGGCCGCCGACCTGTACGACGTGCTGTGGAACCGGCTCTACGCCGACCCGGTGCTGCTCGGCCGCTACCCGGAGGGCTTCGCCGAGCTGATGCCCGGCCCGGTGGACGATGACCTCGCCGCGATCGCCGCGCCCCTCGACTTCTACGGCGTCAACTACTACAACCCGACCCGGGTCGCGGACCCGTCGGCCGGCCCGCCCGCCGACGCGCCGATCAACCTGGAGGGGGTGCCGTTCACGATGGTCCCGGTCGAGGGCTACCCGCGCACGGACTTCGACTGGCCGGTGGTCCCCGAGGGCCTGCGCGAGCTGCTGGTCTCCCTGCGGCAGCGGTACGGCGCCGCGCTGCCCCCGGTCCAGATCACCGAGAACGGCTGTGCCTACGACGACGAGGTGCACGACGCGCGCCGCGTCGACTACCTCGACGGGCACCTGCGCGCGGTGGCCGGTGCGATCGCCGACGGGGTCGACGTACGCGGCTACTTCACCTGGTCGCTGATGGACAACTTCGAGTGGGCCGAGGGCTACACCAAGCGGTTCGGGCTGGTGCACCTGGACTACCCGACGCAGCGCCGCACGCCCCGCGACTCCTTCGACTGGTACGCCGGGCTGATCGCCGCCCACAAGGCCCGCCGTTGACCAGCACCCCGAGGCGGTCTCGCCCGGGCACAAGGAGCTCGTGTTCGGCGCCCTGACGGCCGGGGCCCGCGCCAAGGACCTCGGGGTGATCAACATCGCGAACGCGCTGCCGCAGGTGTTCGCCCCGTTCCTCGGTACCTTCCTGGTGACCCGGGTCGGCGGCTACACCACCCTCTACCTGTTCTCGGCGGGGGTGTGCGTGCTCGGGTCCCTGCTCGTGCGCCGGATCCGCTCCGTCCCCTGACGGCCGGTCAGCCGCGGAGCAGGGTGACCTTGAACGTGCCGGCGTTGTCGCGGTGGTCGAGGTCGAGCACGCTGAACCGCAGCGGCCCGTTCTTCGTCGCGGTGAACCGGGTGAGGTAGGCGTGCTCCTCCGAGCACACCCCGGTCCGGCCCAGGGCCCGCCAGGTCACCGGCCGGCCGTCCACCCACAGGTCGAGCGGGTCCTGGTCCAGTGCCACCCCCGGGTCGCGCTGCACCCATCCCGCGGAGGTGCGTACGCACGAGGCGTCGGCCTCGACCGGACCGCTGCGCTGGAGGCCCCGGACGGCCACTTGCACCGTCTCGCCCCGGCGCAGGCGCATCGTGGAGATGGTGCCCGCGGCGGAGTCCGAGCGGACCTGCAGCCAGTCGTGGTTCTGGGTCCACGCCGCGCGGTGCCGCGGCCGGGAGGCCCGAGCCGGGGCCGGCAGGCTCAGCGCGGTCAGCCGCTGCACCCGCACGGTGAGCGCGCCGGTGTCGTCCCGGCGACCCAGCGGGTCCCACAGGGACAGGGCGAGCCGACCGGTGCGCTGCGCGGTCCAGGTGGTGGCGTGCTCGTGCGTCGCGCACCCGCCGCGTGCCGGGAGCGGCACGCCGTCGGCGTAGAGCTGGCCGTGGTCCTGGTCGGGGAACCGCCGGTCGAGGGAGGCGTGCCGGTACCACCGGCCGCGCACCGCGACGCACTCCCCGTCGGACCGGGCTCCGCCGCCGAGCCCGACCGTGCCGGAGACGGTCAACCGGTACTGCGCGCCGGCCTGCAGCTCCTGCCGGGTGCTCACCCCCGAGCTGGTCGCGGGCACGGCCACGGTCTCCGAGACCAGCCCGTAGCCGCGGTCCGCGAGGCTGCTGCGCGCCGGCGCCGGGGTCAGGGACGGGTACGACGGCAGCGCGGGCCTGACGTCGGCGCCGTGCCGGGAGACGGTGACCACCAGCCGCCCGGAGGTCGCACCCCGGTTGGCCACCCTGAGGCGCAGGGTGCGGGTGTGCTTCGGGACGAACGTCGCGCGGTACACGTGCGACCGGTGGCAGCCGGTGCCGAACAGCCGGACCCCGTTGACCCGCAGGTCGAGCGCTCCGTGCCGGCGCGCCACGTGCCGGCTCGGCGACGGGACCCAGGTGTCGGCGCGGGTGGACCACACGCACGCCGCGTCCGCCACCTGGCGCGGGGTGCCGTAGCCGTACAGCCCGGCCACGGTGATCCGGTAGTGCCGGCCCGCGGCCAGCTTGAACCTCGACACGCGCAGCCTCCCGTCGGTGGGCACGCTGAGCCGCACGTACGGGCGGGACCGCAGGTCCAGCACCCCGTCGTCGCTGCCGTGGCGCGAGGTCGTCGCGGGCGCCGGCTGCGGCCGGGGCGCCGGCTCGGGGGCGGGCTGCGGCGCCGGCGCGGGCTTCGCGGTGGCCGCCGCCTTCTTGGTGTACCAGCTGGTCAGGCCCTTGCCGCCGCGCCGGGTCAGCGAGATGTGCACGTGGTTGCGGTGCCGCAGGGTGTCCGAGCAGTGCTTGCGGGACTTGCAGGACGAGCTGAGGTAGCTGCGCTTCTGGAACTGGGCGTACGACGAGTAGATGTGGTCGTTCCAGATCAGGTACATGATCCCCATCCGGCGGGCCAGCGCGTCCGGGTTGCCGGCCCCGTCGGTCGCGAAGATCCGCCGGAAGAAGTCGTGCACGTAGCCGCGGTCCCGGGCCGAGTGCACGCTGACCGCCCAGTCGAACGCGCGGCCCTCCTTGTGCTCGGAGACGCCGCCGTCCTTGCAGGAGCGAGAGATGCCCAGCGATCCCGACCCCGGGTACTGCTTCTGCAGCCAGGCCGCCAGCCGCAGCGTGCCCGGCTTGGGGTGCGGGCTGCAGTGGGTCTGCGGGTGGTAGTGCGCGAAGCCCTCGATGGGAACCACGGCGGTGGCGGACTGCGGCAGCAGCACCAGGGCGGCGACGGCGAGCACGAGCAGGCGGCGGTAGAGCATGGTGAGGGGTCCCCGGGACGTACGTTGCGGAAGTTAAAGCTGCGACGTGAGGGTATGTCGCGCTTGACAGGGGTGTCCGGGGTTTGCCGGATTTGGCCCCCTGGGATGATTGCCGGATGAAGAAGCTGCTGCCGCTGGTGCTCGGTGGGCTGATGCTGGTGGCCGGGGCGATCTGGACGTTCCAGGGCCTCGGCTACGTCAAGGGCAGCCCGATGACGGGTGTGGCCGCCTGGGCGATCATCGGTCCGATCGTCGCCGGCCTCGGGGTGGCGCTGATGATCGTGGGCGGCCGGGGTCCGTCGCGCCGCGGTTAACCGAGGTGCGCCGTCTGCCGGGTACGCACTAGCGTGCCGCGCATGGAGGACAGATCGACCGGACGGCTGGAGTTCGACGGGATCCACAAGCGGTACGGCGACCTGGTGGCGCTCGACGACATGAGCTTCGACATCCGGTCGGGCGAGGTCTTCGGGTTCGTGGGCAGCAACGGCGCCGGCAAGACCACCGCGATGCGGATCGCGCTCGGCGTGCTGATGGCCGACCGCGGTGAGGTCCGCTGGGACGGCCGCGCGATCACCTTCGAGACCCGCCGGCGGATCGGGTACATGCCCGAGGAGCGCGGCCTCTACCCGAAGATGCGCGTGGGCGAGCAGCTGGTCTACCTGGCCCGGCTGCACGGCCTGTCGCAGCAGACGGCGTGGGCGCGGACCCGCGAGTGGACCGAGCGGCTCGGGGTGGCCTCGCGGCTCGACGACGAGGTGCAGAAGCTCAGCCTCGGCAACCAGCAGCGGGTGCAGCTGGCGTCCGCGTTGGTCCACGACCCCGCGGTCCTGGTCCTCGACGAGCCGTTCTCCGGGCTGGACCCGGTCGCGGTGGAGGTGATGAGCGAGGTGCTGCGGGACAAGGCCGGCCGGGGGGTCCCGGTGCTGTTCTCCAGCCACCAGCTCGACCTCGTCGAGCGGACCTGCGACCGGGTCGGCATCATCCAGAACGGTCGGATGGTCGCCGTCGGGACGGTCGACGAGCTGCGCGGCCAGGGCCCGGAGCAGCTGGTCGTCCAGGTCGGGGCGGCGGACAGCGCCTGGGCCGGCGACCTGCCCGGCGCTGAGCTGCTGCGGGCCGACGGGGACCGGCTGCTGCTCCGGCTCGATCCGGGCTGCGACGACCAGCAGGTGCTGCACGCCGCCCTGGCCGCCGGGCCGGTCCGCGAGTTCGCCCGGAGCAGACCACCCCTGACCGAGCTGTACCGGCACGTGGTGAGCGCGACGGCCGAGGAGCCGGCGGCGATCGGGGGTGCGGCATGAACAGCACGCAGGCAGTACACCTGGTGGCCGGGCGCGAGGTGCGCACCCGGCTGCGCTCCAAGGCCTACCGGATCACCACGGTGGTGCTGATGCTGCTCGTCGTCGTCCTCGCGGTGGTCATGAAGGTGGTCACCGCGTCCGGTTCGGCGCAGCAGGTCGGCTTCACCGGAGACGCCGCACCGCTGTCCGCCCGGGTCCAGGCGATCGCCGCGGCCACGGGTGGGCAGGTGGACGTCGTACGGGTCCGGAACGAGCGGGCCGGGCGCAGCAAGGTCGCCGACGGCAGCCTCGACGTCCTGGTGCTCGGCACCCGCGGGCCGACCATGCGGGTGGTGGTCGACAAGAAGCTCGACGACTCGCTGCGCGCGACGCTGGTCGCCGCGGCCGGCCAGTCGGTCCTGGACCGGCAGCTCACCCGGCTCGGCGGCGACCCGGCCGCGGTCACGGCGCGGGTCAGCCGCGCCTCCGTCGACGTCACCGCGCTGACCCCGTCGCCGCACTTCGACCCGCAGCGGCTCGCGGTCGGCAGCGTCGCCGGCGTGCTGATCTACCTGGCGCTGGTCTCCACCGGCGCGAGCGTGGCGCAGGGGGTCGTGGAGGAGAAGTCCAGCCGGGTCGTCGAGCTGCTGCTCGCCACCATCCGCCCCTGGCAGCTGATGGCCGGCAAGGTGCTCGGCATCGGGCTGGTCGGGTTGCTGCAGGTGGTGGCCGTCGGCGTCGCCGGCGCGTTGGCCGGACAGCTGAGCGGCGCGCTGAACCTCTCGATCTCCACCACGGCGGGGGCGGTGACCTGGCTGGTGGTCTGGTTCGTGCTGGGCTTCACCCTGTACTCCCTGGTGTTCGCCGGGCTGGGTGCCCTGGTCTCCCGGCAGGAGGACGTCGGCGGGGTCACCACGCCGGCCATGATGTTCCTGGTCGTGGGCTACGTGGTGGGCATCTCGGTGCTGCCCAGCGCACCGGCGAACCCGGTGGTCGCCGGGATGTCCCTGCTGCCGGTGTTCTCCCCGGTCCTGATGCCGATGCGGCTGGCGATGGGGGCGGTGCCGGTGTGGCAGACGCTGCTCTCGCTCGGCCTCGCGCTGGCCACCGTCCCGCTGCTGGTGATGCTCACCGGACGGATCTACCGCAACGGGGTGGTGCGCACCGGGGCCCGGCTGCGGCTGCGCGAGGCGCTGCGCGCCTCCTGACCGCTACAGCCCGGCGGCGAGCCGGGTGCCCTGCTCGATCGCCCGCTTGGCGTCCAGCTCGGCCGCGACGTCGGCGCCGCCGATGACGTGGGCCGAGGTGCCGGCGGCGACCAGGTCGTCGTACAGGTCGCGGACCGACTCCTGCCCGGCGCACACCACCACGTGGTCGACCTCGAGCACCCGGGCCTCACCCGACCCCGGGTCGGTCGGGTCGGTGGCGCCGACCCGGATGTGCAGTCCGGCGTCGTCGACCCGGTCGTAGGTCACCCCGGGCACCATCTCGACCCCGGAGTCCTTGAGCACCGCGCGGTGCGCCCAGCCCGAGGTCTTGCCCAGGCCCTTCCCGATCGGGGTGGTCTTGCGCTGCAGCAGGTACACCTGCCGGGCGGGGACCCGCGGCTTCTTCTCGGTGAGACCGCCCGGGTGCACGGCGGGGTCGCCCACCCCCCAGTGCGCGAACCAGTCCTCCAGCTCGGTTCCTGAGGAGCGAACGGAGTGAGCGTCTCGAGGCGCGCCCTCGTCGTGGGTGAGGAAGTGGCTGACGTCGACGCCGATCCCGCCGGCACCCACCACCGCGACCCGCGGGCCGACCGGCACGGTCCCGTCGATCACGTCGGCGTAGGAGACCACCTTCGGGTGGCCGCTGCCCTCGAACGTGACGGCCCGCGGCGCCACCCCGGTGGCGGCCACCACCTCGTCGAAACCGGACAGGTCACCGGCACCGGCCCGGACCCCCAGCCGTACGTCGACGCCGAGCACCTCCAGGCGCCGCGAGTAGTAGCGCAGCGTCTCGGCGAACTCCTCCTTGCCCGGGATCCGCATCGCCAGCCGGAACTGCCCGCCGATGGCCGGGCCCGCCTCGAACAGCGTGACCCGGTGCCCGCGCTCGGCGGCCGAGACCGCGGTGGCCAGCCCGGCCGGCCCGGCGCCCACCACCGCCACCCGCTTGCTGGTGCGCGTCGGCGCGAGCACCAGCGTGGTCTCTCGGCAGGCCCGCGGGTTCACCAGGCACGAGGCTCGCTTGTTGGCGAAGGTGTGGTCCAGGCAGGCCTGGTTGCAGGCGATGCAGGTGTTGATCTCGTCGGCCCGTCCCGCCGCCGCCTTGGCCAGCAGCTCCGGGTCGGCCAGCAGCGGCCGGGCCATCGAGACCAGGTCGGCCTGCCCGTCGGCCAGCAGCTGCTCGGCGAGGTCGGGGGTGTTGATCCGGTTCGACGCGCAGACCGGGATGCCGAGCTCGGGCCGCAGCCGCCCGGTGGTCCGGGCCCAGGCGCCACGCGGCACCTGGGTGAGGATCGTGGGCACCCGCGCCTCGTGCCAGCCGATGCCGGTGTTGACCACCGACGCACCGGCCGCCTCGAGCGCCGTGGCCAGCGTGACGGTCTCCTCCCAGGTCTGGCCGGCGGGGACCAGGTCGAGCAGCGACATCCGGTACATCACCAGGAAGTCCTCGCCCAGGGCCTCGCGGGTGCGGCGGACCACCTCGACCGGGAACCGCATCCGCTTCTCCGCGGTGCCGCCCCACGCGTCGGTGCGCTTGTTGGTGTGCGCGGCGAGGAACTGGTTGATCAGGTAGCCCTCGGACCCCATGATCTCGACACCGTCGTACCTCGCCCGCCGGGCCAGCCGGGCGGCGTCCACGAAGTCGTCGATGGTCCGCTCGACCGCCCGCGCGCTCAGCGCGCTCGGCTTGAACGGCGTGATCGGCGACTTCACCGCCGAGGCGGAGACGTTCAGCGGGGTGTAGCCGTAGCGGCCGGCGTGCAGGATCTGCAGCGCGATCGCGCCACCCTCGGCGTGCACCGCGTCGGTCACCTGCCGGTGCCGGTCGGCGTGCCGGCCGCGGGTCATCATCGAGCCGAACGGCAGCAGCCAGCCGCGCAGGTTCGGGCTGTAGCCGCCGGTGACGATCAGCCCGACCCCGCCGCGGGCCCGTTCGGCGAAGTAGGCCGCCAGCTCGGGGAGGTGCCGGGCGCGGTCCTCGAGGCCGGTGTGCATCGACCCCATCACCAGCCGGTTGCGCAGGGTGGTGCCGCCCACGGTGAGCGGGGTGAGCAGGTGGGGGTACGGCGTCGCGGCGGCGGGGGCGTCGGCGGTCATCGGGCTGCTCCTTGGGCGTCGAGGTAGTCGGTGAGCCAGTCCACCCAGAACCGCTCGAGGCGGATGCCGCCGCGGAGCACCAGGTAGAGGTCGCGTTGGTGGGCGTCCAGCCCGGTCGCACACCCGGGGAAGTCGCGGGCGGCGAGCATCTCGTAGTGCTCCAGGCGCGTGGCGTGCTCGGCGCGGTGCTGCTCGACCTGCGTGAGCACGGTCTCGCGGTCGCCGTACGCCGCGGCCCGGAGCTTGACCGCCAGGTCGCTGCGGAAGGACTCCGGGGGCGTGGGCTCGGCGATCCAGTGGGCCAGCTCGTCGCGGCCGGCCGGGGCCACGTCGTAGACCTTCTTGTCGGCGCGGCCGTGCTGCGCGACCCGCTCGCAGCGCACCCAGCCGTCGGCCTCCATCCGGGCCAGCACCCGGTAGATCTGCTGGTGGGTGGCGCTCCAGAAGAACCCGAGGGAGCGGTCGAAGCGGCGGGTCAGGTCGAGCCCGGACGCGGGTCGCTCGCTGAGCGAGACCAGGATCGCGTGCTCGAGGGCCATCGTCGCCTCCGTCGCCGGGGATGGGTGCCCGCCCACCATGACGCACCCGACGCGCCCTATGCAACTAGTTGCACAGGTGACCTTCCCCACGGCGCTGGTGTGGAGGTGCCTGCGCACGCTGACAGCGGCACTGTCAGAATGCCGGGCATGGTGGAGAGCTACGCACTGGGACAGGGCACCGGGCCGCTGCGCGGCGTCCGGGTCGTCGAGCTGGCCGGGATCGGGCCCGGCCCGCACGCCGCGACCCTGCTCGCGGACCTCGGCGCGGACGTGATCCGCGTCGAGCGCCCCGGCGGCGCGGCCAGCGCGGGCGCGCGCGAGACCGACCTGCTCACCCGCGGCCGCCCCAGCGTGGCGATGGACCTCAAGGACCCGCGGGCCGTGCAGACCGTGCTCACGCTGGTCGAGGGGGCGGACGTGTTCCTCGAGGGGATGCGACCCGGGGCGACCGAGCGGCTCGGGCTGGGGCCGGAGGAGTGCCTGGCCCGCAACCCGCGGCTGGTCTACGGGCGGATGACCGGCTGGGGCCAGCACGGACCGCTCGCGCACACCGCCGGGCACGACATGAACTACATCGCGGTCGCCGGCGTGCTGCACGGGCTGGGGCAGACCCCGCAGCGGCCGCAGTTCCCCTCGAACCTGGTCGGCGACTTCGGCGGCGGGTCGACGTACCTGGTGATCGGGATCCTGGCCGCACTGCTCGAGGCCCGGGGCAGCGGCCGGGGCCAGGTGGTCGACGCCGCCATCGTGGACGGCAGCGCGCACCTGAACACGATGTTCGCGAGCATGCTCGCCGGGGGAGCCGCGCACGAGCGGCGCGCGTCGAGCCTGCTCGACGGGGGCGCGCCGTTCTACGACGTCTACGAGACCGCCGACGGCAGGCACATGTCCGTGGGCGCGCTGGAGCCGCAGTTCTACGAGGCGCTGCTCGACGGGCTGGGGCTGACGGACGACGCGCCGGACCGGTGGGACCTCGCCCAGTGGCCGGCGCTGCGCGAGGCGCTGGCGAGCCGGTTCAAGCAGCGCACCCAGGCCGAGTGGGCCGAGGTCTTCGACGGCACCGACGCCTGCTGCGCGCCGGTCCTGCCGCTCACCGAGGCCGCCGAGCACCCGCACCTGGTCGCCCGCGGCACCTACGTGGAGCGGGACGGGATCCGGCAGCCGGCGCCGGCGCCCCGGTTCTCGCGCACCGAGGCGACGCTGACCACCGGGCCGAGTGTGGCCGGCGGTCAGAGCCGCGAGGCGCTCGCGGCGTGGGGAATCGTGGACGTGGACGCGTTGATCGCCGAGGGGGCCGTGATCCAGGCCTGACGTCATCCGTGACGGGCCGGTCGGGCCCGGGTCTTCGAGCCCCCGCTGGGGGAGCCTGTCGAGACGCGGTCGGGCGGGAACAGTTCGAGGACGTCGTCCACCGCTTCGACAGCGACATGGTGGAACTGAACGTGGCGCCCGCGTACGCCCGCGGGCTCAGCGGGTCCGGCGGGCGACCGTCTCGCGCTTGGTCTCGTTGACCGCCGACTCGTAGGCGGTGACCAGGGCGGCGACCGAGACCGGCTTGAACCGCTCCACGATCTCGCGCAGCTCCTCGGGGGTGGTGCCACCCTCCTTGTAGGCCGGCCACACCTTGAGCCGGAACAGCTCGGTGAGCTCGTCGGCCACCGCCCGGGCGTGCGCGGAGAAGATGTCCTGCGCCGCCATCGCCGCCTCCAGTGGCATCCCGAGGTCGAGCAGCGACACCCCGACGGACAGGTGGGCGATCGCGACCTGGTACTTGCCCTGCTTGGTCGGGTAGACGATGCCCAGGGCGTGCAGCGTGTCCAGGTCCTCGTCGGTGAGCCGCCGGCCCGCCCGCCGTACCAGCTCGCGCCGGGAGATGGTCTCCGGAAGCTCGGCCATCCAGGGCGCCAGCAGGGTCCGGTGCAGCGCGATGGTCTCCGGGGAGGCGTCCGCGGGCACCCGGGCCAGGTACTTCTCGATGGCGGCCAGCGTGAAGCCGTGCGCCTGCAGCTCGCGAACCAGCTCCAGCCGGGCCCGGTGGTCCTCGGAGTAGTACCCCGAGCGGCCGCGCCGGATCGGCGGCGGGACCAGCCCCTTGCTGGTGTAGAACCGGACGTTCCGCACGCTCATCCCGACCCGCTCGGTGAGCTGCTCGAGGGTCATCAGCTCGGCGTCGGCGTCGACGGGCTCGGCCATGGCGCAGCGGTTCCTCTTCGTTCGGCGGCGGGAGCGACGCAGATCACATCGCCCGGTCGGTTGACGACGCTAACAGTAGAAGTGTCACAATCGAAACACTGACCATCTTTCGAGAGTTGGGAACGCCTCCCCCATGAGCACACAGGCTGATCGGCCGCAAGCATTCGTGTACGACGCCATCCGGACGCCGCGCGGCAAGGGCAAGAAGAACGGTTCCCTCCACGAGGTGAAGCCGGTCGACCTGGTCGTCGGGCTCCTCGACGAGATCAAGCGGCGCAACCCCGGGCTGGACCCGAACCGGGTCGACGACGTGGTGCTCGGGGTGGTGACCCCCATCGGGGACCAGGGTGCGGACATCGCGAAGACCGCGGCGCTCGCGGCCGGCTACCCGGACACCGTGGCGGGCGTGCAGCTGAACCGGTTCTGCGCCTCCGGCCTCG
This sequence comes from uncultured Actinomycetota bacterium, assembly GCA_963728775.1. GTDB lineage: Bacteria > Actinomycetota > Actinomycetes > Propionibacteriales > Nocardioidaceae > Nocardioides_B. The sequence continues at coordinate 211,926 of CAVSLP010000004.1, forward strand.
AGGCGGTCAACCAGGCGGCCGGCCGGGTGCGCTCCGGGTTCGAGGACCTGATCCTGGCCGGGGGCGTGGAGTCGATGTCGCGGGTGCCGATGGGCTCCGACGGCGGCGCCTGGGCGATGGACCCGCGCACCGCGCTGGACACCTCGTTCGTGCCGCAGGGGATCGGGGCGGACCTGATCGCCACCCTCGAGGGCTACTCCCGCGAGGACGTGGACGGCTTCGCCGCAGAGTCGCAGGCGCGGGCCGCGAAGGCCCAGGCCAACGGCTACTTCGACCGGTCCCTGATCCCGGTCAAGGACCTCAACGGGCTCACCGTGCTCGACAAGGACGAGTTCATCCGGCCCGGCACGACGGTCGAGAGCCTGGCCGGGCTGAAGCCGAGCTTCGCCGACATCGGTGAGCAGGGCGGCTTCGACGCGGTGGCGCTGGAGAAGTACCACTGGGTCGAGCAGATCAACCACGTGCACCACGCCGGCAACTCCTCGGGAATCGTGGACGGCGCGGCGTTGATGGCGATCGGCACCGAGGAGGTCGGCTCCGACCTCGGGCTGACCCCGCGGGCCCGGATCCTGGCCACCGCAGTCTCGGGTGCCGACCCGACGATCATGCTCACCGGCCCCGCCCCGGCGTCCCGCAAGGCGCTGGCCAAGGCGGGCCTCGGCGTCGAGGACCTGGACCTCGTCGAGATCAACGAGGCGTTCGCCGCGGTCGCCATGCGGTTCATGCGCGACCTGGACCTGCCTCACGAGAAGGTCAACGTCAACGGCGGCGCGATCGCGATGGGCCACCCGCTCGGCGCCACCGGGGCGATGATCCTCGGCACCCTGATCGACGAGCTCGAGCGCCGCGACCTGCGCTACGGCCTGGCCACCCTCTGCGTCGGCGGCGGGATGGGCATCGCCACCGTCGTCGAGCGCATCTGACCGCGGCCTCCCCACCCCGCCGACCACTTCAGACCACCGAGGACTCCGAAGACACATGACTGATCAGCAGACCACCGGCCAGCAGACCACCGGGCAGCAGACCACCGGCAGCAGACCACCGGGCAGAGCGCGGTCCGTTACGACATCGACAGCGACGGCGTCGTCACCCTCACGCTGGACGACCCGACCGCCGGCGCCAACACCATGAACGACCTCTACAAGGAGTCGATGGGCGCGGCCCTCGACCGGTTGGAGCGCGAGAAGCAGGACATCGCGGGCGTGGTCGTCACGTCGGCGAAGAAGACCTTCTTCGCCGGCGGCAACCTCAAGGGCATGATGCAGGCCACCCCCCAGGACGCGCCGGCGATCTTCGCGATGGCCGAGGAGATCAAGGCCCAGCTGCGCCGGCTCGAGACGCTCGGCAAGCCGGTGGTGGCCGCGCTGAACGGCTCCGCGCTCGGCGGCGGCCTGGAGATCGCGCTCGCCTGCCACCACCGGATCGCCGTCGACGACCCGAAGGTCGAGCTCGGGCTGCCGGAGGTCACCCTCGGCCTGCTGCCCGGCGGCGGCGGGGTCACCCGGACCGTGCGGATGCTCGGTCTGTCCAGCGCCCTGCTCGACGTGCTCCTCCAGGGTCCGCGGATGAAGCCGGCGCAGGCCCGGGACAAGGGCCTGGTCCACGAGCTGGTCGAACGCGACGACCTGGTCACCGCCGCGAAGGCCTGGGTCAAGGACCACCAGGGCGACGAGGAGGCGGCCACCCAGCCGTGGGACCGCCCCGGGTACAAGATGCCCGGCGGCACCCCGTCCAGCCCGAAGCTGGCCGCGTTCCTGCCGGCCTTCCCGGCCAACCTGCGCAAGCAGCTCAAGGGCGCGCACTACCCCGCGCCGCGGGCGATCCTGGCCGCCGCCGTGGAGGGCGCCCAGGTCGACTTCGACACGGCGACCCGGATCGAGTCGCGCTACTTCACCAGCCTGGTCACCGGGCAGAACTCCAAGAACATGATCCAGGCGTTCTTCTTCGACCTGCAGGCGATCAACTCGGGGTCGCTGCGCCCGGACGGCCACGACAGGTTCACGCCGACGAAGCTCGGGGTGCTCGGGGCCGGGATGATGGGCGCCGGGATCGCCTACTCGGCGGCCCGCTCCGGCGTCGAGGTGGTGCTCAAGGACGTCAGCGTCGAGAACGCGGAGAAGGGCAAGGGCTACTCGGTCACGCTGCTCGACAAGGCCGTCGAGCGTGGCAAGCTGTCGGCCGAGCAGCGCGACGAGGTGCTGGCCCGGATCCACCCCACCGCCGAGCCGGGTGACCTCGCCGGGTGTGACCTGGTGATCGAGGCGGTCTTCGAGGACCCGTCGCTGAAGAACAAGGTGTTCGGCGAGGTCCTCGACGTGGTCGACCCCGACGCGCTGCTGTGCTCCAACACCTCCACGCTGCCGATCACGGAGCTGGCCGAGGCGGCCGGCCCGCGTGCGGAGTCGTTCATCGGCCTGCACTTCTTCAGCCCCGTCGACAAGATGCCGCTGGTCGAGATCATCCGCGGCAAGAAGACCTCCGACGCGACCGTGGCCCGGGCCGTGGACGTGGTCCAGAAGATCCGCAAGACCCCGATCGTGGTCAACGACAGCCGCGGCTTCTACACCAGCCGGGTCTACGGCACCCTGCTCAACGAGGCGGTGGCGCTGCTCGAGGAGGGCGTCGACCCGCAGACGATCGAGCGCGCGGCGACGATGGCCGGCTTCCCGGCCCCGCCGCTGGCGATGCTCGACGAGGTGTCGCTGACCCTGACCCAGCACATCCGCGCCGCGTCGAAGGACGCGGTGGAGCGCGCGGGCGGCACCTGGACGGAGACCCCCGGGGCCGCGACCATCGACCGGATGGTCGAGGAGTTCGGCCGCAAGGGCAAGGCGGCCGGGGCCGGGTTCTACGAGTACCCGGCCGACGGGAAGAAGCACCTGTGGCCGGGTCTGCGCGAGCACTTCACCGCCGCGAGCGCGGACGTGCCGCTGGTCGACGTACAGGAGCGGTACCTGTTCGCGATGGCGCTGGAGACCGCGAAGTGCTTCGAGGAGGGCGTGATCGAGTCCGCGGCGGCCGCCAACATCGGCTCCATCATGGGCATCGGCTTCCCCCCGCTGCACGGCGGCACGGTGCAGTACATGCAGGGGTACGCCGGTGGGCTGGCCGGCTTCGTGGCCCGGGCCCGGGAGCTCGCCGCGGCCTACGGGGACCGGTTCACCCCGCCGGCGTACCTGGTCGAGCTGGCCGAGAACGGGACGAAGTTCCCGGCCTGAATCCCGCCCGCGACCGCCGATCGCCACCGCCGCGCCCGCCGGCGGTGGCGATCTCGCGTATCCGGCCACGCCCGCACCCGGGCTGGGACACAATGACGCGGTGACTTCCGCCATCGTCGACGTGCAGGGCCTGCGCGTGCGGTTCGGGTCCGTCGAGGCGGTGCGCGGCATCGACCTGGCGGTCCAGCCCGGCAGCGGCACCGCCCTGCTCGGCCGCAACGGTGCCGGCAAGTCCACCACGATGCGGGTGCTCGCCGGCGTGGTCCCGCCGACCGACGGGTCGGTGACGGTGGCCGGGCTCGACGTGCGCACCCAGACCCTGGCCGTCAAGCGGGTGACCGGCTACTGCCCCGACGTGGGCGGCCTGGTGCCCCGGGCCACCCCCTGGGAGCACCTGCAGCTCGCGGCCCGGCTGCGCCGGCTGCCCGGGGGCTGGGAGGGCCGGGCGCGCGAGCTCCTCGACCGGTTCGACCTCGGCGGGGCGGCCAACCGGGTGACCGCCGGGTTCAGCCACGGCATGGGCCGCCGGATGTCGGTGCTGCTCGCGGCGTTCCACGAGCCGCAGGTGCTGCTGCTCGACGAGCCGTTCGACGGCGTGGACCCGCTCGGCGTCGAGGCCACCATGGAGGTGATCGCCGACGCCCGGGCCGGCGGCGCCGCGGTCCTGGTCTCCACCCACCTGCGCGAGCTCGCGGTCCAGGCGTGCCAGGAGGCGGTGGTGCTGCGCGGCGGGTCGACGGTGGCGGCCGTGCCTGCCCAGGAGATGTCCGGCGAGCTGGGCGCCGGTGCCTACCGTGCTCTCCTCGATTAGCCGCAGCGAGGCCTGGCGCGCCGTCGCCGAGGTGAGCCCGCTGCTGCGCTTCCGGTCGGCGACGCTGCGCGGCCGGGCCCGCAGCGCGGTGCGTATCGCGTTCGGCGTCATCGCGGTGCTGACCCTGGCGTCCGCGTGGCTGCCGGCCTACGTGCACGACGCCCGGCTGCCGCCCGACCAGGTGCTGATCCTGCTGCCCACCGGCTACATCAGCGTGCTGGTGATCTCGATCGTCTCCGCGGCGGCGTCCGGCGGGGGCCGGGAGCTGCTGCACCGCGAGCACGCGGTCGCCTTCCCGATCAGCCCCACCACGGACCATCTCGGCGCGCTGCTGATGGCCCCGCTGAACATCGCCTGGCTGCTCCAGAGCTGGGCGATGCTGGCGGTCACGGCGTACGCCATCGGGCCGCGGGCGACGCTGCCGGCCGCGCAGCTCCCGGTGCTCGTCTGGCTGGTGACCGCGACCTCGATCGCCCAGCTGCTCGCCTGGTCGGTGGAGTGGGTGCGCCGAGGCCCGCACGGCCGGCGCCTGGTGCGCTGGGGCACCGTCGGGCTGGTGCTCGGGTTCGCGTTCCTGATCGTCAGCGACCGGCTGGTGCCGATCCTGGACAACAGCCCCACCCTGCGGATCACCATCGGCGTGCTCGAGGGGGCTCGCGGCCAGTGGGGCCCCTGGGCGCACGTGGTCGGTGCGCTCACGGTCATGGCGCTGGCCAGCATCGTGCTGGGTGCCTACGTCAACGGCGCGGTCGCCCGACGGCCGCCGCGTGACGAGATGCGTGCGGAGACCTCGGTCCGGCTGCCGCGCCCGAACCCGGTCTCGGTGTTCGTCGCGGTGCTGCGCGTCGACCGGGCCAGCATCTGGCGCTCGGTTCCGCTGCGACGCGGCCTCGCGGTGCTGGCGATCCTGCCGGGCCTGGTCGCGGTCGCCAGCGCGCTGGAGTGGAACATGCTCTGCCTGCTGCCCGGCCTGGTGGCCTCCGGCGGCGCGCTCCTGTTCGGCGTGAACGCCTGGTGCCTCGACGGCCGGGGCGCCCTGTGGCGCGACAGCCTGCCGGTCTCCCCACGGCTGGTGTTCGTCTCCCGGATGCTGGTGCTGGTCGAGGTGCTGCTGGTCGCGATCGGGCTGACCATGCTGATGGCCGCGCTGCGCGCGGGCCTCCCCACCCCCGCCGAGCTGGCGGCAGCGGTGTGCAGCGCGGTCGTGGTGACCTTCCAGGTGGTGTCCGGCTCGCTGATGTGGTCGGTGCGGCACCCGTTCGCGGTCGACCTGCGCAGCGCCCGGGCCACGCCCGCCCCGCCGCTGGTGATGGTCGGCTACTCCACCCGGCTGGCGCTGACCACCACGACCACCGGCCTGCTGTTCGCCGCGACGGCGATGACCCCCGGCGTGTGGGCGCCGCTGCTCGCCGTACCGTTCCTGGTGCTGTCCGGGCTCCGGCTGGGGCGCACCGCGGACAGCTGGGCCGACCCCGCGGTCCGCGCCCGGGTGGTCGCCACGGTGGCCAGCTGACGGCCGGCGGGCCCGGGCCGCTCAGCCCGGACCCCCGCCCCTGTGGACGAACCCGGTCCGGGGCCCGGAACTGTCCGTGCGCGGTGATGAGGTCGCCGGATCCACGACCCGACCGAGAGGACCTCGCCGTGACCGACCGGAACCCGAGCGACCCGATGCTGGCCAAGGTGCGCAAGCTGCTCGCGAAGGCGGAGGACCCCGCCGCCACCGCCGAGGAGGCCGAGACCTACACCGCCAAGGCCGCGGCGCTGATCGCCGACTACGGGATCGACCGCGCCCTGCTCGGCGAGGCCGACCCGGACTCCGACGTGGTCGGTGACCGGGTCGTGGTGCTGGACCGGCCCTACGCCCAGGACAAGGCCGCGCTGCTCGGCACGGTCGCGGCCCGGCTGCGCTGCCAGGCGGTCCAGCGGGTCCGGTACGTCGACGGGGCCAAGCAGATCTCGCTGCACCTGTTCGGCTACGGGGCGGACCTGGAGCGGGCCGAGCTGCTCTACACCAGCCTGCTGCTGCAGGCCACCTCGGCGCTGGGCAGGTCCCGGCCGCCGCGCGGCGAGAGCGTGGCGGCCTACCGGCGCTCCTGGCTGTCCGGCTTCACCTCCGCGGTGGGCCGCCGGCTCGACGCGAGCGAGCGCCGCGCGGCGGAGCAGGCGCGGGCCGGCGACGCGGCGCGTTCCGGCGGCGGCTCGGTGGCGCTGGTGCTCGCGGACCGGTCCGCGCGGGTGGAGGCCCGGCTCGACGCGGAGTACCCGTCCCTGGGCCGGGCCCGGCGGCGGACGCTGTCCGGCAGCGGCGCAGCGTCGGGCTGGGCGACCGGGCAGCGCGTCGACCTCGGCGGGACCGGGGTGGCCGGCGGGCGGCACGGCGCGCTGACCGGGTGACCCGCGGCTCAGCCCGTGGGCGCCCCGCCGGTCGCGCACTTCATCAGCGACGCGGTCAGCCCCTTGGTGGCCTGCTGCTGCTTGCCGCTGAACATCGACACGAACATGCTGTGCACGGCGTCCTTGCTGAGCGCCTTGTCGATGCAGGCCTTGACCTTCGGGTCGATCTTGCCGCCCTGGGACATCGCCTTCTTCATCATGCCCATCACGTCGGTGCAGCCGAAGAAGGTGTCGGCGGCGGAGTTCGCGTCGTCGGAGGACATCTTCACCGAGGTGACGTTCTTGTTCATCTTGAGGTCCTTGGTGAGCAGCCCGTACTTCTGCAGGTTGTCGGTGCCGATCTTGTCCACCAGGCCCTTGCCGATGCAGTCGGCGTCGTCCCGCTGCATCGACATCACGCTGGTGCCGCCGGACTTCTGGTCCTGCATGATCGAGTCCGAGATCGACTTGGCCGCGGTCGAGTCGTCGGTGTTCCCGCAGCCGGTCGACGCCATCGCCACGACGGCGAGGACAGCGGCGACGAGGGTCTTCTTCATGGTGGTCTCGCTTCCGTTGCTGTTCGGAGCCTAGCCGCGGCCTGGTGACGCGCCGCGGGCGCCGAGACCCAGCAGGACCGAGAGCGCGTCGACGCCGTGCTCGACGATCTCATCGAGGCTCTCCGCACGCTCGGCGGGGTCCGGGGCCGACCAGGTGAGCACCCGGTCCTCGACGTAGGCCCACCAGGCGTGCACGACCGGGCGGCACCCGGGGGCAAGCTCCAGTGCGGACAGCACCCGGTCGGTGGCCTCGTCCCAGATCGCGTCGTACACCTCGACCAGGGAGACGTCCGCGGCGCCGGTGCCGTGCAGCAGGGAGAGGTAGAAGTCGCGGCGCCGGTCGATCTGCTGCACGAGGAGCCGGACCATCATCGCGACCTGCTCGTCCGGCGCGAGGGCGGGGTCGGGAGCGGTGTTGCGCAGGATCCGCCGACCGGCCGCCTCGATGCACGCCAGGTAGTAGTCCCGCTTGGTGGGGAAGTAGTGGAAGAGCAGCCCGCGGGAGATCCCGGCCTCGGCGGCCACCTCGTCGATGGAGAGGTCCTGGATCGGGGTCTCGACCAGCTTGGCCAGGCCGATCCCGACCAGCTGCCGCCGGCGGTCGTCGCGGGTCAGCCGCACCCGCCGGGGGCGGTCCGGGGCCGGGGTCGCGGACACACTATTGAGCATTGCTCAATAGTGTCCTAGGGTCAACTCATGGACTTCACCCCCTCGCCGCGCGCCGCCGAGCTCACCGAGCGGGTCGGCGCCTTCATCGCCACCGAGGTCGAGCCGGTCGAGGCCGACTACCAGCGCGAGATCGTCCGGCTCCGGGAGTCCGGCGCGGACGCGTGGCGGCCGCTGCCGGTCATCGCCGAGCTGCAGGCCAAGGCCCGCGCCCAGGGGCTGTGGAACCTCTTCCTGCCCCGCGAGCACGCCGGCGACTACGCCGCCCGGTTCGGCACCGACGGGGGCGAGGGGCTGTCGAACGTCGACTACGCACCGCTCGCGGAGCGGATGGGCGCGTCGTTCCTCGCGCCGCTGGTCTTCAACTGCAACGCCCCGGACACCGGCAACATGGAGACGCTGCTGAAGTACGGCGACGACCGGCAGCGCGAGACCTGGCTGGAGCCGCTGCTCGACGGCCGGGTCCGCAGCGCTTTCTGCATGACCGAGCCCGACGTGGCCTCCTCCGACGCCACCAACATGCGGGCGACCGCGGTCGTCGACGGGGACGACGTCGTCATCAACGGCCGCAAGTGGTGGTCCACCGGTGCCGGCAACCCGGACTGCGCGATCCTGGTGTTCATGGGGCTCACCGACCCCGATGCGGACCGGCACCACCGGCACTCGATGGTGCTGGTGCCCCGGGACGCCGCCGGGGTGCGGGTCGAGCGGAAGCTCACCGCGATGAACCTCTACGACGAGCCGCTCGGGCACGCCGAGATCTCCTTCACCGACGTGCGGGTCCCCTCGGCCAACATCCTGGTCGGACCGGGCGAGGCGTTCGCGATCGCACAGGGCCGGCTCGGCCCCGGCCGGGTGCACCACTGCATGCGGCTGGTCGGGCTGGCCGAGAAGGCCCTCGAGCTCGCCTGCCGCCGCGGCCTGTCCCGGACCGCGTTCGGCCGGCCGCTGGCCAAGCTGGGCGGCAACGCCGAACGGATCGCCGACGCGCGGATCGCGATCGACCAGGCCCGGCTGCTGGTGCTGCACGCGGCCTGGAAGCTGGACCAGCACGGGCCGGCCGGCGCGTTGTCCGAGGTCAGCCAGATCAAGGTGGCGGTGCCGAACATGGCCCAGCAGGTGATCGACATGGCGATCCAGCTGCACGGCGGTGGCGGCGTCTCCGAGGACTTCCCGCTGGCCGCCGCCTGGACCTCGGCGCGCACCCTCCGGCTGGCCGACGGGCCCGACGAGGTGCACCGGGGCGTGGTCGCCAAGCTCGAGCTGGCCCGCTACCGATGACTGGACCGGTGAGGGTCCTCGTCACCGGGGCCGCCTCGGGGCTCGGCGCCGCCCTGGCCCGCGCGTTCGCGGCCCGGGGCGACCAGGTGCTGGCGACCGACCTCGGCTCGCGGGCCGGCGTCCCCGACGGGGCGGGCTACCTGCCGCTCGACGTGCGGTCGGACGAGGACTGGCAGCGGGCGCGGGCGTGGGTCGTCGAGCACTGGGGCGGCCTCGACGTGCTGGTCAACAACGCCGGGGTCGCGGGGGGTGGCCGGATCGAGCTCACCTCGATGGCCGACTGGGCGTGGATCACCGAGATCAACCTCTTCGGGGTGGTCCGCGGCACCAGGACGTTCGTGCCGATGCTGAAGCAGCAGGGAACAGGTCGGGTGGTGAACGTCGCGTCGCTGGCCGGCCTGGTGCACCCGCCGGGGATGGGGTCCTACAACGCGGTCAAGGCGGCCGTGGTGGCGTTCACCGAGACCGCCGCGCACGAGCTCGCGCCGTTCGGCGTGCGCTGCTCGGTGGTGTGCCCGTCGTACTTCCGGACCAACCTGATGGCCTCGATGCGTGGCGAGGACCCGGACGTGGCCGCCAAGGTCTCCGCGATGGTCGAGGACTCGCCGCTCACCGCCGACGACATCGCGGCGGCCGTGCTCGCGGGCCTCGACGAGGACGCCGAGCTGATCGTGCCCGACGAGCCCGCCCGGACGGCCTACGCGTTGAAGCTGGCCGACCGGGAGGCGTACGACGCGCAGATGCGCAGCACCGCCGCGCGGATGAAGGAGCGCAGGGACGCATGACCGAGGAGACCGTCCCGGGGGCGACCCGGGTCCGCGACGAGGACGCGTTCGACGTGACGCGGGTCGCCGACTGGCTGCGCGAGCACGCCGAGGACGGCACCGGGCTGGGCGGGACGCCGCAGGTGCGGCAGTTCTCCGGCGGCGCGTCGAACCTGACCTACCTGCTGCGCTGGCCGGACGGCCCGGGCCGCGACCTGATCCTGCGCCGGCCACCGGTCGGCGCGAAGGCCAGGAGCGCCCACGACATGCGGCGCGAGTTCACCATCCAGTCCCGGCTGAAGCCGGTGTTCGGGTACGTCCCGCAGATGGTCGCTTTCTGCGACGACCCGGAGGTGATCGGGTCGGACTTCTACGTGATGGAGCGGCTCGAGGGCACGATCGTCCGGCAGGACCTTCCGGAGGGGATGTCCCTGGCGCCCGCGCAGGCGCGTGCCCTGTGCACGGACTTCCTCGACGTGCTCGTGGAGCTGCACCGTGTCGACCCCCAGGCCGCGGGCCTGTCCGACATCGGCAAGGGCCGGGGGTACGTCGCCCGCCAGGTCGGCGGCTGGTCGGACCGCTACCGCCGGGCCCGCACGGACAACGTCGGCGACTACGAGGCGGTGATGCGCTGGCTCGACGCGCACCAGCCCGACGACGTGGCCACCTGCGTGATCCACAACGACTTCCGGCTCGACAACGTCGTCCTCGACACCACCCGGGAGGGTGCGGCGCCGCCGGTGCGTGGCGTGCTGGACTGGGAGATGGCCACGCTCGGGGACCCGCTGATGGACCTCGGCGGCGCGATGGCCTACTGGATCCAGGCCGACGACGACGAGTACTACCAGCAGTTCCGCCGGCAGCCCTCCGACCTGCCCGGGATGCTCACCCGGGCCGAGGTGGTGGCCTACTACGCCGAGCGGACCGGGCTGTCGGTGACCCCGGCACAGTGGGCGTTCTACGAGGTGTTCGGACTGTTCCGGCTCGCGGTGATCGCGCAGCAGATCTACTACCGCTACCACCACGGGCAGACCACCAACGAGGCGTACGCCGCGTTCCTGCCGATCGTGCAGTACCTCGAGGGCCGCTGCACCCGGCTCATCGACCAGGCGGCCCGATGAGGGCGGCCGGGTGAGCGTGGTGCTGCTGGTCCGGCACGGCCAGGCGTCCTGGGGTGCGGCCGACTACGACGTGCTGTCCGGTACCGGCGAGGAGCAGTCCCGGGTGCTCGGCGCGGCGCTGGCGGCGCGCGGGCCGCGCCCCGACGTGGTGGTCCGTGGCGCGATGCGCCGGCACCGGCAGACCGCCGACGCCGCGCTGGCCGGCGCCGGCTGGGACCTGCCGGTGACCGAGGACCACGGCTGGGACGAGTTCGACCACCAGCAGATGCTCGAGCTGCATCCCTCGGGGGTCGGCGAGGGGGAGGAGCTGACCCGGGCCGCGTTCCAGCGCTGGTTCGAGCAGGCGACCCGGCGCTGGACCGGCGGGGAGCACGCCCACGAGTACGACGAGAGCTTCGCCGCCTTCGGGGCCCGGGTCGACGACGCGCTGCGGCGGACCGTGGCCGGCCTCGGTGCGAGCCAGACCGCGGTGGTGTTCACCTCGGGGGGCCCGGTGTCCTGGGTGGCGACCTCGCTGCTCGGGGCCGGGGCCGAGGTGTGGACCCAGCTCAACCCGGTCACCGTGAACGCGTCGGTGACCAAGCTGGTGGTCGGCGCCCGCGGCACCACCCTGGTCTCGTTCAACGACCACTCCCACCTCGAGCGCCCGGAGAACGGCCTCGTCACCTACCGATAGGAACGCGATGACCCACCCCGTCCGCAAGACGATCCTGATCACCGGCGCCAGCTCCGGGCTCGGTGAGGAGATGGCGCGCCAGTTCGCCGCCCTCGGGCACGACCTGGCGCTGTGCGCCCGACGTACCGACCGGCTCGAGGCGCTCCGTGCGCAGATCCTGGCCTCGCACCCGGACCGCCGGGTGGTGGTCCGCGCGCTCGACGTCAACGACGACGACGCGGTGTTCGAGGTCTTCCGGGGGTTCCGGGAGGACTTCGGCAGCATCGACCGGGTGGTGGTCAACGCGGGCCTCGGCAAGGGCGCACCGCTGGGCACCGGCCGCTACGACGCCAACAAGCAGACCGCGATGACGAACTTCGTCGCCGCGCTGGCGCAGATCGAGGCGACCCTGGAGATCTTCCGGGCCCAGCGCTCGGGCCACCTGGTGGTGATCTCGTCGATGTCGGCGATGCGGGGGATGCCCAAGACGGTCACCACCTACGCCGCCACCAAGGCCGGGGTCGCGCACCTCGCCGAGGGTGTGCGTGCCGACCTGCTCGGCTCGCCGATCACGGTGTCGGTGATCTACCCCGGCTACATCCGCTCGGAGATGAACGAGCGCGTGAAGAACGCGCCGTTCATCGTCGGCACCGAGCGCGGCGTGCGGGCGATCGTCGAGGCGATCGAGAAGGAGAGGCCCCGCGCACACGTGCCGCCGTGGCCGTGGGTGCCGCTCGGTCTCGCGCTGAAGCACCTCCCGCTCCCGCTGGCGCGCCGGCTGATGGGCTGACCGGGCGCCTGCGGGGGCCGTAACTGCGCAGGTGCGCAGGTGTGGCCCCGGTGCGGGCTGTCCGAGGGGCCGGAACTGCGCAGGTGCGCACGTGTGGCCCCCCGGGTGCCGGTCGAGCCTCAGCGGGACCTCCAGTTCGCGGCGCCGACCACGATCATCCGCAGCTGCTGCTCGGTGGTCCGGACGATCTCGCGCTCCACGTCGGGGCGCTCCGGGGGCGCGCTGATCACCGCCTCCGCGGTGGACACCATCGCCATCACGATCAGGTTGGCCATCACCCGCAGGTCCTCCGAGGACCAGGCCGGCGCGTCCGGGAGCCGCGCCAGGTCGGTGGCCAGCTCGCGTTCGAACAGCTCGAGCTGGTGCCGGATCGCCTCGCGGACCACCGGCGGTCCGCTGAACCGCTCCCGGGCGATGAACCGGAAGTGCGTGCGGTGCTGGTGGGCGTGCCGGACCAGGATCGCGACCGAGTTCGTGATCACCCCGCGCAGCTCGGGGTTGCCCTGCCGGACGTCGCGCAGCATCGTCCGCAGCGACGCGAACGACTCGTCGACGAGGGCGAGGCCGAGCTCGTCGACCGAGGCGAAGTGCCGGTAGAACGCGGTCGGCACGATGCCGACCTCGCGGGTCACCTGGCGCAGCGACAGCGCGGTCAGGCTGCCGTCCTCGGTGAGCCCGAGGGCGGCGTCGAGGATCGACCGGCGGGTGCGCTCCTTGCGCTCCCGCCGGGTCTCCACGGTCTCGCCCACCCCGGCACCCTACCGCCGTCGGTGCACACCCGCGGTCCCGCCGAACGGTCCGCGGGCCGCGCGTGGGCCACCTCACGCTCCCGGTGGTTGACCATACCGACGGTATGCTGACACAGTTTCAGTGCACGGTTGTTCACTGAAAGGAATGACCCCCATGTCACCCAGGAGTCTCACCCAGACCCTGCTCCGGTCCTCCGCAGTCGCCGCGCTCACCTCGCCGCACGGAGTCGACCGCTACCTCGAGATCGTCAACCCGATGTGGGCCGCCCACGAGGTCCGCGCCCGGGTCGTCGACGTGCACCGCGAGACCGAGGCGGGCAGCCCGGTCGCCACGGTGACCCTGCAGCCCACCGGCACCTGGGCGGGCTTCCGGGCCGGGCAGCACGTCCAGCTCGGCCTCGAGACCCCCGGTGCCCGGCGGGCGACCCGCTGCTTCTCGGTCTCCAGCGCCGAGAGCGGACCCGGCGAGCGGTTCACGATCACCGTGCGCGCCAACGACGCGGGCGTGGTGTCGAAGTTCCTGGTCCGCGACGCCCGCCCGGGCCAGCTGGTGCACCTGTCGCAGGCCGCCGGCGACTTCACCCTGCCGGACCCGCTCCCGCCGCGGCTGCTGATGATCTCCGGCGGCTCGGGGATCACCCCGGTGATGTCGATGCTCCGGACCCTGCTGGCACGGGAGTACGACGGCCGGGTCACCTTCTTGCACTACGCCCGGTCGCCGGAGCACCAGATCTTCCGCGACGAGCTCGCCGACCTCGCCCGAGACGACCCCCGGGTCGACGTACACCTGGTCCACTCGCGGTCCGGCGGCGAGCGCTTCACCGCCGAGGGGCTGGCCCGGCTGGTGCCCGACCACGCGGACGTGGACACCTGGGCCTGCGGGCCGGCCGGGCTGATCGACCGGGTGCGGCAGGCCTACGCGGGCAGTGACCGGCCCTCGCGGCTCCGCGTCGAGTTCTTCAAGACGCCCGTGCTCACGACCGGTGACGCGAGCGGCACGGTCAGCTTCACCCGGGACGGCCGGCACGGCGCGAACACCGGCGGCACGCTGCTCGAGCAGGCCGAGGCACTCGGGCTCACCCCGGAGTACGGCTGCCGGATGGGCATCTGCCTGTCCTGCACCTCCCGCAAGACCGAGGGCACCGTGCGCAACGTCGTCACCGGCGCCGAGTCCTCGCTGCCCGACGAGGACATCCAGATCTGCGTCAGCGCCCCGGTCGGCGACTGCGCGGTCGACCTCTGACCGCCGCGGCGGCAGCTCGGCCCCCCGACCACCAGACCAAGGAGAACCCATGAGTGACCACATCACCCTGACCCCCGCCCAGCTCGACGAGCTCGGCGCCGAGCTCGACGCCATCCGGCAGCGGGTCGTCGCCGACCTGGGCGCGGAGGACGCCGACTACATCCGCCGCGTCGTCAAGGCCCAGCGCTCCTTCGAGGTCGCCGGGCGGGCGCTGTTCTACCTCCCGCCGGCCTGGCCGCTCGCGGTCGCCGCGCTCGCGGTCGGCAAGATCCTCGACAACATGGAGATCGGCCACAACGTCATGCACGGCCAGTACGACTGGATGGGCGACCCGGGCCTGAGCTCCCAGATGTACGAGTGGGACAACGTCTGCCCCAGCGAGCAGTGGAAGTACTCCCACAACTACATCCACCACACCTACACGAACATCCTCGGCAAGGACCGCGACATCGGGTACGGCGTGCTGCGGATGGACGAGGACCAGCAGTGGCGGCCCTACTACCTGGGCAACCCGGTCTACGCGACGCTGCTGATGCTGTTCTTCGAGTGGGGCGTGCTGCTGCACGACCTGGAGGTCGAGCGGATCGTCGCCGGCGAGCGCAGCTGGGCGGACACCAAGCACCTGCACAAGGGGATGATCCGCAAGGTCCGCAACCAGACCCTGAAGGACTACCTGCTGTTCCCGGCGCTGACCGGACCGCTGTTCCCGCTGACGCTGGCCGGCAACGCCACCGCGAACCTGATCCGCAACGTCTGGGCGTTCGGGATCATCTTCTGCGGCCACTTCCCGGCCGGGGTAGCGTCGTTCACCGAGGAGGAGTCCGAGAACGAGAGCCGGGGCCACTGGTACTTCCGGCAGCTGCTGGGCTCGGCGAACATCACCGGCGGCCGGCTGTTCCACCTCATGACCGGCAACCTGTCGCACCAGATCGAGCACCACCTGTTCCCGGACATCCCCGCCCGCCGCTACCCGCAGATCGCCGCGGAGGTGCGGGAGGTCTGCGAGCGGTACGGGCTGGACTACAACACCGGACCGCTGCGCAAGCAGCTCGGCAGCGTCGCGCGGAAGATCTGCCGGCTCGCGCTGCCGGGCAGGCGCCCGGAGCGGGCGCCTGCCCCGGACCTCGCCCGCGCCGCCTGAGCGGCCCGCCTCAGGACAGGTAGCGCCGCGCGCCGTAGTACTCGTAGCCCGCCACCGGCCCGGTCCGCACCACCGCGCCGGTGTGCGGGGCCTCGACCATCCGGCCGTGGCCGACGTACATCGTCACGTGGTGCACGAGCCCGTTGGTGGCGTAGAAGATCAGGTCACCGCGCCGCAGCCCGGCCCGCGCGACCGGCCGGCCCGAGCGGGACTGCGGCAGCGCGTCGCGCGGGATCACCTGCCCGTGCGCCCGGAAGTCGACCCAGGTCAGCCCGGAGCAGTCGATGCCGAACCCGGACAGCCCGCCCCACAGGTAGGGCAGGCCGCGGAACGACTCGGCCGCGGCGACCAGGCTGCGGCGGGTGCGCGGCAGCGCCGGCTGGCCCGGTGCGTGCACCGACACCGCGGCGCTGCGGACCCGGCGGACCGCCCCCAGCGGCGTCCGGACCTGCAGGTAGCGCCGGTGCGCCGCCACCACCCGCAGGTGGGTGCCGTAGCTGATCTCGATGACCCGGGCGTGCGCGTCGTTGTCGGTGCGCAGCCAGGTGGTCCGTCGTACGACGGTGGCCACCGAGGCGGACCGCAGCGGCGGGCGGGCGGTGAGCTGCCGCACCGGCACCCAGCCCGGGTAGCCCCGCCGGTCCTTCTGGCTGGGCTGGTCGGGGACCACCACGTGCGCCCAGCCGCCCCGCAACCGGGTCACCCGCACCCGCTCGCCGAGCAGCGCCTCGGTGTCGGAGTGCGCCGACAGCGCCCGCCGCTCGTCGAGCGACATCGCGCCCAGCCAGGCCCGGAAGCGCACCGGCCGGGCCAGCGCGGCGCGGTCGACCGGCCGCGGCGAGGACGGCGTCTCCCACAGCCGCGCGACCGAGACCGCCACCCAGGCACGGTGCCCGGCCGACACCGCTGGGGCCGACACCGCTGGGGCCGACACCGCTGGGGCCGGCGCGGCTGCGGCCGTGCGGGACCGGCCGACGATCCTGCCGTCGGTCTGCGCGGTCGCGGTGCTGGCCGGCACCAGCACGACGGTCAGCAGGATGGTCAGCAGGGCGAGCAGGGTGGCGCAGGCCCGCCGCGGCGAGGAGGACATGCGCCCAGTCTGCGCCGTCCGGAGGCGTGCCGCAGCGCAACTGCGTCCCCCGACGCCCCGGGTCTCGCTGCCCGGGTCTCGCTGCCCGGGTCTCGCTGCCCGGGTCTCGCTTGCCCGGGGACGCTAACCTGGCGAGCGCGGGCTGCGGGGCCGACGCGCGCAGGCTCCGAGAGGCGGTCCCGCGGGTCGACGTAGGAGGTTGCCGTGTCCGGCTTTCCGGTGCTGATGCACACCGCCATCGACGCTCCCGACTGTCGCGGCCTGGCGGAGTTCTACCGCGAGCTGCTGGGGCTGGAGTACCGCCCGTGGGACGAGCCCCCGACCGATGGCAGCGAGGACGACGCCGACTGGCTCGTGCTGGTCGACTCGGCCGGTCGACGCGTGCTCGCGATCCAGCAGAAGACCGACATGGGGCGACCCACGTGGCCGTCCGAGGAGGTCTCGATGCAGATGCACATGGACTTCCGCGTGCCCACCGTCGAGGAGCTCCGGCGTCACCGCGGGCGGGCCGAGGCGCTGGGCGCGACCCTGCTCCTCGACCGCTCCGCGGAGGAGGGTGAGCCCCTGTACGTGCTCGCCGACCCGGCCGGGCACCCGTTCTGCCTGCTGGTCGGTCCCGGCTAGCCGGCGCCGGTTGTGCGGTGGTCGCCGGACCGTCGATCATGAGGGGATGAGGGACCACATCAGCAGGGGCGAGATCCGCAAGGACGCCCTGCAGGACACCGTCGAGGCGACCGCGACCGCGGTGGGCACGGTCACCACGATCGTCACGACGGCGGTGCGCGACATCGCGCGCGCCGTCGGTGGCCTGGCGACGGAGGTGTACGAGATCCGCGAGTCCGCGCGGCGTGCGCACCACGACCACGGCCCGGACGAGGAGTCCCGTCCGTAGCCGGCGTCGCCTCGTCAGCCGAAGGTCAGGTGCAGGTCGGTCAGCCGGAACGAGGCGACCGGCCGGCGGCCGTGCAGGAAGCCCAGCGGCCCCTGCGGGTCGAAGTCCCAGGAGCCCCGGCAGGGCAGGGTCCTGGCGCTCCCGCGCATCGCGGTGACCACCACCGAGCCGTCCTCGCGGACCTGGGAGGTCGAGGCCGCGAACGGGGTGCGCACCGGGGCGGTGGCAGCCGCGGTGAACCGTCCGGTGCCGAGCCGCTGCCCGCCGGTGAAGCCCGCGACGGTGGTGCGCGCCCACGGGCCCGTCCGGTGCTCGTCGAGGGACAGCTCGCCGAGCTCCTTCGGGATGGCCCACAGCGAGCGGCCGCCGGCCCGGGACTCCTCGGAGTCCACCCAGATGTCGGTGATCCGCACGCGCGGGCTGCGGCCCTCGCGGACCAGCCGTGCGACGAGCAGCTCCTGGTAGGTGAGCGGGCTGCCCTCCCGGTAGTCGACGAACGCGGCGCCGTACAGGCCCGGCGGCCGGTCCGGGCGCGGGCTGGAGCGGAGCACGAACATCGACAGCCACATCTGCGCGCGCATCTTCCAAGGCGGTGACGGGAACGGCACACCTGCACTCTAGAACAGGTTCTGACCCGCGGGCAGCAACGTCCGGTGGCCGACCGGTCTGCCGTTCTGCAACGCGTTCTGGCACCCTGGGGTGACGTCGCGACGAGAGGGTGTCATGGACAAGCAGGTCTGCATCGTCGGAGCCGGGTCCTCGGGTATCGCCGCCGCCCAGGTGCTGCACGCGCGCGGTGTCGACTTCGACTGCTACGAGGTCGGCAGCGAGGTGGGCGGCAACTGGCGCTACCAGAACGACAACCAGATGAGCTCGGCGTACCGCTCGCTGCACATCAACACCTCGCGGCAGCTGATGGAGTACAAGACCTTCCCGATGCCGGAGGACTACCCCGACTACCCCAGCCACTGGCAGATCGCCGCCTACTTCGACGCCTACGTCGACCACTTCGGCTTCCGGGACCGGATCCGGTTCCGCACCGAGGTGGTCAAGGTCGAGCCCCTCCCGGCCGGTACGACGGACGGGGCGCGGTACCTGGTCACGGTCCGCGGCAGCAACGAGCACGGTGACCCCCTCGACCCGGAGGTGCGCCGCTACGCGAACGTGATCGTGGCGAACGGGCACCACTGGGACGCCCGCTGGCCGGAGCCGTCGTTCCCCGGGGCGGAGACCTTCCCCGGCCGGCAGCTGCACGCGCACTACTACAAGACGCCCGAGATCTTCGCGGGCAAGCGGGTGCTGGTGCTCGGCATCGGCAACTCGGCCTGCGACATCGCGGTGGAGGCCTCCCGCACCGCCGACGAGACCTACCTGGCGATGCGGCGCGGCGCCCACATCGTCCCGAAGTTCCTCTTCGGGGTGCCCACCGACCACCTCACCGACTCCCCGCTCGCGCGCGGGCCGCTGAAGCTGCAGCAGCTGAGCATGGCCGCGATGCTGCGCCTCACCCAGGGGCGGCTCACCGACTACGGCCTGCCGGAGCCGGACCACGCGGTGCTGCACGCCCACCCGACGGTCAGCGACGACCTGCTCACCCGGCTCGGGCACGGCGACATCACCGTCAAGCCGAACATCGACCGGTTCGAGGGGTCCAAGGTCTTCTTCGCCGACGGGTCGGCCACCGAGATCGACGTGGTGGTCTACTGCACCGGCTACAAGGTCAGCTTCCCGTTCCTGTCCGACCGGGTCGTGCGCACCGAGGACAACCACGTCGACCTGTACCGCCGGGTGGTCGACCCGGAGCACCCGGGGCTGTTCTTCGTCGGCCTGATCCAGCCGCTCGGCGCGATCATGCCGCTCGCGGAGGCGCAGTCCGAGTGGGTCGCGGACCTCGTCGGCGGCCAGGGTGCGCTCCCGTCGTACCAGGAGATGTGGGCGCAGATCCACGACTACGACGAGAAGCTGCGCAAGCGCTACGTGGCCTCGAAGCGGCACACCATCCAGGTGGACTTCCACTCCTACCTCGCCGAGATCGAGCGCGAGCGCCGCGCGTCCCGGGCCCGCGCCGGGGGCGAGGAGCCGGCCCGCACCGAGCTGCCGGCGCGGCTGCTCGGCCGGGTCCGTGCGCTGTCCTCCCGCAGGTGAGGCCGACCCGGGTCAGTCGCGGGCCGGCTCGGCCTGCCGGGCCGGTGCGGTGACCGTCCCGCAGAGGACGCCGCGCGGCAGGCCGAGCAGGCTGACCAGCCCTCCGGCGAGCAGCAGCACCGTGCAGACCAGCATCGCCTCCCGGTAGCCGCGGGTGAGCAGCACCGGCACCCGGTAGGCCGCGCCGGTGATCCCGACCAGCGCGGGCAGGGCGGCCACCGCGAGCAGTGACCCGGTGCGCGCAAGCGCGTTGTTGACGCCGCTGGCGGTGCCCGCCAGCCGGTCCGGGGCCGCGGCCAGCACGGTCGCGGTCAGCGGCGCCACCAGGGTCACCAGGCCCAGCGAGAACACCAGCAGCCCCGGGAGCACCTCGACCCAGTAGCCGTGCTGCCCGGACACGCCCCGCAGCAGCAGCGTGCCCGCCGCGCACAGCACCGGCCCGACCGACAGCTGCCGGCGCGGACCGATCCGTGCGGCCAGCTGCCCCGACCGGGACGAGCCGAGCAGCATCACCACGGTCAGCGGGACCGTCGCGAGACCGGCCTGCAGCGGGCTGTAGCCGGCCGTGACCTGCAGCTGCAGCACCAGGAAGAAGGTCATCGTGCCGAGCGCGCCGTAGGTGAGCAGCGTCATCGCGTTGGCCACCGAGAACACCCGGGACGCGAACAGCCGCGGCGGGACCAGCGGGTGCGGCGAGCGGTGCTCGACGGCCACGAACCCGAGCAGCGCGGCGACGCCCACGACGGCGACCAGGTCGACGTACCCGGAGCGCGGCTGGATCAGCGCGAACGTGACCCCGCCGAGGCCGAGCACGGCCAGCGCGGCGCCGGGCAGGTCGAAGCCGGGGGTGGCGTCGGTGTCGCGGCTCTCGGGGACGTGCCGGAGGCCGACCAGCACGACCAGCACCGCGACCGGCACGTTCAGCCAGAAGATCCACCGCCAGCTCGCCGCCTGGATCACCCAGCCGCCGAGCAGCGGGCCGATCGCCGCCGCGATCCCGCCGAGGCCGGCCCACTGGCCGATCACCCGGCCCCGATCCGCGGCCCGGAACGAGCCCTGGATCATCGCCAGGCTGCCCGGGGTCAGCAGCGCGGCCCCGACACCCTGGAGCAGCCGCGCGCCGACCAGCTGGCCGGGGGTCTGGGCGGCGCCGCAGAGCGCGGACGCCGCGGCGAACCAGGCCACGCCGACCAGGAACGCGCGGCGCCGGCCGAACCGGTCGCCGAGGAACCCGCCGACCAGGATCAGCGAGGCGAGCGCGAGCAGGTAGGCGTTGACCACCCACTGCAGCTGCGCGACCGTCGCGCCCAGGCCGACGCCGATGCTGCGCAGCGCGATGTTGACCACGGTGCCGTCGAGCAGCGCCATCCCGGACCCGAGGACCGCGGCCAGCAGCACCCAGCGGCCCTGCGGGCTGTCGCGCCGGAGCGGGGCCGCCACCGGCTCAGCGCCCGGCCAGCGACAGGGTGTAGCGCAGCTCCACCGGGTGCGGTGGCCAGGGCGCGTCCTGCCGCTCCGGGGTCGCGCGCCAGCCCAGGTGCTCGTAGAGCCGCCGGGCACGGTGGTTGTCCACCAGGCACCACAGCTCCGCCTCGCGGCCGCCCCGGCGGGCCATCGCCTCCGTCGCGACGGCGATCGCGGCGGTGGCCAGGCCGGTGCCCCAGCGGGTCGGGTGCACGGCCAGGTGACGCAGCGAGCGGTCGTCGTGCGCGGCGTACGCCACCAGGGCCTCGCGGCGGCCCGCACCGTCCACCACCAGCACGGCCACGCCGGGCTCGTCCAGGACCAGCGCCCAGCGGGCGAGGACGGCGTCGTCGGGGAACGGGTAGCGGTCCGGCGGGAACACGTGGCCCAGCGCCGCCAGGTTCGCCGCGCGCTCGAGGTCCCGCAGGGCGGTCAGGTCGGCGGGTGTCGCCACGCGGAACACGCGCCCATCCTCCCACCGGTCGGCGCGCTCCGCGGCCGGACGCACCCGACAAAACAGTCAGGCTTGACTGTTTGTTTTCGCGGTTGCAGGATGAGCGGGTGTCCACGACCTCCGCCGCCCGCGTCCCGCAGGAGGAGCGCACCCGGGCGATGCGCCAGCGGCTGCTCGACGCCACCGTCGAGTGCCTGGTCGAGTTCGGCTGGAGCGGTACGTCGACCACGCTGGTCTCGCAGCGCGCCGGGGTGAGCCGCGGCGCCCAGCTGCACCACTTCCCGACGAAGAACGACCTGGTGCTCGCCGCGGTCGAGCACCTCTCCGAGGTCCGCGGGGCCGAGCTGCGCGACGCCGCGACCCGGCTGCCCGAGGGCGGACGTCGCACCCGGGCGGTGCTGGAGATGCTGGCCGACCACTTCACCAGCCCGGTGTTCACCGCGGCCCTCGAGCTGTGGGTCGCCGCCCGCACCGACGCGGCCCTGCACGCCGCGGTCGCGCCGCTCGAGCAGCGGATCGGCCGGGAGATCCACCGGCGCACCGTCGAGCTGCTCGGCGTCGACGAGCGCCGCC
Organism: uncultured Actinomycetota bacterium; assembly: GCA_963728775.1. Lineage (GTDB taxonomy): Bacteria > Actinomycetota > Actinomycetes > Propionibacteriales > Nocardioidaceae > Nocardioides_B. Next base: position 233,913 of record CAVSLP010000004.1, read on the forward strand.
CGGGCACCAGGGAGCTGGTGCAGGCCACCCTCGACCTGGTCCGCGGGCTCGGGCTCGCGAACACGATCAGCGACGACACCGCGCGGCGCGGCCGGATCCTGGACCAGTGGGCCCGCACCCTGGACGACCGGCTCCGGCTCGACGACCAGGAGGGCGACCGATGACCGACGGGCGGGCCGACAGGCTGACCGAGGTGCTGGCCGACCTCGCCCGCGAGGGCGACCAGCTGGACGCGCTGGTCGCGCCGCTCGACGAGGACGCCTGGGGCACCCCGACCCCGGCCGAGGGCTGGGCCGTCAAGCACCAGGTCGCGCACCTGGCCTGGACCGACGAGGTCGCCGTCGCGGCCGCGACCGACAAGCAGGCCTGGGACCGCGTGGTGCTCGCGGCGATGGAGAACCCGACGGCTTCGTCGACGCCGAGGCGGCGCGCGGGGCACGCGCACCGCACGACCAGCTGCTGGCCCGCTGGCGGTCCGCGCGCGCCGCGCTGGCACGCACCCTGGCGACCCTCCCCGCGGGCCAGAAGCTGCCGTGGTTCGGCCCGCCGATGAGCGCCACGTCGATGGCGACCGCCCGGTTCATGGAGACCTGGGCGCACGGGCGCGACGTCGCCGACGCGCTCGGGGTCGAGCTGCCGCGTGACGACCGGGTGCGGCACGTGGTGCACCTCGGCGTGCGCACCCGCGACTACGCGTTCGCCAACGCCGGCAGGGACGCCCCGCTCGAGGAGTTCCGGGTCGAGCTCGCGCTGCCCAGCGGCGCGGCGCTCGCGTACGGCCCCGAGGACGCGTCGCAGTCCGTGCGCGGCCCGGCCCACGACTTCGCGCTGCTGGTCACCCAGCGAGCGCACCGCGACGACCTCGAGCTGGTGGCGACCGGCGCCGACGCCGACACCTGGCTGGACCTCGCGCAGGCCTTCGCGGGCCCGGCCGGCAACGGTCGCGAGCCCCGGCGGGGCCGGGTGCGCTGATGACCGACGTGTTCCGGGTCGGCAACTGCAGCGGGTTCTACGGCGACCGGCTGTCCGCGATGCGCGAGATGCTGGAGGGCGGGGCCCTCGACGTGCTGACCGGCGACTACCTGGCCGAGCTGACCATGCTGATCCTCGGCAAGGACCAGCTGAAGGACCCCTCGCTCGGCTACGCGCGCACCTTCCTCAAGCAGGCCGAGGAGTGCCTGGGGCTCGCCATGGAGCGGGGCGTGCGGCTGGTCGCCAACGCCGGCGGGCTCAACCCCGCAGGGCTGGCCGCGCGGCTCCGCGAGCTGGCCGCCGGGCTCGGGCTGTCCGTGCGGGTCGCCCACGTCACCGGCGACAACCTGCTCGACCGTGCCGACGAGCTCGGCCTGTGCGGACCCCGGGGCAAGCCGCTGACCGCGAACGCCTACCTCGGCGGGTTCGGCATCGCCGCCGCGCTGGCCGCCGGGGCCGACGTCGTGGTCACCGGCCGGGTCACCGACGCCTCGGTCGTGGTCGGGCCCGCCGCGGCGCACTTCGGCTGGGACGGCACCGACCACGACGCGCTGGCCGGCGCGATGGTGGCCGGGCACGTCATCGAGTGCGGCACCCAGGCCACCGGCGGCAACTTCTCCGGCTTCGAGCCCGACCCGCGGCCGCTCGGCTTCCCGCTCGCGGAGCTCGCCGCCGACGGCTCCAGCGTGATCACCAAGCACCCCGGCACCGGCGGCCGGGTCACCGTCGACACGGTCACCGCGCAGCTGCTCTACGAGGTGCAGTCCGCGACCTACCTCGGCCCCGACGCCTCCGCCCACCTCGACTCGGTCGAGCTGAGCCCCGACGGTGCGGACCGGGTGCGGATCTCCGGGGTCACCGGCGAGGCTCCCCCCGAGCGGCTCAAGGTCTGCGTCAACGAGCTCGGCGGCTTCCGCAACCAGGCCGAGCTGGTCCTGGTCGGGCTCGACATCGACGAGAAGGCCGCCTGGGTCCGCGCCCAGGTCGAGGCCGCGTTGGCCGCCCACCCGCCCGCGTCGGTCGAGTGGTCGCTGGCCCGCACCGACCGCGCGGACGCGGACACCGAGGAGGCGGCCAGCTGCCGGCTGCGCTGCGTGGTGCGCGACCCCGACCCGCAGGTCGTCGGCAAGGCGTTCACCGCGCCGCTGGTCGAGCTCGCGCTCGCGTCGTACCCGGGCTTCACGCTCACCGCGCCGCCCGCGCCCGGCACGCCGTACGGCGTCTACCGCCCCGCCTACGTCGACCGCGCGGAGGTCGAGCAGCGGGCGTGGCTCGACGGGGAGCTGGTCGGGGAGGGGCGCCGCCGGACTCCGCCCGACGAAGAGGGCGAGGACACCCGCTCGCTCGTTCCTCGCTCGCCCGCCGTGCCCGAGCCAAAGCCTCGCCCTCTCCGGCGTTCTGCGCCCGACGGCTCCGTCCACGCGACCCACTCCAGATCGGCGCCGGCCGCGACTCGACGCGTGCCGCTTGGCCTCATCGTGCACGCCCGGAGCGGGGACAAGGGCGGGGACGCGAACGTGGGGCTGTGGGCGAGGGACGCCACCGACCGGTCGGACCGGGTCGCGTGGCTGCTGCACTTCGTGACGCCGGCACGTGTCAAGGAGCTGGTGCCCGAGGCTGCCGACCTCGACGTGGAGGTCTTCGCGCTGCCGAACCTCGGCGGGGTCAACGTCGTGCTCCACGGGCTGCTCGGCGAGGGTGTCGCCGCGTCGAGCCGGTTCGACCCGCAGGCCAAGGCGCTCGGCGAGTGGGTGCGGTCGCGGTACGTCGACGTCCCGGAGGAGCTGCTCCGCGACGGCGCCGAGCCGGCACGACCGGAGGAAGGGCAGCGATGAGCTTCTGGAGCGAGGAGCAGCGGGCGCTGATGGCCAGCGCACGGGCCTTCGTGGCCGCCGAGGTGGCCCCGCACCTGCAGGCGTGGGAGGAGGCGGGCGAGGTGCCCCGCGAGCTGCACGCGAAGGCGGCGAAGCTCGGGTTCCTCGGCCTCGGCGTGCCGGAGGAGCTCGGCGGCAGCGGCGGCACGTTCCTCGACGCGCTCGCGGTGAGCGAGGCGTTCACCGGGGCCGGCGCGTCGAGCGGGCTGCTGGCCGCGCTGTTCACCTCGGGCATCGCGCTGCCGCACATCGTCGCCGCCGGCAGCTCGGACCTCGTGGACCGGTTCGTGCGGCCCACGCTGGCCGGCGAGTCGATCGGGTCGCTCGCGATCACCGAGCCCGGCGGCGGGTCCGACGTGGCGAACCTCCGCACCACCGCCGTACGGCGATCCGACGGCGGGGGCGACCACTACGTGGTCAACGGGGCGAAGACGTTCATCACCTCGGGGGTGCGTGCGGACTTCGTCACCACCGCGGTCCGCACCGGCGGGCCCGGGCACCGGGGGATCAGCCTGCTGGTCGTCGAGAAGGGCACGCCCGGGTTCGAGGTGACCCGGTCGCTGGCCAAGATGGGCTGGCACTGCTCGGACACCGCCGAGCTGTCGTTCACCGACGTGCGGGTGCCGGCCGCCAACCTCGTCGGCGAGGAGGGCTCCGGCTTCGGGCAGATCGCGCAGGCGTTCGTGGTGGAGCGGCTCGCGCTCGCCGCGCACGGCTACGGCATCGCCGCCCGGGCGCTCGAGCTGACCGCCGACTACTGCACCCGACGGGAGACCTTCGGCCGGCCGCTGGCCGCGAACCAGGTCGTCCGGCACACCCTGGTGGAGATGCACCGCCGGGTGGACGTCGCGCGCAGCTACACCCGCGAGGTGGCCCGCCGCTACGCGGCCGGGGAGAACCCGCTGGTGGAGGCGCTGCACGCCAAGGCCACCGCCGTCGAGGCCTGCACGTACGTCGTCGACCGGGCCGTCCAGCTGCACGGCGGCACCGGCTACATGCACGGGACCGAGGTGGAGCGGGCCTACCGCGACGCCCGGATCCTCGGAATCGGAGGAGGAGCCACCGAAGTGCTCAACGACCTGAACGCCCGGCTGCTGGGGTACGCACGATGAGCGCGCCTGCGCCGGAGCGCACCCGCCGCGAGGCGATGCTGGAGAAGCTCGCGGCGCTCGAGGAGGAGCACGCGAAGGCGGCCGCGGGCGGCGGCGAGAAGTACGTCGACCGGCACCACAAGCGCGGCAAGCTGCTGGCCCGCGAGCGGATCGAGCTGCTGGTCGACGAGGGCTCCGCGTTCCTGGAGCTGTCCCCGCTGGCCGGCTGGGGCAGCGACTACAAGGTGGGTGCGAGCGTGGTCACCGGGATCGGCGTGATCGAGGGCGTCGAGTGCATGATCATCGCCAACGACCCGACCGTGCGCGGCGGCGCCAGCAACCCGTGGACGGTCAAGAAGCTGTTCCGGGCCGCGCAGATCGCCCGGGAGAACCGGCTGCCCAGCGTGAACCTGGTCGAGTCCGGCGGCGCGGACCTGCCCAGCCAGAAGGAGATCTTCATCCCCGGCGGCGAGCTGTTCCGGGGGCTGACCAAGGCGAGCGCGGCGAAGACGCCGACGATCGCGCTGGTGTTCGGGAACTCGACCGCCGGCGGCGCGTACGTGCCGGGGATGAGCGACTACGTGGTGATGGTCAAGGAACAGGCCAAGGTGTTCCTCGGCGGCCCGCCGCTGGTGAAGATGGCCACCGGCGAGGAGTCCGACGACGAGTCGCTCGGCGGCGCGGAGATGCACGCCCGCACCTCCGGGCTGGCCGACTACCTCGCCGTCGACGAGCACGACGCACTGCGGATCGGCCGCCGGATCGTGGCCCGGCTGAACTGGCGCAAGGCCAACCCCGGGACGTCATACGATCCGGCTGCTACTGCGACCACTACGTATGACGCTACGGGGTACGCGGAGCCGGACGCGGACCCCGAGGGGCTGCTCGACCTGATCCCGGAGGACCTCAAGGAGCCGTTCGACCCGCGCGAGGTGGTCGCCCGGATCTGCGACGGGGCGGGCGTGGGCAACGAGCTGGCGTTCGACGAGTTCAAGCCGCTCTACGGCCCGTCGCTGGTCACCGGCTGGGCGAGGGTGCACGGCCACCCCGTCGGCATCCTCGCCAACGCGCAGGGCGTGCTGTTCTCCGAGGAGTCGCAGAAGGCCGCGCAGTTCATCCAGCTCGCCAACCAGGTCGACGTACCCCTGCTGTTCCTGCACAACACCACCGGTTACATGGTCGGCCGTGAGTACGAGCAGCGCGGCATCATCAAGCACGGCGCCCAGATGATCAACGCGGTCAGCAACTCCACGGTGCCGCACATCTCGATCATGATGGGAGCCTCCTACGGTGCCGGCAACTACGGCATGTGCGGGCGCGCCTACGACCCGCGGTTCCTGTTCACCTGGCCGTCGGCGAAGTCCGCGGTGATGGGGCCGCAGCAGCTCGCCGGTGTGCTCTCGATCGTGGCCCGTGCGGCCGCCGAGTCGAAGGGCGAGGTGTACGACGAGGAGGCCGACGCGGGGTTGCGCACGTACGTCGAGGACCAGGTGGAGGCCGAGTCGCTGCCGTTCTTCCTCTCCGGGCGGTTGTACGACGACGGGGTGATCGACCCCCGCGACACCCGGACCGTGCTCGGGATCTGCCTGTCCGTCATCGACAACGCCCCGATCCAGGGGACCGACCGCTTCGGCGTCTTCAGGATGTGAGGGGAGTGACCGTGCACACTCATCGCCTCGGCCCTCCCGGCGGCCTCCCGGGCACCCGCCGTCGCTTGGGCGGCGCGTCGCTCGGGCGGCTCTCTGCCTGGTCGTTGAACGCTGCCGGCGCCGCGGCCAAGCCCTTTGACGCTCCTTGCGGGCGCCCGTCCGGCCGCGTCCCAGCGACGCGGCACGATGCCCGGGTCCCCGAGCCGGCCACGTTGACGGAGGACTGAATGACGCGGATCAGACGGCTCATGGTCGCGAACCGGGGGGAGATCGCCCGGCGGGTGTTCCGCACCTGCCGGGACCTGGGGATCGAGACGGTGGCGGTGCACTCCGACGCGGACGCGGACCTGCCGTTCGTGCGGGAGGCCGACGCCGCCGTCCGGCTCCCGGGCAGCACCCCCGCGGACACGTACCTGCGCGCGGACCTGCTGGTGGCCGCGGCGCTCGCCGCCGGTGCCGACGCGGTGCACCCCGGCTACGGCTTCCTGTCGGAGAACGCCGACTTCGCCCGGCGGGTCATCGAGGCGGGCCTGGTCTGGGTCGGGCCGGAGCCGGCGTCGATCGACCAGATGGGCTCGAAGGTCGAGGCCAAGAAGCTGATGGCCTCGGCGGGGGTGCCCGTGCTGGAGGAGCTCTCACCGGACGTGGTCACCGCCGCCGACCTGCCGTTGCTGGTGAAGGCCTCTGCCGGCGGCGGCGGCCGCGGCATGCGGGTGGTGCGGACGCTCGAGGAGGTCGGCGGCGCCGTCGCGCAGGCCGCCGACGAGGCCGCGTCCGCGTTCGGGGACCCGACGGTGTTCTGCGAGCCGTACGTCGAGCGCGGCCGGCACGTCGAGGTGCAGGTCGTCGGCGACCGGCACGGCCAGGTGCTCGTCCTCGGCGAACGTGACTGCTCGATCCAGCGCCGGCACCAGAAGGTCGTCGAGGAGACCCCGGCGCCGGGGCTCTCGGACGAGACCCGGGCCGCGCTGCACGAGGCCGCGCGCAAGGCCGCCGAGGCGATCTCCTACGTCGGCGCGGGCACCGTGGAGTTCCTGCTGTCCGGGTCGGGCGCGACGGACTTCTGGTTCCTGGAGATGAACACCCGGCTCCAGGTCGAGCACCCGGTCACCGAGTGCGTTACCGGGGTGGACCTGGTGGCGCTGCAGATCGCGGTCGCCGAGGGCGGCTCCGTCCGCGAGGCCGAGGTTCCACGTGGAACCGACCCCGGCGCCCCGGCGCCGCGCGGTCACGCGGTCGAGGTGCGGCTCTACGCCGAGGACCCGACGGCGGGCTGGCAGCCGCAGAGCGGTCGGCTGTCCCGGTTCGACCTCGCGGCGTCGCCGACCGAGTTCGCCGTCCCCGCGTCGTACGGCCTGCGCATCGACTCCGGGTTCGAGGCGGGCAACGAGGTCGGCACCCACTACGACGCGATGCTGGCCAAGGTGGTCGCCTGGGCGCCGACCCGCGAGCAGGCGCTGCGGCGGCTGGCGGGCGCGCTGGCGAGGGCGCGGATCCACGGGGTGACCACGAACCGCGACCTGCTGGTCAACGTGCTCCGGCACGAGGCCGTGGTCGCCGGCGACGTGAGCACCGACTTCTTCGACCGGTACGACCCGGTGGCGCTCGCGCGGCCGGCCGCGGACGCCGCCGCGACCCGGGTCAGCGCCTTCGCCGCGGCGGTGGCGCTCGCCGAGCGGGACAAGGCGCACCGCGCGGTGCAGCCCCGGATCCCGGTCGGTTGGCGCAACGTTGCGGCGCAGCCGCTGCTCACCCGGTTCGACGCCGGGGGCGCCGAGCTGGAGGTGCGGTGGTACGGCGGCCGGTCGGGCTACCGCAGCGCGGACCCCGACGACCCCCAGGTGCTGGAGGTGCTCGAAGCGACCGCCACCCACGTCCTGCTCACCGAGTTGTCAGGCGGTGAGGACGCCATGGCGGACGCAGCGCCTGACAACTCGGGGGTGACGCGGCGGTTCGAGGTGTACGTCGACCCCGCCGCCCCGGACCGCGTCGACGTCGAGTCGTCGCTGGGGCACGTCGCGCTGCGTCGGCTCCCGCGCTTCGTGGACCCCGCCGACCAGGTCGCCACCGGGTCGCTGCTCGCGCCGATGCCGGGCTCGGTGATCTCGGTCGCAGTGCAGCCCGGCCAGCGGGTGAGCGCCGGGGAGCCCGTGCTCGTGCTCGAGGCGATGAAGATGCAGCACACCGTGGCCGCCCCGACCGACGGCGTGGTCACCGACCTGCCCGTGAGGGTCGGGGCCCAGGTCGCGGCCGGCGCCGTGCTGGCCGTCGTACGGGCCGAGGACCACCCGAGCGACACCGATGCAACCGAGGGAGAGAACCCATGACCGAGCAGATCGCGTTCACCGAGTCCGAGGAGCGGCGTGCGCTCCGCCGGGAGGTCGCCAGGCTGGCCGGCGGCTACGGCCGGGAGTACTTCACGAAGGCGGCCCGCAGCGGCGGCAAGACCACCGACCTGTGGCTGGCGATCGGCAAGAACGGCTACCTCGGGATCAACATCCCCGAGCAGTACGGCGGCGGTGGGGGCGGCATCGGCGACATCGCCGCGGTCTGCGAGGAGCTCGCCGCGCAGGGCTGCCCGTTGCTGATGATGGTGGTCTCGCCGGCGATCTGCGGCACCGTCATCTCGCGGTTCGGCACCGAGGAGCAGAAGCAGCGCTGGCTGCCCGGTCTCTGCGACGGCACCGCGACGATGGCGTTCGCGATCACCGAGCCCGACGCGGGCACCAACTCGCACAACATCACCACCACGGCTCGCCGCGAGGCGGACGGCTGGGTGCTCAACGGCCGCAAGATCTACATCTCCGGGGTGGACGAGGCCGCGAACGTGCTGGTGGTGGCGCGCACCGAGGACGCGCGAACCGGGAAGCTCAAGCCGTGCCTGTTCGTGGTGCCCACCGACGCGCCGGGGTTCGAGTACACGCCGATCCCGATGGAGATCGTCAGCCCCGAGCAGCAGTTCTCGGTGTTCATCGACGACGTGAAGCTGCCGGCGGACGCCCTGGTCGGGGACGAGGACGCCGGGCTGGTGCAGCTGTTCGCCGGGCTGAACCCGGAGCGGATCATGGCCGCGTCGTTCTCCACCGGGCTGGCCCGCTACGCCCTGGACAAGGCGGTCGCCTACGTCAAGGAGCGGGAGGTGTTCGGGGCGCCGATCGGCAGCCACCAGGGCCTCGCGCACCCGTTGGCGCAGTCGAAGATCGAGATCGAGCTGGCCCGGCTGATGACCCAGAAGGCGGCGGCGCTCTACGACAACGCTGCCACGGGCGGCGGTGCCGACGAGATCGCCGCAGGTGAGGCCGCCAACATGGCGAAGTACGCCGCCGCCGAGGCAGCCTGCGACGCGGCGGACCGGGCCGTGCAGGCGCACGGCGGGAACGGCATCACCCAGGAGTACGGCGTCGCCGGGCTGCTGGTCGCCGCCCGCGCCGGCCGGATCGCACCGGTGTCCCGGGAGATGATCCTGAACTTCGTGGGCATGCACTCCCTCGGCCTGCCCAAGTCCTACTGACCCACCCCCGCGGACGTCATACGTTGTGGCTGTGACAGCGACCAGCTCGTATGACGTCCGCCGGGACGTCATACAGTCCGGCTGTCATGGCGACCACAACGTATGACGTCCCGGCCGACGCAGAAGGAGCACGACGGATGACCGACGAGCCGCAGCCCGACGAGCTGGTCCACTACCGGGTCGACGACCACGTCGCGTCGTTGATCCTGGACTCCCAGCACAACCGCAACGCGCTCTCGAGGCAGCTGGTCACCGAGCTGTTCGCCGGCCTGGAGCGGGCCGAGGCCGACGACGACGTCAAGGTGGTGCTGATCCGTGCCGAGGGCCGGACGTTCTGCTCGGGCGCGGACCTGTCCGAGGCCAGCGAGGACGGGATGGAGAAGGCGGCGGGCGTGCTCGTCGAGCTGCAGCGCCGGATCGCCACGCTCGCCAAGCCGGTGGTGAGCCGGGTGCACGGCAACGTGCGTGCCGGCGGCATCGGCATCGTGGCCGCCTCCGACATCGCGGTCAGCGCGACCGACGCGACGTTCGCGTTCACCGAGGTGCGCCTCGGGCTGACGCCCGCCGCGATCTCCCTGTCGGTGCTGCCGCGGATGACCGACCGGGCATCGGCCCGCACGTTCCTGACCGGCGAGGTGTTCGACGGCACTGCGGCGGAGCGGATGGGCCTGGTCACGACCGCGGTGCACGAGGACGAGCTGAACGTCGAGGTCGACGAGGTCTGCGCGAACCTCGCCAAGGGCAACCCGCAGGGGCTGCGCGAGACCAAGCAGCTCATCGGCCGGCACCTCGTCGAGAGCATCGAGCGCCACGGCGACGACCTGGCGAAGCTGTCCGCGCGGCTGTTCGGCTCCGAGGAGGCGAAGGCCGCCATGCTGGCCTTCCTCAACCGGAAGAAGTAGCCGGCCGCACCCGGGCGGAGACCAGCAGCCCCCCGAGCGCTCCCGCGCCGGTCGTCCCGCGCAGGTGGCCCCGCGCCGGAGGCCGCGCAGGCCGCCCGGCGCCCAAGGGGGCAAAGCAAGACCCCGGCGTCCCGGAATGACGGTTTCCGCGACGGACAGGCGCGGTGACGGGGTAGAGTTGACGACTTGCCCAAACCGTTCGCACCACCCAGGAGACGGTGAAGTCTTGTCCGTTGACGTCGCACAGGATGCCGTGACGCAGCAGGAGATCGCCCACGAGCAGGACTTCGTGGACCGGGTCTACCGCCAGCTCGAGACCTCCACGAAGAACGCCGAGGCACTGGCCCGCGAGGGCCACGGCCGCGGCAGCCTCGGCCACGAGGGCGGCCTCGTCGAGCGGGACGCGATGGTCTTCCAGGCCGCCAGGCGCATCGCCACCCTGAACGCCGCCCACGAGGGGCTGGTCTTCGGGCGGATCGACCTCGCCCACGACGACGAGGGGCCGCGGTACATCGGCCGGATCGGGCTGCGTGACGAGCACCGCGACTCGCTGCTGGTGGACTGGCGCGCGCCGGCCGCGGCGGTGTTCTACCAGGCAACCGCCGCCGAACCCCAGGGCGTGGTCCGGCGCCGGGTGCTGCGCTGCTCGGGCGCGAAGGTGGTCGCGGTCGAGGACGACCTGCTCGACCCCGACGCGCCGGCGGCGGACGTGCTGCCCATCGTGGGCGAGGGCGCCCTGATGGCCCAGCTGTCCCGGGCCCGCGACCGCACCATGCACTCCATCGTGGCCACCATCCAGGCCGAGCAGGACAAGGCGATCCGCGCGCCCGGCAAGGGCGTGGTGTCGATCACCGGGGGCCCCGGCACCGGCAAGACGGTGGTGGCGTTGCACCGTGCGGCGTACCTGCTCTACTCCGACCGGCGCCGTTACGAGAGCGGCGGCGTGCTCGTCGTCGGCCCGTCCGGGGTGTTCATGCGCTACATCGAGCGGGTGCTGCCCTCGCTGGGGGAGACCGCGGTCGCCCTCCGGTCGGTCGGTGAGGTCGTCGACGGTGTCAAGGCGGTCCGGCACGACGACCCGGCGGTGGCCGACGTGAAGGGCGCGGCGCGGATGGTGGAGGTGCTGCGGCGTACGGCGCGCCAGCCGGTGCCGGACGCTCCGCGCGAGCTGCGGGTGTTCTACCGCGACGACACGATCGTGCTCACCGGCCGCGAGCTGAACCAGGTCCGCCGGCAGCTGCTCGGCCAGGGCAAGCGCAACCGGCAGATCCCGCGCGTTGCCTCCGCCCTGCTCGACGCGATGTGGCGCCAGGTCACCGGTGAGCGCGGCCGGGCCCGCGGCAAGGAGGAGTTCGTCGACGCGATGCTCGGCGACCGGGCGTTCGTCGAGTTCGCGCTGGCCTGGTGGCCCCCGCTCGACGCGACGGAGGTGCTGCGCTGGCTGCGGGACCCGGAGCTGCTCGGTCGGGTCGCCGAGGACGTGCTGCCCCCGGACGAGCAGGCGGTGCTCACGCGGTCCTGGGCGGGCGAGGACGGCGGCTTCTCGGTGGAGGACGTCGCCCTGGTCGACGAGCTGCGCTACCTGCTCGGCGACGTGCCGGAGCGCAACGAGCACGAGCCCGACCCGCTCGCGCACCTGGTCGACGAGAACATGCCCGAGCTCACCACGGTCACCGACCGGGAGTTCTCCCGGGGGCCGCGCACCACGGTGCGCACCGAGGACGACGGCTACGCGCACGTGCTGGTCGACGAGGCACAGGACCTGACCCCGATGCAGTGGCGGATGGTCGGCCGCCGCGGCCGGATGGCGACCTGGACCATCGTCGGCGACCCGGCGCAGTCGTCGTGGCCGGTGCCGGAGGAGGCGTCCCGGGCGCGCGAGGACGCGCTCGGGGAGAAGGCGCGCCACGACTTCCACCTGTCCACGAACTACCGGAACAGCTCGGAGATCTACGACTTCGCGGCCCGCTACGCCAGCCGGGTGGGGCTGGACGCGGACCTGCCGCACGCGGTGCGCTCCACCGGCGTCGAGCCGCAGGAGCGCGGTGTCACCGAGCTCGGCGCTGGCGTGCGGGACGCGGTCACCGAGCTCACGGACGCCGTCGAGGGCACGGTCGGCATCGTGGTGCCGGTCGCACGCCGCGCCGAGGCCGAGGCCTGGCTGGCGTCCTGGCCCGAGCACGCCGAGGCCGCCGCAGGTGGCGCGAACGCCCGGATCGCGGTGCTCACCGGGCTCGACACCAAGGGCCTGGAGTTCGACGGGATCGTGGTCGTGCAGCCGGGGGAGATCGAGGCCGAGTCGGTGACGGGTCGGGCCACGCTCTACGTGGTGCTGACCCGCGCGACGCAGCGGATGATGCTCGTCGAACAGGCCTGAGCGGCCGAGGCCGCGCGGCAGCGACGCGTGCGTCGAGCGCACGTCACGGCGCCTGCCGCCGGCGGGGTGGCCCCACGAGGCGGGTTACCGTCGGGAGTCGAGATCCGCGGGTGACCCGGGAGGGCGACCGTCACGTGCGTTGTCGTTCCCGGATCCAGTCGTCGTGCTCGTGCAAGCGGGCTCGGTGCTCGGGGGTGAGCCGGTGGCGACCGGGTGGGGGCTTGAACTCGGGCAGCCGGTCGGTGGGGCTGAGCCGGACCCGCCAGCCGGTGGTGTGGAGCATGGTGTGGTGGGCCCGGCACAGCAGCACCAGGTTGTCCAGGCTGGTGGGGCCGCCATCGGCCCAGTGGACCAGGTGGTGGGCGTCGCACGCGATCGGGGGTCGTCGGCAGCCGGGGAACCGGCAGTGTCGGTCGCGGACCACCAAGGCGGTCCAGATCGCGGCGGTGACGAGGCGTTGGGCACGGCCCACGTCGAGCACCGCGCCGGCGTTGCCGAGGACCGCGGGGATGATCTCGGCGTCGCAGGCCAGCTTGCGGACCGCGGCGGTCGAGAGGGTCTCGCCCGTGTCCAGGGTGGCGGTGCCGAGCCGGCCGCGCAGGCGGTCGAGGTCGATGGTGACCAGCACCCGGGGCTTCATGCCGTGGTCGGTGGGCAGCAGCCGGGCGTCGGCGAGCCGCTGGCAGGCCTCGACCAAGGCGTCCCAGGTGCGGGCGCCGTGGTCGCGGGGGTCGGTGGCCTCCAGACCGCACTCGGGGTCGGTCGACGGCTGGGGCGCGGACAACGCGGCGAGCGCGGTCTTGAGCACCGCGGCGTCCTCGACGGTGCCGCGGCCCTTGACCCGCACCCCGCCCAGGCCGTCCTCGACGATCGACAGGAACCGGTTCAGGTGCGCCGAGCGCTCCAGCTTGTCGAGCCTGGCCTCCTCGCGCCGCTCGTGCCCGTCCGGGTCGAGCAGCTCCAGCAGCGCGTCCCCGGCCTTGGTGAGCTCGGTGGCGTCCAGGGACCGGGCGGCCTGGAGCAGCGCGGTCTCGGCGGTGTCGCGGACCCCGGTCGCGACCGGGAGCTTGTCGATGACTCGCACGACCACCTCGGCCTGCTCGATGGAGATCGCGCCGGCGCGCAGCGCGGCCAGCGTGCGCGGGCGCTCGCCGCACAACGCCGCGCCGGTGTGCAGCAGCCGGCGCCCCGAGCCGCGGCGACCGCCGGCCAGGTGGGTCAGGTAGTCGGCCGGGCTCGCCCAGCCGTCCGACTTCGCCGCCTCGCCGGCCTCGATCTCCACCGCGACCTCGACCTGCACCGCGGCCAGCACCGAACGCAGCCTCTCGATCTCGGCGTTCACCGCTAGCAGGTCCTCGGGACGCTTCGCCGCCCAGAGCTCGTCGACCAGGCCGGCCACCTGCTCCCGCGCGCTCGCCACCACTCCGGCCGGACCGGCGGGGGACCCGGTCGATGACTCGGTCGGGGCCCCGGTTTCGGGTGGGAACGTCGTGGTCATGTCACGAACTCAACCAGCCGCCACCGACACTCCAGCACACCGGTCTAGACCACAACCGAACACCTGTTCCCATCCCAACCTCACGAGTGGGTCGGGATCAACGCAGGACGGGGTTCTCGGTGCCGGCCGCCTGCTCTGGCACGGTTGTCCGATGAGTCGCGACACCGACCCGTGGCGCCTGCGCTTCCCAGGACTTGTTCCGAGACAGCCACGTCGACTACGCGGACTGTCGTATCCGGTACACCATGGAGCCCGCCGCAGACGAGCTCGTGTCGCGCCTCCACCTGGTGGCGGTCACCGCGGACGAGAAGGTCGTGGTCTGCCGCAGCGAGCAAGGGTGGCGGTTCCTCCCGGGGGGAATGCGCGAGCCGGGCGAGCCCCTCCGCGACCTCGCGCGCCGCGAGCCGATGGAAGAAGCAGGTGCGGCACTTCACGGCGAGCCCCGCTACTTCTCCGCACACATCGCGGACAGCAACCGGGAGAGGCCGTATCGGCCGCATCTGCCGCACCCGCGAGCGTTGTGGGCCTATGCCGTGACAGCCGTACGCATCGTAGGAGCTCCCACCAACCCGGCCGATGGGGAAACGTCGTGGACGTGCTGACTCTGCCGGCGCCGGCGGCTGCCGACTACCTCGAGGAGGAGGACCCGATCCACGCGGACGTGCTTCGACACGCCGACGCGATGGGCCTGGTGCGGTGGCCTGACGAGAATCGCGGGTAGGGCACCCCGCCTCGGCATCGTCGGTGTGACTGGCTCCGGCTCCCGGATTCGCCGGCGGCGCGGCGGGGCGACGGCGGGAGACTGAGGGTCGTGGATGCCGCCCGGGTGATGACGCTGTGCGTGCTCGGCGCGGTCGCCGTTCCGCTGGCGCTGCTCACCGGGCTGGGGGCGGCCCGCCGCGGAGGCAGCAGACCACTCGTCGTGCTCAGTGGCCTGCTCTTCCCCGTCACCTGGGTGGTCTGGTACCTGCGCGACGAGCGCCCGCCCGCCCACCGGTAGCACCCCGGTCCCCGGCCGGCGCGGCGAGGGGAGCCGGACCGGCGCGTGGCCCCAGTCTGCGGTGCGCAGCGGGTTTGGGACGCACGGTCCCACCCGGCCGACGGTTGGTAGCGTCTTCGCATGACCCCCCCGGCTCCCGACGCTGCCGCCGCGCTGAGTGCGATCCAGGGGCACGAGGCGTGGGCCGCGATCCGGCTGCGTGACTCCGCGACGGTGACCCTGATCGGCGGCTCCCGCTCGGTGGTCGGGTCCCTGCTCGACGTACCCCTGGAGGAGGGCGCACCCGACGAGGGCCGGCGGTTCGACCGGCTGCTCGCGGTGCCGTTCCGGCAGGTCACCGAGCGCGGCTTCCAGGCGCACGACGACGGCACCCCGCTGGCCGTGGTCGACATCGAGGACGAGCTCGAGGTCCCGCTGGCCGCGCTGCTCGCGGCGCTGCCCGACGAGGAGGTCGGGTTCAGCGACCGGGGCGGGTTCGAGACCACCGACGAGGAGTACGGCGTCGTGGTGGACGCCATCATCCGCGACGAGATCGGCAACGGGGAGGGCGCGAACCTGGTCGTCGGCCGGCACTACCGGGCGCAGCTGGAGGACTGGGGCCCGGCCAAGGCGCTCACGGTGCTCCGGCGGCTCCTCGAGCGCGAGCGCGGGGCCTACTGGACGTACTGCTTCTTCACCGGCGACCGCTACCTGGTCGGCGCCAGCCCCGAGCGGCACGTGTCCGTGCACGGCGGCGACGTGCGGATGAACCCGATCAGCGGCACCTTCCGGCTGAAGGGCCTCGACGACCCGGAGCTGCGCAAGGAGCGGCTGCTGGAGTTCCTCGCCGACGAGAAGGAGATCTACGAGCTCTTCATGGTCGTCGACGAGGAGCTGAAGATGATGTGCGACATCTGCAACGAGGGCGGCCAGGTGCTCGGCCCGTTCCTCAAGCCGATGACGCACCTGGTGCACACCGAGTACCTGCTCGCCGGGCGCACCTCACGCGACGTGCGGGAGGTGCTGCGGGACACGATGTACGCCGCGACGGTGACCGGGTCGCCGGTGGAGAACGCCTGCCGGCTGATCAGGAAGTACGAGCCCGAGGGCCGCGGCTACTACGGCGCGGCGCTGGCGCTGCTCGGCCGGGACCGGCAGGGCCGGCCCACCGCCGACTCGCCGATCGTGATCCGCACCGCCGACGTGAGCCCCGGGGGCGCGCTGAAGGTGACCGCCGGCGCCACCCTGGTCCGCGACTCGAAGGCGTCCTACGAGGTGGCCGAGACGCACGCGAAGGCGGCGGGCATCCTCACCGCGTTCGGGCTGGTGCCCGCGGCCACCTCGGCCCCGGACGGGGTCGCGGAGCTGACCCGCGACGAGGACGTGCTGATCGCGCTCGCCTCCCGCAACCAGCGGCTGAGCAAGTTCTGGCTCACCGACCAGGGCGGATCGCCGCCGGCGCCCGAGCTGAAGGGCAGGAGCGCGGTCATCCTCGACGGCGAGGACGACTTCGTGAACATGCTCCGGCACCTGCTCGCAGTGCTCGGGATGACCTCGAGCGTGGTGCGCCACGAGGACGTCACCCCGGGGGCGCTCGAGGGCTACGACCTGGTGGTCGTCGGGCCCGGGCCGGGCGACCCGCGCGCCGCCGTCCACCCGAAGATCGCCGCGTTCCGCGCCGCGGTCGACGGCCTGCTCGCCTCCGGGCAACCGTTCCTGGCGGTCTGCCTGGGCCACCAGGTGCTCTGCGACCGGCTCGGGATCCCGCTCGCCTACAAGGACATCGTGTTCCAGGGCACCCAGTCGCGGGTGGACCTGCAGGGTCGCGAGGAGAACGTCGGCTTCTACAACACCTTCGTCGGGCGGGCCGGCGGTCCGCTGCCCGAGGGCGTGCGGGTCGCCGCCGACCCGGCCACCGGTGACATCCACCAGGTCACCGGGCCGCACTTCCGCGGCATCCAGTTCCACGCGGAGTCGATCCTCACCGAGCACGGCTACGACCTGATCCACGACCTGGTCCTCGACCTGCTGCGAGAACCGGCCCGACGGTGACCCGCGCCCGGGTGGTGGTGGTCGACCACCACGACTCCTACACGTGGAACCTGGTGCACCTGCTGGCCACGGTCGGCGGCGACCTCCCGACGGTGGTCGAGCACGACGAGGTCGACGCGGACGCCGTGCTCGCGGGCGGCTTCTCGCACGTGGTGCTCTCCCCGGGACCGGGCAACCCCGACGACGTGGCGGACTTCTCCGCCGGACGCGACCTGCTGCTGCGCGCCGAGGTCCCGGTGCTCGGCGTCTGCCTCGGCATGCAGGGCCTGGTCTCGGCGTACGGCGGCCGGGTGGCGCGGGTCGCCCCGGCGCACGGCGAGGTGGCCGTCGTGGAGCACGGCGGGGCCGGCCTGTTCGCGGGGGTGCCGTCCCCGTTCCGGGCGGTGCGCTACCACTCGCTGGCCGCGGTGGCGCTGCCGGAGGTGCTGGCCGCGACGGCCTGGTGCGCGGGCCCGGACGGTCGGGTGGTGATGGGCGTGGCGCACGTCGAGAAGCCGTTGTGGGGCGTGCAGTTCCACCCCGAGTCGATCCTGACCGAGCACGGCGCCCTGCTCGTCGCGAACTTCCTGGCACGGTCGTGAGCGTCGAGGCGACGTTCCGCGACCTCGCGGCCCGGCACCCGCGGATGTTCTGGCTGGACGGCGGGGGCTCCCGGCCCTGGTCGGGGCGCCGTTCGCTGCTCGGGGCGCTGCGCGACGAGGACGTGTCGCTGACCTACGACGCCGCCGCGCGAGTGGTCACCCGGCACCAGCACGGACGCGCCGAGCCGGTCGGCGACGACGTGTTCGAGACCCTGGCGGAGGCCCTCGCCGCGGACGCCGGGGACCCGGCGGTGAGCTGGGTCGGCTACCTCGGCTACGCGTGCCGTCCGGACCTGCCGGCCCTGGTCGCCCCCGCGGGCGGGCCGGACCGGGTCCCCGACGCGGTCTGGATGCGGATCCGCGACCCGCTGGTCGTCGACCATCCCGCGCCCACCACGGCGACCCGGGTGCCGGACGCCGACCCGGGGGCCGCGGTGGGGCTCGCGGCGGCGGAGGTGCCGGCGGCCTACGCTCGGGCGTACGACGAGGTGCAGCGCCAGCTGCGGTCCGGCAACAGCTACGAGGTGAACCTGACCTACCGCGAGCAGGTCGACTCGCCCCTCGACCCGGTCGCCGCGTACCTCCGGCTGCGCACGCTGAGCCCCGCGCCGTACGCCGGGTTCCTGCAGCACCACGGGACCCGCCTGCTGAGCTCGAGCCCGGAGCGCTACGCGACCCTGGACCGGCACCGCCGGCTCGAGACCCGTCCGATCAAGGGGACCACGCCGCGCGGGGGCACCCCGGCCGAGGACGAGCAGCGGCGAGCGTCGCTGGCCGAGGACCCGCGCTACCGGGCCGAGAACCTGATGATCGTGGACCTGCTGCGCAACGACCTGTCGACGGTCTGCGAACCGGGCACCGTCAGCGTCCCGGAGCTGATGGCCGTCGAGTCCTACGCGGCCGTGCACCAGCTGGTCTCGACGGTCCGCGGCCGGCTGCGCGACGACGTGACCACGGTCGGGGCGCTGCGGGCGCTGTTCCCGGCCGGCTCGATGACCGGCGCACCGAAGCTGCGCACGATGCGGATCGTCGCGGACGTCGAGTCGTCCCCGCGCGGGGTCTACGCGGGGGCCTTCGGGTGGGTCTGCGCCGACGGCCGGGCCGACCTCGGGGTGGTGATCCGCAGCCTGGTCGCGGTCGGGTCCGGGCGCGGCGGCTACCGCTACCGGTTCGGCACCGGCGGCGGGATCACCGTGCACTCGGACGTCGCGTCCGAGTACGCCGAGACCCGGTGGAAGGCCGCGCGGCTGCTCGCCGCGCTGCGCTGACCGCCGGGGCAGGGCGAAGGCCCGCCGGCGCGGGGGAACGCCGACGGGCCTTCGGATCGGGGGTCACGACGAGGCGGAGCCGCCGTCGCTGTCGAGGGTCACCTTGACCGTGTGCGTGTGGTTGCCGTTGCTGACCACGGTGAGCGTGACCGCGTCACCGGGACGGTAGCCGCGGATCGTCGCGACCAGCGACTCGGAGCTGTCGATCAGCTGGTTGTCCACCTTGGTGATCACGTCGCCGCGCTTGAGCCCGGCCTTCTGGGCGGCCGAGCCGGCGTTCACCGACTCGATCCCGGCGCCGGTGAGCAGCCCGTTCTTGCTGGCCGCGTCGGTGACCGAGACGCCGAGGCGTGCGTGCGTCGGGGTGACGCCGTGCCGGAGCTGCTGGACGACCGGCCACACCTTGTCGATCGGGATCGCGAAGCCGAGACCGATGGAGCCGCCCTGGGCGCCGCTGGACGCGGTGCGGATCGAGGAGTTGATGCCGATCACCTGGCCGTTCATGTTCACCAGCGGGCCGCCGGAGTTGCCGGGGTTGATCGCGGCGTCGGTCTGGATCGCGGGGTACGTCGTCGAGGTGCCCTGGCTGCCGCTGACCGACACCGGGCGGTTCATCGCGCTGACGATGCCGCTGGTGACCGTCGCCTGGAGGCCGAACGGCGAGCCGACGGCCACCACCTCCTGGCCGACGTCGACGCTGCCGGAGGTGTTGATCTTGGCCGGCTGCAGGCCGGAGATGTTCTTGGCCTTGATCACCGCGAGGTCGGTCACCGGGTCGGTGCCGATGACGGTGGCCGGGCGCGCGGTGCCGTCGTTGAAGTTCACCGACATCGACCCGCCCTGGCCGGCGACCTCGACCACGTGGTTGTTGGTGAGGATCACCCCGTCGGAGCTGAGGATGATGCCGGAGCCGGAGCCCTCTCCCTGCACACCGCGCACGTTGATCTTCACCACGGAGGGCAGCACGGAGTCGGCGACCTGCTGGACGGATCCCTTGGGCGCCGGGGCGCCGGTGTCGTTGCTCGTGACCTGGGACTCGGTGACGCCGGTCGAGGACGACGAGGAGTCGCCGCCCCCGACCAGGTCATCGACGACGGTGAACCCGGCTGCGCCAGCCAAGCCGCCCAGTCCACCGACGAGCAGCGCGGCGACCAGGATCGCGGCCACCACGCCTCCGCTGGGGCGGGGGCTCGTCTTCTGCTCCCGCTCCGGCTGACCGGTGAACCCGTACGGGTACGACGATCCAGGGGGCCCGCCCGCGGCGTACCGGTGGGTGGTCTCGTCGGGGAGCCTCTGGGTGTCGTCGTTCTCCGCGTGCGGATGTTCCTCGGTCATGTGCCCAGCATGTCGCGCCATTCTTAACCGCCGCTGAGAGCGGCCTTGGAGTCAGCAAGGTCCTCTGCTCAGACGGTCTGCGCGGTCCGGGCGGCGGGCTCGGCGTCCGCCTCCGGTGGTACGGCGGACCCGGGGATGGTCATCGTGAAGGACGCCCCGTCGTCGCGGGACCGGCCGGCCTGGACGCTGCCGCCGTGCCGCTCGGCCACCTGGCGCACGATCGACAGGCCGAGGCCGGAGCCGGGCAGCGTGCGCGCCTCCGAGGAGCGGTAGAACCGGTCGAAGACGTGCGGGAGGTCCTCGTCGGCGATCCCGCGGCCCTGGTCGTCGACGACGAGGACGCCGTCGGTGAGCCGCACCGTCACGGTGCCGAGCGGCGGGCTCCACTTGGCCGCGTTGTCGAGCAGGTTGGTGACCGCACGCTCGAGCGCGGCGGGCTCGCCGGTGACCCACCACGGGTCGGTGCGGACGTCGAACTGCAGGCCGGCAGCGCGCCGGCGCACCCGTTCCACCGCGCGGTTGGTGGTCTCGGCGAGGTCGACCTGCTCCAGCGCGACCTTGGCCGGGTCCTCGCGGGCCAGCTCGGTCAGGTCGCCGATGAGCGTGGTGAGCTCCCCGATCTGGAACCGCACGTCGTCCATCAGCTCGGCGCGGGAGGCCGCGGACAGCCCGCCCCGGGCGTCCGCCTGGCCGAGCAGGTCGAGGTTGGTGCGCAGCGAGGTCAGCGGCGTCCGCAGCTCGTGGCCGGCGTCCGCCACCAGCTGGCGCTGCCGGTCCCGCGACGCGGACAGCGCGGCCAGCATCGCGTTGAAGGACCGGGCCAGCCGGGCGATCTCGTCGTTGCCCTCGACCTCGATCGGGTCCAGCTTCTCGGTGCGGGCGATCTCCTCGGCGGCGTCGGTGAGCCGGCGGACCGGGCGCAGCCCGTTGCGCGCGACCGCCCACCCGGCCGCGGTCGCGGTGACCACGCCAGCTCCGCCGAACAGCAGCAGCACCAGCCCCAGCTGGTCCAGGGCCTCGTCGGTCGGCTTCAGCGACTGGGCCAGCACCAGCGCGGTGCCGGCATCGTTGCCGGGGACCGCGGCGACCCGGTAGCGGCCCTTGTCGGTGGCGATCGTCCGCGTCGACCAGGTGGCTTGCCCGCGCGCGACCGCCAGCTCCGGCTTGCCGAGCTGGAGGATGTCGTTCGCGGTGGCGCCCTCGGAGCTGAACACCGCGTTGTCCGCGTAGAGCAGCCCGATCTTCACGTCCGCGGCGCCCAGCATCCACGGCGGCACCCGGTTCAGGGTGAGCTGGCTGAGCGCGGCGGACCGGGACGCGCCGTGGGCGCGCTGGTAGAGCGAGTGGTCCAGGCTGGCGATCAGCTGGTGCCGGGTGGTCAGGTAACCGGCGAGCGCCATCACCGCGACCGAGAGTCCGACCGCCAGGGTCGCCAGCAGGGTGACCCGGCTCGCCAGGGACCGGCGGTAGTGGAAGCCCATCATCCTTCCCTGAGCACGTACCCCACGCCGCGGACCGTGTGGATCAGCCGCGGCTCCCCTTCGGCCTCGGTCTTGCGGCGCAGGTAGCCGACGTAGACCTCGAGCGAGTTCGCGGTGGTGGGGAAGTCGTAGCCCCAGACCTCCTCGAGGATGAACGAGCGGTCCAGCACCCGGCGCGGCCGCCGCAGGAACATCTCCAGCAGCGTGAACTCGGTGCGGGTCAGCTCGATCGGCCGGTCGCCGCGGCGTACCTCCCGGGTGGCGACGTTGAGGGTCAGGTCGGAGAACGACAGCACCTCGTCCTCCAGGTCGTCCGTCTGGGGTGCGGTCGCCCGGCGCAGCAGGGCACGAAGCCGGGCGAGCAGCTCCTCCAGGGAGAACGGCTTGGTCAGGTAGTCGTCCGCGCCCGCGTCGAGGCCCTCGACCCGGTCACCGACCGAGTCCCGCGCGGTCAGCACCAGGATCGGCAGGTCGTTGCCGGCGCTACGCAGCGCGCGGGTGGTCTCGATCCCGTCGAGCCGGGGCATCATCACGTCGATGACCAGCACGTCGGGCGCCCGCCCGGCGATGCTGGCCAGCGCCTCCGCGCCGTCGCTGGCGAGGCTCACGGAGTAGCCGTTGAACTCCAGCGACCGGCGCAGCGAGTCGCGCACGGCGCGGTCGTCGTCGACGACCAGCACCCGCTGCGTCTGCTGCTCGGTGTCCTGGGTCACGGGTCCAGCCTGCCACTTCCGCCTGAGACACGCCTGAAAGCGGGGGGTACGACGGGCCGCGCTCCGCCTCGCCGGGAGCCACCCCGACCCGTCAGAAGCCCGGCGCGGACCGGTCGGCGAGGAAGGAGACCACCCGCTCCATCCGCACCATGCCCACGAACCTGCCGGCGTTGTCGGTGCACAGCAGCGGCTTGAAGCGTTCGCCCGCGGCGCGGGTGACCGCCCGCCGGGCCGCCTGGGCCACCGGGGTGTCCTGGTTGACCCGCAGGCAGGAGTCGTGGACCGCGTGCACCAGCCCGTCCGGGTCGACCGTGGCCTGCGGTCGCCGGTGCGCGTCCAGGATCACCGCGAGGTCCACACCGTCCTCGGCGCAGGCCGCCAGCCCTGCCGCCGCCGAGGCCACGGTCACGGCCGGTTCCACCAGCACCCGCAGCACGTCCGCGCCCCGATCGGCCGCGGCGCCCACCAGGCGGAGCGCGGGCCGCGGGTCGAGCCCGGCCCACGGTGGCGCGGGTCGCGCCAGGTAGAACCCCTGGGCCAGCGGGACCTCGAGCTTCACCAGGGCGTCCAGCTCGCCCTCCCGCTCCACGCCCTCCGCGAGGATCCAGGCGTCGATCCGGCTGGCCAGCGTGCCGACCATCTCGACCAGGGCGCGCTTGGCCTCGTCCCGGTCGAGGTCGGTGACCAGGCTGCGGTCGAGCTTGATGAACGCCGGCCGCAGGCCGAGCAGGTGCTGGAGCCCCGCGTAACCGGCGCCGGCGTCGTCGATGGCGAGCAGGGCGCCGGCCGAGCGCAGCCGGTCCAGGTGCGGCTCCAGGGCCAGGTAGGAGTCGATGCGGGCGTGCTCGGTGAGCTCGACGACCACCCCGGCCAGGGACCCCTGCTCGTCCCAGACCCGCTGGATCGCGGGGTGCCCGAGCAGGTCCGGGCCGACGTTGACGGTCAGGAAGGTGTTGGTGGGCAGCCGGTCCCGGGCGGCGAACGCCGAGCGCAGCGCGGCCGCCTCCAGCTCCGCGGCGCAGCCATGCTCGTGGGCCGCGGCGAACCAGCGGTCGGGTCCCGCTTCTGGGCGGGCGGGGAACCGGGCCAGCGCCTCGAAGCCGACCACGGTGGCCCGGGCCAGGTCGACCACGGGCTGGTAGTGCGAGGCGATGCCCGCGCCGGCCACCGCGCGGGCCAGCAGCGACGGCCAGTCGTGCCGCTCGCGCCGGTCGTCGTCGACCGGGGCGCCGGTCACCGGGTCAGCCGACGGTCACGATGCGCGAGCGCACCGCGGCGACCACCGAGTCCGGCACCTCGGTCAGCCCGTGGGCCTCGGCCGCGTGCGCGGCCACCTCGGCGAGGATCCGGTCGTCGTCGGCACAGACGAAGCGGGCGTCGCAACCCGGGACGACGTCTCCGCAGGCGAATGTCTTCATCAGGATCTCCTTGCAGGCGGGGCCCGGTGGCCTTCCCCCGAAGGGTTGAATCATCCCATTCGTCCGATGCCGTTGGGTGCAAAAGCCGCAAAGCGCACCCACATCACGCTTGCTGGGGTCACCGGCCCGGTCACTCGACCCGGGGCGGCACCAGCGGGGTGAAGACCGGGCTCTCCTCGTCCTCGTCCTCGGGTCGGTCCTCGTCCTCGAGCTCGGCCCGGTCCTCGGGGTCGGCCCGGTTCTCTGGGTCGGCCTCGTCCTCGATTTCGGCTGGTCCCTCTGGGTCTTCAGCGTCGGCCGGGTCCATGGCCCCGGCGGGCTCCGCAGCCGGCGCCGGCTCGACGTGCTCCTCGGCGTGCCCGTCGGCGGCCTCCGGGGTCTCCGCCCGCGGGTCTCCGGCCGGGTCGTCGGGGGCCGCAGTGTCTTCTGGGTCGGCCGGGTCCGCGGTGCCGTCCGGCTCGCCGAGGGCGTGGCCCATCAGCGCGCCGGGTGCGGCGCCGGTGAGTGTGGCGAGCATCTGACGGACGTTGCCGAGCTGGGCGTTGATGCTGTCGCGGCGCTGGGTGGCGGCCGCGAGCTCCCGCTCGGAGTCGGCGCGGACCCGGGCGGCGGTGGTCTTGGCGTCCCCGACGATGCCGGCGGCCTGCTGCTGGGCCTCCTCGAGCAGGTGCCGCGCGGCCCGGGCCGCCTCGGCCTGCTCGGCCTCCGCGTCGGCCCGCTGCCGGGCGACGTGCTGCTCGAGCTCCTCGAGGCGGGTCTGGGCGGCCTCCATCTGCTCGGTGAACTCGGCCTCGGCCTTCTGCCTGCGCCGGTTCAGCGTCGTCTCGAAGTCGGCGGCGGCCTTGGCCGCGTTGGCCCGCTGGTTCTCGTAGACCGCCTCCGCCTCCTGGAGGCGGGCCGCGGCGTCGCGCTCGGCGGCGTCGAGGCGCTCGTCGGCGGACCGGCGGGCCTCCTCGAGGATCCGTGCGGCCTGGGTGTCGGCGTCGCTGCGCCGTTGCTCTGCGTAGCGGTCGACCTCGGCCCGGATGCCGGCCACCGCCTCGTCGGCCTGCGCCCGGTGCGCCGCCGCCTCCTGGCGGGCCCGCTCCCGGAGCTCGTCGGCCTCCTCCTCGGCGAGGCCGAGGATCTGCCCGACCCGCTCACCGAGATGGGTGAACCCGGCCGGCTGCGGGGAGGGCTCCTCGGCGGGCCGGGCCAGCTCCTCCTCGAGCTGCTGCACCCGCGCCTCGAGCGCCGTGGCCTGCCCCCGCGCGGACTCGACGCTCTCGACGAGACCCTGCACGTGGCGGTCGACCTGGGCCGGGTCGTAGCCGCGCAGGACCACGCGGAAGGGGTTGGGCGAGTCGCTCATCGGGGGTCGTCCTCTTCGTCGTCGGGGTGGCGGGACTGCGCGGGGTCGGGGGGACCGGGCCCGTCCTCGGGCCCGTGGTCTGGCGCCGGAACGGTGGCGTCGGTGGGCACGGCCAGGGCCTGGATCACGCCGGAGAGCCCGGAGAGCTCGGTGGCGATCTCGTCCCGGCGGCGGGCCAGCACGGAGACCTCCTGCCGGGCGTCGTCGAGCAGCGCCCGGGCCTGCGCCCGGAGGGCGTCGGCCTCCTGGCGCGCGGATGCCACCTGCTCGGTGGCCTGCTCGCGGGCCTGCCGCAGCTCGTCCTGCGCCGAGCGCTGGTTGCGGATCACCTCGCCGGCCACCCGCTCCCGGAGGATCCGGGCACCGGTCTCGGCCTCGTCCAGCCGGCGAGCGGCCTGCGCCTCCAGCATCGCGGCGTGGTCCTCGGCCTCCGCCTGGACGCGCGCCGCCTCGGTCTGCGCGGTGGACAGCACCTTCTCCGCGTCCCGGTGCGCGGCGGCCAGCACGTGCTCGGCGGCCTCGCCGAGCTCCACGGCGCGCTCGTCGGCGTCCGCCACCGCCTCCTCGAGCCGGGTGGTCAGCCGGGAGATCACGTCCTGCAGCCGGTGCCGGACCCGCCGGGTGTGGCCGGCGGCGTCGGCGTGGCCGGCGGCCCGGACGCGCTGCGCCTCCAGCTCCGCGGTCGCGAGCAGCGAGTCCATGGTCCGCCGGGTCCAGGCGGTCTGCTCCTCGGCGTCGGCGAGCAGCTGCTCGGCCTCCGCCCGGGCCCCCCGGACGAGGTCCTCGGCCTGCGCCTCGGACTGCGTCCGCAGCCGCTCCGCGTCCTCGTGCGCGGTCGTGGCCTGCTGCTCGGCGTCCCGGCGGGCCGCGGCGGCCTCCTCGCCTGCCCGGGTCAGCAGGGCCTCGGCCTGCTGCTGGGCCTCGGCGAGCAGCTCCTGGGCGGCCCGGTCCGCCTGCGCCCGGCGCTCCTCGACGAGCTCGCGGGTGGCGGCGTCCTGCTCCTCGGCCCGCCCGGTGGCCTCCGCCACCAGCGACTCGGCCTCGGCGCGGGCGTCCGCGCGCAGCCGGTCGGCCTGCTGGTGCGCCTCGTCGAGGGTGCGGTCCGCCGCCGCACGCCGCTCGGCGGCGGTGGCCCCGACCTCGGTGAGGATCTCCTGGCGCTGCGCCTCGGCGGCCTGCATCAGCAGGCTGCCCTGGTCCGCCGCGTCGGCGACCAGCTGCTGGGCCTCCTGGGACGCGGCCGCGAGTCGGTCGTCGGCGGCCCGCGCGGTCCGCTCGGCCGCGGCCCGGTCGGCGACCGCCTCGTCGTGCAGCCGGCGCGCCTCGGCCTCCAGCGTGCGGCTGCGTGCGGCGGCCTCCTCGGCCTCCTGCTGGGCGCGCTCGCGCAGCTCGTCGGCTACCCGCTCGGCATGCCGCAGCAGCTGCGCGGCGGCGTCCTCCGTGCCGCCGGCAGCCGGGGGCTCGGCCACTTCGCCGAGCACGGGTCTGCCCTCCATGACGGGCCATGATGTCAGATTCGACACAGGCGGAGCAGGGGGTGGCCCATACCGATCGGGTACCGTTCGCGCCGGCTCAGATCAGAGCAGAGCCCGGGCCGCCTCGCCCGCGCGGGCGCCGTAGCCGCCGCCGAAGTGGCAGGCGTGCACCAGCAGGGGGAAGAGCTGGTGCAGCGGCACCCGCTCCTCCCAGCCGTCCGCGAGCGGTGCCGCCTCCTGGTAGGCGTCCAGCACCCGGGGCAGCTGCGGGCAGCCGAACAGGCTGAGCATCGCCAGGTCGGTCTCCCGGTGGCCGCCGTGCGCGGCGGGGTCGACCAGCCAGACCCGGGAACCGACACCCCACACCAGGTTGCCCGACCACAGGTCGCCGTGCAGCCGGGCGGGCGGCTCGACCGGCCCGGCCAGCTCCACGATCTTGCGGACCACCCGTTCGACGTCGTCCGCGTCGTCGTCCGCGATGCCACCGCGGTCCCGGGCCAGCTTCAGGTAGGGCAGCAGCCGCCGGGTCGCGTAGAACTCCGGCCAGCTCTCCGCCGGACGGTTCGGCAGCGGCAGGGTGCCGATGTAGCCGTCCGTGCCGGTCGACGTGCCGAACACCGGCGAGCCGGCGCCGTGGGTGGCCGCGAGGCCCCGTCCGAGCAACTCGGCGGCCTCCACCGATGGGCGCGCGCTCTCCACCCAGGCCACGATCAGGCAGTCGTCCTCCGCGGCGAGCACCCGGGGGACGGCCACGCCGTCGGCCTCGCCGAGCCAGTCCAGCCCCCGGGCCTCCACCCGGAAGAAGTCGGCCGGCGCGTGCGGCCGGGTCTTCACCAGCGCGGAGGTGCCGTCGGAGAGCCGCAGCCGGGTGGCGGTGCAGATGTCCCCGCCGGCGACCGGCGTGGTGGCGACCACCGCGGTGCCGAGGAGTGCCTCGGCCCGGTTCGCGACGGTGCCCATCCGCGCCACCGTCAGTCGACCCCCTGCGGTACGCCGCCGCCGGTGACCGTCGCAGCCAGCGCCGCGACCAGGGCGTCGGCGGTGCGCTCGACGATCGCGAGCACCGTCTCGAACCCGTCGTCCCCGCCGTAGTAGGGGTCGGGGACGTCCCGGTCGCCGTCCCGGCCGCGATCATCGGGGCGCGGGTCGAAGTCGCGGAACATCCGCACCCGCGCGTCGGGGTCCGGTTCGTCCGGAGCCTGTGCGTCGGGAGCCTGCGCGGTGATGTCGGCGTGGTTGTCGCGGTCCATGGCGAGGATCAGGTCGCACTCGTCGAACCAGTCGGCCTCGAACCGCTGCGCCCGGTGCCGGGTCGCGTCGTACCCGTGGGCGGTCAGCAGCGCCGCGGCGCGACGGTCCATCGGGCTGCCGACGTGCCAGCCACCGGTTCCGGAGCTGACCACCTCGACCGCGTTGGCGAGCCCGGCGCCCTCGACCCGGTCGGACAGCACCACGTCGGCCATCGGGGAGCGGCAGATGTTGCCCAGGCAGACCACGGCCACCCGGTAGCGGCCGGCGCGGCGACGGGGCGGGGGCAGCGGGACCGGCATGCTCAGCGACCGTTCCCGTCGGGGAGCACCAGCTCGAGGGCCCAGGTCGCGACCGTCACCACGATGGCGCCGAACACCGCGGCCCAGAAGCCGGCGACGTGGAAGCCCAGCCCGACCTGGCCGGAGATCCAGCCGGTGAGCATCAACATCAGCGCGTTGATCACGAAGATCAGCAGCCCGAGGGTGAGGATGATGAACGGCAGCGACAGCAGCTTCACCACCGGCCGGACCACCGCGTTGATCACGCCGAAGATCAGCGCGACCACGAGCAGGTGCAGGACCCGGTCCTGCCCGGTCAGCCGGATGCCGTCCAGCAGCCAGGCGGCGGCGGCCAGCGCGAGCGCGTTCACGACGACCCAGATCACGAATCTCACGGGTCGATACTGCCACTTCCGTGGTGATTCGCGTGCGGGTCGTCCAGGTGCAGCGCGGCGAGCATCGAGGTCTCGGCGTGGGCGAGGTGCCGTTCGAGCTCGGCCGCCGCGGCGTCCACGTCGTCGTGCTCGAGCAGGTTGAGCAGGGCCCGGTGCGAGGCGACCTGGTCGTTCGCGTTGCGCCGGATCCGGTCCACCTTGGCCAGCCCGAGCCGGATCTCGGAGGCCAGCGAGTCGGCGAGCGCCACCAGCCGCGGCGACTCGGTCAGCGCCGCGAACGAGCGGTGGATCGCCAGGTGCGCGGCGGTCAGCTCCGCGGGGCTCGCACCCGACTGCGCGGCCACCGTGAAGTCGACCAGCGCCCGCCGTACGGCGTCCCGGGCGGCCTCCGAGGCGGTTGCCCAGCGCCGTACGCCGGCGACCTCGACCACCGCGCGGGAGGCGCACACGTCGTGCACGGAGGCCGGGTCCAGCGAGGTGACGTGCACGCCGCGGTTGGGAGCCCGGGTGGCCAGCCCCTCGGCGACGAGCACGGTGAGCGCCTCGCGGATCGTGGAGCGGGAGACCCCCATCGCCTCGGCGAGGGCTACCTCGCGCAGCGGCGTGCCGGCCGGGACCTCCCCGTCGAACAGCGCGCGGCGCAGCTCGTCGGCGACCCGGTCCACGGTGGAGGTGTGCTGCAGCGACAACGAGCCGAAGGGTCCTGGGTGCCCGGTCTCACGCGCCATGGTCCCGATTGTCCGACAAATTCTTGACTCCGGCACGCGCGGGTCTCACACTGGGGGACCTGGTCGGATTGTCGGACAATCAGATCATCGAGATTAGCCAGAACCAGATGAGCCCGAACCAGATGAGCCAGGGAGGCGAGCACATGGGCCAGCAGCTGCGGTGGGGCCACCGGTACCTGATGGTGGAGCCCAACCACTTCCGCGTGGACTACGCGATCAACCCGTACATGGACGTCCACCGGCAGCCGGACCACGTCCGCGCCCGCGAGCAGTGGCTCGCGCTGGTCGAGGCGATCCGCGCCGCCGGTGGCGAGGTGGAGGTGCTCGCGCAGCGCCCGGACGCCCCCGACATGGTCTACGCGATGAACCTCGGCCTGGTGGTGAACCGGCCGGGCGACGACCACGTGGTGCTCTCGCACATGCGCTACCCGGAGCGCCGGATGGAGACGCTGGCCGCGGCCCCGTGGTTCGCCGAGCAGGGGTTCAGCACCTCGTTCGTCGGCCGGGACGGCGTCGGCGCGCACCTCGAGGCCGGCGACGTGTTCGCGTTCGGCGACGCGCTGGTGGCTGGCTACGGGCCGCGCACCGAGGAGCTCGGCCTCAAGCACCTGGCCACCGACCTCGACGTGCGGGTGCGCGGCCTGCGGATCACCCACCCGGGGATGTACCACCTCGACCTGGCGTTCTGCCCGCTCGACGAGACCCGGGCGATGGTGTGCCCGTCCGCCTTCGACGAGGCCTCGGCGGCCGCCGCCCTCGACCTGGTGCCCGAGCCGCTGGTCCTCACCGAGGAGGAGGCGCTGACCTTCTGCGCCAACTCGGTCGTGGTCGGCTCCACGATCATCATGCCCGCGTGCCCGGACCGGGTCCGCGCGCAGCTCGAGGCCTGGGGCTTCGACATCGTGCTGGTCGACGTGTCCGAGTTCCACCTCGGCGGCGGCTCGGTGCGCTGCCTGACCAACCCGGTCGACGTACGGCTGGGCCGGGACCTGCCCGAGGTGACCGGCGGCGCGGTCGTGCTGCCCTGAGGCTCCGCCGTTCTCCGCCGGCCGCGCGGTCACGCCCGGCGGGCGGTGCGCGAGGTCCACTCCCAGGACCGCACCTCGGGCATGTCCTCGCCGTGGCCCTGCACGTAGATCCGGTGCTCGATCAGCTTGTTCTTCAGTGACTCGCGCGCGTAGCCGGAGGTCGCCTGCAGCCGGGGCACCCGGTCGATCACGTCCATCGCCAGGTTGAACCGGTCGAGCTGGTTCATCACCGCCATGTCGAACGGCGTGGTGGTGGTGCCCTCCTCCTTGTAGCCCCGGACGTGGATGTTGGCGTGGTTGGTGCGCCGGTAGGTCAGCCGGTGGATCAGCCACGGGTAGCCGTGGTAGGCGAAGATCACCGGCTTGTCCTTGGTGAACAGCGAGTCGAAGTCCGCGTCGGAGAGGCCGTGCGGGTGCTCCCGCGCGTCCTGCAGCCGCATCAGGTCGACGACGTTGACCACCCGGATCCTGATGTCGGGGAAGAACCCGCAGAGCAGGTCCACCGCGGCCAGCACCTCCATCGTGGGTACGTCGCCCGCGCAGCCCATCACCACGTCCGGCTCCCGGCCGCTGTCGGTGCTCGCCCACTCCCAGATGCCGATGCCCTTGGTGCAGTGCACGACCGCGGCGTCCATGTCGAGGTACTGCAGCGCCGGCTGCTTGCCGGCGACGATGACGTTGACGTACTGCTTGCTGCGCAGGCAGTGGTCCGCGACCGAGAGCAGGGTGTTCGCGTCCGGCGGGAAGTACACCCGGATCACGTCTGCCTTCTTGTTGACCACGTGGTCGACGAAGCCCGGGTCCTGGTGCGAGAAGCCGTTGTGGTCCTGCCGCCACACGTGCGAGGTGAGCAGGTAGTTCAGTGACGCGATCGGCCGCCGCCACGCGATCTCGTCGGTGGTCTTCAGCCACTTCGCGTGCTGGTTGAACATCGAGTCGACCAGGTGGATGAACGCCTCGTAGCAGGAGAAGAACCCGTGCCGGCCGGTCAGCAGGTAGCCCTCCAGCCAGCCCTCGCAGGTGTGCTCGGACAGGATCTCCATCACCCGGCCGTCGACGGCCAGGTGGTCGTCGTACGTCTCGGTGCGGGCGTTCCAGGTGCGGTCGGTGACGTCGAGCACGTCCTGCAGCCGGTTCGAGTTGTTCTCGTCGGGGGAGAACATCCGGAACCGGTCGACGTTCCCGGCCATCACGTCGCGTAGGAACCCGCCGAGCACCCGGGTCGCCTCGACCGCGCCGGTGCCGGGGCGCTCGACGGCGACCGCGTGGTCGCGGAAGTCCGGCATCCGCAGGTCGCGCAGCAGCAGCCCGCCGTTGCTGTGCGGGTTCGCGCTCATCCGGCGCTCACCGGCCGGGTGCAGCGCGGCGATCTCGGGGACCGGCGCGCCCGCGGCGTCGAAGAGCTCCTCGGGCCGGTAGCTGCGCATCCACTCCTCGAGCACCGCGCGGTGCTTCTCGTTGCTGCGGGCGTCGGCGAACGGCACCTGGTGCGAGCGCCAGTAGTCCTCGATCCGCAGGCCGTCCAGCTCCTTGGGGCCGGTCCAGCCCTTGGGGGAGCGCAGCACGATCATCGGCCAGCGCGGCCGCTCGCCCGCGTCCGGGCCGGAGCGCGCCCGGTCCTGGATCTCGCCGATCTCGTCGAGGCAGCGGTCCAGGGTGGCGGCGAACGCCTGGTGCATCCGCGCGGGGTCCGAGCCCTCGACGACGTACGGCGTGTAGCCGTAGCCGCGCAGCAGCGCGTCGAGCTCGTCCTCGGGGATCCGGGCGAGCACCGTGGGGTTGGCGATCTTGTAGCCGTTCAGGTGCAGGATCGGCAGCACGGCGCCGTCACGGCGCGGGTCCAGGAACTTGTTGGAGTGCCAGCTGGTGGCCAGCGGCCCGGTCTCGGCCTCGCCGTCGCCGACGATCGCGGCCACCACCAGGTCGGGGTTGTCGAAGGCGGCGCCGAACGCGTGCGACAGCGAGTAGCCGAGCTCGCCGCCCTCGTGGATCGACCCGGGGGTCTCGGGGGCGACGTGACTAGGGATGCCGCCGGGGAAGGAGAACTGCGTGAACAGCCGGTGCATGCCCTCCTCGTCGAGCCCGATGTGCGGGTAGACGTCGCTGTAGGTGCCCTCCAGCCAGGCGGACGCGACCAGGCCGGGACCGCCGTGGCCGGGCCCGATGATGTACATCATGTTCAGGTCCCGGGCCATGATCGCCCGGTTCAGGTGGGCGTAGCAGAAGTTCAGCCCCGGCGTGGTGCCCCAGTGCCCGAGCAGCCGCGGCTTCACGTGCTCGGGCTTCAGCGGCTCGCGCAGCAGCGGGTTGTGCATCAGGTAGATCTGCCCGACGGACAGGTAGTTCGCCGCGCGCCACCAGGCGTCGATGCGGTGCAGCTCCTCGTCGTCGAGCGGACGGCCGCCGACCGTCGTACCCGTGCGTTCCCCGGTCTCGGTCATCGCCACTCCCTCTCGGCCGCCGTGCCTCCGGGTGCGACGGTAGCCATACCGGGGCGGTGGCGGCCAGGGACCTTCGGACCTGGCGACGGGCCCGCGCGCCTCGCGGCGTGCGGACCCGTCGGGTGACTGCGCCCCCCACCTTGCCCCCAAGGCGGAAGTCGCTCCCCCGGACGGTCATCCAGCCCCCCCGGCGTTTCGATGATGCGCCCGGGCGTGGCGGGAAAGCGGCCGAAATCGGACTTTTTACCCACGCCGGGCGCAAATAGCGCCTTCGGAACCCGCCGGGTGGTCCGGCCGGGCCACCCGGGCCGGTCGATCGGCCACCGTCGGCGGGGTCAGTCCTCCTCGGCGGCCCCGTCCGCGGGGGTCCCGCCGGGGGGCTCCTCGGTGCGGCCGACCAGCCGGGACAGCCCGGCGACCGCGTCCGGGCTCGGCGAGGCCGCCGCCCGGTTGGTCTCCTCCAGCGCCGCGAGCAGCTCCTGCCGGCGCACCTGCACGTGCCGCGGGGCGTCCACCCCGACGCGGATGACGTCGCCGCGGACCTCGAGCACGGTGACGACCACGTCGTCGCCGATCACGACGCTCTCGCCGACGCGGCGGCTCAGCACCAGCATCTGGTCACTCCTGTCGGACGGGACGGATGGCGTGTCCAGTCTGGCGGGTCAGACGCCCGCGTGCCTGGCCGGGGTCAGCGGCGCGCGGAGCGGGAGGTCCAGGTCGTCGAGCACCACCTGGGCGGCCCGGCGGGTGCGGTGGTTGACCACCAGCGGCGCGAGCAGGTTCGCGGTGGCGTCGTCGGCGCGGTCGCCCAGGGTGAGCACGACCAGCACGAACAGCTCGTCCTCGTGCTCGGTGCCGAGCGCCGCGACGACCTCCTCGTGCACCTCGGGGGCGTAGTCCTCGAAGAACATCGCCGGCGGCACGACCACGAAGCTCGGCCCGTCGTCGTCCAGCGAGCGCAGGTCGCAGACCATCCCGGTGTCGTCGAGGCGGGCCAGCGCGAACCGGCGTTGCTCGGGGAAGCCGAGCATCGGCTGCACCATCTCCAGCACCGGGATCTCTGCGGGCACGTCGTCAGCCTCCTGGGCGCGGAACGGTCGGGTGGTGGTCGGGGCGGTCATCAGCGCAGGAAGTCCAGCAGCGACGGTTGGATCACCTTGGCCGTGGCGCCGAGGGCGCCCTGGTAGGCGACCTGCTGCATCTGCAGGTCGACGATCGCCTTGGCGATGTCGACGTTCTCCACGTCGGAGAGGGCCGACTGGTTGTCGAGCGTGGTGCTGCTCAGCCGGGTCTGCGCGTCCTCCACCCGACCATAACGGGCACCGAGGTCGGCGAGCTGGGTCTTCATGTTCTCGGTGACCGCGTCGAGCTTGCCCAGCGAGCCGCTGAGCGCGCCGGGGTTGCCGGACAGGTCGCTGATCGCGGTGTCGAGCACGGAGAACAGGTCGTCGGCGCCGGCGCTGAACGCGGCGGTCCCGACCACGTTGACGGGTACGTCGACCCCGTCGGCGATCCTGCGGTTCACGGCGTTGCCGTCGCCCTGGTACTGGACGCTGACCGCTCCGGTGACGGGGTCGGTCTGCTTGACGTAGGCCGCGGGCTGGTCCGTCGTACCGCCGAAGACCGGTCGGCCGAGGTAGCTGGTGTTCGCCAGCCCGAACAGCGACTCCTTGATCTGGGTCAGCTCGGAGGCGATCGCCGCGCGGGCGTCGGGCCCGTTGCTGCCCGTCGAGGAGCCCTGCACCAGCAGGTCGCGCGCCCGGCGGACCTGGTCGAGCATCGAGGTCATCGTGGCGTCGGTGGTGCCCATCCACGCGAGCCCGTCCTGGGCGTTGCGGGAGTGCTGGGTGTCGGCGGCGATCTGCGCGCGCAGCCGCATCGCGTCGTTGGTGCCGGTGGGGGAGTCCGACGGCCGGTTGATCTGCCGGCCGGTGGAGAGCTTCTCCTGGGTGTCCGCGAGCCGGCCCAGGCCGAGCTGCAGCGCGGCCAGCGAGTGCTCGGTCATCAGCCGCTGGGTGATCCGCGGGGTGCCCATCAGCGCACCAGCCCGGTCCGGTTGATCAGCGTGTCGAGCATCGAGTCCACCGCGGTCATCACCCGGGCGGCGCCCTCGTAGCCGTGCTGGGCCGCGAGCAGGTTCACCATCTCCTCGTCCACGCTGATCCCGGACAGCGACTCGCGGGAGGCGTCCACCTGGGCGACCAGCACGCCCTGGTTGGTGGAGAGCTGCTTGGCCGTGGAGACCGTGACGCCGAACGAGGTGACCAGCGAGCGGTACTGCGCGTCACCCAGGTCCAGGGCGGCCATCGCCGTCGCGTTGGAGCTGTCGAGCAGGCCCGCGCCGGTCGTGGTGTCGACCAGGGTCAGGTCCGCCGCGGCGACCTTGCGCGGGTCGGTGAGGGCCACGGAGAGGTTCGAGGCGGTGATCGGGGCCGGGTTGGCGGGGTCCCCGGTGGAGAACATCGCGGTGCCCGGCGCGCCGTCCTGGTCCGCGCCGAGCAGCTGCTGGTCGTTGACCTGCTTGGCCAGCGTCGCGGCGAACGAGTCGAGCTTGGTGAGGTAGTCCGGCAGGTCGGTGTTCAGCACCTGCAGCGTGCCGCCGACCTCGCCGTTGGCGACCGTGACCGGTGCGCCGTCGAGGGTCAGCTGGACCGGGCCGCCGGCGACCCCGCGGACGTCGGCCGGCGTGGCCGGCAGGGCCAGCACGGCGGGCGGGTTCTTCCCGCTGCCGTCGACCAGCTCCGCGGGCGGTGTGGCGGTGCCCAGGGTGACGGTCGCCGTGGTGTCGGGGTTGATCTGCACCTTGCTGCCGGTGAGCTCGGAGAGCCGGAGCGCGAGCTGGTCGCGCTGGTCGAGCAGGGTGCCGGCGTCGTTGCCGGCGACGTTGGCCGAGCGGAGCCCGTCGTTGAGCTTGTCCAGCTCGGTGGCGACCTGGTTGACCTCGTCGGTCAGTGCGCCGAGCCGGGTGTCCTGGTCGTCCCACTCGGTGCCGACCGCGTTCGCCTGGCTGTTCACCGCGGTCGCGAGCGTGTTCGCCCGGGCGAGCAGCTGGCTGCGCGCGGCCCCGTCGCCCGGGTTGTTCGCCACGTCCTGCCAGCCAGCCTTGAACTGGGACAGCGCGGCGGCCACGCCGTTGTCGCCCGGCTCGCCGAGGGTGGTCTCGAACCGCACCAGCGACGAGGACTGGGTGTCCAGGAACGACGCGGTGGCGTGCTCGGTGCGGGACCGCGCGTCGAGCAACGGGTCGACCATCCGGGTCACGCTACCGGCCTGGACCCCGTCCCCGGCGCCTTCCCAGCGGGACCACATCGCCGGCGTGGCGGGCGCGCCGGTGGCCTGCGCGATCACCTGGCGGCGGGCGTAGCCCGCGGTGCCGGCGTTCGCGACATTGCCGCTGGCCACGTCCATCGCCACCTGGTTGTAGCGCAGCGCCGACAGCGCGTTCGACAGCGAGGAGAAGGTGCCGGACATCGTCACAGGCTCCGGTCGACGATGCTC
The DNA here is from genome assembly GCA_963728775.1 of uncultured Actinomycetota bacterium. Classification (GTDB taxonomy): domain Bacteria; phylum Actinomycetota; class Actinomycetes; order Propionibacteriales; family Nocardioidaceae; genus Nocardioides_B. Next base: position 270,059 of record CAVSLP010000004.1, read on the forward strand.
ATCCGCCGGTCGGACTCCACCGCACCGTCGGCGCCGTACGTGCCCGCCCCCTCGGAGAGGGACAGCAGGGTCGCCTGCGCCGCCTGGTAGCCGGCGGTCAGCAGGTTGCGGTTGCTCTCGGAGAGCTTGGTGATCGCGGTGGCGACGGTGGTGAAGGCCTCGCGGTGGTCCAGCCAGATGCCGCGCCACGGTTCGTCACAGCTGTCCGCGATCTCGTGCAGGCTCGGCGCGGGCTCGAGGCCCAGCTCGGCGGCGACCTCGTCGACCTCGATGGCCCGGAGCAGCTCCACGTCACGGATCTGCGCGAGCACGTCCTCGATCTCCCGCGCCGCCGCGGCCAGCCAGTGCGTGCGCGCCCCCGCGAGCACCAGCTGTTCGACCTCGAGCTTGTAGTGCAGGGTGTCCAGGAGCTCGCGCTCGCGCCACAGCACCGACGACAGATCTTCCATCGACATGGTGGTTGCTCCCTGCTCCGGTCCGGCTTCTGCGCCACCCTTATCGGCCTCGCCGGGTGGCGCATGAGGAGAAACGAGGGACCAACGTCACCGGTCACGGCCCTGAACGGCTGATTGTGGTCTAGCCCACTATGACTATGTCCGATTTGGTCGTTTCGGGGGAGATCGGCCGGCGCGCCTTCACTGTGGCGTCCCGCCTGACGAGATTCCAGGCGTGCCCCCCACGACCTCGCCCCAGGTCCCGGTGTCGCAAGACGCCCTGGTCCAGCAAACACTTCCGCTCGTCGGCCACATCGTCCGCGACATGCTGTCCCGGGTCCCCGGACACGTCTCCCGCGACGACCTGATGTCGGCCGGCCTGATGGCGCTCGTGCAGGCCGCCCAGGCCTTCGACCCCGACCGCGGCGTCAGCTTTTCCGGCTACGCCGCCACCCGGGTCCGCGGCGCCATCGTCGACGAGCTGCGCAGCCTGGACTGGGCCAGCCGGTCGGTACGGCGTCGGGCCCGCCAGGTCGACGAGGCCCGGAACAGCCTGGCCGTCACGTTGGGCCGGGTGGCCACCGACGCGGAGGTCGCCGGCGCCCTGGGAATCGGGGTCGCGGAGCTGCACGCGCACCGCGAGGACCTGTCCCGCGCCGCAGTGGTCTCGCTCCAGGGGTTCGAGGACGGCGTGCTCGACGAGCTGCTCCCCGCGCACGGGGTCACCCCGGTCGAGGTGCTCGAGCAGCGCGAGCGGATCGCCTACCTGCACGACGGCGTCGAGCGGCTGCCCGAGCGGCTGCGCACCGTCGTCGAGGGCTACTTCTTCCAGGACCGGCCGATGGCCGAGATCGCCGAGGAGCTCGGGGTCACCGAGTCCCGGGTATCCCAGCTGCGCGCCGAGGCGGTGGCGCTGCTCAAGGGCGCGCTGACCGCCGCGCTGGAGCCGGACCGCAAGGCGGCGCACGAGCGCCCGGACGGCTGCGTGGCCCGCCGCAAGGAGTCCTACTACGCCAGCGTCGCGGCGCACCGCAGCTTCTCCGCGCGCCTGGCGTCCCACTACTCCGAGACCCACCCGGCCTGACCCGCCGGACGTCCCGGGTCGCGCGGGAACTTCCGCGCGGCAAACCCTCAGGTCGGGACCCGCCCGGCCGATCCCATCCGCATCGGGGCCCATGGACGGGCCCCTGTGACTCGCCTCAGGGAGGAAAACACCATGAGTCTTCGCATCAACTCCAACATCGCCGCGATGAACGCCTACCGCAACCTGTCGGTGACGGACTCGCAGATGTCCAAGTCGCTGGAGAAGCTGTCCAGCGGCTTCCGCATCAACCGCGCCGCCGACGACGCGGCCGGCCTCTCGATCTCCGAGGGCATGCGCTCGCAGATCGGTGGCCTCAAGCAGGCCGCCCGCAACACCCAGGACGGCATCAACGTGGTGCAGACCGCGGACGGGGCGCTCAACGAGAGCACCTCGATCCTGCAGCGCATGCGCGACCTGTCGGTCCAGGCGTCCAACGACGGCGGGCTCGACGGCAACGCCAAGAGCGACATCCAGACCGAGATGACCCAGCTCAAGAGCGAGCTGGACCGCATCGCGGGCACGACGGAGTTCAACGGCAAGAAGCTGCTGGACGGCAACTACAGCGGCACCTTCCAGGTCGGCGCCAACGCCGGCGAGACCATCAGCGTCAGCATCGGGTCGGCCGGCAAGGGCATGGACTCGGTCGGGCTGGGAGTCGACGGGATCGACGTGACCGGCACGAGCGGTCTGACCGCGACCTACACGGCCGCCGTGGCCGGTACGTCGGGCGCGGTGCAGACCACCTCGGGTGTGGACTTCGCCACCGATGCCACCAACAACGACAAGCTGACCGGCACGCTCTCGGTCGGTGGCAAGAGCATCGACCTCTCTTCGGTCGCGGTGGCCGACTCCGCGGCCGGCTGGGCGGATGGTGGCACCAACGAGGCCGCGCTGCAGTCGGCCATCGACACCGCCCTCGGTTCCGGCAAGGTGACGGTGGGCAACGACGGTTCCGGCGACCTTACGTTCACGGGTGCCACGCCGGCCGGAGGCTCTACGGGTGCCGAGGTCGCTGCGGCAGACGTCGTCTTCACCCCGCAGTCGGGTGCCTCCGCGGCGATCACCCAGATCGACAAGGCGATCACGTCGGTCTCCACCACCCGCGCGAACCTGGGTGCCTACCAGAACCGGTTCGAGCACACGGTCAACAACCTCAACGTCGCGGTGGAGAACCTGTCCGCGTCGGAGAGCCAGATCCGCGACACGGACATGGCGCAGGAGATGACCAACTTCACGAAGAACCAGATCCTGCAGCAGGCCGGCACCGCGATGCTCGCGCAGGCCAACCAGGCGCCGCAGGGCGTGCTCCGTCTGCTCCAGTGACGGAGCCGAGGCTCGCCGTGAGGTGAGCCTCGCAGGCGCCGGGATCGCCGGCGCTCGCGCAAGCGCACCCGGTGGGGGCGACCCCCGGACCGCCCCCACCGGGTTGCGTGACCGCACCCCCAGCATCGACCACGGCTCAGGAGGGACCGATGGGCTCGACCAGCCAGATCAGCGGCCTCGTGAGCGGCCTGGACACCGCCTCGATCATCAGCCAGCTGATGCAGCTCGAGGCGCAGCCCCAGGCGATGCTGAAGAACCGGGTCGCCTCGGAGCAGACCCAGGTGTCCTCCCTGCAGACGGTGAACGCCAAGATCGCGGCGATCGCCACCAAGACCACCGACCTCGCGCAGCTGTCGAGCTGGTCGCCGACCAAGGCCACCAGCAGCAACGACGGCGTGACCGTCACCGCGACCTCGTCGGCGACTCCGGCGTCGCTGAGCTTCAGCGTCGACAGCGTCGCCACCGGGTCGAGCGTCAAGCTCGCCACCACCGGCACGACGGCCTCGTCGGTCACCACCGCCGGCCCCGACCTGACGGTCACCTTCGACGACGGCACCTCCTGGACCTCCTCGACCTGGACCGGCACCGGGACGCTGCAGGAGCTGACGAACGCCCTGAACGACCCGGCCAGCGGCGTCAAGGCCACGCTCGTCAAGGCGGGGGTGGATCCGAGCGACGGGACGACACCCACCTACCGGCTCCAGGTGGCGTCGACCTCCACCGGCGCCCGGTCCGGGTTCACCCTCACCTCCGGCACCAGCGGCTCGGGTGCCACCAACATCCTCGGTGGCGTGGTCACCAGCAGCACCGCGCAGAGCTACGTCACCACCGCGGCCGACACGACCACCGCGGTCACCGCGGCGAACGCGAGCTACGACCTCACCCTGAGCGACGGCCGGAGCCAGACCTTCAACACCGGGACCGGCAGCCTCCAGGACCTCGCCGACGCGATCAACGCGGGCAGCCTCGCCACGGCGAAGGTCGTGAACGTCGGCGCCGCCGGCGCCTCCGGCCCCTACCGGCTCGAGGTCACCTCGGCCGACGGCACGCCGCTGTCCATCGGCGACGGCACCGCCACCCCGTTCCTGGGGGGCATCTACACCACGGGGCTGGGCGCGGACGCCGCCATCACGCTGGACGGCGGGCAGACCCTCACCTCGGCGTCGAACACGGTCACCGGCCTGATGCCGGGCGTGGACGTCACGCTCGGACCCGGCGCCACCGGCTCCGCGACCGTGACCGTCAGCCGGGACACCCAGTCGCTGTCCGACAAGGTCAAGTCGATGGTCGACGCCGTCAACTCCGCGCTCGACGACATCTCCAGCCTGACCGGCTACAACTCGAGCACCAAGACCGCCGGGCTGCTGTCCGGCGACCCGACCCTGCGGTCGACGCGCGAGCAGCTGCTCGACAGCATCACGACCGGCGTCGGCGGTCAGTCGCTCGCCTCGGTCGGCATCCAGGTCGACAAGACCGGCAAGGTCACCTTCGACGCGGCCGCCTTCCAGGAGGCCTACGACGCCGACCCGACCGGGACAGCAGCCAAGTTCGCGGGCACGACCAGCTGGGACGGGGCTGCCGGGGCCGTCACGATGCACGGCAGCACCTGGCGCACGCAACCGGGAACCTACGCGGTGAGCACCAGCGCCGGCACCGGCACCATCGGTACGGCCGCCGCCACGGTCGCCGGCAACATCTACACCGGTGCGGTGAGCACGCCGGAGGAGGGTCTCTCGCTGACCGTCACCGGCGACGTGACCGGGAACGTCACCTACTCCCAAGGCATCGCGGCCAAGCTGGAGGCACTCGCCCAGCGGGCCAGCAACTCGACCGACGGCACGCTCACCTCGGCCATCAAGGGCCGCAACGCCGACATCACCACGATGAACAGCTCGATCGACGACTGGGACGTGCGGCTGGCGGACAAGCAGGACTCGTTGCAGAAGCAGTTCGCGGCCCTCGAGGTGGCCCTCGGCAAGATGCAGAGCCAGGCCTCGTGGCTGTCCGGACAGATCGCCTCGTTGCCCACCATGGGCGGGTAGGAGAAGCCGACATGAACAACGCACAGAACGCCTACGTCGCCCAGAGCGTCAGCACGGCCAGCCCCGCTCGGCTGCTGGTGATGCTGCTCGACCGGCTCGTCCTCGACGTGCAGCGCGCGATCTCCGCCCAGGAGTCGGGCGACCACCTCGCGGCCAGCCCGGACCTCATGCACGCCCAGGAGATCGTCCTGGAGCTCAAGACCTCGCTGCGGCTCGACGTCTGGGAGGGCGCCGCGCAGCTGTCGAGCATCTACGACTGGCTCTACCGCGAGCTGATCCGGGCCAACGTGAACCGCGACGTCGCGGTGACCCGGGACTGCCTGGGCATCATCGAGCCGCTCGTCGAGACCTGGCGCGAGGCGGCCCTCGCCAGCCTCGCGAGCTGAGTCGATGGACGAGACCTGGCGGTCGGCCTGGGCGGCCGCGCTCGACGAGCTCGAGCTCACCCTCGAGACCACCGAGCGGCTGCTCGCCGGTGAGCTGCCCGACGAGGTCGACGTACCGGCCTGGGCCCCGCCCCGGATCCCGGGGCCGCTCCCGCAGGACCTGCTCGAGCGTGCCCAGGCGTTGCTGGGCCGACAGCGGCTGCTGATCGGCGAGACCGTGGCGACGATGACCGGCGCCCGCCGGCGGCTCGACCTGCTCGAGAAGCTCACCGGGCTGCGCGTCGCCGGGACCGGCAACCGTCCGGTGTACGTCGACCTCACCGCCTGACCGGCAGCGCCGGCGCCGCCCGGCAAGAAATTCTCCGGCGGTTCCCTCAGGTCCCCGGCTCGCGTGCCGAATGCACCTGCTGAGCATGGATCGCTCTCCCTTCGCCGACGGACCGGCCACCGCGTACGACGAGCTACGGAGTCTCCGGTCATGTCCATCTCTGCGTCGGACCCGGTCCAGGCTGCGCTGAGGAGCGCCCTCGACGGGCTCGCCCTGCGGCAGCGGGTGGCGGCGGACAACATCGCCAACATCGACACCCCCGGCTTCCAGGCCTCGAAGGTGGACTTCGAGGGGTCCCTGCGCGCGGCGCTGGACGACGGCTCCCTGACGGACGGGTCCCTCGGCACGAGCCCCGAGCTGGCCACCGTGCAGCCGACGTCCGGACCGCCGAGCGCCAACGGCAACAACGTCGACCTCGGCACCGAGCAGATGACCGCGATGCAGGCGACGTTCCGCTACCAGCTGCTCTCCCGCGCGGTCGGCGACCGCTACGCGCTGATCACCACCGCGATCGGAGGCATGTGATGGGCGCCTTCGACATGCTGAACATCGCCGGCACCGGCCTGAACTTCCACCAGAGCTGGCTGGACTGCCTGTCGTTCAACATCGCCAACGTGAACACCGCGCGGCCCACCAGCGGCTCGGCGTTCCAGGCGCAGTACGCGATGGCGCAGACCGTCAACGGCGGCGGGGTGCGGGTCTCCGGCATCGCGCTCGGCGACCCGACCGGCCGGGTGGTCTCCCAGCCCGACAACCCGCTGGCCGACGCGAACGGCTACGTGCGGATGCCCGACATCGACCTGGGCAGCCAGATGAGCCAGCTGATCATGGCCCAGCGCGGCTTCCAGGCCCAGGCGGCCGTGGTCCGCAACGCCCAGGACGTCTACTCCAGCGCACTCTCGATCGGCAGGAACTCATGAGCGTCCCCGCGATCGGCCCGGTCGGCTTCAGCCCGCTGGTCCCGCAGACCCTGGCCACCGGCGGCGCGACCGCCGCCCCGGGCGTCGACCCCACCGCGTCGACGGCGGCGGCGACCGGCACCGCCGGCGCGGACTTCGGGCAGCTGCTGAGCAACGGCATCGAGCACCTCCAGGGCCTGCACGACCAGACCGACCAGCTCGCGGTGCAGGCGGCCACCGGTGACCTGAACGCGATCCACGACTACACGATCACCGCCACCCAGGCCGCGGTCGCCACCCAGCTGACCACCGCCGTCCGCAACAAGGCCCTCGAGGCCTTCCAGGAGATCATGCGGATGTCCGTCTGATGCGGCAGCAGATCACCGGTCGGCTGCAGCAGCTGCAACGGACGTTCGCCTCGTTCACGGCCGGCCAGAAGACGGTCGCGGTCATCGGCGGGCTCGCGCTCACCCTCGCCGCGGTGCTGGTGTTCCGCTGGGCCGCGACCCCCGCCTACGCACCGCTCTACACCAACCTGGCCCCCGCGGACGCCTCCGCGGTCATCGACAAGCTCGACTCGGCGGGCACGCCGTACAAGCTGTCCGACGGGGGCAACACGATCCTGGTGCCGCGCAAGGACGTCTACGACTCGCGGATCCAGCTCAGCGGCGAGGGCCTGCCCAGCAAGAGCTCCGACGGCTACGCGCTGCTGGACAACCAGAGCCTGTCCACCTCGCAGTTCCAGGAGCAGACCAGCTACAAGCGCGCGATCGAGGGCGAGCTGGTGAAGACCATCGAGGCGCTCGACCCGGTGGACACCGCCGTCGTGCACGTCGCGATGCCGCAGGAGAAGCTCTTCCAGACCGACCAGCAGCCGACCACCGCCTCCGTCCTGGTCGCCACCCACCCCGGTGACACGCTCAGCACCGAGCAGGTGCAGGCGGTCGTGCACCTGGTCGCCTCCAGCGTCGAGGGGCTCGACCCGAAGGAGGTCACGGTCACCGACTCGGCCGGCAACGTGCTGTCCGCCGCCGGCGACGGCCTCGACACCGTGGCCAACACCCGCGACCAGCAGGTGAAGGCGTTCGAGGACCGGATGAGCGGCTCGGTCTCCAGCATGCTCGACCGGGTGCTCGGCCCCGGCAACTCCGCCGTCGAGGTCACCGCCGACCTGAACTTCGACCAGACCACCACGAACACCACCCGCTACTTCACCGACCCGAACTCCGTGCCGCTGAGCGCGAGCACCAGCACCGAGACCTACAAGGGCGCGGCGGGCACCGGCAGCGGGGCCGGCGGCGTGGTCGGCCCGGACGGCCAGCTGACCAACACCGCCGTCCCGGGCGGCGCCACCCACTACAAGAAGAAGCAGCACACCTCCGACAACGCCGTCGGCAAGACCGTCGAGCAGCGCGAGGCCGCCCCCGGCAACGTGCAGAGCCTGCACGTCGGGATCGTGCTCGACGGCAGCGTGATGGCCGCGAAGAACCCGGCCGCGGTGCAGCAGCTGGTCAGCTCCGCCCTCGGGATCAACCCGAAGCGCGGGGACACCGTCACGGTCACCGCGATGCCGTTCGACCGCACCCAGGAGAAGGCGGCCGCCGCCGAGCTCGCCGCGGCGCAGAAGGCCGACCGGCAGGCGAAGATGCTCTCGATGGCGCGCACCGGCGGGCTGTTCCTGCTGCTCGCGGTGATCTTCCTGCTCGCCTGGCGGCGCAGCCGCAAGCGCGAGAAGCTCCGCCAGCAGGCCACCCACTACATGGTCGAGCAGATCCGGCAGAACCGGGAGCCCGCGGCCGCCGTCGCGGCGCCCGCGCCGGTCCCCGAGCTGGCCGGCTCGGAGCAGGGCGAGCTGCGGATGGCGGCCCGCGACGAGATCGCCGCCCTGGTCGAGCGGCAGCCCGAAGAGGTCGCCCAGCTGCTCCGCGGCTGGCTGGTCGAGGCGGGGCACTGAGATGAACCCGACGTTGTCCGACGCCGGCGTGCGCAAGGCCGCCATCCTGCTGGTCCAGATCGGCCAGGACCAGGCCGCCAAGGTGCTCGCCCACCTCCGGGAGAGCGAGGTCGAGGCGATCTCCGCGGAGATCTCCCAGCTGGAGGCCCTCGGCGCCGAGGAGACCGAGCGGGTGGTCCGCGAGTTCCGCGAGCTGGCCGGTGCGCAGATCAACATCAGCCGCGGCGGGCCCGCGTTCGCGCGGGCGATCCTCGAGGAGTCGCTCGGGGCGGAGCGCGCCGAGTCGATCATGAACCGGCTCGCCGCGTCCGCGCTGCAGCTGCCGTTCCAGTTCCTGCACCGGGCCGACCCGCGCCAGCTGCTGTCGTTCATCGGCGGCGAGCACGCCCAGGTGATCGCGGTGGTGCTCGCGCACCTGCCCAGCGACAAGGCCACCATGGTCCTCTCCGGTCTCGACCCGGCCCGCCAGGCGGAGGTGGCGCACCGGATCGCGGTGATGGACCGGACCTCGCCGGAGATCCTCAAGCAGCTCGAGACCACGCTGGAGCGGAAGATGTCCTCGGTGCTGCAGCCGATGGACATCTCCACCGTCGGCGGCCTCGACCCGTTGATCCAGATCATCAACCGCTCGGACCGCACCACCGAGCGGCTGATCGTGGACGGCCTCCAGGAGCGCGACCCCGAGCTCGCCGAGGAGATCAAGAGCCGGATGTTCATGTTCGACGACATCACCATGCTCGAGGACCGCGACATGCAGCAGGTGCTGCGCCAGGTCGAGAGCGCCGACCTCGCGGTGGCCCTCAAGGGCGTCTCCGAGGAGGTGCGCACGAAGGTCACCAAGAACATGTCCGAGCGCGCCGCGACCACCCTGCTCGAGGACGTCGACCTGCTCGGGCCGGTGCTGCTGCGCCAGGTCGAGGAGGCCCAGCAGAAGGTGATCCTGGTCATCCGCCGCCTCGAGGACGCCGGCGAGATCGTGCTGAGGAGGGGCGCCGATGACGAGTACGTCGTCTGAGCCGGTCGTGCTGCGCGACCTGCCCGCGGACGTCGTGGGCGACGCCGGACCCGACACCGACCTGCGCACCGGCACCTGGACCCGGCTGGGCGGCGCCGCCGTGCTCGGCGACGCCGTCACCGAGGCGACGCTGGCGGCGCTCGCCGAGCAGACCCGGGACGCCGCCCGGGCCCAGGGCTACGCCGCCGGCTGGGCGCAGGGCCGCCGCGCCGCGCTGGAGGGGGCCGCGGCCGCCGAGGCCGAGCGGGCCGCCCGGCACGAGGCGGACCACGCCCGCGCGATGGACGGGCGGCTCGCCGCGGCCCGCGCGCTCGGGCAGGCGGTCGCCGGCTGCCAGGCCCGGGTCGACCAGACCTGCGACGAGCTCGCCGACCGGACCGTCGAGCTCGCGCTGCGGGTCGCCGAGGCGGTCCTCGGCCGGGAGGTCGCCACCGCCGCCGACCCCGGCGCGGACGCGCTGCGCCGGGCCCTGACCGAGGTGCCCGCCTCGGTCCCGGTCACCGTCCGGATGCACCCCGCCGACCGGGCGGGCCTGGACACCGAGGTGCTCGGCGAGCGCCCGGTGAGCTTCGCCGACGACCCGTCCCTGGCCCGCGGCGACGCCGTCGTGGAGACCGAGACCGGCGTCGTGGACGCCACCCTCGCCGCCGCCCTGGACCGGGTCCGGGAGGTGCTGGCCCGGTGACCGCGACCGTCCCGGACACGGACCGGCTGGCCGAGGCGCTGGCCGCGGCCCGGCCGCGCCGCTACGGCCGGCTGGTCGAGCTCAAGGGCCTGCACCTGCTCGCTCGCGGCATCGACGCGGCCGTCGGCGAGCTGCTGGAGATCGACGCCGACACCGGGACCGTGCTCGCGGAGGCAATCGCCAGCACCCCGGACGGCACCGTGTGCCTGCCGCTCGGCTCCACCCACGGGCTGCGCACCGGCGCCCGGGTCCGGGCCACCGGCGGGCCGCTGCACGTGCCGGTCGGCCGGGCGCTGGTCGGCCGGGTCCTCGACGGCCTCGGCCGCCCCCTCGACGGCGGCCCCTCGCTCGCCGCGCTGCCCCGGGTGCCCGTGCAGAACGCCGCCCCCAACGCACTGCACCGCCGGCTGGTGGACCGCCAGGTCGGGCTCGGGGTCCGCGCGCTCGACGCGCTGGTGCCCTGCGGGCGCGGCCAGCGCATCGGCATCATGGCCGGCTCCGGCGTCGGCAAGTCCACCCTGCTCTCGATGATCGCCCGCGGCACCGAGGCGGCCGTCTCGGTGATCGCGCTGGTCGGCGAGCGCGGCCGCGAGGTGCGCGAGTTCCTCGAGAACGACCTCGGCCCCGACGGGCTCGCCCGGTCCGTGGTGATCGTCGCGACCTCGGACGCGCCCCCGGTGGAGCGGCTGCGGGCCGCGTTCGTCGCGACCCGGGTCGCGGAGTGGTTCCGCGACGCCGGCGAGGACGTCGTACTGATGATGGACAGCCTGACCCGGGTCGCGATGGCGCAACGGGAGATCGGCCTGTCCGCGGGCGAGCCGCCGGCGACCCGCGGCTACCCGCCCAGCGTGTTCGGGCTGCTGCCCGCGCTGCTCGAGCGCGCCGGACCCGGCGCCGAGGGCAGCATCACCGGCCTGTACACCGTGCTCGTCGAGGGCGACGACCTGCAGGACCCGATCGGGGACACCGCGCGCAGCATCCTCGACGGCCACGTGGTGCTGTCCCGGCGGCTCGCGACCAGCGGCCACTACCCCAGCATCGACGTGCTGGAGTCGCTGTCCCGGGTGGTCAACGCGGTCACCACCCCCGAGCAGCGCGCGGACGCCACCACGCTGCGCCGGCTGCTGGCCGCGCACCGCGACGTGCGCGAGCTGGTCGAGATCGGCGCGTACGCCGCCGGCAGCTCGCCGGACGCCGACCGGGCGATCGCGCTGCTGCCGCGGATCCACGACTTCCTCCGCCAGGCCGTCGACGAGCCGACCGGCTCCGCCGAGACCTGGCGGCTGCTGCACGACCTGGTGGCGCCGTGAGCGCGCCCGAGCCGGACCGCGCGCTCGGCGCGGTACGACGGGTCCGCGACGCCCGCGAGCAGGACAGCCGGATCGGCCTGCAGCACGCCCTGGCCGCCGCCCGGACGCGCGACGCGGAGGCGGAGCGGGCCCGCGCCCGGCTCGATCAGGCGCCGGCGTTCGGGACCGGGTCGGTCGCCGACTTCCGCGGCCACGTCCTGCACGTCACCGCACTCGCGCAGGGCGAGCAGCAGGCCGCGCAGCGGGCGGAGAGCAGCCGCGCCGTCGCCGACGAGGCCACCCGGCGGTGGCAGCGGGACCGGACCGAGCTGCGGGTCGTGGACCTGCTCCTCGAGCGCCGGGCCGCGGAACGCGCCGAGGAGCGCGGCCGCCGCGAGGCCCGCGAGCTCGACGACCTCGCCGCCCAGGGCTGGCTCCGGCGGACCGCCGCGTCCCGCGCCGCGGCCGGGGAGGTGTCGCGATGAGCGTCACCGACGTCACCGCCCGGATCCAGCAGCTGCAGGGCCAGTTCGCGGCGCTCACCACGGGGACCGCCGCCCCCGCGCCCGTGGTGGCCTCGGGCGCCACGTTCGCCGACGCGCTGTCCGGTGCGCCGGCCACCGACCCGCTGGCTCCCACCGACCCGACGCGGACCGCCGACACCGGGACCGCCGGCACCACCGCGTCGGCGACCGGACAGGCGGTGGTCGACCAGGCCCGCAAGTACCTCGGCGTCCCCTACGTCTGGGGCGGCACCAACCCGGCCACCGGCCTGGACTGCTCGGGGCTCGTGCAGCTGGTCTACCAGAAGGTCGGCGTCGACCTGCCCCGGGTGTCCTACGAGCAGGCGCGGGCCGGGCGGCCGGTGCCGAGCCTCGCGCAGGCCCGGCCCGGGGACCTGCTCGCGTTCGGCAGCCCCGTGCACCACGTCGCGATCTACATCGGCGACGGAAAGATGATCGAGGCGCCGCGGCCCGGCCGCGACGTGCGGGTCTCCGACGTCTACGAGACCCCCAGCGCGATCCGCCGGGTGCTGCCCGAGCGGGTCGGCACCGCGCGGGCCGCCGCGCCCGGCCCCGTTCCGGCAGGGCTCGCCGCGACGCCGTACGCCCCGCTGTTCGAGGCCGCCCAGCAAAAGTACGGCGTCCCGGCCACCCTGCTCGCCGCCGTCGCGCACCAGGAGTCGGGGTTTGCGCCGCACGCGGTGTCCGCGGCGGGGGCCCGCGGCCTGATGCAGCTGATGCCGGGCACCGCGGCGAGCCTCGGCGTGAACCCGGACGAGCCCGCACAGGCGGTCGACGGCGCGGCGCGGATGCTGCGCAACCTGATCTCCGAGTTCGGCCGGGTCGACTACGCCCTCGCGGCCTACAACGCCGGCCCGGGCGCCGTCCACCGCTACCAGGGCATCCCGCCCTACCCCGAGACCCGGCGCTACGTGCCGGCCGTGCTCGGCTACCAGCACACCTTGGAGGCCTCGTGAGCATCAGCCCGCTGCCCGCCCCGGCTCCGGCACCGTCGCCCCGAAGCGCCCCGGAGCGCTCCGGCGCGGGCGCTGCCGCACACAACTTCCACGCGCTGGTGGAGCAGCACCTCGACCGGCGGGACCCGGACGAGCACCGGACCGGGTCGGGACCGGACTGGGTCGGACCGGACTGCACCCGGCCACGCGGCCGGGCGGTCCGGCGCGTCTCGGACGACGCGGCCGGCGCAGACCCGCGACCGGGACCGGCGCGAGGGCGCGGACGCGACCGGCGATGGTCCGGCGAACGGCACGCCCGGCGCCGCCGCCGCGGCCCAGGCCACCCAGGCCGCCGAGGCCACGCAGGCCGTCCCGGCGGGCGCGGCCGCACAGCGGGCCGGGTCCCCTTCCGGCAAGGCCGGGTCGGCGACGCCGGCCGACCAGTCCGGCAGCACCACCGGACCGGCGCCGGTCGCCGCGGCCGCGGGCGCCGGTGCCGCTGACGCGACCTCGGGGCCGACGGGAGCGGGGCCGGCCGCGACGGGGAGCGCCGGTCCCGCCGCCACCGGGTCGTCGCCCCAGCAGGCCCCGCCCGGCCCGGCCCCGACCGGGAAGCAGGCCCCGCCGTCAGGCACCGCCGCAGGCACGCCGCCCGGCAAGGCGCGGGGCGCGGGATCGACCCCCGCGTCCGGATCGTCGTCCGTGGCGGGCGCCGGCCATGCGCCGGCCCCGACCAAGGCGGACCCCGACCTCGCCACGGACGCCGAGGCGCCCGCTTCGAGCGACGACGCGTCGGCCTCGGCGCCGTCCCCCAGCCAGGCGTCGGCCAGGCGTCGGGCCAGGCGTCGGGCCAGGCCGCCACCGCGCCGCAGGTCGGGAACGCGCCCGGCGCCGCGGCGTCCCCGGGGGCCGGCCACACCGGCCACGCCGCGGCCCAGGCCGGCCCGGTCCTGCAGCAGGTGCTCCCCACGGTGTCCCGGATGGTGACCCGCGGGGACGGCACCCAGCGGCTGACCCTGAAGCTGCACCCGGCCGACCTCGGCGAGGTGCACCTGACGGTGACCGTCAAGGCGGGCTCCGTCGACGTGACCCTGGCCGCCGGCCATGCCGCGCGGGAGGCGCTCAGCGACGGCTCCGCGCAGCTGCGGTCGCTGCTGGAGCTCACCGGCCACGCCGCCGGCCAGCTGGTGATCCGGGACCTCCCGTCCGCCGCGCCGCCGCCGGGCCAGGCCGCCCCGGCGCAGAACCCGCAGCCCGGCCTCGCGCAGGGCGGCGGCCACACCCCGTCGTTCGACCAGCAGGCCGGCGGCGGGGGCCAGCCGGGCGGCCAGGGCGCCGGCCGTCCCGGTGTCCCGACCAGCGGCCCGGACCCGGCCGCCGGCGCCCCGCCGGGGCCGGAGCCCCGCACCAGCCAGCCCGCCCACCGGGGCGGCGCCGCCGCTCTCGACGTCAGGATCTAGGAGGACCCATGACCGTCTCCGCCACCGACCCCGTCTCCGGGGGTGCCGGCGCCGCCGCCACCGCCGCGACGAGTGGTCTCGCGACCAGCAGCGGCAGCGGCTCGGCCCTGCCCACCGACCAGCTCGGCAAGGACACGTTCCTGAAGCTGATGGTGGCCCAGCTGCGCAACCAGGACCCGATGAACCCCACGGACTCCACGGCGTTCCTGGCCCAGACCGCCCAGTTCACCTCGCTCGAGAAGATGGACGCCCTCGCCCAGCAGAGCGCCCAGGCCCTCACCGCCCAGCTGGCGTTCGGGGCCAGCGGGCTCGTCGGCAAGGACGTCACCTACCTGGCCGAGGACGGCACCGAGACCCCGGGCACGGTCAGCTCGGTGCGGTTCACCGCCGACGGCCCGCTGCTCCACATCGGCGACACGGACGTCGCCATGAACAACGTCGTCGCCGTCGGCTCCTGAGCCCCGGCACCCCGCCCGTCGTACCCGAAAGGACCCCACCATGCTCCGCTCCCTGTTCTCCGCGATCAGCGGCCTCCGGGCCAACCAGACCATGCTCGACGTCACCGGCAACAACATCGCCAACGCGAACACGGTCGGCTTCAAGTCCAGCAACATCGTCTTCCAGGACACCCTGAGCCAGATGCTCACCGCCGGCAGCGCGCCGACGGCCCCGCCGGCGCCGGCCCCCGCGACCGGTGGCACCAACCCGATCCAGGTCGGCCTCGGTGTCCAGGTCGGCGGCATCACCACCAACTTCAACCAGGGCTCCGCCCAGGTCACCGGCCGGCCCACCAACCTGATGATCTCCGGAGACGGATTCTTCGTGGTCAACCGCGGCGGGCAGGACCTCTACACCCGCGCGGGCGCGTTCAACTTCGACAGCGCGGGCCAGCTGGTCAGCCCCGACGGCGACATCGTGCAGGGCTACGGGCCCGACGCGTCGGGCAGCATCACACCCACCGGGAACCCGGCGGACCTCAAGGACATCACCATCCCGGACATGGTGACCGAGGACCCCACCAACCCGATGCGCTCCTACAACATCGGTGCCGACGGCGTGATCACCGGCATCTACGCCGACGGCACCAAGAAGCCGCTGTTCCAGATCGCCCTGGCCAACTTCTCGAACCCGGCCGGCCTCGACAAGGTGGGCGACACGTCGTTCCGCGACAGCACGAACTCGGGCACGGTCCAGCTCGGTGCCCCGGGGACCGGCCGGCGCGGCGACCTGATCGGCGGCTCGCTGGAGATGTCGAACGTCGACCTCGCCCAGGAGTTCACCAACCTGATCATCGCCCAGCGCGGCTTCCAGGCCACCTCCCGGGTGATCACCACCTCCGACCAGGTGCTCGAGGAGCTCGTCAACATCAAGCGCTGACCCTCGTCGCGGCGGCGCTCCGCGCGGAATCCCTCAGGTCGCGGCGACCCCCGCCGATCTCAGGGGTGCAGGCCACGGAAGGCCGGCACGCTCGACCGCACAAGGATGGTGCACCGATGGTCACGCTGACGCGTCTCACGGGAGTTCAGTTCGCGCTGAACCCCGACCTGATCGAGCGGGTCGACCACACCCCGGACACGGTCATCACCCTGGTCGACGGCACCAAGTACCTCGTGCAGGAGACCCTCGACGAGGTCGTCGCGATGATCATCGACTACCGCGCCCGGATCCTGGCCGCCGCGGGCGCGTTCGAACGGGTCGGGGACAGCGCCTCGCGCCGGGCCAGGCTGTCGGCCGTGCCCACCGACGACGGCGCCACCCCGGTCGAGGACGTCCCGGTGCTGCCGCGCACCCCGAGGCGGCAGTGATGGACCGGGCAACCCAGATCGGTGTCGGCCTCGGGCTGGCGATCATCGTCGGCGCCAACGTGATGGAGGGCGGGCACCCCACCTCGCTGCTGATGCCGCCGGCGATGCTGCTGGTGTTCGGCGGCACGATCGGGGCCGCCGTCGCGGGCGGCACGATGGCCGACGCCAAGAACGCCGTCCGCTCCCTGAAGCGGGCGTTCCTGTGGAAGGTGGTGCCGCCCGCCGAGCTGGTGCCGGTGGTGGTCTCGCTGGCGGACAAGGCGCGCCGCGAGGGCCTGCTCACCCTGGAGAGCGCGGTCAACGACGTCGGCGACGACTTCCTGAGCCGCGGGGTGGGGCTCGCCGTCGACGGCACCGACCCCGAAGAGCTCCGGGAGGTCCTCGAGGCCGAGCTGTACGCGAAGAAGGCCGCGGACCGACACTCGGCGAAGTTCTTCAACGACATGGGCGGCTACGCCCCGACCATCGGCATCATCGGCACCGTGATGGGCCTGGTGCACGTGCTGGAGAACCTCTCCCAGCCCGACCAGCTCGGCCACCTCATCGCCGGCGCCTTCGTGGCCACCCTGTGGGGCGTGATGACCGCCAACATCCTGTGGCTGCCGATCGGCAGCCGGCTGGCCCGGCTCGGCGAGCTCGAGGCGGCCCGGATGGAGATCGTCATCGAGGGGGTGCTCGCGGTCCAGGCCGGGGCCAACCCGCGGGTGGTCGCGCAGCGGCTGCGCTCGCTGCTCCCGGAGGACGAGCGCGAGCTCGAGGAGAAGGCCGCCTGAGATGGCCCGCAGCAGACGACGCGAGCTCCCCGAGGAGCACCACGGCAGCCACGAGCGCTGGCTGATCACCTACGCCGACATGATCACGCTGCTGATGGTGCTGTTCATCGTGCTGTTCGCGATCAGCCAGGTGGACCAGAAGCGGTTCGACATGCTCAAGGAGGGGATGGCCGCCGGGTTCGGCCAGAACCCCTCGCCGTTCCAGGGCAGCCAGTCGGTGCTCGCCGACGAGCAGCCACCGCCGTTCGCCGCGATCCAGCCGACCGTCGACCAGGCCCGTCCGGACCGGGTGAACCTGCAGCAGCAGAGCCGCTCGGTCGCCCAGACCAGCACCCGGGACGCGTACGCCGAGGCGGCCGCGGAGGTGAAGCGGCTCAACCGGCTGCGACGGCAGATCCGCCGGGTGCTCGCCGCGCACGGCTTCCTGCACGACGTCGCACTGCACATCGACGAGCGCGGCCTGCGGATCAGCCTGGTCTCGCGGCACATCGTGTTCCGGGCGAACCTGGCCAACCTCACCCCGCGCGGCACCCGGGTGCTCGACGTGCTCGCCCCGGTCCTGCAGGACCTGCCGAACCAGATCGACATCGACGGGCACACCAACCAGGTCAAGGTGAAGCCGAAGTACTACCCGTCCGACTGGGAGCTGTCGGCGGCCCGCGCGGTGACCGTGCTCCGCTACCTGCACGAGCGCGGCGGGGTCCCGGCCAAGCACCTGTCCGCGGTCGCCTACGGGCACGAGAAGCCGCTGATGGACCCCGCGCTGCCCGGCTCGCAGGCGCTGAACAAGCGGGTCGACATCGTGGTCCTCTCCGGGGCCAGCGAGGACGCCCGGAAGCTGTTCCGGCGGGTGCTGCGGGACCAGAGGCAGACGAGGGAGGGACAGGGATGAGCATCGCCGACCCGATGGTGGAGGCGCCCGAGGAGGCGCCCGGCGGCGGCCGCAAGAAGATGCTCCTGGTCGGGCTGCTGGTGGTGGCCCTCGGCGCGGCCGCCGGCTGGTGGTTCCTGCTGCGGCCGGCCTCCGCCACCGAGCCGCCGCAGCCCGGGGTGGTGGTCAAGCTCGACCCGATCCAGGTGAACCTCGCCGGCGGTCACTACCTGCGTGTGGGGATCGCGCTGCAGGCCAGCAAGGACGCGGGGACCGAGCTGGACGGCAGCCAGGCGCTGGACGCGACCATCGAGCTGTTCACCGGCCAGCAGGTCGCCGACCTGGCCAGCAAGAAGTCCCGCGGCCGGCTCAAGCGCAGGCTCGAGCACACCCTCGACACGGACTACGACGGCGAGGTGATCGGGGTCTACTTCACCGACTTCGTCACCCAGTAGCACCGCGTCCCCGGTCGCCGGACGTTCCGGCCCCCGGGGACGTACCCGAGGTATCGCGCGATTTGGCTCAGGTCCGGTCCGCGGCGACCGATTGACCCTGTCGTGACCACCCCTTCCCTCGCGGGACCCGCACCCGGGACGCGGCCTGCCGCGACGTCCGCGCGGCGGCGTCGCCGCGACGCCGTGGTCGCCCCCTACGACTTCCGGCGACCCGTGAAGCTGTCGCGGGAGAACTCGCGCACCCTGCAGATCGCCTTCGAGACGTTCGCCCGGCAGGCGTCCACGGTGATGACCTCGATGCTGCGCTCGGTGTGCCAGATCACCCTCGTCGAGATCGAGCAGCAGACCTACGCCGAGTACGTCGACTCGCTCGGCGCGATGACGCACATGACGGTCTTCTCGGCGGCGCCGCTGCAGCAGCCGGCGGTGCTGCAGATGCCGATCCCGGTGGTGATGTCCTGCGTGGACCACCTGCTCGGCGGACCCGGCACCGACGAGCAGCCCGAGCGGCCGCTCACCGACCTCGAGAGCTCCGTCGTGCAGGGGATGCACGACCGGCTGGTCGCCGAGGTCCGCTACGCGTTCTCCTCGCTGGCCACCATCGACCCGCAGGTCACCGGCGTGGAGTACAGCCCGCAGCTGGCGCAGGTGGCCAACGCGTCCGACGCGATGGTGGTGGCCCGGTTCGCGCTGCAGCGCGGCGAGATCGCGCACCCGCTGACTCTGTGCCTGTCCTTCAACGGCCTGCTGCCCTACCTGAACGCCTCCGGCAACGCCGGCGCGGTCACCGAGCGGCAGCGGCTGCAGCGCGAGGAGTCCTCCGCGCGGCTGGCCGCGGGCTTCCAGGAGGTGCCGATCGAGGTCGCGGTCCGCTTCCGGCGCACCATCGCGGACCCGTTGGAGCTGTCCGGGCTGCGCCCCGGCGACGTGGTCCGGCTCAAGCACCCCGCCCAGGCGCCGCTCGACGTGACGGCCGCCGATGTCGTCTTCGCCCACGCGACGGCGGGCAGCCAGGGCAACCGCCTGGCCGCCCTCGTCGTTGCCTCACCCACCCAGGAGAACCGATGACCGAGACCGCGCCCACCGTCGTGCTGCCCGACGCGGAGCTGGTCGACCGGGCCACCCGGGTCGCCGCGGCGGTGGCACCGCTGCTGCCGGCCACCGACGCGCTGGTCCTCGGCACCGTGCAGGCTGCCCACGAGCTGGACCCCGGGGAGTGGTCGGCGGCCGCGGCGGCCGACCTCGGCCCGCAGGGCTCCCTGGTCGGCGTACTGGTCAAGGACGATCTCGCCTCGGCGCTGGCCGGCGCCCCCCAGGGCGGGCTCGACCTGGGCGCCGCGCTGCAGCCCGCCCTCGACGCGGCGGCGAGCACCCTCGGCAGCCGTGCGGGCGCCGGCCGCACCCTGGCCGGGGTCGCCCTCTCGACCGCGCTGGCGTCCGCGACGGTCGCGGTCCCGCTGCTCGCCGCCGGCGCCGTGGAGGCCGTGCTGTTCCTGGCCGAGGGCGAGGCGCCCGCGCTCCAGGGCGGTACCGCCGCGGCGCCCGGCCAGTCGCAGGTGCGCGGGGTCGAGCTGCTGCACGGGGTCGCCATGGAGGTCACCGTCGAGCTCGG
The DNA here is from genome assembly GCA_963728775.1 of uncultured Actinomycetota bacterium. GTDB lineage: Bacteria > Actinomycetota > Actinomycetes > Propionibacteriales > Nocardioidaceae > Nocardioides_B. Next base: position 289,933 of record CAVSLP010000004.1, read on the forward strand.
TCGCACCCGGCTGTCGGTCCGGGAGCTGCTCGCGCTCTCTCCCGGTGACGTGCTCGAGCTCGACCGCGCCGCGGGCAGCCCGGCGGACCTGCTCGTGAACGGCCGGCTGATCGCGCGTGGCGAGGTGGTCGTGGTCGACGAGGACTTCGCCCTCCGGGTCACCGAGATCGTCGCCCACGCCTCTGCGGGCTGAGGATGCTCGTCCTCGCCCTCCGTGTCGGGATCTCCCTGGCCGTCGTGCTCGGCCTGTTCTGGCTGGCCGCCCGCGCCGGGTCCCGGCGGTTCTCGGGAGGCACCCGCACCCTGGTCCGGGTGCGCGGCCGGCAGTCCCTGTCGCGTACGTCGTCCCTGGCGGTCGTCGAGGTCGGCAGCCGCGTCCTCGTGGTGGGCGTGAGCGACGGCGGGGTCCGGCTGCTCACCGAGCTCGACCCCGAGGAGCTCGCCGTACCCGCCGAGGAGAGCGCCCCGGCCGGTACCGAGGCCGCCGGCGCACCGGTCGCCGCACCGGCGGCCCTCAGCGGCTCGTTGCTGTCCTCGCAGACCTGGAAGCAGGCCTGGGCGGCGGCCACCAGCAAGGTCGGCGGCGCCCCGGGACATCTCGACACCGAGGGCCCCGCCGGTGCACCCGCGGGCGGTACCCCGCATGACTGACCCCCGTCCTCTGACCGAGTTGTCAGGCGCTGTGCGTGCCAGGACGGTCACAGCGCCTGACAAGCTCCGTCGTGCCCGCGCCGCCCGGTGGCTGGTCACGACGCTGCTGGCCCTGCTCGCGGGCCCGCTGCTGGCCGCCGGCGTCGCGGCCGCGGCGCCGGCGTCGGCACCGGTGGTGGTGACGTCGTCGATCGCGGGCGCGGCGGTACCGCGGCACGCCGGGGTCGCGTCGTCGCCGGTGCCGGCCGACCCGCAGGGCCCGAACGGGCCCAACGGGCCGAAGAAGAACCAGGGCGACGTCACCGTCAAGTTCGACAACCTGACCAAGAAGCCGAGCACCCCGATCCTGGTGCTGCTCGGGCTCACACTGCTGTCCCTGGTGCCGGCGATCCTGCTCACCTGCACCAGCTTCACCAAGATCCTGGTGGTGCTCGGGCTGACCCGCAACGCCCTGGGCCTGCAGCAGATCCCGCCCAACCAGGTGCTGGCGGGCCTCGCGCTGTTCCTGAGCCTGTTCATCATGGGACCGGTGCTGGGCCAGATCAACCACGACGGCCTGCAGCCCTACCTGCACGGCACCAAGTCCCAGACCCGGGCCTGGCACGACGGCATCGAACCGCTGCGCGGCTTCATGCTCAAGCAGACCGGGGACAAGGAGATCGCGCTGCTCACCGACGTGGCGCACAAGCCGAAGCCGGACAAGCCCGACGACGTCGCGCTGACCACGCTGGTGCCCGCGTTCATCCTCAGCGAGCTGAAGCAGGCCTTCATCATCGGCTTCATGATCTTCATCCCGTTCCTGGTCATCGACATCGTGGTCAGCGCCGGGCTGATGTCGCTGGGCATGATGATGATGCCGCCGGTGATGGTGTCGCTGCCGTTCAAGCTGCTGCTGTTCGTGATGGTCGACGGCTGGGGCCTGATCGTGACCTCGCTGGTCAAGAGCTACGGGGGCTGAGCCGATGTCCGACAGTGCCGTCCTCGACATCGCCCTGCAGACGATGCTGGTCGCCCTCAAGCTGACCGCGCCGATCCTGCTGCCCGCCCTGGTCATCGGGTTCGTGATCTCGCTGGTGCAGTCGATGACCCAGATCCAGGAGTTCACCCTGGCGTTCGTGCCCAAGCTGATCGGGGTGGGGGTCTCCCTGCTGATCTCCGGAAACTGGATGCTGCACACCCTGGTCGCCTACACCCAGGACCTGTTCGCGCGGCTGCCCGGCCTGCTGGGGTAGCCGTGGTCGTGACCGTCTCGGGCGCGCCGCTGATCGCCTACGTGCTGGCCTCGGTGCGGCTGGTCGCCTGGCTGGTGATCGTCCCGCCGTTCTCCTCCCGGGCGGTCCCCGTGCTGGCCAAGACCCTGCTGGCGTTCGGGCTGGCGCTCGCCGTCGCGCCCAGCCTGGCCGGGCACCCGCCGCCCACGGACACGGTGGCGCTGGTCGCCACCGCGGTGCAGGAGGCGCTGGTGGGCGCCACGATGGGCTTCGTCACCTTCCTGGTGTTCTCCGCGGTGCAGGCCGCCGGCGACCTGATCGACGTCTTCGGCGGGTTCAGCCTCGCCGCCGCGTTCGACCCGTTGTCGCAGAACATGAACTCGGTGAACGGCAAGCTGTTCTCGATGCTGGCGATGATGCTGCTGTTCGCCAGCGACGCGCACCTGCTGATCATCGGCGGCCTGCTGCGGTCCTTCGACACGATGCCGGTCGCCACCGCCTGGCAGCCGGGCAACGCCACCGAGGTGGTCACCACGGTGTTCCAGATGTTCTTCACCTCGGCGGTGCAGATCGCGCTCCCGCTGGTCGGCGTGCTCTTCCTCGCCGACCTCGGGCTGGCGCTGCTCACCCGGGTCGCGCCGCAGCTGAACGCGATCGGGATCATGTTCCCCGCCAAGATCGGGCTCACCCTGACGCTGGTCGGGCTGTCGTTCGCGGTGCTGCCGAACGCGCTGTCCCGGCTGCTCGACGTGCTCTCGCAGGCGATGGGGGCACTCACGTGACCACCCGGCCACACCGCTCGGTGCGCGAGCGCCTCCTCGGGGACCGCGGATGAGCGAGGAGCGCACCGAGAAGGCGACCCCCAAGAAGCTCAAGGAGAGCCGCCGCGAGGGGCGGGTGGCCCGCACCCCCGAGCTCGGCGCCTGGGCCGCGATCCTGGTGGTAGCGCTCAGCCTGCACTGGCTCGCCGGGCGGGGCCTCGGCTCGATCCGGACCCTGCTCGCCCGCACCCTGGTGACCAGCCAGCGGCCGGACACCGCGACTGCCCTGGAGCTGCTGCACTCCGGGGTGGTGCTCGCGCTGCTGATCTCGGTCTGCCTGGGCGGCGGGGTGCTGCTGATCTCGGTCGCCGCGGCGACCGCCCAGGGCGGGCTGTTCCTGGCCACCAAGGCGCTCAAGCCGAAGTGGTCGCACCTGAACCCGATCCAGGGCGCCAAGCGGCTCTTCGGCCCGCACGCCCTGTGGGAGGGCGCGAAGATGCTGCTCAAGAGCAGCCTGGTGGCGCTGTTCGTGTGGCGCGGGGTGCACGGGCTGATGCCGGTGGTCGGCGGGCTGATGCCGATCCCGGTCGCCCTCGACCTCGCGGCCGGCGCGGCCACCGGGGTGATCCGCGACGTCGCGCTCGCCGGGCTGCTGGCCGCGGGGGTCGACTACGCGGTGCAGCGCCGCCGGACCGGCAAGCAGGTCCGGATGACCAAGAAGGAGGTCCGCGACGAGCACCGGCAGAGCGAGGGCGACCCGCTGCTGCGCGGCGCGCTGCGGTCCCGCCAGCTCGCCGCGGCCCGCAACCGGATGATGGCCGACGTACCGCAGGCCGACGTGGTGCTGGTGAACCCGACGCATGTCGCGGTCGCGCTGACGTACGAACCGGCCCGCGGCACCCCGCGGGTGGTGGCCAAGGGCGCCGGGGTGGTGGCCGCCCGGATCCGCGCGGTCGCCGAGGAGAACCGGGTCGCGCTGGTGCAGGACGTGCCGCTCGCCCGGGCGCTGCACGCGGGCTGCGAGGTGGGCCAGGAGATCCCGAAGGAGCTCTACCACGCCGTCGCGCAGGTGCTCGCGTTCGTGCTCAGCCGCCGGGCCGCCGGCACGGGCGCGGGCTGGTTCCGGACCCCCCGCGACCCCGCGCCGCTCCCGGAGCTGCCTCGCGCCGGCCGCCGGGCGGCGCCCCGCGACCAGGACTCCTCAGGTCCGGCCCGCACCGGCCGATAGGGACTTCTGCCAGGACGGCAGCCCCGAGGCACCACGGACGGTGCAGCAGTCAGGCAACCCGAAAGGCCCCGCGTGGCAGCGAACCCTGCGGCCGTGTCACCGCCGTCCCAGAAGCGGATGGCCGCGGTCGGCGTGCCGGTCGCGGTCGTCGCCATCGTGGTGATGCTCGTCGTCCCGCTGCCGGCGATGATGCTCGACCTGCTGATCGCCGCGAACATCACCGCGGCGCTGCTGATCCTGCTCACCGCGATGTTCGTGCACCGGCCGCTGGACTTCTCCTCGTTCCCGGCGCTGATCCTGGTCGCCACGCTGTTCCGGCTGGCGCTCAACGTCAGCGCCAGCCGGCTGGTGCTGCTCGACGGCTACGCCGGCAAGGTGATCGACACCTTCGGGCACTTCGTGATCGGCGGCTCGCTGATCGTCGGCATCATCGTGTTCGCGATCCTGGTGGTGATCCAGTTCGTGGTCGTCACCAACGGCGCCGGCCGGGTCGCCGAGGTCGGTGCCCGGTTCACCCTGGACGCGATGCCCGGCAAGCAGATGGCGATCGACGCGGACCTGAACTCCGGGCTGATCGACGACGACGAGGCCCGCCGGCGGCGCGCCGAGGTCGCGGGCGAGGCGGACTTCTACGGCGCGATGGACGGCGCGTCCAAGTTCGTCAAGGGCGACGCGATCGCGGCGATCATCATCACCCTGGTGAACCTGATCGGCGGCTTCACGGTCGGGGTCGTCCAGCACGGGATGTCGCTCGGCGACGCGGTGCAGACCTACAGCCTGCTCACCATCGGCGACGGGCTGGTCTCGCAGATCCCGGCGCTGCTGCTGTCCGTGGCCACCGGCCTGATCGTCACCCGCGCCGCCGGCGACGCGGACATGGGCTCGGACCTGATCCGGCAGATGACCCGGCACCGGCAGCCGCTGCGGATCGCCGGACTGGCGGCGCTCGGGCTGTGCGTGATCCCGGGCATCCCCAAGATCCCGTTCCTGGTGGCCGGCGGGACCGTCCTGTTCCTCTCCACGCGGGTCCCGGGGGAGTCCCCGGCGCCCACCCCGCACGACGCGCCGGAGCTGGAGCCCGGCCCGTCGCCGGACTCGGTGGAGGCGCTCCTCGAGGACATCCGGGTGGACCCGCTCGAGCTCGAGCTGGCCGCGGACCTGATCGACCTGGTGGACACCACCAGCGGCGGCGACCTGCTCGACCGGGTGAAGGCGCTGCGGCGCAAGGTGGCCTCCGACCTCGGGGTGGTGGTCCCGCCGGTGCGCACCCGCGACAACCTCGACCTGCCGTTGGGCAGCTACGCGATCCGGCTGTTCGGGGTCGAGGTCGCCCGCGGCGAGGCCCCGCCGGGCACCGTGCTCGCCATCGGCGACCGGCTCGAGGGGCTGCCGGGTCGACGTACCCAGGAGCCGGTCTTCGGCCTGCCCTCGGTGTGGGTGCCGGTCGAGCTGCGCAGCCAGGCCGAGCTGGCCGGCGCCACGGTCGTGGACCGGTCGTCGGTGGTGACCACCCACCTGGCCGAGGTCGTCCGCGACTACGCGCCGCGGCTGCTCGGCCGCGAGGACGTGAAGATGCTGACCGAGTCGGTGCGGCGCTCCCACCCGGCGGTGATCGAGGAGCTCACCCCCGCCCAGCTCAGCCTGGGCGAGGTGCAGCGCGCGCTGCAGGCGCTGCTCGACGAGCAGGTGTCCATCCGCGACCTGGCGCGGATCCTCGAGGCGCTGTCGCTGCGGGCCCGGGTCGGCAAGGACATCGACGGGCTGGTCGAGGCGGCCCGCGAGACCCTCGGCCCCGCGGTGGTGGCGCCGTACGTCCAGGACGGCAGCATCCACGTGATCAGCCTTCAGCCCGGCCTCGAGCAGCGGCTCCTGGAGGGCCTGCGGGTGGGCGAGGCCGGCGGCTTCCTGGCCGTGGACCCCGACCTGTCGCAGCTGGTGCTCACCCAGCTCACCACGCTGGCGCAGCGGGCCGAGCAGCAGAACATCACCCCGGTGCTGGTGTGCGCCCCGCAGGTGCGGGCGGCGGTACGCCGGATGGTCAGCCCGGTGCTGCCGCGGATGACGGTGCTGTCCTACGGCGAGCTGAGCGGCCCGATCCAGATCCAGTCCTGCGGGGTGGTCGGGAGCGAGCTCCCGGCCGGCGCCGCCGCGATGGCGGGGTCCTGATGCCGCGCCGAGCCGAGGTGGGTCGTGCCCTGGGTGGTGCCGTGGGTGGTGCCGTGCCGGGTGGTGCCGTGCCGAACCGTCGAGTGAAGGGAGCCTGGTCGAGATGAGCCCGTTTTCCGCGCCGGTGCTGGGAGGCGCCGCGCTGGTGAGCTCGCCGGCGCTGTGGAACGCCCTGGTCGAGGGCACCAGCTCGCCGACGGTCGCGCTGTCGCGGTATCTGGTGAGCATCCTGGCGTGCTGGCTGGCGCTGGAGGTGGTCGGCATGCTGGTCGGCCCCACGGCCGCGCCGGAGCAGCCGGCGGCCGAGGAGCCGGCCGAGGAGCCGGCCGAGGACCAGCCCGAACGGGTCGACGCGGCCTGAGCGCGCAGCCTTCGGACCCCCCGCGGCCAGGCGCCGGCCGCAATCGCGCATGTGCGCACTTGCGGCCCCGGGTCAGGCGGTGCGGGGGGCCGCGATCGCGCACGTGCGCACTTCGGGCCCCCGCCGCGGCGGGCAAGACGAGGGGCCACCACCGTGCACGTGCGCACTTTCGGCCCCTGGCTGCTCAGGTGAGGCTGGGCGGCTCGATCAGCAGCGGCGCGCGGCGGGCCGTCTGGGCCAGCACGATGCCGGTCACCACGGCGACGCCGCCCAGCAGGGCGACGGCGTCGAGGGACTCGTAGAACCACACCCAGCCGAGGGCGTTGACGCCCACCGGCTCGAGCATCGCGACCATCGTCACGGTGGTCGCGCGCAGGTGCCCCAGCGCCACCAGCTCCACCCCGAACGGCACCAGCGTCCCCATCACCACCACCCAGAGCAGCACCAGCCACAGCGGCGCGGTGTGCGCGGCGAGGCGGCCCAGCAACGAGACCTGGTCGTCCAGGGTCCCGGCGGCGATGCCGGTCACCGGGTGCACCAGGTTGAGCGCCACCGTCGCCACCCCGAACGACCACAGGATCACCCGGAGCGGGTCGAGCGCGCCGACGCCGTGCTCGCCGACCAGGAAGTACGTCGCGAAGCTCACCGCCGCGCCGAGCCCGGCGAGCACGCCGAGGACGTCGAAGCCGATCCCGGTCCCGATCCCGGTGGCGAGCACCAGCCCGCCCCAGGCCAGCGCGAGGCCCACCCACATCCGGGGCCGGACCCGCTCGTGCTGGACGAACCGGGCCCACAGCGCGACCAGGATCGGGGCCTGGTACTCCAGCAGCAGCGCCATGCCCACGGGCAGCCGGTCGATCGCGACGAAGTAGGTCCACTGCAGCGCCGCCACCCCGACCAGGCCGTGCACCACCAGCAGCAGGGCGAGCCGGCCCCGCGGGGGGCGCAGCGCCCGCCGGCGGAAGAGCAGCGCGAAGACCAGCAGCACCAGGAAGGTGCCGGTGATGCGCACGGTGGTCAGCGGCAGCGGCGCGACGCCGGCGCGCAGCGCCACCCGGGAGACGCCGGCGTTGACCACGAAGAGCGTGGCCCCCAACGCGACCAGGGCCAGGCCGAACGTGGGGTTCCGGGTGCGCATCACCCGAGTGTAAGGGGCGAACCTCACGCATGGTCCTGTCCGCCACGATCCGGGATTGGCTAGGGTTCGCTGCATGGACAACCCGCAGGTGCGCACCGTCATCCACGACATCCCGGCCTACGTCCCGGGCAAGCCGCCGGCCCCGCGCGACGGCGTCACGACGTACAAGCTCTCCTCGAACGAGAACCCGAACGCCCCGCTGCCCGGCGTGCTCGAGGCCGCGGTGGCGGCCGCGCGGTCGATGAACCGGTACCCGGACATGGGCTGCACCGGGCTGTACGAGGCGCTGAGCCGGCGGCTCGACGTACCCATCGCCGACCTCGCGGCCGGCACCGGGTCGGTCGCCGTGCTCTACCACCTGCTGCAGGCGTTCTGCGAGGCCGGCGACGAGGTGGTCTATGCCTGGCGCTCGTTCGAGGCCTATCCGATCGCGGTGTCGGTCACCGGCGCCGCGTCCGTGCAGGTGCCGCTGACCGCGGACGCCCGGCACGACCTGGACGCGATGGCCGCGGCGGTCACCGACCGCACCAAGGTGGTCATCGTGTGCAGCCCGAACAACCCGACCGGGCCGGCGGTGCCCCGCGCCGAGCTGGAGGCGTTCCTGGACCGGGTGCCCCCGCACGTGGTGGTGGTGCTCGACGAGGCCTACCGGGAGTTCGTGCGCAGCGCGGACCCCTTCGACGGCGTCGACCTCTACCGGGGCCGGGACAACGTGGTGGCGATGCGCACCTTCGCCAAGGCCTACGGGCTGGCCGGGTTCCGTGTCGGCTACGTGGTGGCCCCGGAGCCGATCGCCAAGGCGGTGCGTGCCTGCGCGCTGCCGTTCGGGGTCTCCTCGGTCGCACAGGCCGCGGCGATCGCCTCGCTGGACCGGGAGGCCGAGCTGCTCGAGCGGGTCGACGCGATCGTCGCCGAGCGGCGGCGGGTGCGCGACGCGCTGTGCGCCCAGGGCTGGGACGTGCCGGACGCGCAGGGCAACTTCGTCTGGCTCCCGCTCGGCGACCGGACCGCGGACTTCGCCGCCGCCGCCGAGCGCGCCGGCGTGATGGTGCGTCCGTTCGCCGGCGAGGGCGCGCGGGTGAGCGTCGGCGAGCCGGCCGGCAACGACGTCTTCCTCGAGGTGGCCGCCTCCTTCCGCTGACCGGCGGACCGCCCCCGGGCGCGGGCCCGCCGTACGGCGCCCGCGGGGCCTGCCGCGCGTCCGCGCCCGGAGCGCGCCGCCGGACCGAAACCGAGTTGGGACTGTCAGGACCACCGAGTAATCTGTCTCTTACACGTTTCAACCGCCCGTCGGACCGCGCCACGAGCGCTGTCCTGGCGTGGCCGACCGAGGGGACTGCCACCAGCAGATGTCGAGCCCGCCACCCGAGACCTCGGGTCCGAACGACCATCCACCCGCAGGCGTGCACTCGCTGTGGCGCCTGCGCGACTACCTCCGCCCGCACCTGCTCTCGCTGGTGATCATGATGAGCACCGCCCTGGTCGGGGTGGGGCTCTCGATCGCGATCCCGCTGGTCACCAAGGCGATGATCGACGGGCCGATCGCCCACCACGAGATCGGGCCGGTGCTGCCGCTCGGCCTGCTGGCCCTGGCCCTCGGCGTGCTCGAGGCGGTGCTGATCTTCTGGCGCCGCTGGGTGCAGTCCAACGCCGTGCTCGGGGTGGAGACCGCGATGCGCCGCGACCTCTACGAGCGGCTGCAGGCGCTGCCGATGGCCTTCCACGGGCAGTGGCAGTCCGGGCAGCTGCTCTCGCGGGTCACCACCGACCTGTCCAGCATCCGGCGGTTCTTCGGCTTCGGGATGCTGTTCCTGGTCATCAACGTGCTGCAGCTGATGGTGGTCACCGGCGTGCTGCTGAAGATGTACTGGCCGCTCGGCCTGGTCGTCGCCGCGTCCGCGGTGCCGATCATCATGCTGTCGAACCGGTTCGAGAGCCGCTACGTGCTGATCTCGCGGCGGGTGCAGGACGAGCAGGGTGACCTGGCCACCCTGGCCGAGGAGGGCGCCGTCGGGATCCGGGTGATCCGGTCGTTCGGCCGCGGCCGCTACGTGTCCGACAACTACGACGCAGCGGCGCGCAAGCTCTACGAGACCTCGATGGACAAGGTCCGGCTCTCCTCGAAGTTCTGGACCTTCCTCGAGGTGATCCCGAACCTCGCGGTCGTCGTGGTGCTGCTGCTCGGCGCCCTCGGCGTCGGGCACGGTGCGCTGACCCTGGGCACCCTGGTCGCGTTCATCACGCTGATGCTGTCGCTGGTCTGGCCGATCGCGGCCCTGGGCTACATCCTCGCGATGGCCCAGGAGGCGATGACCGCGGCCGCCCGGGTGCTGGAGATCTTCGACACCCAGCCCTCGATCACCTCCGGCACCCGGGTGCTGGACGACCCCCGCGGGCACCTGCGCTTCGAGAACGTCGGCTTCGCCTTCCCCGACCAGCCCGACGAGCTGGTGCTGCGCGACGTGAACCTCGAGGTGGCCCCCGGCGAGACCGTCGCGGTGGTCGGCGCCACCGGGTCGGGCAAGACCACGCTGACCGCGCTGGTCCCGCGGCTGTACGACGTGACCGCCGGGCGCATCACCATCGACGGGGTCGACGTACGCGACCTGGCGCTGCCCGACCTGCGGCAGATCGTCGCGACCGCGTTCGAGGAGCCGACGCTGTTCTCGATGAGCGCCCGGGAGAACCTCACGCTGGGCAGGCGCACCGCCACCGACGCCGAGATCGAGCAGGCGATCGAGGTCGCCCAGGCCGGCTTCGTGCACGACCTGCCGTGGGGTCTGGACACCCGGATCGGCGAGCAGGGCATGTCGCTGTCCGGTGGCCAGCGGCAGCGGCTCGCGCTGGCCCGCGCGGTGCTCGCCGAGCCCCGGATCCTGGTGCTGGACGACACCCTGTCCGCGCTGGACGTGCACACCGAGAAGCTCGTCGAGGAGGCACTGCGCCGGGTGCTCGCCGACGCCACCGGGATCGTGGTCGCCCACCGGGCCTCCACCGTGCTGCTCGCGGACAAGGTCGCGCTGATCCAGGACGGCACGATCACGCACGTCGGTGACCACGGGCACCTGCTGGCGACCGTGCCGGCCTACCGTCAGCTGCTGGCCGCCGACGCCGAGACCGATGCCGAGCTCGAGGCCGAGGGGGTGTCGGTATGAGCGAGGTGCAGACCAACCCCGGCGACGCCGACGTGGTGGTGCCCGAGGAGGAGTGGCGCGGCGTCGCCGCGGAGCACCGCAGCGACGAGATGAGCGCCACCGTGTCCGGGCTGCTGCAGGCCCGGTCGCGCCGGCTGCTCAGCGAGCTGCTCCGGCCGCACCGCAAGCTGATCTGGCTGCTGGTCGCGATCGTGCTCGTGGAGAACGTCTCGCGCCTCTCGATCCCCTACCTGGTGAAGGAGGGCATCGACCGGGGCATCCCGCCGATCCGCGCGAACGGCGACAGCAGCGTGCTGTTCGAGATCGTCGCGCTGGTCTTCGCCGCCACCATCGTCCAGGCGGTGAGCCGGCGCACCTTCCTGGTGATGTCCGGCCGGATCGGCCAGGACATGCTGTTCGAGGTGCGCCGCCGGGTGTTCCGGCACTTCCAGCGGCTCAGCCCGGCGTTCCACGACGAGTACACCTCCGGGCGGGTGATCTCCCGGCAGACCTCGGACGTGGACGCGATCTACGAGATGCTCGAGACCGGGTTCGACGGCCTGGTCACCGCGGTGCTCACGCTGGTCGGGGTCGCCGTACTGCTGCTCACCCTGGACGTGAAGCTGGCGCTGGTGGCACTGGTCTGCTTCCCGTTCCTGCTCGCCCTCACCAACTGGTTCCGCAAGGAGTCCGCGAAGACCTACCGGGTCACCCGGGAGAAGGTCGCGCTGGTGATCGTGCACTTCGTCGAGTCGATGCTCGGCATCCGTGCGGTGCAGGCGTTCCGCCGCGAGCACCGCAACCAGGAGATCTTCGACGAGGTCAACGAGGACTACCGGCTGGCCAACCTGCGGGCGTTCCGGCTGGTCGCGTGGTTCATGCCGGGCATCAAGCTGATCGGCAACATCACCATCGCGGTGGTGCTGCTGTACGGCGCCCACCTGGCGTTCAACGGCGAGGTCACCGTCGGTGTGCTCGCCGCGTTCCTGCTCTACCTGCGGCAGTTCTTCGAGCCGATGATGGAGATCTCGCAGTTCTACAACACCTTCCAGTCCGCCTCGGCCGCGCTGGAGAAGCTGTCCGGGGTGCTCGAGGAGGAGCCCACCGTCCCGGAGCCGGACCAGCCGGTGCCGCTGTCGCGGGTCACCGGCGAGGTGCGCTTCGACGCGGTCCGCTTCGAGTACGTCGACGGGGTCCCGGTGCTGCCCGAGCTGGAGCTGACCGTGCCGGCCGGGCAGACGCTGGCGCTCGTGGGCACCACCGGCGCGGGCAAGACCACGATCGCCAAGCTGCTCTCCCGGTTCTACGACCCGGCGGATGGCCGGGTGCTGCTCGACGGCGTCGACCTGCGCCACCTGGACGAGCCGACCCTGCGCGGGTCGGTGGTGATGGTGACGCAGGAGAACTACATGTTCAGCGGCTCGGTGGCCGACAACATCCGGTTCGGCCGGCCCGAGGCGTCGATGGAGGAGGTGGTCGCGGCCGCGCAGGCGATCGGGGCGCACGACTTCATCACCCGGCTGCCGCAGGGCTACGACACCGACGTGGCGAACAAGGGCGGGCGGCTCTCGGCCGGGCAGCGACAGCTGGTGGCGTTCGCCCGCGCGTTCCTCGCCGACCCCGACGTGCTGATCCTCGATGAGGCGACGTCCTCGCTCGACGTGCCCTCCGAGCGGCTGGTGCAGCGGGCGCTGCGCACGATCCTGGCCGACCGGACCGCGGTGATCATCGCGCACCGGTTGTCCACGGTGGAGATCGCGGACCGGGTGCTGGTGCTCGAGCACGGCCGGATCGTCGAGGACGGCTCGCCGGCCTCCCTGATCGACGAGGGGTCGGGCCGGTTCTCCGACCTGCACGACGCCTGGCTCGAGTCCCTCGCCTGAGCCCGCGCAATTACCCGCGCACCAATTACCAAGGTATGCAGGGGAACTGTCACTTCCCGGGGTGATCTTGCCTAGGGAAGTGACAGTTTGCCGTGGTCAGTGCGACAAATCTCCTGCATCCCCTGGTAATTGGTAGCCGTCCCGCGGCTGCGCGGGCCCGGCCTAGCCCTGGAACCGGCCGTGCCGTCCCTCGCCGGCGGCGAACCGGCGCGCCCCGGTGAGCGCGTCGGAGTCCAACGAGACCAGCCCGTGCTCGAGCTCCCGCGCCATCGCCGCTTCCTCGCCCTGCCCGTGCTGATCGAGGACCGAGAGCCGGTCTTGCCGCAGGCAGGTCTGCGGGAAGCCGGCGATCCGGGCCGCGAGCGCCTCGGCCTCCGCGCGCGCGGTGCCCGGGGCGACGACCCGGTTGGCCAGCCCGATGTCGAGCGCCTCCCGGGCCTGGACCGGGCGGCCGGTCAGGATCAGGTCCATCGCCCGGCTCTGCCCGATCAGCCGGGGCAGCCGCACCGTGCCCCCGTCGATCAGCGGCACCCCCCAGCGGCGGCAGAACACCCCGAGCACGGCGTCCTCCTCCACCACCCGCAGGTCGCACCACAGCGCCAGCTCCAGCCCGCCGGCGACGGCATGCCCCGCGACCGCGGCGACCACCGGCTTCGACAGCCGCATCCGGGTGGGCCCCATCGGCCCGTCCCCGGTCGGTGCGACGGTGTTCTGCCGGTCGGTGCCGAGCGCTTTCAGGTCCGCGCCGGCGCAGAACGTCCCGCCGTCGCCGTACAGCACCGCGACCGCGGCCTCCTCGTCCGCCTCGAAGCCGCGGAAGGCGGCGGCGAGCGCCGCGGCGGTGGGCCCGTCCACGGCGTTGCGCGCCTGCGGTCGCGACAGGATCACCGTGGTGACCGGGCCGGACCGCTCGACGCGTACGGCGTCAGCGTGGTTGTCCATGCACGGCATGATCGCAGCCCGCTACGGCGAAGGCACCGGAGGAGGCGCCGGCGGAGGCGGCGGGGGAGCCCCGGGCGGCGGAGCGCCGTGCCGCTCGGTGTAGTCCGCGACGTACCCGGCCACCGCGGTGGGCAGGGTCATGTAGAACCGGTCGGCCCCGACCCGCGCGCTGAACCCGGCCGCGTCCAGGTCCACGCGCAGCTCCTGCTTGACGCGGGCCAGCGCGAACACGATCCCGCGCCCGGCCAGCTCGGACCGGACCTCCTCGAGGGCGTCCAGGCCGGTGAGGTCCACCTCGATGTTCGCCTCGGCGTTGAGCAGGAACCACTCGACCGGCCCCGGGGCCTCGTCGACCGCGGCGAGCGCTCGGCGGCGGAAGTCCTCGGCGTTGGCGAAGAACAGCGGCGAGTCGTAGCGGTAGACCACCAGCCCGGGAACCCGCACCGCGTTCGGGTAGTCGTCGACGTCGTGCATCCCGGACACCCCCGGCGGATAGCCGAGGATGCCGTCGTGCGGGCGGGCCACCCGGCGCAGCAGGTCCAGGATGGACAGTGCGACCGCGATCCCGATGCCGGGCAGCACGCCGAGCACCAGGACCCCGACGCCGGTGGTGGTGGCGACGAACAGCTCGCTGCGCCGGAACGCCGCGATGCGCCGGATCTCGGGCACGTCGACGAGCCGGATCGCCGCGTAGACCACCACCCCGGCGAGCGCGGCCAGCGGGAAGGCGGCGAGCACCGGGCCGAGCACGAGCAGGCTGACCACCACGCCCACCAGCGCGACCAGGGAGTACAGCTGGGTGCGGGCACCGAGCGAGTCGGCGATCACGGTGCGGCTGGCGCTGCTGCTCACCGGGAAGCCGTGCAGGATTCCCGAGGACAGGTTGGCCGCCCCCAGGGCCAGGAACTCCCGGTTGGCGTCGGTGCGCTCGTGGTGGCGGGAGCCGAACGCGCGCGCGGTGAGCACGTTGTCGGAGTACCCGACCACGGCGACCCCGACCGCCGGCACCGCGAGCGCGACGAGGTCCTCGAGCCGGACGTCGGGCAGCCCCGGGACCGGGAGGCCCCGCGGCACCGTGCCGACCGTGGCGACGCCCCGCTGCTGCAGGTCCAGTGCCCAGGTGACCACGGTGGCGAGCAGCATCGCCAGCAGCGGGTTCGGCCAGTGGGGCCGCAGCCGCTGCGCCACCAGCAGCAGCACCAGCACCGCGAGCGCCATGGTCAGCGTGGGTCCGCGGACGTCACCGAGGTGCCGGAGCGTGTACGCCGCCTCCTCGAGCGGGGTGTCGCCCCGCACCGTCATCCCGGTGAGCTTGCCGAGCTGGCTGAGCACCATCAGCACGGCGATCCCGGCCATGTAGCCCACCAGGACCGGTCGGGACAGCAGGTCGGCGACGAAGCCGACCCGGCCCAGCCAGCCGAGCAGGCAGACCGCGGAGACCGCGAGCGCGAGCGCGGCGGCGACCGAGGCGTAGCGGGCCGGGTCGCCGGCCACCATGGCGCCGACCGCCGCCGCGGTCATCAGCGCGGTGGTGGACTCCGGGCCGACCGACAGCTGCCGGGACGAGCCGAGGAACGCGTAGACGAGGAGCGGGCCCAGCGCGGCCCACAGGCCGGCCACCGGCGGCAGCCCGGCGACCACCGCATAGGCCATCACCTGCGGGACCAGGTAGGCGACCACGGTCACCCCGCCGAGCAGGTCGCCGCGAAGCCACGGACGCTGGTAGTGACGCAACGTCGCGAGCCCGGGCAGCGCCCGCTCGAGGGCCGGCGCCCGCCGGGCCGGTACGGCGTCCCGCCGCTCGTGGACCACGACAGCAGTCAACCGGTTGCGACGGGTCGGCGCGACCGGTTCGCGGAACGGGCGCCGCGGTCCCGCGGCCCGGCGGATCAGCCGGCGTCGGCCTCCGCGGCGGACTTGAGCCGGGCCAGGGTGGCGGTGATGCCGCGCCGGTTGCGCTCGGGGAACCCGAGACCGGTGATCACCCCGGTGGCGAGCTTTCCGTAGCGGGAGTAGTCGAAGGTCTCGGTGACCGTGGTGCCGCCGTCGGCGGTGGGCCGGAGCTCGTAGCGCCAGCGGTGGCCGCCGAAGTGCCGCCAGGCGATCCGTCGGCCCTCCTCGAACTCCACCACGCGGTTCTTGATCGTGTACGGCAGGCCGAACAGCTTCATCGAGACGCCGAACTGGGCACCCTTGGCGAGCCGCTCGGGACCCTCGATGAGGTGCTGCACGGACCCCGACCCGTCGATCCGGGCGTGCTGCTGGGGGTCCGCGACGATCGCGAACACCACCTCGGGGGCCGCCTGGATCGTCGTGCTCGCCGTGACCATCTTGTCGCTCATGCGCACCACGCTAGGCGATGTGCACGCGGCCCACCCCCGGGCGTCCGGCACGCGGCCCACCCCCGGGCGGCCCGGGGACACGACCGCACCCGGGGCGGCTGGGTTCAGGGTGGTCCCAGCACATCCCCGGGTGCGGCGTCCTCCGTTGGGGAGCACGCGGCAGGCACGGCTCCCGGTTCAGCCCCCCGGCTGGCTCACTTGACGGTGATCCCGCGGTACATGCCCATGAACGCGTGCGGCATACCGCCCATGTCGGCGTCCGGCCACCAGCAGATCACGATGTACCTGCCGCGCGGCATCGAGTACTTCAGGGTCATCTCGTGTCCCGGGCTGACCACCCCGGTGTCCAGGCCGGTGTTCTCCGCGACGGGCGGCGGACCGGCGTTCTTGCCGTTCTTGGTCGCGTTGATCCAACGCCGGAAGTCCGCGACGGTCTTGCCCTTGAGCAGCCTGGACATGCCCACGAAGTGGTTGTCGGCGCTGTCGTTGCGGAAGGTCAGCAGGCCCGAGCGCGGGATGCTGCGCGGCGCCTTGCTCCAGTCGGTCTCGTTGATGGCCCGCAGCTTCGGGGCGTGCGGCATCGCTGCGCAGACCCGCCTGCCACCCACGTGCACGGTGAGGATCTTCGCGGGCTTCGGGACCGCCGGCATGGTGTCCACCGCCCAGTAGGTGCCAGCCTTGAGGTCGGCGAACATCACGCCCTTGTGGCCGGGCCGCGAGGAGACGCCGCCGAGGAGCGTGACGTTGCGCTCGAACCGCTTGAGCGCCTTCAGGTCGGGCTGGTTGCCGGACAGCCCGTCGCGGACGTCGTTGGAGAGCTCGCGCTTGCTGTAGCCGCGCCGGACCTGGACGAGCTGGAAGCCCGCGGAGGTACCCGACCGGACCCCGAACCGGTGCACGCCCGGGTGCATGTGCGTCGTCATGTGGACGACGTGGTGCTTGGTGACGAACACCTTGATCGTCGGCGGCGCGGCGGCTGCCTCCGCGGACGTGGTGGCGGCCGTGGTCAATGCTCCGGCGGCGACCATGCCGAGAGCGGAGACGGCGGCCAGGCGAGAACGCAGACCTGACATGTGAAACCCCCTGGATACGGACGCGTCCAGCCCCGGACGGGGCGACGCTGCCGATACGGTGCCCACTCCGCAAACTTCGCGAAAGGCCCGGAAGGCCAAACGGTCCGAAGTTGCCATCTCAAACCGGACACGGATGGCCCGAACGGGTGGTTGGCGAGGGCGGCCGTGCCGGGCCAGGTCCCCCGGTCGGGACGCGGTCCCCGGGCCCGGTGAGGTCGGGATCCCGCCACCGCGCGAGGAGCCCGCGATTCCGGCCCACGATTATGCCGAGCCGCGCGGGACCCGGTACCTTATGACCACGAACGGCCGGTGTGGCACCGGTCACAGCACAGATCGGCCGCACGCACGCGACGCACCACCCCCGCGCGTGGGCGGCGGCGGGTCGTGAGCTCCCAGGTGACCGCGCAAGCGGCCCGGAAGCCGGTGGCGGAGACCCCGCACACCGACGACACGAAGGAGTGCAGGTGAGCGAGACAGTGTCGAGCAAGAGCGGGGCGGGCCTCGGCCCCGGCCTCGGTGAGGTATTCGGCCCCTCCCATGCGGCCCTGGACGGCGGCGCGGCGCCGGACCTCGTCCAGCTGCTGACGCCCGAGGGTGAGCGCGTGGAGCATCCGGAGTTCTCCTTCGGCGCCGACCTGAGCAGCGATGACGAGACGGCCATGATCAAGGGTTTCTACCGGGACATGGTGCTGACCCGGCGCATCGACACCGAGGCCACCGCGCTGCAGCGGCACGGCGAGCTCGGCATCTGGGCCCAGCTCCTCGGCCAGGAGGCGGCGCAGATCGGCTCCGGCCGCGCGTTGCGGCCGCAGGACTTCGTCTTCCCGACCTACCGCGAGCACGGCGTGGCCCACACCCGCGGGATCGACCCGCTGCGGCTGCTCGGCCTGTTCCGCGGGGTCGACCAGGGCGGCTGGGACCCCGACGACGGCAACTTCGGCCTCTACACGATCGTGATCGGCGCGCAGACCCTGCATGCCACCGGCTACGCCATGGGGATGCAGCGCGACGGCGTCGTCGGCACCGGCGACCCGGAGCGCGACGCGGCCGTGGTGGCCTACTTCGGCGACGGCGCCAGCAGCCAGGGCGACGTCAACGAGGCGTTCATCTTCGCGGCGTCCTACAACGCCCCGGTGGTGTTCTTCTGCCAGAACAACCAGTGGGCGATCTCCGAGCCGATCGAGCGGCAGAGCCGGATCCCGCTCTACCAGCGGGCGCTGGGCTTCGGCTTCCCGGGCGTCCGGGTCGACGGCAACGACGTGCTCGCGTCGTACGCCGTCACCCAGTCCGCGCTGCAGCGGGCCCGCGAGGGGCAGGGCCCGACGCTGGTGGAGGCCTACACCTACCGGATGGGTGCGCACACCACCACCGACGACCCGACCCGGTACCGGCTCTCGGCCGACGTGGAGAACTGGAAGCTCAAGGACCCGATCGCCCGGGTCAAGGTGTACCTCAGCCGCAACGGCCTCGCCGACCAGGACTTCTTCGACGAGGTCGAGGTGGAGGCCGAGCGGCTCGGCGAGCACCTGCGGGAGGGCTGCAAGGCGCTGCCCGAGCCCCGGATCCTCGACGTCTTCGACCACGTGTACGCCGAGCAGACCGAGGAGCTCGCGGAGCAGAAGGCCGGCTACGCGGCCTACCTGGATTCCTTCGACGTCGACGACACGGCAGGAGCGCACCGATGAGCAAGATCACCCTGGCCAAGGGCCTCAACGCCGGTCTCCGCAAGGCGATGGAGGACGACCCGAAGGTGCTGATCATGGGGGAGGACGTCGGCAAGCTCGGCGGCGTCTTCCGGATCACCGACGGGCTGCAGAAGGACTTCGGCGAGGACCGGGTCATCGACTCGCCGCTGGCCGAGTCCGGCATCCTCGGCACCGCGGTCGGGATGGCGATGCGCGGCTACCGGCCCGTCTGCGAGATCCAGTTCGACGGCTTCGTCTACCCGGCCTACGACCAGATCGTCAGCCAGGTCGCGAAGATCAACTTCCGCAGCCAGGGCAAGGTCAACATGCCGATCGTGATCCGGATCCCGTTCGGCGGCGGGATCGGCGCGGTCGAGCACCACAGCGAGAGCCCGGAGGCGCAGTTCGCGCACACCCCCGGCCTGAAGGTGGTCTCCTGCTCGAACCCGGTGGACGGCTACTGGATGATCCAGCAGGCGATCAAGTGCGACGACCCGGTGGTGTTCCTCGAGCCGAAGCGCCAGTACCACGCCGACAAGGCCGAGCTGGACGAGTCGGTCCAGCCGCAGCCGCTGTTCACCTCGCGGGTGGTGCGGGAGGGCAACGACCTGACCCTGCTGGCCTACGGCCCGATGGTGAAGACCTGCATGCAGAGCGCCGAGGCCGCGGCGGGTGACGGGACCAGCATCGAGGTGATCGACCTGCGCACGCTCTCCCCGCTCGACATGGGCCCGGTCCTCGAGTCGGTCCGCAAGACCGGCCGTGCCGTCGTCGCCCACGAGGCGCACACGAACCTGGGCATGGGCTCCGAGGTCGCGGCGCGGATCACCGAGGCGTGCTTCTACAACCTCGAGGCCCCGGTGCTGCGGGTGGGCGGCTTCGACACGCCGTACCCGCCCAGCCGGATCGAGGAGGAGTGGCTGCCCGACCTGGACCGGGTCCTGGATGCCGTCGACCGCTCGCTCGCCTACTGACCCGCCGACCCCACAGGAGAAGTGTTTTCGTGAACGAGTACAAGCTTCCCGACGTCGGCGAGGGACTGACCGAGGCCGAGATCGTCACCTGGAAGGTGAAGGTCGGCGACGTCATCAAGGTCAACGACGTCGTGGTGGAGATCGAGACCGCCAAGTCGCTGGTCGAGCTGCCCTCGCCGTACGCCGGCACCGTGCAGGCGATCCTCGTCCCCGAGGGCGAGACCGTCGCGGTCGGCACCCCGATCATCAAGATCGGGGAGGGCGCCGCCGAGCCGGAGGCCCCGTCCGCGCCCGAGGCGGCACCCCCGGAGATCGACATGTCCAACCCGGCCGCGAGCGGCGGGGAGAACCAGACCCTGGTCGGCTACGGGCCGCGCCAGACCGAGGCGAAGCGCCGGCCCCGCAAGGGCAGCGCCAGCCCCGGCACCGAGGCCGGCGCCGCCGCGCAGCTGCAGGTGCAGGGCGCGTTCGCTCCCGGCGGCGCCGAGTCCGGCGAGGTCATGGAGGGGGACGAGACGCCGGTGCCGTCGAGCCCGGCGGCGCACACCGAGGCGCCGGGCAGGGTGCGGGTGCTCGCCAAGCCCCCGGTGCGCAAGCTCGCCAAGGACCTCGGGGTGGACCTGACCACGCTGACGCCGACCGGTCCGAACGGCACGATCACCCGCGAGGACGTGCAGTCCGCCGGCGCGGCCCCGGCCGGGACCGCTCCGGCCGAGGAGCCGATGCCGGAGGCGGCGCCGGTGCGGGCCCGCGCCGGGGAGCGGGAGACCCGCGAGCCGATCAAGGGCGTCCGCAAGATGATGGCCCAGGCGATGGTGGACTCGGCGTTCACGGCGCCGCACGTCACCGAGTGGGTCACCGTCGACGTGACCAAGACGATGAAGTACGTCGAGAAGCTCAAGGCGCACCGCGACTTCCGCGACGTCAAGGTCTCCCCGCTGCTCGTGGTCGCCAAGGCGGTGAGCCTGGCGATGCGGCGCACCCCGGAGGTCAACGCCACCTGGGACGACGCCGCGCAGGAGGTCGTCTACAAGTCCTACCTGAACCTCGGCATCGCCGCGGCCACCCCGCGCGGCCTGGTCGTGCCGAACGTCAAGGACGCGGACGCCTTGTCGCTGGCGGAGCTGGGCGCCGCGATCAACACGCTGACCCGGACCGCGCGGGAGGGCAAGACCCAGCCGGCGGAGATGAGCGGCGGCACGTTCACGATCACGAACGTGGGGGTCTTCGGGGTCGACGCGGGGACGCCGATCATCAACCCCGGCGAGTCCGCGATCCTGTGCTTCGGGGCGGTGCGCAAGCAGCCGTGGGTGCGCACGAAGAAGGGCAGGGACAAGATCGCCGTCCGGTCGGTGACCACGCTGGCGCTGTCCTTCGACCACCGGCTGGTCGACGGTGAGAAGGGCTCGCGGTTCCTGGCCGACGTCGCCGCCATCCTCGAGGACCCGGCCAGCACGCTGCTGTTCTGACTCGCGGGACCGGACCCGCCACGTCCCGGTCGTGGCGGGTCCGGTCATCGCCCGCGCAGCGCCCGGAGCCGGCCGGCCGCCGCGGCCAGCCGGGCCGCGGCGCCCATCAGCACCCGGGGCACGTCCGTGCCCTCGGGCCGCAGCGGGTGCATGATCGCGTCGGTGCCGCCGTCGACGAACAACGTGGTGCCGACCACCAGCGTCGCCCGCTCCGAGAGCAGGAACGCGATCGCGTCGGCGACCTCCTCGGGACGCCCGGGCCGGCCGACCGCGCTGGGGTAGGCGTCGGCGAACACCCCGAGCCGGGGGTCCCGTCGCAGCCGGTCGGTCATCGCGGTCTCCACCAGGCCGGGGGCGACGGCGTTCACCCGGATCCCGGCGCCGATCCAGTCCGGGCTGACCCCCTCGCGCCGGGCCCACCAGGCCAGCGCCGCCTTCGTGGCCGGGTAGACGTGCACCGCGTCGGTGCCGGCCGCGGCCGCGCGGGCCTCCGGCTCGTCGCCCGCGAGGCACTGCCCGGCCACGTCGCCGGCCCAGCCGGGCTGGCAGGTGACCGAGTTCGAGGAGAGCAGTACGACGGACGCCGGCTCGCCGCGCGCGGCCGCGCGGGCCAGCAGCGGGCGCAGGCCGACCGCCACGTCGACGGCGCCGAAGTAGTTCACCGACACCAGCAGCGCACCGTCGCTCCCGGTGAAGCCGCCCAGGCCCGCGCAGGGCACGAACCCCGCGATGCCGTCCGGCGCGCAGGCGGTGACCTCGCGCACCACCGCCGCCCGGCCCGCGGCGGTGGCCAGGTCGGCCGTCACGTCGGCCGGCGTGCGGTCGACGCCGACGACCCGGTGCCCGTCGGCGCGCAGCCGGGCGGCCGTGGCCGCACCGATCCCGGACTCCGACCCCGTGACGACGTAGGTGCCCACCCGTGATCTCCGTTCCCAGTCGTGGAACCGACGCGGCTATTAGAACATGTTCTATGCCGTGTCCGGGATCGGCGCTTCCCCCGGGTGCGGCGGCCCGGCTCTCCTAGGATGGAACCCGATGAGCCACCCCGCCACGCCCGCGCCGGGCTCCGCCGCCGCGCGCGCCTACGACTTCGCGAAGTGGGCGATCTTGAACGCGGTGTACCGCGGCGGCGAGGTGATCACCGAGGCGGGGCTGGCGCACGAGCTCGGGGTCAGCCGCACGCCGGTCCGGGAGGCGCTGCTGCGGCTCGAGGCCGAGGGGCTGGTGCGGCTCCGTCCGCGGCGCGGCGCGGTCGTCTCGGAGTTCTCCCTGCACGACGTCGAGGACGTGCTCGAGGCGCGGGTGCTCGTCGAGAACCACACCGCGGCCAAGTCGTTCGCCTGCCGCAAGAGCCTGCTGCCGCGGGTCGAGCGCGCGCACGCGGCGATGGCCCGCAGCCGCCGGGAGCGGGACACCGCCGGGTTCACCACCTCCGACCGGGCGTTCCACGAGCTGATCGTGGACGCCGCGGACAACGCGGTGCTCTCCTCGATCTACCGCACGCTGCGGGAGCGCCAGACGCTGTTCACCTCGGAGATCGTGCGCGGTCGGGTCGACCGGATGGACGCGGCGATCGCCGAGCACGAGCGCATCCTGGAGACGCTGCGCGGTGACGACGAGACGGCGTTCTGCAGGGTGGTCAACGAGCACCTGGACTGGTCGATCAACCTGGCGCGGGACTCGAGGTGAGCGCGGCCGACCCGTACGCCCATGCGGTCGGGGGGCGGCGCGCCGTCCGGGTCTGGGGCACCGCCGTCTCGGTGTACTTCCTGGCCATCTTCCACCGGTCCTCGCTCGGGGTGGCCGGGCTGGTCGCCGCCGACCGGTTCCAGATCTCCGCCTCGCAGCTGTCCACGTTCACCGTGCTCCAGCTGCTGGTGTACGCGGGCATGCAGATCCCCGTCGGCGTGCTGCTGGACCGCTACGGCCCCAAGCGGCTGCTGTTCACCGGCGCGGTCACGATGACGCTGGCGCAGCTCGGGTTCGCCTTCACCGGCAGCTTCGCCGGGGCCCTCGTCGCGCGGATCTTCGTGGGCATGGGCGACGCGATGGTGTTCATCAGCGTGCTCCGGATCATCGCCGCCTGGTTCCCGCCCCGCCGCAACGCGATCTTCACCGCCTGGACCGCGCTGCTCGGGCAGTGCGGCGCGCTGGTGGCGGCGATCCCGCTGGCCCGCTCGCTGTCCCGGTTCGGCTGGACGCCCACCTTCGTCGCCAGCGCCGCGGTCGGGCTGCTGCTCGGCCTGCTGGTCGTCGGGATCGTGCGTGACGTCCCGCCGGGCGCGCCGCCGTCCCGGGCGGTCAAGGACGTCCGCACCGTGGGCCGCGACCTGAAGCTCGCCTGGCGGGACCCGGGCACCCGGCTGGGCCTCTGGTCGCACTTCACCGCGCAGTTCGGGGCCAACGTGATGGGCCTGCTGTGGGGCTACCCGTTCTTCGTGCACGCGGAGCACACCGGCAAGACCGTGGCCGGGCTGCTGCTCTCGCTGCTGGTGGTCACGATGATGGTCGGCGGTCCAGTCGTCGGCGGCTACATCGCCCACAACCCGTGGCAGCGCTCCACGGTGGTGCTCGGCATCGTCTCCGCGATCATGCTCGCCTGGGCCGCGGTGCTCCTCTGGCCGGGGGACGCGCCGGTGTGGCTGCTGGCGCTCACCGTGGTCGCGACCGGCCTCGGTGGACCCGGGTCGATGGTGGGGTTCGACGTCGCCCGCACCTTCGCCCCCGCGTCGCGGCTCGGGTCCGCGACCGGCATCGTCAACGTGGGCGGCTTCTTCGCCTCGCTGATGGTGGTGCTGTTCATCGGCCTGCTGCTCGACGCGTTCACCCCGGGTTCGTCCACCGACTACCCGCCGCGCGCGTACACCGGGGCGATGTCGGTGCAGTACGTCGGCTGGGTGCTGGGCGTCACGCAGATCTGGCGCTACCGGCTCCGGGCCCGGCGGCACCTCGAGGCGACCCAGCCGGACACGTTCCGCGAGATGACCCGCCGCACCATCCCCGGCCGGGAGGACGCATGACCACGCGCACCCGCCCGCTCCGCGAGCCCACCTTCTGGTTCCTCCTGGTCGCCGCGGTCGTGCACGTCGTACGGCAGAACCTGTTCGACGTGGTGCTCTTCGTGGGCACCGCCGTGCTGATCCTGGTCGACGCGCGCGGGTCCGGCCGGGACCGCCCGCTGCCGGGGTGGTTCTCCGCCCGGGTGGCCGCCGTGGCGTGCACGGCGTTCGCGCTGCTGGTGCTGCCGATGGCCCGGACCGGGTGGCCGTTGCGGGTCGCCATCGGGGTGCCCGGGGTGCTCGCGCTCGTCGTCGTGCTGCGCTCGGGCCGTGCCCTGGCGGGGGACCGCCCCGAGCAGGACAGCCCGGCGCGCGTCAGCCCGGACGAGCGGCGCGGCCACGGGTGGCTGGCCTGGCCCGCGCTGCTGGTGGCGGGCTGCGCGTTCGAGCTGTTCAACTTCGTCAACCAGCCGGACCCGCAGACCGACAGCCGCACGCATCCCACGCTGAGCGCGCTGGTCGACCCGCTGCTGCAGGGCTCGGTCGCCCGGGCGGCGGCCGCGGCGCTCTGGCTGGCGGTCGGGTTCTGGCTGCTCGGGATCCTGGCCCGCAGCAGCCGCGATCGAGAGGGGGCCGGGCGATGAACCCGCGGCTGCTCACGGAGCTGACGTACCTCGCCCTGGCCGTCGGCCTGCTGGGGACCGAGGCGCTGGCCCGGAGCCCGCGCAGCACGGTGCCGACGTTCGGTGCGCTGGTCCGGAGGGCGATGCGGCACCGCTCCGCCCAGCTGGGCCTGGTGCTGGCCTGGTGGTGGCTGGGCTGGCACTTCCTGCTCGCGCTGTGACGTGGGCGCCAGCGCGCACGACCGTCCCGCCAGGTCGGATCATCCCCGCCGGGTGACGCCCGGCCGCCTCCGCCGCGACACGGTGGACGGGTAGCCGAGCCCAGCGAGCAGATGGAGACCGCGATGCCATCGGTGACGACCAGGCCGGGGGAGCGGATCGACCTCCCGACGGTTCCCAACATGCGTGACCTCGGGGGCTACCCCACTGCCGACGGCGGCAGGGTCCGGACCGGTCAGCTGTACCGGTCCACCGAGCTGAACCACCTCGCCGGCCCCGACCTGGAGCGGTTCGCCGCGCTGCACATCCGCACGGTGTTCGACATGCGAACGGACGCCGAACGCGCGGCCGAGCCCGATGTCGTGCCCGCGGGTACGCAGGTGGTCGTCTGCGACGTGCTGCGGGACCGCACGGGTGCGGCACCGGCGCAGATCCTCAAGGTGCTCTCGGACCCCGCGCTCGCCGAGCAGATGCTGGGCGACGGCAGGGCGGTGAGCATGTTCGAGGACGCGTACCGGCAGATCGTCAGCCTGCCGAGCGCGCTCGAGGCGTACCGGGACTTCTTCACGAAGATCGCTCGCCCGGAGCACCGTCCCGCCCTCTTCCACTGCACCACCGGCAAGGATCGAACCGGCTGGGCGGCCGCCGCGACGCTGCTGCTTCTCGGCGTTGCCGAGGAGGACGTGCTGCACGAGTACGAGCTCACCAACCGGGACCTGTTGCCGGCGATGAAACCGCTCTTCGAGCAGTTCCGCGCCGTCGGCGGCGACCCGCACCTGCTCGACCCGGTCCTCGGGGTCGACCCCGCCTACCTGCAAACGGCGCTGGACGAGATGAGCCGGAGGTTCGGCTCGATCGAGGGCTACTTCGGCGTCGGGCTCGGGATCGACGCGGCCGGGCAGCAGGCACTGCGGGCGGCGCTCCGCGAGGCGTAGGCCGGTCCGGCCTGCGCCAGATCAGAGCCGGCCGAGCCGGCGGTAGCGCGCGGCGCGGTCCGCGGCCAGGGAGTCCTGGTCGCGGTGCAGCAGCGTGGCCAGCTCGTAGCGCAGCACGTCCCCGAGCCGGGCGCAGAACTCCTCGGGCTCGTCGGCCGCGTCCGGCTTCTCCGCGACGATCCGGTCCACGATCCCCGCCGCGCGCATGTCCAGCGAGCGGACCCGCTGGGCGCGTGCCATGTCCGGCGCGTGCGCGAGGTCCCGGTGCACGATCGCGCTCGCGCCCTCCGGCGGCAGCGGGGACAGCCAGGCGTGCTGGGCGGCGATCACCCGGTCGGCCGGGAGCAGGGCCAGCGCGCCACCGCCGTTGCCCTCGCCGAGCAGCAGGCACAGCGTCGGGGCGGGCAGGGTGGCCAGGTCCGCGAGGCACCGGGCGATCTCGCCGGCCAGACCGCCCTCCTCCGCCGCCACCGACAGCGCCGCGCCCGGGGTGTCGATGACGGTCATCAGCGGCAGGTCGAGCTCCGCGGCCAGCCGCATCCCGCGCCGGGCCTCGCGCAGCGCGCCCGGGCCGAGCGGGTGAGCCTCGGTCTGCCCGCGCCGGTCCTGGCCCAGGAACACGCACGGCGAGCCGCCGAACCGGGCCAGGGCGATCAGCAGCCCCGGGTCCGCCTCGCCCTGCCCGGTGCCGTTCAGCGGGATCACGTCGGTGGCGGCGTACTTCAGCAGCCGCCGGACCCCCGGCCGCTCCGGTCGGCGGGACCGGGTGACCGACTCCCAGGTGTCGACGTCCGGGATCTGCTCGTCCACCGGGTCGGGTACGTCGACCAGGGCGCTGCGCTCGGCCGCGAGCACGGACAGGGCACGGTCCAGGATCCCGGCGATCTCCTCGGGCGGGACCACCCCGTCGATGAGGCCGTGGGCGAAGAGGTTCTCCGAGGTCTGCACGCCCGGCGGGAACGGCCGGTCGTACAACGCCTCGTAGACCCGGGGCCCGAGGAAGCCGACCAGCGCGCCGGGCTCGGCCACCGTCACGTGGCCCAGCGACCCCCAGGACGCCATCACCCCGCCGGTGGTGGGGTGGCGGAGGTAGACCAGGTAGGGCAGCCCGGCCGACTTGTGCGCGGCGATCGCGGCGGAGATCTTGACCATCTGGACGAAGGCGAGCGTGCCCTCCTGCATCCGGGTGCCCCCGGAGACCGGAGCGGCGAGCAGCGGCAGCCGCTCCCGGGTGGCGCGCTCGATCGCGCCGACCAGGCGCTCCGCCGCGGCCACCCCGATCGAGCCGGCCAGGAACCGGAACTCGCAGGCCATCACGGCCACCCGCCGCCCGCGCATCAGCCCCTCACCGGTGACCACCGACTCGTCGAGGCCGGTCCGCTCCCGCGCGGCGGCCAGCTCGGCGGCGTACTCCTGCGAGGCCGGGCGCTGCGCGGG
The DNA here is from genome assembly GCA_963728775.1 of uncultured Actinomycetota bacterium. Classification (GTDB taxonomy): domain Bacteria; phylum Actinomycetota; class Actinomycetes; order Propionibacteriales; family Nocardioidaceae; genus Nocardioides_B. The sequence continues at coordinate 317,164 of CAVSLP010000004.1, forward strand.
AGGGGTGTCCCAGGAGGTGTAGGAGCCGTCGTCGAGCACCAGGTCGATCAGCTCGGTGGCGGACAGGCGTTCGGGCACGGCGGCGCACTCCTCGGCAGCGTTGGTGGCACGTCGCCTCCGATCATGGCGGCGGGCGCCGGGGCAGGACAATCCTCCCGCGCCGTGGGTTGCCACACGCCCGGCGTCGCCGTGCCGGCCGGACCGGCAGCGGCCCGACAGTCGGCGGCCCCGGGCTCGATCAGTCCGTGGCGTCGAGCCAGGCGCGCACCGACTCGTTGTGCTCGCCGAGCCGCGGTGGCGGCAGGTGCTGCTCCCGCGCTCCCGCGTAGCGGTTGTCGTCGAAGCGCAGCGGCGGGCCGGGCAGCTGCACCGGACCCACGGTGGGGTGCTGCACGTCGATCAGCAGGCCCTGGGAGCGGGTCTGCTCCCAGCCGTAGACGTCGTCGAGCGTGCGCACCTTGCCGGCGGGGATGCCGAGCCCGGCGAGCCGGGCCAGCCAGGACTCGGCCGTGTCGGCGGCCAGGGCCCCCTCGACCACGGCGACCAGCTCGGCCCGGTGGCCGACCCGGTCCCGGTTGACCGTGAACCGGTCGTCGTCGATGCCCAGCAGCCCGGACAGTGCCCGCCACTGGCTCTCGTTGCCGCAGGCAATCTGGATCGGCGCGTCGGCGGTGCGGAACAGCCCGTACGGCGCGATCGACGGGTGGTGGTTGCCGATGCCGTGCGGCACCTCGCCCGCCACCGTCCACCGGGTGCCCTGGAACGCGTGCACCCCCACCACGGAGGCGAGCAGGCTGCCCCGGACCACCCGGCCCCGACCGGTCCGCTCGCGCTCGTGCAGCGCCGCGAGGACGCCGTACGCGCCGTACATCCCCGACAGCAGGTCCGCAATCGGCACCCCGACCCGGGTCGGCTCGTCGGCGGAGGGGCCGGTGAGCGACATCAGCCCGGCCTCGCCCTGGGCGATCTGGTCGTAGCCGGCCCGCCCGCCCTCGGGGCCGTCGTGCCCGAAGCCGCTGATCGAGAGGATCACCAGCCGCGGGTTGATCTCGTGCAGCCGCTCGACGGAGAAGCCGAGCCGGTCCAGGACCCCGGTGCGGAAGTTCTCCATCAGCACGTCGGCGCGGGCCACCAGGCGGGTCAGCAGGTCGCGGCCCTCGTCGGACTTCAGGTCCGCGGTCACCGACTCCTTGTTCCGGTTGCAGGACATGAAGTACGTCGACTCCGGCGCGTCCTCGGGGCCGACGAACGGCGGTCCCCACGACCGGGACTCGTCGCCGCCGTGCGGGGACTCGACCTTGATCACCCGGGCCCCGAGGTCCGCGAGCATCATCGCGGCGTGCGGGCCGGCGAGGGCCCGGGTCAGGTCGACGACGACGAGATCGGACAGCACGTCAGAGGGTGGGTCTCGGGTCGTCGAGCTCGGTGGCGAAGAAGTCGCCCAGCTTCTTGCCGGTGCGCCGCTGGAGCCACCGCACGTAGCCGGCGCGGTCCTTGCCCTGGTCGCGGAACCGCTGCGGCCACGCCTTCACCGCGCTGTAGAACGCCTTGGCGCCGAGGATGTTGTGCAGCCGGTTCAGCATCCGGGCGGTGCAGTAGTACACGTTGCGCTGGGCGAACTGGTGCTTGTCGTAGGCCCCGGGCGGTCCGTAGATGTCCCGCCAGTAGTGGTCGTTGCGGTTGAACTCGCGCCGCCAGTGCTTCCACGGCTTCCAGCCCATGTGCACGGAGTACTTCGACTCGAGGAACATCGCCATGCCCTCGTTCATCCACAGGTCGCTCCAGTCGGTCGGCGTCACCGAGTCGCCGTACCAGGAGTGCACCAGCTCGTGCACGAGCGTCTCGCGGACGTCGCGGTTGCCGTAGCGGTAGTTCCCGAGACCCAGCGTCACCATCGTCTGGGTCTCCATGGCCGCGTCGCCGGGGGTGAGCACGACGCCGACGCGCTCGAACGGGTAGCTCCCGAGCCTGTGCTCCAGCCAGGTCATCGCCTTGGGCAGCGTCCGGAGCGGCGTGAGCAGGTCCCTGCGGCCCTTCGGGTACCAGTAGGTCATCGGCAGGCCGTGCGGGCCCGTCTGGGTGATCTTCCGGTAGTTGCCGATCGCGACCGTGGTCAGGTAGGAGGCCATCGGGTGCTTGTTGGTGAACGTGGTCACCAGCCGGTGGCCGAGGTGCTTGCGGGTGGTCATCGTCCCGTTGGAGATGCCGATCCACTTGTCGGGCACGTCGAGGCGGACGGTGTACATCGCCTTGTCCGCGGGCATGTCGTTGACCGGGTACCAGGTGTAGGCGCCGTACGGCTCCTGGATCGTCCAGACCTGGCCGTCCTTGGTGGTGTGCCAGCCCAGGCCGCGTACGTCGACCCGGCTGGTCGGGGCCTTCACCTGGTGCGGCGCGCCGGCGTAGGTCACCGTGACGTCGTAGGTCTTGCCGGCCTGGACCGGGTCGGTGACCACCAGGTCCTGCCCGTCGTGGGTGTAGGGGGCGTCCAGGTCGCCGACCCGCACGCTCGAGACGGCCAGCCGCTTGGCGAGGTCGAGCTGGAACTGCGGCGCGTCCTGGACCGCCCGGATCCGCAGCGTCGCGACGCCCCGGAGCTTGGGGGTCTTCGGGTACCACCGCAGGTTCAGGTCGTAGCCGAGCACGTCGATGCCCGGGTCGCCGTGGTTGGGGTAGTAGCTGTCCTGCTGGGTCACCGCGGGGGAGTAGCCGGGACCGTAGCCCGGTGCCAGCACGGTGGCCGGGGTGCTGCCGTTGACCAGCACGGCCGAGGCGGGCGCGGCGAGGGTGGCGGAGCCGGCAAGCGCGACGACGACGGCCAGGGTTCTGCGGAGCACGTGTTCACCTTCCGAGAGGGTTGCCCGAAGAGTGTAAGGGCATCGCTAGCCGCGTTTGTCGGCAATTCGCTTGGCTTTGCCCAATGACCGCTCGAGGGCGTGCGGCTCGACGACCTCGACGGCGACGGTGACACCGACGTTGTTCTTGACGTGCCGGCGCAGCTCGCCGGCGAGGCCGTCGCGGCGGTCGTCGGGCACCGACGGGTGTGCCTCGACCTGCACGGTGAGCTCGTCGAGGTTCCCGGGCCGGGTCAGCACGCACAGGTAGTGCGGGGTGAGCCCGTCCACCCTGAGGATCTGCTCCTCGACCTGGGTGGGGAACACGTTCACCCCGCGCACGATCATCATGTCGTCGCTGCGGCCGGTCACCTTCTGCATCCGCCGGAAGGTCGGGAACGCGGTGCCCGGCAGCAGCCGGGTCAGGTCCCGGGTCCGGTAGCGCACCACCGGCATCGCCTGCTTGGTCAGGCTGGTGAACACCAGCTCGCCCTCCTCGCCGTCGGGCAGCACCTCGAGGGTCACCGGGTCGACCACCTCGGGGTAGAAGTGGTCCTCCCAGATGTGCAGGCCGTCCTTGGTGGCCACCGCCTCCTGCGAGACGCCGGGCCCCATCACCTCGGAAAGGCCGTAGATGTCGACCGCGTCGATGCCGCTGCGGCCCTCGACCTCCTGGCGCATCTCGTCCGTCCACGGCTCGGCCCCGAAGATGCCGATCTCCAGCGAGGTGGTGCGCGGGTCCACGCCCTGGGCCTCGAGCTCGTCGAGGATCGAGAGGAAGTACGACGGGGTGACCATGATGACCCGCGGCTCGAAGTCCAGGATCAGCTGCACCTGCCGCTCGGTCATCCCACCGGACACCGGCACCACCGTGCAGCCGAGCCGCTCGGCGCCGTAGTGCGCCCCGAGGCCGCCGGTGAACAGCCCGTAGCCGTACGCCACGTGCACCACGTCGCCGGCGCGACCACCCGCCGCCGCGATGGAGCGGGCCATCAGCTCCGCCCACGTGTCCAGGTCGGCCTTGGTGTAGCCGACCACGGTGGGCTTGCCCGTCGTGCCGGAGGAGGCGTGCACCCGGTTGACCTCGCGGCGGGGCACGGCGAACATCCCGAACGGGTAGTTGCGGCGCAGGTCGTCCTTGGTGGTGAACGGGAACCGGGCCAGGTCCGCCAGGCTCCGCAGGTCCTCGGGCGCCACGCCGGCGTCGTCGAAGGCGCGGCGGTAGTGCGGCACGTGGGTGTAGGCCCGCTGCAGGCTCTCGCGCAGCCGGTCGAGCTGCAGGTCCCGCAACGCACCGGGGTCCAGGTCCGGGATCTCTCCGGCCATTCGGTGTCCTCCTCGTCTCGCCATCCCCCGACGCGGATGGTCCCCTCACCCTAGGTCTTCGGGAGCCCTGACCGGTGGCGGATCGAGGCGGTGGCCGTCAGCCCCCGGCGCGCAGCCGCAGCACCACCACGGCCTGCGAGTTGAACAGCACCAGCTGCCGTGCCGGACGCGCAGGTGCGAGCACCCGGCTACGAGCGCAGCTACCGGCTTGTCACCGCCGGTCGGCGCTACGGCCGGATCCGCGCGTTGTCCGGGTCGTACGGCGCGCGCAGCCCGGCCCGGATGCCGAACACGTCGCCCCCGACGTTCACCTCGAAGCCGCCCGAGCGGACCCAGTCCGCCGTCGTCGTCGACGAGTCGGGGTCGGCGACGTACGCCAGGCCCACGCAGGCGCCGGAGGTCTCCCCCCAGGCGGCGCTGGTGACCTGCCCGACCGCCACCCCGCCGCGGAGCACCAGCTCGCCGCCCCACAGCATCGGGGCGGGGTCCTCGACCACGAACGACACCAGCTTGCGCCGCGGACCCTCGGCCTTGGCCTTCTCGACCGCGGTCCGGCCGAGGAACTCGATGTCGGTCTTGAGCTTGCAGGCGAAGCTCAGCCCCGCCTCGACCGGGGTGAAGTCCGGGGTGAGCTCGCGCCCGAACGCGCGGTAGCCCTTCTCCAGGCGCAGCGACTCGATCGCGTAGTAGCCGGCGGGTACGGCGCCGAGGTCGGCGCCCGCGGCGAGCAGGTCCTGGTAGACGCCGACCGCGAACTCGGCCGGGACGTAGAGCTCCCACCCGAGCTCGCCGACGTAGGTGATCCGGGTGGCCCGCACCGTCGCGTAGCCGATCCGGATCTCGCGGCTGGTGCCGAACCCGAACGCGTCGTCGTCGAGGGCGGCGTCGGTGAGCCGGGAGAGCAGGTCGCGCGAGCGCGGCCCCATCACGCCGAGCACGGCGTAGCCGGAGGTGACGTCGACGACCCGGGTGTCGTGACCGGCGGGGATGTTGCGCCGGATCCAGTCCTGGTCGCGCTCGGTGGTGGCCGAGCTGCTGACCAGCAGGAACTCCTCCGGCCCGGTGCGGGTCACGGTCAGGTCGGACTCGTAGGTGCCGCGGGCGTTCAGCAGCGCGGTGTAGACCGACCGCCCGACCGGGACCGCGACGTCGTTGCTGCAGATCCACTGCAGGGAGGCCTCGGCGTCCGCGCCGACCACGAGGTACTTCGAGAACGAGGTCTGGTCGAAGATCGCCACCGCCTCGCGGGTGGCCCGCTGCTCGGCCGCCGACCAGGGCAGCCAGTTCTGCTTGCCCCACGAGTAGACGATCGCCGGGTCCTCGCCCTGCGGCGCGAAGTAGTTGGCCCGCTCCCAGCCCATCCGGCTGCCGAAGCAGGCGTTCTGCTGCTCGAGCATCGCGTAGAGCGGTGAGCGCCGGAACGGGCGCGCGGACTCGAACTCGCGGTTCGGCCACGGGATCGCGTAGTGCAGCCCGAGGGTCTCCCCGACGCGGTCGCGCAGCCACCGGTTGTTGCCGTTGAACGCGGCGAACCGGCGCAGGTCGACCCCGACCAGGTCCATCGTCGGCTCGCCCTCGTGGATCCACTCCGCGAGCGCCCGACCGGCTCCCCCGGCGGACGCGATGCCCACCGAGTTGAAGCCGGCGCCGACGTAGAACCCCCGGACCTGGGGCGCCTCGCCCAGGATGAACTGGTTGTCCGGGGTGAAGCTCTCCGGGCCGTTGTAGAACTTGCGGATCCCGGTCTCGTGCAGCGCGGGGACCCGCTGCAGCGCGTTGTCCATCAGGATCGAGAAGTGGTCCCAGTCCTCCTCGAGGAGCTGGAACTCGAACGGGTACGGGATCCGGTCGGGGGAGACCCAGGGCTTGGCCTCGGGCTCGAACCCGCCGACCACCAGGCCGCCGACCTCCTCCTTGAAGTAGGTGTAGCCGTCCGGGTCGCGCAGGATCGGCAGGCCCGGGTGGACGCCGTCGATCTGGTCGGTGACCACGTAGAAGTGCTCGGCACTGTGCAGCGGCACGGTCACCCCGACCATCGCAGCCACCGCCTTGGCCCACTGGCCGGCGCAGTTCACCACGACCTCGGCCTCGACGTCGGCCGTCTCGCCGGTCGAGCCTGTCGAGACCCGGACCCCCGTCACGGCCCCGTCGCGGGTGAGCACGTCGACCACGCGGGTGCGCTCGACGAACCTCGCGCCGCGCCGGCGGGCACCCTTGGCGAGTGCCATCGTGAGGTCCGCGGGGTTGGCCGTGCCGTCGTCGGGCAGCCAGATCGCGCCGACCAGGTCCTCGACCTGCATCACCGGGTAGCGCTCCTGTGCCTGGGCGGGGGTCATCAGCTCGGCCCGCAGCCCGAACGCCTCGGCCGTGGCCGCGGTGCGCCGCAGCTGCGTCATCCGGTCCTCGCTGCGCGCCACGATCACCCCGCCGCACTGCCGGTAGCCGGCCGAGAGCCCGGTCTCCTCCTCCAGCCGGGAGTACAGCTCGGTGGAGTACTGCACCAGCCGGGTCCCGCTCTCGGACGCCCGGAGCAGCCCGACCAGCCCCGCGGCGTGCCAGGTGGTGCCGCACGAGAGCGTGCCCTGCTCGAGCACCACCACGTCGGTCCAGCCGAGCTCGGTGAGGTGGTAGGCGACGCTGGCGCCGATCACCCCGCCGCCGATGATCACCACGCGGGCGCGGTCGGGCAGGTCAGTCGTCACGTTGCACCTCGTCGATCAGTCGGGAGAAGTCGTCGCCGGTGAAGCCGCGGACCGCCTTCTCGTAGCGCTCCCGCCCCCAGCCGGCGAAGTCGAAGTCGAGCTCGCTGGTCTCGGCCTGGATCACGCCCCACAGCGACCAGCCGTACTGCGAGACCATCGCCTGCAGCCGGGTGCGTGCCAGCTTGTTGCGCAGCGGCCGGCCGAAGTAGGACGCGACCAGCTGCTCGGTCCGGTCCGCGTCCAGGTCGCACTCGGTGCTGATGTTGCCCAGCTCGAAGCACGCGTCGTTGTTGCCCGAGTACTCGTAGTCGATCAGCCACACCTTCGACCCGTCGTCGACGAAGTTCCCGGCGAGCAGGTCGTTGTTGCACGGCACGGTGGGCTCCGCCCGCACGGCCAGGGCGGCCCGGACCCGGGCGAACGCCCCCGCGTGGTCGTCGTACCCGGGCGGGAGGGTGAAGCCGTGCTCGCGGACCAGGTCGCGGTAGCCGCGCTGCCGCGCGAACATGTCGAAGTCGTTGACGAAGCGCGGCCCGGCGTGCAGCGCGCGCACCGAGGCGGCCACCCGCGGGAGCACCCCGTCCTGCGAAAAGCTGTCGTTGTCGTAGGTGACGCCGGGGATGAACTCGATGACGAGCATGCCGAGGTCCGGGCGGTAGTCGACGACCGGCGCGCCGACCCCAGCCTCGGCGGCCGCCCGGCTGTTCAGGTGCTCGGCGTCGCGGTCGATGCCGAGCAGGGACGCGTCGCCGCAGAAGCAGCGGGCCACGAACACCCCGCGGCCGGTGGTCACCTTCAGGTTCAGGTTGGTGAGCCCGCCGGAGAGCTCCTCGACGTCCCGCGGCCCGGCGAGGGCCGGGACCTCCTCGAGAGCGCTTTCGATGGTCCGGCGGTCCAGACGGGTCGGCACGCGTCACCTCCTGGGTCTGTCCGGGAACCCTAGTCGGCTTCTAACAAAAGGTCTAGACTTCTCCGGGTGCAGACCCTCACGCGCACCCGTGCGGTGATTTTCGACTTCAACGGAACGCTGTCCGACGACGAGCCCGTGCTGCAGCGCGTCTTCGCCGAGATCTTCATGGCCTACCTGGGCTGGCGGATGACCCCCGAGGAGTACTACCTGCGGCTGGCCGGGCGCAGCGACCGGGAGATCGTGGAGATCGCGGTCGCGGAGCGGACCGGCTCGCTCGACGCCAACCGTCCGCTGGTGTCCCGGCTGCTCGCGCTGCGCCGGGAGCGCTACCTGCAGATCGTCGAGGACGAGTGCCCGATCCGGCCCGCGACCGAGGAGCTGGTCGGCCACCTCGTCGACGCCGGTCACGTGCTCGCCATCGTCACCGGCGCCCAGCGCGCGGACGTCGACTTCGTGCTGTCGCACAGCGGCGTCGGGCCACACTTCGACGTGCGGGTCACCGAGGAGGACGTCCGCCGCGGCAAGCCGGACCCGGAGGGCTTCCTGGCGGCCGCCGCCCGGCTCGGGGTGCTGCCCGAGGAGACCCTGGTGCTGGAGGACTCGCTGGCCGGGGTGCGCGCGGCGCGCGCCGCGAAGATGCGGTGCATCGCGGTCACCGGCACCCACGACGCCGACACCCTCGCCGCCGAGGGCGTGCCGACGGTCGACGCGCTCAGCCCTGCCCTGACCCACCTGCTCTGAGCTCCGCGGTCACCGACGAGCGCCGGCCCCGGGCCTGCCGGATGCCGGTCTGCAGCGCGATCCGGGTGCGGTCCGCCCGGTAGCGGTCGTAGGCGTGCTCCACCGGCTTGCCGGACTCGGTGTACGACGTCCGGGTGACCAGCATCAACGCGGAGCCGGGCTGGGTCCCGAGCAGCGCCGCCTCCTCGTCGCCCGCGATCACCGGCTCGAGCCACTCGCGCGCGGTGAACGGCGCGAGGTCGTAGTCGCGGCGCATCAGCGAGTAGAGGGAGCCGGTGAGGCGCCGGTCCAGGAGCCCGGGGAAGTCGTCGGCGGCCAGGTAGGTCTCCTCCAGGGCCAGCGGCTCGCGGTTGGCCAGCCGGACCCGGACGATCACGAAGACCTGGCGGCCGCGGGCCAGGTCCAGCGCGCGCGCCACCTCGCCGGGAGCCGGGACCCGCTCGGCCCGGACCACCCGGGCGCCGGCCCGGACCTGCGCGCGGCGCATCTGCTCGGTGAACCCCGGCAGCCCGGTCAGGTCGCACTCGATCCGCGGCTTGGTGACGAACGTGCCGCCGGCCCGCCCCCGCTTGCGCCGCACGAGGCCGCGGGTCTCCAGCGCGCCGAGCGCCTGCCGCAGGGTCATCCGGCTGACGCCGAGCGTGGAGGCGAACTCGCCCTCGGGGGGCAGCCGGTCGCCGGCGGCCAGCAGGCCGTCGCCGATGACGCCGGCGAGCCACTGCTCGATCCGGGTGTGCGACGGCTCGTCGCCGGGCGCGTCGAGGTCGGGCAGGTCCAGGAACAGACCTTCCTCGCTCACGTCACCCACCCCCCGACGATACTGCTGGCTGCGTCAGTCCTCGAACGCCCCGACCACGGCCTCGTCGATGGTGTGCTTCGGTCCGGTGAACCAGGTGCGCGCCGAGACCCGCCACCAGATACCTAGCAGGACCAGCGTTCCGATGGTCAGGATCGGCGCGTAGTTCACGAACTTCCAGGAGAAGTTCTCGCTGAACGGCACGCCCTGCGGGACGAACGGCAGGATGAAGTAGACCGAGATGATCGCGATCTCGATCACCGCGACGAGGTTCATCCACTTGTACTTGGCGCCGAGGTTCCAGCTGCCGGGCTCGAACGCGTCGCCCATCCTCCACCGCAGCCAGATCGGGATCAGGAACGCGAGGTAGAGGCCGATCACCGCGACCGAGACGACCGCGTAGAACGCGACCGGGACGATCAGGGGGTTCTTCGCGGTGCCCACGTTGACCTTGACCAGCGACGGCAGGGTGATCAGCGCGCTGACCACCGCGACGAGCAGCACCGCGTTGGCGGGCACCCGCGCGGCGGTGACCCTGGACCACAGCCGCGACCCCGGGACGGCGCCGTCGCGGCTGAACGCGAAGGTCATCCGCGACGCGCTGGTCATGCACGACGTGCTGCAGAAGAACTGCCCCACGGCCGAGATCAGCAGCACCACGGTGGCGACCTTGGTGCCCAGCGACGAGGTGAAGATGTAGGCCACCCCACCGGCGCCGACGCCCGCGTTGTCCGGGCTGCCGTCCGCGGCGTTCGGGACCGCGAACAGGAAGCTGAGCAGCAGGACCCAGCCGCCCAGCGCCGAGTAGAAGATCGACTGCCAGATTCCCTTGGCGGCCGCGGTGGAGGCCGTCGACGTCTCCTCGGACAGGTGCGCGGACGCGTCGTACCCGGTGATCGTGTACTGCGTGAGCAGCAGCCCGAACGGCACGACCAGCAGCCAGTACGTCGACGAGCTGTTGCTGCCACCGTCGTACCCGGAGTTGTTGAACCGCTCCGTGAACACGTAGCCGAGGCTCTGGTGCTGGTCGGGGACGAACACCAGGATCAGCACCACGGTCGCGGCGCCCACCACGTGCCACCAGACCGAGATGTTGTTCATCACCGCCATCAGGTGCCCGCTGAAGATGTTCAGCATCGAGGCCAGCGCGAGCACGATCAGGAAGGTGATGAACACCCGGGTCAGCGAGTAGGCGGCCTCGTAGCCGGAGGAGAACGTGCTCAGCGTGAGGTCGATGAACGTCGCGCAGCCGTAGGCGACCGACGCGGTGACGGCGACCAGGCCGATCAGGTTCAGCCAGCCGGTGAAGAACCCGGCCCGGGCCCCGCCCATCTTGGACGCCCACCAGTAGATGCCGCCCGAGGTCGGGTAGGCCGACACCAGCTCGGACATGGTCAGCCCGATGATCAGGATCAGGCCGGCGATGATCGGCCAGCCCCAGGAGATCGCCACCGGGCCGCCGTTGTTGAAGCCCTGCCCGAAGGTGGTGAAGCACCCGGCGAGGATCGAGATGATCGAGAACGAGATCGCGAAGTTCGAGAAGCCGGACCAGTTCCGGCTGAGCTCCTGCTTGTAGCCGAGCTCGGCGAGCCTCCGCTCGTCGTCGGACAGATGTGACAGGTCAGCCATGAGAGCTCCCGGGACGTGACGAAGTTGGCTCACGCTAGCGCGGTCCGGAAAGTACCGTCTAGACCTTAGAAGCGAAAAGGTTTGAAGTCGGACCATTGACGCGGGTCCCGGACTTTTGCAGACTGTGCGGCGTGACGGCCACCTCCAGCAGCGAGCTGAGCGCGGCCGTGCTGCGCCCCGCGCGCGGCCACCACGCCTTCGAGGGCTGCGTGGAGCAGCTCGGGACCGCCATCCGGCTGGGCGTCTACCCGCACGGCAGCTCGCTGCCGGCCGAGCGCGAGCTGGCGGCGCGGCTCGCGGTGTCGCGGGCGACGCTGCGCGAGGCGATCGCCGCGCTGCGCAGCGCGGGACTCGTGCGCACCCGGCGCGGGCGCGGCGGCGGCACCGTCGTGGACTACCGGCCGGGGGCTCCGGTCGCCGGGGCGGCGGCACGGCTTGCCGAGCGAGGCGCGCAGCTGCAGGACGTGCTGGTCTTCCGGCGCATCGTCGAGCCGGGCGCCTGCCACGTGGCCGCCGGGGGCGCGCTCACCGACGAGCAGCGGGACTTCCTGCTGCGTGCGCACGACGAGGTGGCCGGCGCGCGGGAACCGGCGGCGCACCGGCAGGCGGACTCCCGGTTCCACCTCGCGATCGCGGCCGTGACCGGGTCACCACTGATCATCAGGGCGGTCACCGACACCCGGGCCGGGCTGCACGAGATGCTCGACGCCATCCCGGTGCTCCCGGTCAACATCGAGCACTCCAACAAGCAGCACCGCACCATCGTCCAGGCGATCCTTCGGGGCGAGGCCACCAAGGCGCGCCGGGTGATGGAGAGCCACTGCGACGACACCGCGGCGTTGCTGCGCGGACTGATCGCCTGACGCCGACACCACACGAGTGAGGACCTCCATGAGCCCATCCCGGAACCCCCGGCTGCTCGACCTGGACAGCCTGAAGGCGAAGATCGCCTCGGGCGAGGTCGACACCGTGGTCGTGGCGTTCACCGACATGCAGGGCCGGCTGCAGGGCAAGCGGCTGCACGGCGCGTACTTCGTGGACTTCGTGGTCGAGCACGGCACCGAGGGCTGCAACTACCTGCTGGGCGTGGACGTGGACATGAACACCGTCGGCGGCTACGCGATCACGTCGTGGGACAAGGGCTACGGGGACATGGAGTTCGCCCTCGACTTCGACACCATCCGGCTGCTGCCGCACCTGCCGGCCACCGCGATGATCCAGTGCGACCTGGTCTGGATGGACCACACCCCGGTCGTGGAGTCCCCGCGCGCGATCCTGCGGCGGCAGCTGGACCGGGCCGCCGAGATGGGCTTCGTCGCGCTGTCCGGCACCGAGCTCGAGCTGATCGTCTTCGAGCAGACCTACGAGGCGGCGTGGGACTCCGGCTACCGGGACCTGACCCCGGCGAACCAGTACAACGTCGACTACTCGATCGTCGGGACCACGCGGGTCGAGCCGCTGCTGCGCGACATCCGCAACACGATGTACGCCGCCGGGATGAACGTCGAGGGCGCCAAGGGGGAGTGCAACCTCGGCCAGCACGAGATCGGCTTCCTCTACGACGAGGCGCTGATCACGGCCGACAACCACGCGGTCTACAAGACGACCGCGAAGGAGATCGCCGCGCAGCACGGGAAGTCGCTGACCTTCATGGCGAAGTTCAACGAGCGGGAGGGGAACTCCTGCCACATCCATCTCTCGCTGCGGGGCAAGGACGGCGAGATCGTGTTCTGGGACGACGAGCGTGGCACCCGCACCCCGCTCTACGACCGGTTCGTCGCCGGGGTGCTCGCGACGATGGCCGACTTCACGCTGCTGTACGCCCCGAACGTGAACTCCTACAAGCGGTTCGCCGACGGCTCGTTCGCGCCCACGTCGATCGCCTGGGGCAGCGACAACCGCACCTGCGCCGTACGACTCGTGGGCAGCGGAGCCGCCGCGCGGATGGAGAACCGGCTTCCCGGAGGGGACGTCAACCCCTACCTGGCGCTGGCGGCGATGCTGGCGGGCGGCCTGCACGGCATCGAGAACGACCTCGAGCTCGAGCCCGAGCTGGTGGGCAACGCCTACCACTCCGACAAGGCCAAGGTGCCGCGCACGCTCAGCGAGGCGCGTGACGCGTTCACCTCGTCCAAGCTCGCCCGTGCCGCCCTCGGCGACGAGGTCGTCGACCACTACACGAACATGGCCGACGTCGAGCTTGCCGCGTTCAACGCCGCCGTGACCGACTGGGAGCTGCGTCGCGGCTTCGAGAGGATGTGACCTCACCCCACGATGTTCTCCGCTTCCCCGCAGACACCGCCGCCGGGACCCCGAAAGGCAAGGTACCGACCCTCATGACAACGTTCACCGTCCTCAACCCCGCCACCGCCGAGCCGGTGACCGAGGTGAGCCTGGCGTCCGTCGAGGAGACCGACGCTCTGATCGAGCGCGCCCACGAGGCGTTCCCCGCCTGGCGGGCGATGCCGCCGGGTGAGCGCGCCGCGCTGCTGCGGCGCTTCGCCGCGGTGGTGGACGCGCACGTCGAGGAGCTCGCCGAGATCGAGGTGCGCAACGCCGGCCACACCTGGGGCAACGCCACCTGGGAGGCCGGCAACGTCCGGGACTGCCTGAACTACTACTCGGCTGCCCCGGAACGGCTGTTCGGCCGGCAGATCCCGGTGGCCGGTGGCCTCGACGTCACCATCCACGAGCCGCTGGGCGTGGTCGGCATCATCGTGCCCTGGAACTTCCCGATGCCGATCGCCGGCTGGGGGATGGCCCCCGCGCTGGCCGCCGGCAACACCGTGGTGCTCAAGCCCGCCGAGCTGACCCCGCTGACCGCGATCCGGATCGGCGAGCTGGCCCGGGAGGCCGGTCTCCCCGAGGGCGTGCTCACCGTCGTCCCCGGCAAGGGCTCGGTCGTCGGCGAGCGGTTCGTGAGCCACCCGTTGGTGCGCAAGGTGTGCTTCACCGGCTCCACCGAGGTGGGCAAGAGGATCATGGCCGGCTGCGCGGACCAGGTGAAGCGGTGCACGCTCGAGCTCGGCGGCAAGAGCGCCAACGTGATCTTCGCCGACGCCGACCTCGCCAAGGCGGCCGCCGCGGCGCCGTACGCCGTCTTCGACAACGCGGGACAGGACTGCTGTGCCCGGTCGCGGATCCTGGTGGAGCGCCCGGTGTACGACGAGTTCCTCGGCCTGCTCGAGCCGGCGGTGAAGAACCTGGCGGTGCTCGACCCGTCCGACAGGGCCAGCGAGATGGGACCGCTGATCTCCGCGCACCAGCGCGACGTCGTGCGGGGCTACCTCGAGGGCGTGCAGGTGGCCTTCACCGGGTCGGCGCCGGACGGCGCCGGCTTCTGGGTGCCGCCGACGGTGGTGCTCGCCGAGTCCACCGAGCAGCCGGTCTGGCGCGAGGAGGTGTTCGGCCCGGTGGTCGCGGTGCTGCCGTTCGACGACGAGGACGAGGCGGTCGCGATGGCCAACGACACCGAGTACGGGCTGTCCGGGTCGATCTACACCGGCGACGTGGGTCGCGCGCTTCGCGTCTCCCGGGGGATCGACGCCGGGAACCTGAGCGTCAACACGCACGCCTCGGTCCGCTACTGGACCCCGTTCGGCGGCTTCAAGCAGTCCGGCCTGGGCCGCGAGCTCGGCCCGGACGCGCCGAACGCGTTCACCGAGGAGAAGAACGTCTTCATCGCCTCCGACTGAACCCCCACGGAGGTCGAGGAGCGGGCCTGCGCGCGTCACGAGACCCTCCCGAGCGGACGTCGTCTCGTGCCGCTCACTCCGTTCGCCCCTCGACGTCCGACCCGACGAAAGGACTCACTGACATGGCAGGACGACTCGACGGCAAGGTCGCCGTGGTCACCGGAGGCTGCTCGGGCATCGGGCTGGCCACCGTGGACCGGTTCGCCGAGGAGGGCGCGAGGGTCGTGATCGGCGACCTCGACGACGCCCGCGGCAAGGAGGTCGCCGAGCGGGTCGGCGGGCTGTTCGTGCACACGGACGTGACCAGCAAGGAGCAGGTCGACGCGCTGTTCCGCGCCGCCCACGACACCTACGGTTCGGTCGACGTGGCCTTCAACAACGCCGGGATCTCCCCACCCGAGGACGACTCGATCCTGGACACCGACCTGGACGCCTGGCGCCGGGTGCAGGAGGTGAACCTGACCAGCGTCTACCTGTGCTGCAAGGCGGCGTTGCCGTACATGCTGGAGCAGAAGCGCGGCTCGATCATCAACACCGCCTCGTTCGTCGCGGTGATGGGCGCGGCCACCTCGCAGATCTCCTACTCCGCGTCGAAGGGCGGGGTGCTGTCGATGTCGCGCGAGCTCGGGGTGCAGTTCGCCCGCGAGGGGGTCCGGGTCAACGCCCTGTGCCCCGGACCGGTGAACACCCCGCTGCTGCGCGAGCTGTTCGCCACGGACGTGGAGCGCGCCCAGCGGCGGCTGGTGCACGTGCCGATGGGCCGGTTCGCCGAGCCGGAAGAGATCGCGAGCTCGGTGCTGTTCCTCGCCTCCGACGAGTCCAGCTTCATCACCGCGAACACCTTCCTGGTCGACGGCGGCATCTCCGGCGCCTACGTGACCCCGGTCTGATGGAGCCGCCGCTGATCGGCCTGACCACCTACCGGGAGCACGCCCGGTGGGGGGTGTGGGACCAGCAGGCCGACGTGCTGCACACCGAGTACGCGGTCTCCGTCGAGCTCGCCGGCGGCGCCCCGGTGCTGCTGCCGACGGCGGGTCCCGCGCTGGCCCGGTCGGTGGTGGCCCGGCTGGACGCGCTGGTGGTCTCCGGCGGTGCGGACCTGCACCCGGCGACGTACGACGAGCAGCCGCACGAGCGGACGACGGGGTGGCGGGCCGACCGCGACGCCTGGGAGCTCGCGCTGCTCGACGCCGCTGCCGAGGGCGGGCTGCCGGTGCTCGGCATCTGTCGCGGCATGCAGCTGATGGCCGTGCACGCCGGAGGCGCGCTCGACCAGCACACCCCGGACCTGCTCGGCCACGACCGGCACTCCCCGGGCGGGGACGTCTTCGGGGACGTCGAGGTGGCCACCGTGGAGGGGTCGCTGCTGCGGGCCCTGATCGGGGAGCGGCACACGGTCGGCTGCCACCACCACCAGTCGGTGCGCAGCCACCCCGGGTTCGAGCCGGTGGCCCACGCCGCCGACGGCACGCTCGAGGCGATGGAGCGGCCCGGCGGCCCGTTCCGCCTGGCCGTGCAGTGGCACCCCGAGGTCCGTGAGGACGCCGGGCTGTTCCGCGGGCTGGTCGCCGCGGCCGGGCGTCAGCGCGGCACGCCGTAGGGGTCGGAGGCCGCCGCGCCGACGGGCACCACCTCGCGGCCCAGCGGCAGCAGCGCGAGGGGGACCATCTTCCAGCAGGCCAGGCCCAGCGGGATGCCGATGACGGTCAGGCACAGCAGCAGCCCGGCCACGAGGTGCCCGAGCGCCAGCTCCCAACCGACGAGGAGCACCCAGATGATGTTGCCGATCACGGACCAGGCCCCTGCCGAGGGTTTCCACACCACGGTCCGTCCGAACGGCCAGAGCACGTAGCCGGCCAGCCGGAACGCCGCGATGCCGAACGGGATCGTGACGATGAGGACGAACGCGACCAGGCCGGCCACCGCGTACCCGAGGGCCAGCCACAGGCCGGCCAGCAGGAACCACAAGATGTTGCCGAGTGTGCGCACCCGTTCATGCTAGGCACGCCCGGCTCGCCGCGACCCGGTCAGGCCGCGGGATGTGTCCCGGAACCGGGCGGTGCCGGCGTCTCGTCGGCGGCGCGGTGCGCCGTGGACCACGTGAACTCGATCTCGACCTCGACCTCGTCGCCGTCGACCTCGACCTCGAACTCCGCGCGCACCTGGTCCGGCAGGTGCAGGCCGACGGTGCCCGCGCCCAGGGGCAGGGTCACGTCCCCGCCGCGGGCGAAGGCCTTCGACAGCGCGGACAGCCACATGGCCGCGTCCGCGCGGGACAGCGACTCCTTGCGCTCCAGCTTGACGTCCGACATCCTCGCGGTCCCTTCCGGTCGGGAAGGGACATCCGGCAGCCGCGGAGGGATCCCGTGGTCGCTGCCCCTTCCCCGCCAGGGTGCCCGCGCCGCGGCGGTCTCCGCATCATCTCCGCCGGGTGATGTGCCGAGACGACCGGTGCCCCGGCTTCCGGGGGGCCACAGTCGCGCACGTGCGCAGTCATGGCCCCCGAGCGGCCCCGGCGGAGGGGCCACAGTCGCGCACGTGCGCACTTGTGGCCGACCGCGCCGGTCGACCCCGCCGGTCGGTCGTACCAACACACCCCTCTCGTGACGCTCGCGACGGCGACCATCGGTGGATCCAGGCTCAGCCCGGCTCCGGGAACAGCGTGCCCCGGATCTCCTTGCTGTGGCCGACGAACGCGGCCACCACCCCCGCGCCGCAACGGACCGTGATGTCGTAGGTGCCGTCGCGGCCCTCGCGGTCGCGCTCCACGGCGTCCGCGACCAGCAGGTCGCCGAGCCGGGTCGGGGCCAGGAACCTGATCTCGCAGGCCTGGGCCACCGTGCTGCGGTTGTAGGAGTTGCACGCGAACGCGAACGCCGAGTCGGCGAGCGCGAAGGTCAGGCCGCCGTGCCCGATCCCGTGCCCGTTGACCATGTCCTCGCGCACCGTCATCTCCAGCCGCGCCCGGCCCGGCGCGACCTCGACGATCCGCATCCCGAGCATCTGGCTGGCATTGTCCCCGGCCCACATCGCCGCCGCGGCCCGCTCGGCCCGTTCCTGCGGCGTCACAGGGTCTTCTCCATCAGCGCCACCAGGTGCTGCTCGTCGCCGAGCCGGCCCACCTCGACGTACCCGCGCTTCGCGTGGAACGCCAGCGACCCCGCGTTGCGTGGCACCAGGTTCACCTCCAGGGCCAGCCGGCCCCGCCCGCGCGCGGCGGTCTCCACCTCGTCGTACACGAAGGTGCCCAGCCCGCGGCGGCGGACGTCCTCGTGCAGCACGATCCGGTCCAGGTAGCAGAACTGCGCGTGCCGCTCGGCGAACCAGCGGTAGTTCTCCGAGTCGTACGGCGTGCCCGGCGGGAACGTGACCACGAAGCCGGCGAACGAGCCGTCGAGCTCGAGGACGTCGAACCGGTCCGCGAGCCCGCGCAGCTCGTGCAGCCGGGCCTCGTCCATCGGCGCGAGCGCCTCGACGTTGCGCGCGTTGAGCGCGAGGACGGGCCCGACGTCGGTGTCCCGGAGCGGTCGGAGGAGCGGCACGGCGCCAGCCTAGGGGCCCGCCCGGACGTGTGACAGACTGGCCGCAGATCCGTCCCACCGGTGTCACACCTGGAGCCTGAGATGACCACCCCCGCTGAGATGTTCGCCGCCCACGAGGAGATGCTCACCAAGGCGGTCGCGGCGACCCGCACCCGTGAGTACTACTCGGCGTACAACGAGTCGCCCTCCCCGCGTGTCTACGGCGAGAACGCCGCCGCGGAGGGCAAGGCCGCCTTCGACGAGCTGCTCGGCCGGCCGTTCCCGGTCGAGACCCCGGGCGCCTCCGGCGGGGTGGCCAGCGAGAAGTCCCCGTTCGGGTTCGACCTCGGCGTGACGTACCCGCGGGTGGACCGGGACGGCGTCGAGGATCTCGTCACCGCCGCGACGGCGGGACTGAAGGCGTTCCGCGACGCCGGGCCGCGGGCCCGGGTCGCGGTCTGCCTGGAGATCCTGCACCGGCTGCACGGGCGGATCTTCGAGCTCGCCAACGCGGTGCAGCACACCTCCGGGCAGGCGTTCGTGATGGCCTTCCAGGCCGGCGGGGCGCACGCGCTGGACCGGGCCCTGGAGTCGGTGGCCTACGCGTACGACGAGATGACCCGCATCCCGGAGAAGGTGATCTGGGAGAAGCCGGGCAAGGGCGAGCCGCTGCGGATGGAGAAGACGTTCACGGTGGTGCCCCGTGGGGTGTCCCTGGTGATCGGCTGCAACACCTTCCCGACCTGGAACTCCTGGCCGGGCCTGTTCGCGTCGCTGGCCTGCGGCAACCCGGTCGTCGTCAAGCCGCACCCCGGTGCGGTGCTGCCGCTGGCGATCACCGTCCAGGTCGCCCAGCAGGTGCTCGCCGAGGCCGGCTTCGACCCGCACCTGGTGACGCTGGCCGCCGAGGACCCGGTGGTCGGGATCGCCAAGGTGCTCGCCCTGCGTCCGGAGGTCAGGCTGATCGACTTCACCGGCTCGAACGCGTTCGGTGACTGGCTGGAGGACAACGCCCGCCAGGCGATCGTGTTCACCGAGAAGGCCGGCGTGAACACCGTGGTCGTCGACTCCACCGACAGCTTCAAGGGGATGTGCCAGAACCTCGCGTTCTCGTTCTCGCTGTACACCGGCCAGATGTGCACGGCTCCGCAGAACGTCTACCTGCCCGCCGGCGGCATCGAGACCGACGAGGGCCACAAGTCGGTCGCCGAGGTGGCCGCGGGCGTCGACGCCGCGCTGGGCAAGCTGCTCGGTGACGACGCCCGCGCGGTCGAGCTCCTCGGCGGCGTCGTGAACGAGGGCGTGCTCACCCGGCTCTCCGAGGCGCCCTCCCGCGGCAAGGTGCTGGTCGAGTCGCGGGCCGTGCAGCACCCGGCGTACGACGGTGCGGTGGTCCGCACGCCCACGCTGATCGGGCTGACGGTGGCCGACCACGAGATCTACGAGCAGGAGTGCTTCGGCCCGGTCGCCTACCTGATCGAGACCGAGGACACCGCCGAGTCGATCGCGCTGTTCCGCCGCACCGTCCGCGAGCACGGCGCCATGACCGCCGCCGCGTACTCCACGTCGGAGCGGGTCGTGGCGGCGATGCGCGACGCGGCCCTCGACGCCGGCGTGGCGCTGTCGGAGAACCTCACCGGCGGGGTGTTCGTGAACCAGTCCGCGGCGTTCAGCGACTTCCACGGCACCGGGGCGAACCCGGCGGCCAACGCGTCGTACACCGACACCGCCTACGTGGCCTCCCGCTTCCGCACCATCCAGTCGCGCCGGCACGTGT
This sequence comes from uncultured Actinomycetota bacterium, assembly GCA_963728775.1. Lineage (GTDB taxonomy): Bacteria > Actinomycetota > Actinomycetes > Propionibacteriales > Nocardioidaceae > Nocardioides_B. The sequence goes on from CAVSLP010000004.1 coordinate 337,095, forward strand.
GAGCGGATGACCGGCCTGCGGGCGGACTGCGGCAGCTGCTTCGGGCTGTGCTGCGCGGCGCTGCCGTTCACCGCCTCGGTGGACTTCGCGGCGGACAAGGCGGCCGGCGAGCCGTGCGTGCACCTGCAGCGTGACTTCCGCTGCGGCATCCACAGCCGGCTCCGCGAGGAGGGCTACCGCGGCTGCACGGTCTTCGACTGCTTCGGCGCGGGCCAGCAGGTCTCCCAGGTCACCTTCGCCGGCCGCGACTGGCGGGAGCACCCGGGGACGGCCACGCAGATGTTCGCGGTCTTCCCGGTGATGCGCCAGCTGCACGAGCTGCTCTGGCACCTGGCCGCCGCCCGGTCCCTCGAGGCGGCCGGCCCGGTCCGCCCGGAGCTGGACCGTGCCGTCGCGGAGACCGAGCGGCTCGCGATGCTCGACGCCGAGGCCCTCGAGCGGCTCGACGTGGCCGACCACCGGGAGCGGGTGAACGTCCTGCTCCGCCGGGCCAGCGGCCTGGCCCGCGCGGACGCCGGGCCGGGTGGTCGCCGCGAGCTGCCGCGGGACCTGGTCGGCGCCGACCTCCGCGAGGCGGACCTGCGCGGAGCCGGGCTGCGCGGGGCGGTGCTGGTCGCCGCGAACCTCACCGGCGCCGACCTGGGGCTGGCCGACCTGACCGGGGCCGACCTGCGCGACGCCGACCTCAGCGGCGCGGACCTGCGGACCGCCCTGTTCCTCACCCAGGCGCAGCTGGACGCGGCGCGGGGGGACGCGACGACCCGGGTGCCGGACGCGCTGGTCCGGCCGGCGCACTGGCCGGCGACCCGCCGGGCGGGCGGCTAGGCCGGGGCGGTGCTGGTCCCCGGGCCGCGGTCCGGTCGGGCTACGCGACCGTCCGCGGCCCCGGGCGCTCGTGGTTGCTCCGGGATCACGACGGGTGCGGTTGCGGGTCCCGTCACCTCCCGCTCCCGGGCGGCGAGCCGGGCTCGCGCCGCCTGCTCGATGAAGAACGGACCGGCGGCGGCGCACTGGCCGGCGCAGGCACAGACCGCGTCGATGACCGCGAGCGTGGGCAGCGCGGGGAACTCCTGCACGAGTCGTTCGGCGACGCCGGCCAGCTCCAGGTTCATCGACCCTCCCAAGTCGTCGACCCCGTACCGGGAGGGTAGACCGACCAAGCCGGTCACAATCGGGCGAATCGCGCAGGCCTAGACCAGTGGTCACCCGCTCGTGAGACGGCGTCTCACGAGCGGGGGTCGGCGCGGGTCACGAACTCGGCGAGGTCCTTGCTCTGCTGACGGCGCGACGGCTCGTGCACGTACATCATGTGCCCCGCCTCGTAGTAGCGGTGCTCGATGTTGGCGCGCAGCTCCTCGGGGATCCGCAGGTGCGCCACCACGTCCTCGGCGGCGAAGTGCGGGGTCGCGCCGTCGTAGTAGCCGTAGGCGACGTGCACCCGCAGGTGCGGGTTCTGCCGCAGCGCCCGCTCCAGCTTCGGGGTGACGTCGACCGGGCGGCCCTCGAAGTCCTTGAACGACCAGGGGTGCACCCGCCGGGAGATCTGCTCGTAGGGCAGGTCGCTCTCGTAGCCGAGCTCGTCGCGCACGTAGTGGTTGAACACCGCCGCGTACGGTCCGGCGATCGCGTCGTGCGACGGGTCGGCGTCCATCTCCTCGGCGATGGCGCTGGCCATCGGGCCCGTGAACCGCGCGTCGAGGCGCCCGACGGTGCGGCGCTGGTCGCGCAGCAGCTCCCCGAAGTAGCGCCAGTGCTCGATGCGCAGCTCCGCGCGGTCGACGTACTCCTCGGAGAGGCCGGTGAGCCTCGCGAGCTTCGCGACGGCCGCCGCCCGCTCCTTGCGGGTCAGCCGGTCGCCCCGCGAGAGCACCCAGGGGTAGTCGCGCGCGGCGTACTCCTCCGCCTCCTCGAGCACCGACCTGAGGGACCGGCGACCGTGCTTGCCGTGGTAGTGGGCGATCGCGGCGTAGGTGGGCAGGTAGAGGGCGTGCGCCCGGTCGTTGCGCTGGTTCTCGAAGTCGATCGAGCTCACGTCCAGCACGCTGGAGATCAGCATCAGCCCGTTCACGTACATGCCGTGCCGCGCCTGCAGGTGCTCGACGAGGGCGGCACCGCGCAGGGTGCCGTAGGACTCGCCGGCCACGAACTTCGGCGACATCCAGCGCTTGTGGCGCGAGGTCCAGATCCGGATCAGCTCGGCGACGGACTCGATGTCGCCCTGGTAGCCGTGGTACGGCTCCGGCTTGCTGCCCTCGACCACGCGCGAGTAGCCGGTGGACACCGGGTCGATGAAGACCAGGTCGCTGACCGCCAGCAGGGACTCGGGGTTGTCCGCGATGCCGTACGGCGGCGGGGTGAGCTTCCCCACGTCGCCCATCAGGATCCGGCGCGGGCCGAGCAGCCCGAGGTGCAGCCAGACGCTGGAGCTGCCCGGGCCGCCGTTGAACGCGAACGTCACCGGGCGGGACTCGTCGACGCCGGTGGGCGGGTCCACGACGTAGGACGTCATCGACATCTCGGCCTTGGCCTTGAAGCCGGTGAACCTGCCGTCCTCGTAGACCTCCTCGCGCAGCACCACCCGCCCGGTGGTCGCGGTGTAGTGCAGCGTCCGCCGCCCGACCTTGAGGGTGTGCTTGGTCGCCACCACGTCGTCGGTGGGTTCGGCGGGCTTGGTGGTCTCCCCGTCCCCCCGCTGCTGGACGGGCTTGGTCTGGTCCTGCTCCGGTTTCTCCTCAGCCACGTCCGCCACCCTAGTGTCCCCCGCCCGCCGACCCGGCGTGAACGTCACGTCAGACCCCGCCGACCCGGCGTGAACGTCACGTCAGACCCCGCCGACCCGGCGCGAACGTCACGTCAGACCCCGCCGAACCGGCGCGAGTGTCGCTCCGCGTCCCGGATCCTTTCGGCGAAGGTACGACGTGCCTCGACGACGCCTTCGTGGATAATCCGCTCGACGTCCCGGTTCCTGCCGTAGACGTTCTCCTTGCGGACTGCCTTGATCAGCCATCCATGCTCACGACGAAGCCAGGCACGTCGTTCCCGGTCGTGCTCCCGGTCGTCTTCGCGAGAGTGGAACGCCTCGCCGTCGTACTCCATCCCGAACCGCAGCTCCTCGACGCCGAGATCGATGCGGGCGACCTCGCGCCCGGCCGCATCGAGAATCGACACCTGCGGAGTGGGCTGCGGCAGGCTGGAGAGGTCGTGCCACCGCAGCCGCAGTGTGGACTCGCCCGGCGACTCCGAGCGCGGATCGACCAGCGGGACCAACGCCCGCAGCTGCACCACACCGCGTTGCCGGGCGAACCGCTCCACGTCTCTCACGAACAACTCGAGATCGAAGCCTTCCTCGGCGGCGAGCCTGTCGATACCCCCGATGGCGATGTCGCGATGCTGGAACCGACCCAGATCCCAGGCCGTCCGCAGCGGCGTGGTCACCCGCAGATGTCCCACGAGAACGACGTCACCGGGTCGGAAGGACCGCTCGCCGCTGGTGCTGAGTGAGTTGCGCAGCCTGCCTCGTCCGGACGGCCGAAACAGAAAGACCGGCGGAACCTGCACATGCTGGCCGGGCGGAAGCAGTCCGGTCCACAGCCAGCACGCCGTCCAGTCGGTGACAACAGCATCCGGAGGTACGACGAGCGCGAGCGCCTGCGTTCGAAGCTCGAGGGTGTCGGGAAGCTGGCCCGCCACGTAGACGCTGCGCAACATGCGCCGGATGTGGCCGGCCCTGAGGAGCCGCCGCAGAGCATGTCCGTTCACGCCGGCGGCCGCAGCCTCCTTTGTGGTGAAGGGCCGGTCAACAGGGAGCGGGAAGCCTGCGCCGAGGAGCGGCAGCTGAGAGATCGTGCTGAAGTCCATCGACGGAGCATGCTCCGGATCCCGTCGCCGCGCCCCTCGTCATCCACAGGCGTGAGGTTCGCGCCGACTCGGCGGTGGGTGAGGTGGCCGACTCGGCAGGTCGGGCGTGAGGTTCGCGCCGACTCGGCGGGGTGGGGCGTGAGGTTCGCGCCGACGGGTCGGCGGGGTCGGCGGTCAGGGGTAGCGGAGCCCCGTGGCCAGCTCGGAGATCTCCCAGAACCGCCTGGCCGCCTCGGGGTCGCGGGCCACCCGGCTCGCGGTGACCACGCGCGGCGTCCCGTGCAGCTCGGCGAAGCCACCCGGCCCGACGTAGCCGCCGCCCGGGAGGTCCGCGGTCGCGGCCATCAGCGTCGGCAGGCAGCCCATCTCCGGCTTCTGGCCCGCCACCGCGAACGCCGCGGTCAGGATGCTGCCGCGCAGGGTGCGGCCCTCCATCATCCGGCCGCTGCCCATCAGCCCGGTCGCGGCGTAGCCGGGGTGGGCCACCATCGCCGTGACGGGAGCACCGGCGTCCCGCGCGCGGCGGTCGAGCTCGAACGTGAACAGCAGGTTCGCCAGCTTGGACTGCGCGTAGGCCTGCCAGCGGCGGTACCTGCCGTGCCACACCCGCGGGTCCTCCAGGGGCGCGGTCCGTGCCATCCGGTGCGCCTGGGAGGCCAGCGAAACGACGCGCGCGTCGCCGGCCGCGACCAGCTGCGGCCACAGCAGCCCGGTCAGCGCGAAGTGCCCGAAGTGGTTGGTGGCCATCTGCAGCTCGAACCCGTCGACGGTCCGGCGGTACGGCGTCGCCATCACCCCGGCGTTGTTGACCAGCAGGTGCAACGGGCCGTCCGGGGCGACCTCCGCCGCCGCGCGCCGCACCGAGGACTGGTCCGCGAGGTCGACGAGCAGCGGACGCAGCCGTGCCGACGGGACGGCCGCGCGCACGTCGGCGGCGGTGCGGTCGAGCTTGGCCTGGGACCGGGCGGCCAGCACCACCTCGCAGCCGTGCCCGGCCAGCTGCCGGACGGTCGCCGCGCCGAGGCCGCTCGTGACGCCGGTGACCAGCGCGCGCCGGCCGGTGAGGTCGGGGATGTCGGCCGGGGACCAGTCGTTCACGGCGTCACGGCCAGCGACCCCAGCACCCGCTCGCCGAGCTCCCGGTTGCCCACGACCTCCGCCGGTACGTCGGACGGGGCGCGGCGGCCGCCGGCGAGCACGATGTAGCTCTCCAGGTCCATCCGCAGGGTGACCGTCGGGGCCGCCGGGTCGGCCGCGAGCGTCGTGGCCCGGCCGTCGTCGCCGACCCGCACGGCGGCGTGCACCGGGTGCGCCCCGGTCACATCCAGCACGACCGTCGTGCCCGGCTCGGGCGCGACCCGCTTGCCGACGACGTACCCCAGACCGCGGGCGAAGACCGCCACCGTGTGCCCGGCCGCGGGAGAGTCCAGGCCGCCGGGCCGTCCGACCGCGCGGCGGATGTCCTGCTCGTGCATCCACACGTCCAGCGGCCGGTTGGACAGCAGCGTCTCCCAGCTCCAGCCGATCCCGCCGGGGGTGCGCGGAGGGGAGGCCGCGCCGTCGGTGGGCGGGTCCGCCCGCAGCGCCTCGAGCCGGGCCGCGGCGGCCGCCTCCAGCTCGTCGACGATCTCCGCGGGGCTCCACGCTGCCCTGGCCAGCGGTCCCCGCTCGGTGTAGCTGCCCATCGGCGAGGTGATGTGCGGGAGGTCGGCGGGCACGTCGACGGCGACCTGCTCGTTGCCCGCGAGCTCGGACTCCAGGTGGGCCAGGTGCGCGGCGACCGCGCGCACGTCCCAGCCGGCCAGGTCGGTGGGCCGCGACCAGTCGTCGGGGGAGAGGCCGCGGAGCAGGGCCACCACGTCGCGGACCGCGTGCTCCCAGGCGTCGACGAAGGCGCCCAGCCGGGCCGCATCGGTAGTCATGCCGGGCACTCTAGCCAGACCGGGAGCGTTGGCCCCCGTCCGGTGCTCAGTGCACCTGGCGGTCCTGGCCTTCCCAGTACGGCTGCCGGATCTTGAACTTCTGCAGCTTGCCGGTCGCGGTGCGCGGCAGCGACTCGACGAAGTCGATGCGCTTGGGGCACTTGTAGCCGGCCAGGGACTGCCGGCAGTGCTCGATCAGCTCCGCGGAGCCGACCTCGGACTCGCCCGCGACCACCAGGCCGGTGACCAGCTCGCCCCACTTCTCGTCGGGGATGCCGATCACGGCCACCTCCTTGACCGCGGGGTGCGACATCAGCACGTCCTCGACCTCGATCGAGGAGACGTTCTCGCCGCCGGAGATGATCACGTCCTTCTTCCGGTCGGAGATCACCAGGTAGCCCTCGTCGTCGAGGTAGCCGCCGTCGCCGGTGTGGAAGGTGCCGCCCTCCTGCACCCGCGCGGTCTCGTCGGGCTGCTCCCAGTAGCCGTCCAGGTTGTGGTTCGAGGCGGTCATCACCTCGCCGTGCGCGTCGGTCCACACCCGGACCCCGAGCGCCGGTGCGCCGGCCCGGCCGAGCCGCACCGCCTTGTCGTGGGTGGACAGGTCGTCCCACTCCGCGCGCATCCGGTTCACGGTGACCAGCGGCGAGGTCTCGGTGAGGCCGTAGATCTGGTTGAACTCCCAGCCGAGCTCCTCCATCACCCGCTCGATGGTCCGGGTCGGCGGGGGTGCGCCGGCCACGATGATCCGCACCCGGTCCCGTCCGGGGATCTCCCCGTCCCACGTCGCGGCGCCGTCCAGGGCGGCGCTCACCACCGCCGGAGCCGCGCACAGCACCGTGACGCCGTACCGCTCGATCCGGCGCAGGATCTCGGTGCCGTCGACCTGGCGGAGCACGACGTGCTGGGCGCCCACGCCGGTCATGGCGTAGGGCATCCCCCAGCCGTTGGCGTGGAACATCGGCAGCGTGTGCAGGTAGACGTCGCGGTCGCTGATCCCGGCGTGCAGCCCGAACACGGTCGCGTTCAGCCACAGGTTGCGGTGCGTGAGCTGGACGCCCTTGGGCCGCGCGGTGGTCCCGGACGTGTAGTTGATCGTCGCGGTGGCACCCTCGTCGGGCTCCGCCCACGCGCGCGGCTCGGCGTCGCGGAGGTAGAGGTCGTCGTCCTCGCCCAGGACGAACTTGTGCGGTACGTCGAGCGCCTCGAGCTTGTCCTTCAGCGACGGGTCGGCGTAGACCACCTCGGAGCCGGAGTGCTTCACGATGTACTCGATCTCCGGCAGGCTGAGCCGGAAGTTCACCGGGACCAGGATCCGGCCCCAGCCGCTGACTCCGAAGAACGACGTGAGCAGCCGCGCCGAGTTCTGCGAGATCACCGCGACCCGCCCGCCGACCGGCACTCCGAGCCGGTCGAGCCGCGCCGCCTGCGCCCTGGCCAGCGCCGCGACGTCGCGGTAACGCAGGTTGCCCAGCGTCGGTGCCGGCTGGTCCGGCTCGTCCACGACCGCGATCCGGTCGGGGTAGACGCTCTCGGCGCGGTCCAGGAAGTCACGAACGGTCAGCGGGTAGTACACGCGGGTCCTCCTCGGCTCGGATGTCCCGATTCCACCGCAGCGGGCGCCGTTCCGCCACCCCTCGGGCGGCCGGCGCGCCGAACCGCGGCGTCGACGGCCCGGCCGAGGCCGCCTGCGAAGGTCGTATGGTCGAACCATGCTGCTGGCCGCGGACCTGCTCCTGCTGCTCACCGACGACGACTCCGGCAAGCTGGTGGTCCCGGGCGCGCAGGCCGACATCGCCCTCGGGGGCGCCAACCTGGTCGAGCTCGCGCTGCTGGAGCGGGTCGGCGTCGATGACCGGAAGCGGCTGCTGGTCCTCGATCCGTCGGGCACCGGGGACGCCGTCCTGGACGCGGCGCTGGGCATCGTCGGGGCCCACGAGGGCAAGCGCCCCAAGAGTGCGGTGGCGGCGCTGGGCAAGAACCTGCGTGCGGCCCTCTACGAGCGGCTCGTGGACCAGGGCATCCTGCGCGCCGAGGCGAGCAAGGTGCTGGGGATCATCCCGGTGCACCGCTGGCCGGCCGAGCATGCGGCCCACGAGACGGACCTGCGCACCCAGGTGACCCAGGCGCTGGTCCAGCGCACCACACCCGAAGCCAGGACGGCGGCGCTCATCTCGCTGCTGCACGCCTTGAAGTCCGAGCACCGGGTCGTCGACCCCCACGAGCACGCGCTGAGCCGCCGGGAGCTGCGCGACCGGGCCCGGCAGGTGGCCGAGGGCGACTGGGCGTCCGCGGCCGTGCGGCAGGCGGTCGACGACATGATGGCCGCGGTGATCGCCGCCACGACCGCCGCCACCGCCGCCGGAGCGGCCGGGAGCTGACCGTCGGGCGGCCCGAGCGGCCCGAGCGGCCCGAGCGGCCCGGGCGGTCCGGGCGGTCCGGGCGCCCCGGTAGGTGCCCCGGCCCGGGGTCTGGGGGCCGGGGCACCGTCCCCTTCGCCATCCCCCAGGGACGCAAAGGTTGGAAGATGCATTCCCGCTGCGACCCCGGGTCAAGCGCCCCGTCTAGACCGTTCCGGCGCCCGGTCCCGAGCGCGGTACCGGCACCGGTGCCGCGCTCAGGGCCGCAGGTACACCCGGCGCCAGTGCAACAGCCACGCGAGGGCTGCCCAGCCGAGCAGCATGACCAGGATGAAGCTCGCGCGCGGGTGCCCGGCCACCGCGACCTCGTCGGCGAGCCGGACCGCCCACGACGGGCTGCCGTGGGTGAGCAGCACGCCTTCGACGAGCAGGTGCGAACCGAAGTACAGCAGCAGGCTGTTGCGGCCCATCGCCACCCAGGGCCAGGCGACCCGTGAGCGCAGCCGCTGCCATCGCGGCGACGCCGGGAGGTCGAGCAGGGTCATGCCGACGGCGAGGGTGGCCACGCCGAGCGCGCCGACCCCGAGCGCGAAGGGCGGGGTCCACAGCCGCTTCATCGCCGGCAGGTAGTGCCCCGCTGCCAGGGCGGCCGCGAAGGCGAGGGCCGCCCAGGCGGCCAGCAGCAGCGGGCCCCGGAAGGTGCCGCGGGAGGCGAGCATCAGGTGGCCGGCCGTGGCGCCCACCGAGGCCACGACGAGCGCCCCGAGGATGGACACCAGGCCCTCGGGGTCGTGCCCGTACATCCCGTGGTGGTACATGTGGGCGGTGCCGAGCACCGCGGCGTCGATGGTGCGGGACGGGTTGCACGCGGGGGTGAGCGTGCCGCCGGGGCAGCCGGTCTGCCACGCGTAGAGGAGCAGGCCCTGCGCGGCCGCGGTCACGGCCGTGACCAGCGCCCAGGCGCGGGGCCCGTGCGCGACCAGGTGCAGCAGCCCGACCACGAGCACCAGCACGGCGTACACCTGCAAGGGTCCGGTCCACTGCAGTACCCCCGGGTCGGGGTTGCCGGTCTCGACGACGTGGAACGCGAGCCCGCACGCGAGCAGCACCAGGCTCCGCCGCAGGGTGGCGACCCAGCCCACCCGGTTCCGGTAGGCGAAGGCCAGCCCGCACCCGGACAGGGTGACGAACAGGGGGAAGATCAGGTCCTCGAAGTGGACGCCCGTCCAGGTCGCGTGCCGCAGGGCGGCGGGTCGAGGGGCCAGCCAGGAGACGCTGGTGATCGACGCGCAGAGGAAGATGCCCCGGATCCAGTCCAGCGAGGTGATCCGGCCCGGTTTCCCCGGCGCGGTGCCCGTGGTGGCGGCGGCGTCCGCCGCTCCCGCCGTCGTCGTGCTCACTGCAAGGTCCCCCCGTGGCTGCTGGTCGGGCGCCAAGGTACCGCTCGGGGTCGTCCCGGTCGCCGCCGGGCGCGACTCGCTCGGGGACGGCGGCGCCCGGTGGGAAGCAGACCGCACGCGATCGCGTTGACTAGCACCATGACCTCGACCCACCAGCCCGGACGCCGCCCACGCGTTCGCGCTCCGGAGCTGCTGGGCCGGGCCTGGCTGAACACCGGCGGTGCGACGTACTCGGTCTCCGACTTCCGGGGCCGCTGGTTGTTGTTGGACTTCTGGACGTTCTGCTGCGTGAACTGCCTGCACGTCCTGGACGAGCTGCGCGGCCTCGAGCAGAGGTACGACGGCGAGCTGGTCGTCGTGGGCGTGCACTCGCCGAAGTTCGTGCACGAGGCGGACCCGGACGCCCTCGCGGCCGCGGTGCAGCGCTACGAGGTGGCGCACCCGGTGCTCGACGACCCGGACCTGGTCACCTGGCGGGCCTACGCCGCGCGCGCCTGGCCGACGCTGGTGCTGGTCGACCCCGAGGGGTACGTCGTCGCGCAGTACGCCGGCGAGGGGCACGCCCACGCGATCGACGCGCTGCTGGCCGACCTGCGCGAGGAGCACCTCGCGAAGGGCACGCTCCAGCCGGGCGGCTCGCCCTACGTCCCGCCACCCGCGCGGGACGGTGCGCTGCGGTTCCCGGCGAAGGCGGTCGCCCTGCCGGAAGGCGGCTTCCTGGTCGCCGACGCCGGCCACCACCAGCTGGTCCGGCTCGCGGACGACGCGGAGACCGTCCTCGGTCGCGTCGGCGGCGGCGAGCGCGGCCTGGTCGACGGCGGACCGGACACGGCGCGGTTCAACGAGCCGAACGGGTTGTGCCTGCTGCCGCCGGAGGTCGCCGGGCGGGTCGGGTACGACGTCGTGGTGGCCGACACGGTCAACCACGCGCTGCGCGGCGTGCACCTCGAGAGCGGTGAGGTGCGCACCGTGGCCGGCGACGGGCACCAGGGGCTCCCCGGCTCCCCGCCCCTCGGCACCCCAAGCGACCCCACGGATCCCACCGGCCCCACCGGCGTGAGCCTGTCGAGCCCGTGGGACGTGGCCTGGTGGCAGGACCGCGTCTGGGTTGCGATGGCCGGCATCCACCAGCTGTGGACCCTGGACCCGCGGACCGGCGAGCTGCGGGCGTCGGCCGGGACCGGCAACGAGGGCCTGCTCGACGGCCACCTGGACGAGGCCTGGTTCGCGCAGACCTCGGGCCTCGCCGCGGACGGGAGCAGGCTCTGGCTGGCCGACAGCGAGACCTCGAGCCTGCGCTACCTCGAGCACGGCGTCGTGCGGACCGCGGTGGGCACGGGGCTGTTCGACTTCGGGTTCCGGGACGGGCCCGCCGACGAGGCCCTGCTGCAGCACCCGCTCGGTGTCACGGTGCTGCCCGACGGGTCGGTGGCGGTCTGCGACACCTACAACGGCGCGGTCCGGCGCTACGACCCGACCACCGGCACCGTCGACACCCTCGCCACCGACCTGGCCGAGCCCAGCGGTGCGGTGCTCGACGCCTCGACAGGCCCGGGACACCGCGGCGGGCACCTGGTCGTGGTGGAGTCGGCCGCGCACCGGCTGACCCGGGTGCCGCTCGGCGCGGCCGCCTCGGCCAGCGGGCTCTCCCACACCACCCGGCGCCCGGTCACCGAGGTCGCGACCGGTGAGCTCGAGCTGGTGGTCAGCTTCGAGCCACCGCCGGGCCAGAAGGTCGACGACCGGTTCGGGCCGGCCAGCCAGCTGCTGGTCTCGGCAACCCCGCCGCAGCTGGTCCGCGCCGGCGCGGGCCGCGGCACCGAGCTGACCCGGACCATCACGATCGACGGTGCGGTCGGTGACGGCGTGCTGCACATCGCCGCGCGGGCCGCGTCCTGCGACACGCACGGCGGCGAGGGCGCCGCCTGCCACCTGCACCAGCAGGACTGGGGCGTGCCGGTGCGAGTCGCCCCCGGAGGTGTCGAACGTCTCGTGCTGCCGCTGTCCGGTCGGTCGGAGTGAGCGCGCGCACCAGGTAGCATGGACGGTAGCCAAGGCCCCGGCGCAGCAGCCCCGCGGCCTTTCTTCTCGCCCGGTGTGGGTGCGTGCCCCTTCATGGGAGGCGCGCAGGACCAGCGATCGGGTGCGCGGAACAACAGCGCCCTGCAGGCTCACCGGACCACGCCGTGGCACCCGGACCAGGTCGCGCCCGACGAACCACCGAGAGACTTCTTCGTGCCCGTAGTGACCCCCGACCCGACCACCCCCACCTTCGACGAGCTCGGCCTGCCGGTCGAGATCGTGCGCGCCCTCGCGCGCATCGAGATCACCACCCCCACGCCGGTCCAGGCGGCGGTGCTGCCGGACGCGATGAGCGGCCGCGACGTGCTCGGCCGGGCGCAGACCGGCTCCGGCAAGACCCTCGCGTTCGGCCTGCCGATCCTGGCCCGGCTCGCCGGAGGAACCAGCCGGCCCAAGCAGCCACGCGCCCTGGTCGTCGTACCGACGCGCGAGCTGGCCACGCAGGTCCGCCGGTCGCTGGAGCCGCTCGCGTCCGCCGCGCGGCTCAAGCTGATGACCGTGTACGGCGGCACGCCGTACGACCGGCAGATCAAGCAGCTGCGCAACCGTGCCGACATCGTCGTCGCGACCCCGGGCCGGCTCAAGGACCTGGTGGACCGCGGCCACTGCCGCACCGAGGACATCGAGATCACCGTCCTCGACGAGGCAGACCACCTCTGCGACCTGGGTTTCTACCCGATCGTCGACGAGCTGGTGGCGCGGACCCCGCAGGGCAGCCAGCGGCTGCTGCTGTCGGCCACCCTGGACGGCGACGTGGACCGGTTGGTGCGCACCCACCTGCGCGACCCCCGGCGGCACGAGCTGGACCCGAACGCGGGCGCGGTGACGACGATGGACCACCACGTGCTGCTGGTCGGGGGCTTCCGGGAGAAGATCGGTGCGGCGACCGCGCTGGTCCGGGCCAACGACCGCTCGATCATCTTCACCCGGACCCGCGGGGGCGCCACCGAGCTGCGCGAGGCGCTCGAGGCCAGCGGGGTGGGTGCGGTGGACCTGCACGGCAACCTCTCCCAGCGGGTCCGAGAGCGGAACCTGCACAGGTTCTCCAGCGGCAAGGCGCAGGTGGTGGTCGCCACCGACGTGGCCGCGCGTGGCATCCACGTGGACCACGTCGGGCTGGTGGTCCACTTCGACGCGCCGACCGACCCCAAGGCCTACCTGCACCGGTCCGGGCGCACCGCGCGCGCCGGCGAGTCCGGCGCGGTGGTCACGATCAGCACCCCGCGCCAGGTCGACGACATCGTGCGCATGCAGGCGCGAGCCGGGGTCGAGGTGCGCCACCACGACATCCGTACGGCGCCGCGCCCGCTGACCACCGACGCCCTGGCCACGTCGGGCGAGCCGGCCCCGCGGCCGGGCAGGTCCGGCGGCCGGCCGGGTGCCGGGGGTCGTCGCGCCGGGGGCCGGGCCGCCGGTCTCCCGGGGACCCACCGGGGGCGCGACGGCCGGGGTCGGCGCGGCGGCTCCCCGGCGCGAGGCGACCGTGGTCGCACGCCGGCGTTCCGGCGCTGACCGCGACAGGCGAAGGGGCGGAGAGAGCTGGTCTCTCCGCCCCTTCGGCGTCTGACGGTGTCGGTCGGCTGATCAGCGCGGCGGGGGTCCGTCGTACCGGCGCTGCTCGACGTGCGTGGTCTTGGACCGCTGCTGGTTCATCACCAGCGCGAGCACGATCGCGAGGATTCCGACGATGAGCAGGATCCATCCGAGGCCCTGGTCGTCGACGAACCCGATGTCGAAGTTGACGACGCCCGTGACGAGGACCAGGCCGATGGCGAGCAGCACGATGCCCAGGCCGATACCCATGTTCTCTCCTTCGGTTTCGCGGTGACGGCACTGCCGTCTGACGGCACCGGTGCGCCGTCAGCGACTCTCTTACCCCGCTGCGGGGGCGGTCAATCCTGGCGATTCGGCCCGAGACGTGCCGGAAGACGCCCCGGGGCCGCCCCACCCGGAGGTGGGACGGCCCCGCGCGGTGGTGCCTGGTCTCAGAACGCGTCCTCGGACAGCTCCATCAGGGACAGGTCGGTGCCCTCGGCGATGGCGCGCTCCGCGCTGACCTTCGGCAGCATGTTGCGGGCGAAGAACTGTGCCGCGGCCACCTTGCCCTCGTAGAACGTCTGGTCGGCGGGCTTGACCTCGCCGGCCAGCTTCTCCAGGGCCACCTCCGCCTGGCGCAGCAGCAGCCACGAGCAGATGACGTCCCCGAGCACCATCAGCAGGCGGGAGGTGTTCAGCCCGACCTTGTAGATGTTGTTCAGGTCGCCGCCCTCGGCGCTCGGGTCTGCCGACATCAGCTGGTTGATCAGCGTGCCGACGATGGCCTGGGCGTCCTCGAGCGCCTTCGCGAGCAGCCCGCGCTCGATCTTGAGCCGGCCGTTCCCCGCCTCGCTGCTGAGGAACTTCTCCACCTCGCCGGCCACGAACCCGAGGCCCTTGGCCTGGTCCTTCACGATCTTGCGGAAGAACAGGTCCTGGCCCTGGATCGCGGTGGTGCCCTCGTAGAGCGTGTCGATCTTCGCGTCGCGCACGTACTGCTCGATCGGGTACTCCTGCAGGAAGCCGGACCCGCCGAAGGTCTGCAGCGACTCGGTGCCGAGCAGCACCCAGGAGCGCTCGGACCCGTAGCCCTTGACGATCGGGAGCAGCAGGTCGTTGACGCGCTCGGCGAGCTCGTCGGTCTCGCCGGCGAACTCGGCCAGCTGCACCTTGTCCTGCCAGGTCGCGGTGTAGAGCACCAGGGCGCGCATCGCCTCGGCGAACGACTTCTGCGTCATCAGCGAGCGGCGCACGTCCGGATGGTGGGTGATCGTGACGCGCGGCGCGGTCTTGTCGGACGCGCGGGTCAGGTCCGGACCCTGCACCCGCTCCTTGGCGTAGTCCAGCGCGTTCAGGTAGCCGGTGGACAGGGTCGCGATGGCCTTGGTGCCCACCATCATCCGGGCGTTCTCGATGACCTGGAACATCTGCGCGATGCCGTCGTGCACCTCGCCGAGCAGCCAGCCCTTGGCGGGCTCTCCGCCGCCGACGGCGGAGTCGCCGAAGGTGACCTCGCAGGTGTTGGACACCTTGATGCCCATCTTGTGCTCGACGTTGGTGACGTAGGCGCCGTTGCGCTCGCCGGTCAGCTCACCGGTCTCGGGGTCGAAGTGGAACTTCGGCACGATGAACAGCGAGAGGCCCTTGGTGCCCGGGCCGCCGACGCCCTCGACGCCCACCGGGCGCGCGAGCACGAGGTGGATGATGTTCTCGCTCATGTCGTGCTCACCGGAGGTGATGAACCGCTTGACGCCCTCGATGTTCCAGGTGCCGTCGTCGTTGCGCGTGGCCTTGGTGCGCCCGGCGCCCACGTCGGAGCCGGCGTCCGGCTCGGTGAGGACCATGGTGGCGCCCCACTCGCGCTCGATCATGTAGGAGGCGATCTTCTGGTCGCGCTCGTTGCCGTTGCGCTGCACGATCGAGGCGAAGCTCGGGCCGCAGGCGTACATCCAGATCGGCGCGTTCGCGCCGAGCACCAGCTCGCCGATCGCCCAGTTCAGGGTCGACGGCGCCGGCTGGCCGCCGAGCTCCGGCGGCAGCGCGAGGCGCCAGTACTCCGCGTCCATCCACGCGCGGTAGCTCTTCTTGAACGCCTCCGGGATCGGCGCGGTGCTGGTCTTGGGATCGAAGACCGGCGGGTTGCGGTCGCTGTCCTCGTAGGAGGCGGCGAGGTCCTCCCGGGCCAGGCGGTCGACCTCGGCCAGGATCGCCTTCGCGGTGTCGGTGTCGACCTCCTCGAAGGGGCCCTGGCCCAGGATCTCGTCGCGACCGAGCACCTCGAACAGGTTGAACTCGATGTCACGCAGGTTGCTCTTGTAGTGGCTCACTGCTCCACCTTCAGTCTCGGGGGCCGCGGGGCCCGGCCGGGAGCGGTCCGCTCGCGCCGGAACCCCGGTCTACTCGTCAGTAACATCCATTATCGTACCCACGAGTAGCCAACACAACCCTCGCGCGACGCGCGTCACACGCATCCGGCGCGGACCGGACGTCTCCGGGTGGCTGGGCGGGTGTCCGCTCAGCCGGGGGGTGCGGTGCGGTCGTGCTGTTCCGGCCTGGTCAGCCTGCGGGACAGCGTCAGGCGGCGGCGCGGGTCGGGCACTGGGGCGGCCTCGGGCTCCGGGCCCGGCGGTCCGGTGAGGTGACCGGCGGCGTCCTCGGGGGCGCGCCGCTGACCCGGGACCCTCGGGAGGCGGCTCGGGAGCCGGGACGGACCGGGCAGGTCCTCGCGCCCGCGGAACGGGAGGCCGAGCACGTCGACCTCGTCGGTGGCCTCGCACAGCCACTGCTCGAAGCAGGACTCGACCACCGCGAGCACCCGGGGGTTGGAGATGGTCACCGCCAGGGCGGCCTGCCAGCCCGCGGTGAAGGCCTCGAGCAGGACTTCGCGGGCGTGGGCCTCGTCAGCTGCACTCATGGCGCCTCCTCGTCCTCACAGGACAGCATCCCTCGCCGGGACGCGACATCCACAGCATGGGCGAACGTGGGTGCACCGGATGGGCTATTCCCGGATGAGTCGGCCCCCGGGCCGGCGTCGACCTGCCCTCGGGGGTCCCGGTGAAAACCCCGGCGTGGATCTGATCGGTTTGCCGTCCGGAGGGGTACAACTGTGGATGGAAAGGGACCTCACATGACCAAGAAGCTGCTTGTCGCCGTCCTGCTCGCGCTGTCGCTGGACCTGCTCGCCACCGGCTACGGAGCCGTCGCGGCCGGCCACGAGGCGCACGCGATGTGCACCCAGGACCACGGCACCGTGCGGGCCCGCGAGTGCGTCAGGGGTGGACACGTCCTCTTCGGCGTCCCGCTCTGATCTGAGCGACGGCGCCGCGGGCCGGGTCGGGCGGCTCAGGCCTCCTCGAGCACCGACGGCGGGAGCTCGATGTCGGGGACCAGCTCCACCAGCAGGGTGCGGACCCGGGCGTCCAGGTCGGCGATGATGCGCCGCACCGTGGCCTCGTCCTGCCCGCCGGGGTCGTCCACCGCCCAGTCGACGTACCTCACCCCAGGGACGTAGGGGCACTGCTCCCCACAGCCGAGGGTGACCGCGAGGTCGCTCGCGGCCACCGTCTCCCGGGTCAGCAGCGTGGGGTGCTCCCGCGAGGTGTCCAGGCCGAGCTTCTCGAGGACGTCGGCGACCTCGGGGTGGATGTGCTCCCCGGGCTGGGTGCCGGCCGAGCGCGCCACCACGCGGCCCCCCGCGTAGTGCTCGGTCAGCAGCCGGGACGCCACCGACCTGCCCCCGTTGCGGACGCAGGCGAACACCACCTGGGGGATGCGGGTGCCGGTCATCGGGGGGCTCCCCGGTCGTCGTCGGTGGCCGGCACCGGCGGGCCCGGTGGCGTGCTGGGTGCCGCGAAGAAGCGCCGCGCCCAGAGGCTGACGTACACCAGGCCGACCAGCGCCGGGACCTCGATGAGCGGGCCGACCACACCGGCGAGGGCCTGGCCGCTGGTGACCCCGAAGACGCCGATCGCGACGGCGATCGCCAGCTCGAAGTTGTTGCCCGCGGCGGTGAAGGAGACCGCGGTGGCGCGCTGGTAGTCGAAGCCGAGCGCGCGGGTGAGCAGCATCGAGCCACCCCACATCAGCGCGAAGTAGGCGAGCAGCGGTACGGCGATCCGCGCCACGTCGAGCGGCTGCGAGGTGATGGTCCCGCCCTGCAGGGCGAACAGGATCACGATGGTGAACAGCAGGCCGTAGAGCGCGGCGGGCCCGATCCGCGGCAGCAGCGTCGTCTCGTACCACTCCCGCCCCTTGGCGCGCTCGCCGAGCGTGCGGGTCAGGAAGCCGGCGGCGAGCGGGATGCCGAGGAAGACGAGCACGCTCCGGGCGATGTCCCAGACCGACACGTCCAGCGCGGTCTGCGGGAGGCCTAGCCAGCCGGGCAGGACCTGCAGGTAGAAGTAGCCGAGGAAGGCGAACGCGACGATCTGGAAGAGCGCGTTGAGGGCGACCAGGATGGCCGCGGCCTCCCGGTCCCCGCAGGCCAGGTCGTTCCAGATCAGCACCATCGCGATGCAGCGCGCCAGCCCGACGATGATCAGGCCGGTGCGGTACGCGGGCAGGTCCGGAAGCAGCAGCCAGGCGAGGGTGAACATCAGCGCCGGACCGACGACCCAGTTCAGGGTCAGCGACGCGAGCAGCAGCCGCCGGTCGCCGGTGACGTGTCCCAGCTCGTCGTAGCGGACCTTGGCCAGCACCGGGTACATCATCACCAGCAGCCCGATGGCGATCGGCAGCGACACCGAGCCGACCTGGACGGCCGCCAGCGCGTCGTCGAGCCCCGGGACCAGCCGGCCCAGGAGCAGGCCGGAGACCATGGCCGCCCCGATCCACAGCGGCAGGAACCGGTCCAGGGTGGAGAGCCGGTGCAAGACGTCGTCGGCGGGCGCCGTGTCGCCAGGCGGCCGTTCGTGGACCGTGTCGCTCATGTGCTCACCCCGGTCAGGCCCGCGGGGGCGGCGTCGTCCGCCGAGAACAGATTGACCAGGGCGGCCATGGCCTCCGGCCGGGCCTTGTAGAACACCCAGGTCCCCCGCCTCTCCCGGTCGAGCAGGCCGGCCTCGTGCAGCACCTTCAGGTGGTGGCTGATGGTCGGCTGGCTCAGGTCGAAGTAGGGAGTCAGGTCGCAGACGCAGGCCTCGCCCCCCTCGTGGGACAGCACGATCGAGAGCAGGCGCAGGCGAGCCGGGTCCGCGATCGCCTTGAGCAGGGGCGCGACCTGGTCCGCCCGTGCGGCGCCCATCGGCTCGCGGGCCAGGGGAGTGCAGCAGACCAGCGGGTCGCTCAGCACCCGGAGCTCGGGGGAGGAGTATTTCGACACTCTTCTATTTTGATCTCTGTCGATACATCGCGCAACCCCGCCGCCCGCCGCACGCCTCAGCCCGCGCAGCAGGCGTCGGCGGAGCCCGGCCCCGCCTCGCGCCCGACCGAGGCCGCCCCGCAACAGCCGGCGTCGCGGGAGTCGACGCGGTCGGCGGCCGCCAGATCGATCAGCGACCTGCCCTCGAGGTCGGGCCGGTCATCGGAGAGGACCACGTAGTTCTCCCAGCGCTGGCCGTCGGGACCGGTCACCCAGTGCTTGTCCTGGCGGGCGTAGCAGCAGACGACGTCGTCCTCGCTCTCCAGCGCGAGTCCTGCCGCCCGCAGGCGCGACGCCTGGCCCTCCACCTCGGCGACGGTGCCGCGCTCGACGCCGAGGTGGTTGAGCGTGCCGGAGGCCGGGGGGTTCTCGATCAGCACCAGCTTGAGCGGCGGGTCCGCCACCGCGAAGTTGGCGTAGCCGGGCCGACGCTTGGCCGGTGCGGTGTCGAACAGTGTCGAGTAGAACTCGACGGCCGCGTCGATGTCGTCGACGTTGAGGGCGAGCTGGAGCCGGGACATGGTCTTCTCCTGGGGTGGGGTGGCTGGCGGGTGGGTGGCGGGTTCAGGCGCAGCAGGCAGCTGCCGAGTCCGACCGGGCTCCGGCGGCCCGTCGCCATGCCGTGCCGAGGGCGACCCCGAGGTGCCGGATGGCCCGGCTGGCGGCCGCCGTCGACGGGTCACGGTCCACGCGACGCACGGGCGCGGTCCGCGCGGCCCGGCGCCGGCGCTCGGCGACGCGCAGCAGGTCGGCCTGGTGCTCGGCGGCCAGGGCGGGGAGCTGGATGGAATGCATGGGTCCTCTTCGGGGTTCGTCGGTACGGCGATATAGATAGATGTCTATGACACTGACCAGGGTGCCACGCGGGGGAGGACGGGTCAACCATCGACGAGTATCTATTTCATTCTTCGCCCGTCGCGGCCCGGAGCCGGGACCGCGGGTGCGTCGTCCTCGGGGATCCGGCGGAACAACCGCGGGACGGTGACACTATGGATGTCATGCCCAAGCCACTGCCGCTGATCGAGCCGGTGCCCACCGCGGCCGCCTGCTGCGCCCCGCTGACGGATGCGCCGCTCTCGCCGGAGCAGGCGGCGGAGCTGGCCGCCCGGCTCAAGGCGCTCGCCGAACCGACCCGGCTGCGGCTGCTGTCGCTGATCCTGGCCAGCCCGGGCCTGGAGGCGTGCACCTGCGACCTCACCGAACCGCTCGGGCTCACCCAGCCGACGGTGACCCACCATCTGCGCAAGCTGGCCGCCGCCGGGCTGGTCGTGGCGGAGCGCCGGGTGGGCAGCTTCACCTACTACCGGGTGGTGCCCGACGCCCTGGCCGGCCTGGCCGGGATCCTCGCGCCGGTCGCCGCTGCGTGACCGGTTGAAGCGGTGACGGCGGAGGGCGGACGGCCCGACCGGAGCCCGGCGGCCGCGGCCGCGGCGAACCGGCTGACCCCCTGGCGCTTCGTCGTCTGGTTCGGGGTCGTCGCGCTGCTGGGCGACATCGTCTACGAGGGCGCCCGGTCGATCACCGGCCCCCTGCTCGCGCACCTCGGCGCCGGCGCCCTGCTGGTCGGGGTGGTCACCGGCGTCGGGGAGACCGCGGCCCTTGCCCTGCGCCTGGTCTCCGGCCCGCTCGCCGACCGGTCCGGCCGGTTCTGGGAGTGGACCATCGCCGGCTACGCCCTGACCGTGCTGAGCGTCCCCCTGCTCGGCCTGGCCACCGCCCTGTGGCTCGCCTCGTCCCTGGTGGTCCTCGAGCGCGTCGGCAAGGCGGTGCGGTCCCCGGCCAAGGACACGTTGCTGTCCCACGCCACCGCGGCCACCGGACGCGGCCGGGGCTTCGCCGTGCACGAGGCCCTCGACCAGGTCGGCGCCCTGCTCGGCCCGCTGGCCGTCGCGGCGGTGCTCGCCGTGACCGGCAACGACTACACCCCGGCGCTCGTGGTGCTCGCGGTGCCCGGCCTGGCGCTGCTCGTCCTGGTCGTCGCGCTCCGGGCGCGGGCGCCGAACCCGGCCGGCTACGAGGAGGCGGTCGCCCGGCCGGCGACGTCGCGGGCTCACCTGCTGGCACCGGAGCAGGTCGGCCGGCTCCCGGGCGTGTTCTGGGCGTACGCCGCGTTCACCGGGCTCACGATGGCCGGGTTCGCGACCTTCGGGGTGATCTCCTTCCACCTCGTCACCCGGCACCTGCTCGCGCCGGCCGCGGTGCCGGTGGTGTACGCCGCGGTGATGGTCGTCGACGCGCTCGCCGCGCTGGCGACCGGCTGGGGCTACGACCGGTGGGGGCCGCGGGTCCTGGTCGCCCTCCCGGTGGTGGCGGCCGTCGTCCCGGTGCTGGCGTTCACCGACGCGGTCGACGTGGCCGTGGCGGGCGCGCTGGCCTGGGGGACGGTGCTGGGCATCCAGGAGTCCACGCTGCGGGCGACCGTGGCCGACCTGATCGGCCCCCGGCGCCGGGCCACGGCGTACGGCGTCTTCGGGGCCGTCGTGGGCACGGCCGCGGCTGTCGGTGGCGCGGTCGCGGGCGCCCTGTACGAGGTGTCGGTGCCCGCCCTGGTCGGGGTGACGGCGGCGGTGCAGGCGGTCGCGCTCGTCGTGCTGCTGCTCACCCTGCGGGCGCTGCCGCGCAAAGGCGGGACCTCCGGCCCTGCCGGGGCGGTTGGGCCGCACGAGTAGGTTCGGAACCGTTCGAACGCGCGCACCCGATCCGAAAGGTGACTCCCCCGATGACACTGCACCTGGGCGACGCAGCGCCCGACTTCACGGCCGACACCAGCGCAGGCGAGCTCTCCTTCCTGGACTGGAAGGGCAACAGCTGGGCGATCTTCTTCAGCCACCCCGCCGACTACACGCCGGTGTGCACGACCGAGCTCGGCAGGGTCGCGCAGCTGCAGCCGGAGTGGGACAAGCGCAACACCAAGGTCATTGCGCTGTCCGTCGACTCGGTGGAGGACCACCGCGGGTGGAAGCCGGACATCGAGGAGGTCTCGAAGACCACCGTCGGCTACCCGATCATCGCCGACCCGGACCGGAAGGTCGCGGAGCTCTACGACATGATCCACCCGAACGAGGACGACTCGAGCTCCGTCCGCTCGGTGTTCGTCATCAGCCCGGACAACAAGATCAAGCTGATGATGACCTACCCGAAGAGCACCGGCCGCAACTTCGACGAGATCCTGCGGGCCCTCGACGCGCTCCAGGTGAGCGACTCCGGGCCGTTCTCCACCCCGGTGGACTGGAGGCCGGGTGACCGCGCGATCGTCAGCAACGACATCGCCACCGAGGACGCCAAGGAGCGCTTCCCGGACCTCGAGGTGGTCAAGCCCTACCTGCGCTACGCGAGCACCGCGAAGTCCTGACCCGCCGCGAGGGGCCATCGACGTGTGCGTCGGTGGCCCCTCGCGGTCAGCGCCCTCGCGTCAGCCGTGGGCCGCGCCGAGGTGGCCGCTGAGCCGTCCGTGCATGGCGGCGCTGGCGTCGTTGAGGCCGATGATCTCGACGTTCTTGCCCTTGGTCGCGAACTTGTGGCTGATCGCGTCGAGGGCGGCAACGGTGGACGCGTCCCAGATGTGCGCCTCGGACAGGTCGATGACCACGTTCTTCGGCGCGCCGACGTAGTCGAACTGGGAGTACAGGTCGTTGCTGGTGGCGAAGAACAGCTCACCGGTCACGGCGTAGACGTGGGTGTCCTCGTCGAGCACCGCTACGTCCTTCACGTCGGTGAGGTGCGCGACCCGGCGGGCGAACAGCACCATCGCGACCAGCACGCCCACGACCACGCCGATCGCCAGGTTGTGGGTGGCCACCACCACCACGACGGTGGAGACCATCACCGCGGTCTCGCTCTTCGGCATCCGTCGCAGGGTGGTGGGCCGGATGCTGTGCCAGTCGAACGTGCCGACCGAGACCATGATCATCACCGCGACCAGCGCGGCCATCGGGATGAGGGCGACGACGTCGCCGAAGCCGACGACGAGCACCAGCAGGAAGACGCCGGCGAGGAAGGTGGAGATCCGGGTCCGCGCCCCGGACGCCTTCACGTTGATCATCGTCTGCCCGATCATCGCGCAGCCGCCCATGCCGCCGAAGAAGCCGGTGATCACGTTGGCCGCGCCCTGCCCCCAGGCCTCTCGCGTCTTCATCGAGTGGGTGTCGGTGATGTCGTCCACGAGCTTGGCGGTCAGCAGCGACTCGAGCAGGCCGACCAGGGCCATCGCCAGCGCGTAGGGGCCGATGATCCGCAGCGTCTCGAGGGTCAGCGGCACGTGCGGCACGGCCAGGCTCGGCAGGCTGTGGGGCAGCTTGCCCTCGTCGCCCACGTTGGGGATCGACAGGCCCACGGCCAGCGTGAACGAGGTCAGCAGCACGATGGAGACAAGCGGGGCCGGCGCCAGCCTGGTGAGCCTCGGAAGGGCGACGATCACCCCGAGGCCGACGGCGATCATCGGGTAGACGAGCACCGGCACGCCGACCATGTGCGGCACCTGCGCGAGGAAGATCAAGATGGCCAGCGCGTTGACGAAGCCGACCATCACCGAGCGCGGGATGAACCGCATCAGCCGGGCCACCCCCGACAGGCCCAGCGCGACCTGCAGGACCCCGGCGAGGATGACCGTCGCGATCAGGTAGTCCAGGCCGTGCTCGCGGACGACCGGCGCGATCACCAGCGCCACCGCCCCGGTCGCCGCCGAGATCATCGCGGGCCGGCCGCCGAGGAACGCGATCGACACCGCCATCGTGAACGAGGCGAACAGGCCCACCCGCGGGTCCACGCCGGCGAGGACCGAGAACGAGATCGCCTCCGGGATCAGCGCCAGCGCCACGACCAGGCCGGCGAGCACCTCGGTGCGCAACCGGGTCGGGGACCGGAGCGCGTTGCGCACGGTGGGCGCCTCGGTCGCCGGGGCGCCGGACGCCTCGGACGGGTCGGCGGGGCGGTCGTCGGCCAGGGTGTCGTGGGACACGGGGGAGTCCGTTCAGGTCGTCGGGCGTGCGCGCAGGTGGGCACCGGGACGGCGTGCCGCAGGGCGCCGCGGCAACGTGGTCGCACGCGCGGTGGGTGGAAGGGTGAGCGGTGGTGCGGTCGGGAGGTCTCGTCCGGCGCGAGCGCGCCGGTCTCCCGCAGAAGAGGGGGTCGGGGCCGAGGGCTGCTGTCGCGCCGCCGGCTCCGGGGTCGACTCTACTGTGACGCTACGTGAGAGTCGACCTGAGACGGGCCGCTGGGGGCGTGATGGCGCCCACAGCGCCTGGGCGTCGCCCCGGTTACCGGTCTCCCGCCACCAGTGACTCGAGGGTCAGCTCGGGGTGGTCGCGGGTGACCGTGTGCACCCGCCACTTGTCCACGGCCAGCGCCAGCAGCGTCCCGTCGCTGCGCTGCAGCACCTCGATGCCGCGCAACGAGTCCAGCTCGGCAGCCGAGGCCGCGTCGGTGCCCCGGGCCTGGGTGTAGCCGAGCGTCTCGAGCCGGACCGGGGCGTTGAACTCCGCCTGCATGCGTGCGCTCGCGACCTCGAACTGCATGGGCCCGACCGCGGCCAGCACGGGGGCCTGGTTGCCGCGCAGGTCCGAGCGCAGCACCTGGACGACGCCTTCGCTGTCCAGCTGGTCGATGCCGCGGCGGAACTGCTTGTGGCGGCCGGTGTCCACCGCGCGCGCGACCGCGAAGTGCTCCGGGGCGAAGCTGGCGATGGGCGGGAACTGCACCGGCTCGTCGGCGTAGATCGTGTCGCCGACGGACAGGGCGTTCGCGTTGACCAGGCCGATGATGTCGCCGGGGTAGGCGGTGTCGAGCACGGCCCGGTCCCGGCCGAACAGCGCCTGGGCGTACTTGGTCGCGAACGGCCGTCCGGTCTGCGCATGGGTGACCACCATGCCGCGCTCGAACACCCCCGAGCAGACCCGCGCGAAGGCGACCCGGTCGCGGTGCGCGGAGTCCATGCCGGCCTGCACCTTGAAGACGAACGCGCTGAAGGGTGCGGTGACCTCGCGCGCCGGGGCCGGACGCCGGGTCGCCGGCGCCGCCGGCGCGCCGCGGTCCTCCGCCCCGGCCGCGCCGAACGGGGCGGGTGCCGGGGCGAGCTCGACCAGCGTGTCCAGGAGCGTGGCCACCCCGAAGTTCAGGATCGCCGAGGCGAACAGCACCGGGGTGGTGGCGCCGCGCAGGAACTCCTCCTGGTCGTGGTCGGCCCCGTCCGCGGTGAGCAGCTCGTGCTCCTCGAGCGCGTCAAGCCACTCCTGTCCCTCGCGCTCGGCCGCCCGGCCGGGCGCCAGGCGTTCCTCGGGAGCCCGGGTGGCGCCGCCGGCGGTGCGGGTGTAGGCCAGGTAGTCGCCGGAGCCACGCTCCAGGACGCCCCGGAAGTCGCCGGAGATGCCCACCGGCCAGGTCAGCGGAGTGGGTCGCAAGCCGATCTCACCCTGGATCTCGTCCAGCAGGCCGAGCGCGTCCAGGCCGGGCCGGTCCCACTTGTTGATCACCGTGATCACCGGGATGCCGCGGTGCCGGCAGACCCGGAACAGCTTGAGGGTCTGCGGCTCCAACCCCTTGGCGGCGTCGACGAGCATCACCGCGGCGTCGACCGCGGACAGCACCCGGTAGGTGTCCTCGGAGAAGTCGGCGTGCCCCGGGGTGTCGACCAGGTTGACGACGTGGTCGCCGTACTCGAACTGCAGCGCGGCCGAGGTGATCGAGATGCCCCGGGCGCGCTCCATCTCCATCCAGTCCGACACGGTGGACCTGCGGCCGGACTTGCCGTGCACGGCGCCGGCCTCGGAGATCACCTGGGCGTGCAGCGCGAGCGCCTCGGTCAGGGTGGACTTGCCGGCGTCGGGGTGGCTGATGACGGCGAAGGTGCGGCGTCGCGCGGCCTGCCTCGCCACCTCGGCGGGGTGGGTGCTGGGGGTCGACGTCACTTGTGCTGGCTCGCCATCCTCTTCTGTCGGGTGATCTCGCGCCGAAGGTCGTCCGCGAACCCCTCGGCGGTCTCGAGCTGCTCGTGCAGCCTCCGCACTCTCGCCCGGGCGACATCGCGGTACATCTCCAGCCGGGTGAGCAGCTGCTGCCGCTCGTCCGGGACCGCTCCGGCGCCCTCGAGCCGGTCGAGCAGCTCGAGCACGTCGCGCATCTCGTCGAGGGTGAAGTCGAGCGGCTTCATCCGCCGCACCAGCAGCAGCCGGGCCACGTCCGACTCGGTGTAGAGCCGGAAGCCGCCCGGGGTGCGGGCCGACGGCGGCACCAGCCCCACCTCCTCGTAGTACCGGATGGTGCGCAGGCTCAGGCTGGTGCGCTCGGCGACCTCGCCGATCTGCATGTGGTGCAGGCCCATACCACTCGATTCGACTGCCGACGTCTGCTGGCTCCCCACACTAACGTCACGGAGCGTGAGGGTTGGCCGGCCGCCGGCTGCGGCGGTGACCAAGAACACGTGGATCCGGACGGCCTGCGGGCACCCTGACGTGGGGGTAGAATCGTCCGAGGGGCGTAGAAGATCCCGATTCGGGGGCAGAAGGAGAAGATCCCCAGACATGTCAGCTGGCGAGCAACCCGGACTGGCCGAGTACCTGGAGGGCGCGTTCGCCCGGACCGGTGCCACCCGCACCGACCTGCTTCGGTCGGCGATGAACGCGTGGGCTCCGCAGCCGGTGGTCGAGCAGCTGCTCACCCTGCCGGAGGGCTACTACCGGTCCGTCGAAGAGGTGCTCACCGAGTTGCGGTGAGGCTGCTCGGGCCGGCCCGGCTCACCGGTGCCCGGCGACCGAGTGCGGACGGTACGGCGCCTCCAGGGACTCGATCTCGTCGGCGCCCAGCTCGACGTCGAGGGCGGCGACCGCGTCGCTGAGGTGACCCGGCTTGGTGACGCCGACGATCGGCGAGGTCACGGTGGGCCGCTGGGCCAGCCACGCGAGCGCCACCTGTGCGCGGGAGATCCCGCGCGCGTCGGCGACCCGGGCGACCCGGTCCACGATGTCCCGGTCCTCGTCGCGGTAGAGCGTGCTGCCGAACTCGTCGCTCTCGGTGCGCGCGGTCCGGGCGTCCCAGTCCCGGGTGAGCCGGCCGCGGGCGAGCGGGCTCCACGGGAGCACCCCGATCCCCTGGTCCGCGCACAGCGGGAGCATCTCGCGCTCCTCCTCGCGGTAGAGCAGGTTGTAGTGGTTCTGCATGGACACGAACCGCGTCCAGCCGTGCTGGTCGGCGAGGTGCAGCGCCTTGGCGAACTGCCACGCAAACATCGACGAGGCGCCGATGTAGCGGGCCTTCCCGGCCTTCACCACGTCGTGCAACGCCTCCAGCGTCTCCTCGATCGGGGTGGCGTGGTCCCAGCGGTGGATCTGGTAGAGGTCGACGTAGTCGGTGCCCAGCCGGGTCAGGCTGGCGTCGATCTCCGCCATGATCGCCTTGCGCGACAGCCCGGCCCCGTTCGGCCCGGGCCGCATCCGGCCGTGCACCTTGGTGGCGATCACCACGTCCTCACGGCGGGCGAAGTCGTGCAGCGCCCGGCCGGCGATCTCCTCGCTGTTGCCGGCCGAGTAGACGTTGGCGGTGTCGAAGAAGTTGATGCCCGCCTCGAGCGCGCGCTTGATGATCTCCCGGCTCGCCTCGTCGCCGAGGGTCCAGGGGTGTCCGCCGCTGGTGGGCGCGCCGAAGCTCATGCACCCCAGGGTGAGCGCGGAGACCTCGAGGCCGGTGCCGCCGAGTTTCAGGTACCTCATCGTCAGTCGAACCTAGGCAGCCGGGGAACGCCCGTTCAACCCACGGTCCGCCGAACGGCGCCCCTGGACGGCGGAAACTAGAACACGTTATATTCTCGGCGTGATCGACAGCGCCGCCATCACCTGGAACGCCCCGGACGCCGACCACCCCGCTCGCCGGGCCTCGCAGCGCTCCGCGGCCGCGGTGGCGAGCGGCGTCAAGCAGGACTGGCTCGACCTGTTCGCGCCCGACGGCGTGGTGGAGGACCCGGTCGGGCCGTCGGTCTTCGACCCGGACGGCAACGGGCACCACGGGCACGCGGGGATCTCGGCCTTCTGGGACCTGGCGATCTCGGGGGTGGAGACCTTCCACTTCACGATCGAGGACTCCTTCGCCAACGGCGACTGCTGCGCCAACGTCGGCACCATCACCACCGTGCTCCGGGACGGCACCCGTGTCGAGACCGAGGGCGTCTTCGTGTACCGGGTCGACGCCGCGGGGCTGATCACCTCGATGCGGGCGCACTGGGAGTTCGACCGCGCGATGGCCACCGCCGGCACGCCGGGCTGACCTCGGCGCGCCGTCCCGGCGGGGACGGTTTATGATTCCTGCGCGGTTGAGAAGACAGCCACGGTAGGCACCCACTTCCGAGGCCCGACTGTTGTGACCACGCTCCACCCTGTGACGAACACGGGGCTGTCCGGCTCGTTCGAGTACGCCCACGCGACCGACACCTTGGTCTGGTCCGACGCGGTGTACGGCATCCACGGCTTCGCTCCGGGCGACGTCGTGCCCACCCTGGAGCTGGTGCTCTCGCACAAGCACCCCGACGACCGCGAGGACGCGACCCGGCTGGTCACCGAGGTCTGCACCACCGGCCGTCCGTTCTCGTTCTGGCACCGCGTCCTCGACGCCCACGGGCTCCAGCGGCAGGTGCTCAGCGTCGGCGCCGGGGTCCTCGACCCCCGCGGGCACGTCATCGGCGTGGCCGGCTACCTGACCGACGTCACCGACCCCGTACGACGGTCAGCCGCACGGGAGGTGGAGGAGGCCATCGAGGGCGTCGCGCAGTCGCGGCCCGCCATCGAGCAGGCGAAGGGCGCGCTGATGCTCACCTACGCCCTGGACGCGGACGCCGCGTGGGTGCTGCTGCGCCGCTACTCCCAGCGGGTCAACGTGAAGGTGCGCGACGTGGCCCGGGACTTCGTCACGGCGCTGTCGCTCGGGCGGTTCCCGCTGGGCACCCGCGAGACCTGGGACGCGCTCGTCGCGGACGCCGTCGACGTGTCGACAAACGAGGGGATCACCGGGCAGGCTGCTGACTGAGCCCGCGGGAAGGAGCGCGCATGCGCCTCGGTGTCCACCTGGTCAGCTTCGACTTCGACGGTGGCCCGGCGGCCATCGCCCCGACCGTCGCGGCCCTCGGTGCCGCCGCCGAGGAAGCGGGGGTGGACAACCTCTCGCTGATGGACCACTACTTCCAGCTGCCGATGGTCGGCGCCGCGGACCAGCCCATGCTCGAGGGCTACACGACGCTCGGTTTCCTCGCGGCGCACACCACCAGCGTGGACCTGCAGCTGCTGGTCACCGGCGTCACCTACCGGCACCCCGGTCTGCTCGCCAAGATCGTTGCCACCCTCGACGTGCTGTCCGGGGGCCGCGCCGTGCTCGGTCTCGGCGCCGCCTGGTACGAGCGCGAGCACCACGCCCTCGGCGTCGCGTTCCCGCCCCTGGCCGAGCGGTTCGAGCGGCTCGAGGAGGCGCTGCAGATCGTCCGGCAGATGTGGGGTCCGGCGACCGGGCCGTTCGAGGGCCGGTACTACCGGCTCGCGGAGACGATCTGCTCGCCCGCGCCGCTGCGGCCACCGACGGTGGTGGTCGGCGGCCAGGGGGAGCGCAAGACCCTGCGGCTGGTCGCGAGGTACGCGGACGCGTGCAACCTGTTCGCGAACCCGGACGCCGGCCCGGCCGCGATCGAGCACAAGCTGTCCGTGCTCCGGTCGCACTGCGAGCGGGAGGGCACCGAGTACGACGCGATCCGCAAGACCATCCTGTGGTCGGCGGCCCTCGACCCGGGGGAGCAGGGCGCGGGGTTCGTGGAGCAGATGAGACGGTTCGCCGAGCTCGGTGTCGAGGAGGTGCACGTGATGCCGTTCCGCGACGACCCGGTGCCGTTCGTGCGGGCCCTCGGGCGGTCCGTCGTACCGGCTCTGCGGTCGGTGTAGCCGACCGGCAGTGGCTCAGTCGGTGCTCGCCGCGACCCACTCCACGAACGGCGTCGCCCGTCGCCAGTCCGCGCGGACCCGGTCGAGCAGCTCGGGACCGTGGATCACCGGCTCGAAGCCGTAGGACTTCCCGAGCGTCAGTGACTTGTGCCGCAGCAGGCCGATCCGCGGGTGGTCCGGCGGGTACCCCCGCGGGCTGGTCTTGAGCGTGTCGCCGCCGAGCGTCCAGCCCTCGTCCCGCAGCCCGGAGACGATCCGCTCCAGCTCGGCGCCGCGGCGCTCGTCGGCGATCGCCTCGCGGATCGCCGCCAGCCGTTCCGAGCTGGCCTCGTAGAACCCGACACCGACCCGCACCCCGGGCGCGGCCACCTCGACGTACCAGCCGGTGGCCGGGCCGTGCGCGACGAACGCGCCCTGGTGGGTCTTGTAGGGGGTCTTGTCCTTCGCGAACCGCACGTCGCGGTAGGGCCGGAACACCTTCGCCGTGCCGAACTCCGGCTCCAGCGCCGCGGTGAGCGCCGCCATCGGGGCCTTCACCGCGGCCTCGTAGACCTCCTTGTGGGCGGTCCAGAAGGACTTGGTGTTGTCCATCTCCAGGTCGTCGTAGAAGTCCAGCGCGGCGACGGGGAAGCCGGTGAAGTCGCTCATCCCACGCAGCCTAGAACGCGGGTACGGCGTCCGGGCGACCGGCTCAGGCCGGCGGCTGCCCCGTCGCGCCCGCGGCGGTGACCGGCGGGGCGTCGGTGGCCTCCGGGCCGTGCCCACGCCGGGTGACCTCCGCCCGGGCCCGGTCGACGCCGCCGTGCTCCAGGGCGGCGAGCCGGGACTCGCCCGCCCAGACCGGCCGGCCGTCTCGTCGCACCCAGACTCGCATCGTCCCGGCGAGGTGCTCGATCGCGCCGGGCACGTTGCGCCG
The DNA here is from genome assembly GCA_963728775.1 of uncultured Actinomycetota bacterium. Lineage (GTDB taxonomy): Bacteria > Actinomycetota > Actinomycetes > Propionibacteriales > Nocardioidaceae > Nocardioides_B. The sequence goes on from CAVSLP010000004.1 coordinate 367,432, forward strand.
CTCCCCGGGCAGCGGCACCGGCAGGACGTGGGCGGCCGCGAGCGGCGATCTCCCCTCGACCTCGACGGCCCAGCGGGCGCTGCGCCCGCGCAGCAGCCAGTGCTCGTCGGACACCCGGGCGCGCACCGGCGAGACGACCGGGTCGCCGAGCCGCGCCAGCGTCCCGTCCGGGAGGAGCACGACGAGCGCGGTGACCGTCGTACGCAGCGGGCCGGCGTGCACCCGGCCGCCGGCGAAGGCGACGCAGGCGCCGGGCTCGTCGAACCCGTGCGCCTGGCCCCACCACCAGGCCGCCGGGAAGCCGCCGCGGCCCCAGTTCTTCTCCGCGTAGACCCGCGCGCCGTCCAGCACCCAGTGCTCGTCGCCGAGCGTCGCGGTGCCGGTCGCGGTGCCGCCGAGCAGCCACGGGTGCCAGTACTGGTTCAGCCCCGGCACCGCCTGGAAGACGCTCGAGCCGCCGAGCCGCCGGCGCGGCCACGGGACCTGCTGGCCGATGCGCACGTCGAGCCAGGCGCGCGGGCCCAGGTCGACCCGGAGCCGGTCCGCCTCGCCGAGGAAGGCGGTGCCCGCGTAGGCGCCGAGGCGACCCGGGTGGGCGGCAGCCTCCGGGTGGACCGACGTGCGCAGGAACCCGTTCGGGTGGCCGGCCAGCCCCAGCGTGGCCCAGTGCCCGTCGGCGGCCCGGTTCACGCCGTTCAGGGCGATGACCACGCGGCCGGTGACCGGGTCGGTGAACCGCCAGAAGTAGCCCTCCATCGCCACGCCGTGCGCGGGCAGCGGGCTGCGGAACGGCAGGTCCGCACCGGTGGACCGGTAGGCGGCGTGCAGGCGGCGCATCCCCGCAGCGTAGGCCCCGCACGCGGTAGGGGATGCCTGGCGCGTTCCGTGCCGCGCGGGGGCACTCGCCGGAGGCAGGACCGGGAGTCGGCCGGGTCGCTGTGCGATCCTCGGCCGGGTGACGACCGACTGGGAGCAGTGGCACCGCCCGTACGACGACCCGGCCTCGCCGCTCTCGCGGCGGCTGCGGATCGTCCAGCACCACCTCGACGACTGGCTGGGCCGCACCGCCCCGGCGCCGGTGCGGGTGTTGAGCCTCTGCGCGGGTGACGGCCGGGACCTGCTCGAGGTGTTGGCCGCCCGTCCGGACGCGGCCCGGGTGCGCGCGACCCTGGTGGAGCTCGACGGCCGGAACGCGGACCGGGCGGTGGCGGCGGCCGCGGACGCCGGTCTGAACGGGATCACCGTGCGGGTCGAGGACGCCGGGCTGACCGACGCCGCGCACGGCGCAGTGCCCGCCGACCTGGTGCTGCTCGCGGGAGTGTTCGGCAACGTCTCCGACGGGGACGTGCGCCGGACCGTGCGGGCGTTGCCGACGCTGTGCGCGGCGGGGGCGACGGTGATCTGGACCCGGCACCGGCACGAGCCCGACCTCACCCCGGCGATCCGGTCGTGGTTGGCCGAGGCGGCCTTCGAGGAGCTCGCCTTCGAGGCACCGGACGACGTGCGGTTCTCGGTCGGGGTGCACCGGTTCCTGGGGTCCCCGGTGCCGTGGTCGCCCGGCGGGCGGCTGTTCGCGTTCGTCCGCTGAGCGCGCCGAACCGCGCGGACGGCTGGAGGGTGGCTGGGCCGTCCGTGGCAGGGTTGCGCGCATGGACGGCAGTCGCCTGGATGGTGGATGTGACGGTGGCGCGGTGCTCGTCGATGGCAGCGTGCGCCGCGTGTCCGGCCGCTGGACGGCGTCGGTCCAATCGCTGCTCGCGCACCTCGCCGAGGTGGGGTTCTCGGGTGCGCCCCGGCCGCTCGGGTGGGACGAGCACGGACGGGAGATGCTGTCGTTCCTGCCCGGACAGTCGGTCGGGTCTTCGCGCCCCTGGCCGGCGTGGGTTCACTCGGACGCGGCCCTGGAGCAGGCCGGGGTATGGCTTCGCGGCTATCACTCCGCCGTGGCGGACTTCGTCCCCCCGGACCACGCCGTCTGGCGCGAGGGCGGAACCTGGCGCCCGGGCCTGATCGTGGCTCACAACGACCCCGCTCCCTACAACGCTGTCTGGGACCCGGACGGGCTTGTCGGCTTCGTTGACTGGGACATGGCCGGACCGCAGTCACGGGAGGCGGATCTGGCGTGGGTCGCGTTCTCCTGGGTCCCTCTGCACGCCCGCTCCGTAGTCGTCGCAGAGGGCTTCACCGACTTCGCCAGGAGGCGCGAGCGGCTCGAGGCCTTTCTGCTGGCCTATGGCTGGCAAGGATCCACGAGCGACGTCATCGAGCTCGTCGCCGAGAAGCTCCAGACGCACATTCGGGTGCTGCGTGAGACGGCGAGCGCGGGTGACCGCACCTATCAGCGAATGATCGAGCTGGGCAGCGACAGGGACCTGGAGTCGGCGTTGGGCGAACTGGCCGATCTTTGATGGCGAGGCCCGCGGTTCGGACCCGCGGCGACAGGAGGCCGCGCCCACATCACCGTCCCGGGTGACCCGTCGAGGGTGAAGGTCGCTCGGATGATTGGTGTTTCCGAGGCCTGTCTGCCCGGGACTACTTCTCGATGTAGACCGTTATGGGTTGGACGACGCCGTGGCGTTCCTCTGTGGCCGTGTCTTCCGGCGAGGGCGAGGCCATCAGCTGCTGCAAGCCCGGCAGGTCGTGGATGTCGGCGGTGATGGCGACGTTGTTGCTCCCATCCGCGGCGACGTGATCCGTCACGTTCGTGGCGTACTTGCCGATGATGGCGGCCCGCTCGTCCTTGCCCTGGAGCCATCGTTCGATTTCGACCACCGAGTGGGTGACGACCATCTTCGGCATGGTGAGCCTCCTTGAGGAATGCCCGGAAGGCCCTGACGGGGATGCCGACGCTCCGGACGACATCCATTCTGCTCCGAGCGCCGGGGCGGTGACAATGCGTCACGTCGGGGTCGCCGGGCGGCTCGAGAGCGGATCCAGACCGCACCCTCATCCGCCTGCCCGGCCTGCGCCACACTCGCGCGTCCGGCGCCGCTGCCGGTGGAGAGGGAGTCTGCTGTGGAGCGTGGAGCGTGGAGCGGATGACGAGACTCGAACTCGCGACATCGACCTTGGGAAGGCCCTGGACCCCTGAGCGGCGCCGCACGCCGCCGTTCCGCGGAGCGTGGCCGGGTGGTCCGTCATGGGGGCTGTGAGGGCCTTTCGAGGCTGCGGGGGCAGGAGGGGGCGCGCGATCAGGGGAGAGCCACGACCCGATAGCCAGCCCCTTGCTCGTCGGTGTCCGGGGCAAGGGTGGCCGGAGGCCATCGCGTAGCGACGCGCAGCGCCCTTGTGGCCGGGCTCCGGCGTGCAAGATCCGCGCAGGATCGGGTCGGAGGCTCGAAGGTGACCGGACGGAGTCACAAGGTCTCGAAGAAGTCCTCGTCGAGCCGCATGAGCGTGGCGACGTAACCCGGCTGGACCCCCACGCCATGTTTGAGCATGAGCTTGGCCAACTCGTTGCCGTCGATCGGGACGACGCGCGCGCCAACACGATCGGCGTATTCGAGCGCGTCCCTTGTGAAGGGGCAGGTCGCCATGAAGACGCCTCGGTCCGCTTGCTGGCCGTGCAGTGCGCCAACAAACGCTTGCATGAGGGGGCGGCCTATGGTGCGGTCGCGGGCATAGCGCTTCGCCTGCACATATATGCGGTCGAGCCCGAGGGGATCTTGGCTGATGACGCCGTCAATCCCCGCGTCTCCCGAGTCCGCTGTCGAGTCGATCTGCCCCGAGGCTCCGTATCCCATGGCTGCGAGGAGGCGCAGCACCAAGAGTTCGAAGCTCTTGGGCGTCAGGTCCATGATGCGATCGAGGAGTTCGCCGGCGAGGGCGCCGTGAACGGTCGCAACCACCTTCTCGATGACTTCTTCGGGGGAGCCTTCGTCAGCCGACACTTCGGACAGCTCAGCCTCATCCGCGTGGTCAGTCTGCTTGCGGCTCCGACGTCGGAACTCGACGAACTCCGGGAACTGGGCGAGGTTGGCGTTCGAGATTGGCCCGCTGACTTCGGCGAGCAGCTTTCGACCACGGTCTGTGAGTTCGGCGAACCCTCGCTTAGGACGCCGAATGACTCCCGCTTGCACCATGTACGTGACGGCCCAGCCCACACGGTTGGTCAAGACCGAGCCACCGCTCTCGATCGTGGCGCGTCGGTCCTCTTCGGTCAGTCCTTCGCGTTCAGCAACCAGATCCACAAGCACCCGAAACTGCTGCTGGCCCTGCTCGGCTAACGTCTCGAGCGTAGGGCGCATGAGCGCCTCGTAGCTCGGCACTGCCATGTTGCGGCCTCCCCGTTGAGCCCCTGGCGACCTTCGCCCGTCAGGAGCCTACCTATTGGCTCCCGTCCGGAGTCCGGAAGGTGTGGATGGGCGGTGGGGTGCGCAGGGCCGAAGGCCCGGAGCGCGGGGCCCCGCCGACCGTCCACACACGCGGCGAAGCCGCGCTTGATCGACCAGAACCAGTGGGACTCGGCGAAGCGGCTCGAGGGCATCCTGGGGCATCTGAGCCGGATGAGGAGCAGGGCGATTCCGCTGCTGAGGGCGGAGAGGGGGCCTGACCTGCGGTGGAGCGTGGAGCGGATGACGAGACTCGAACTCGCGACATCGACCTTGGGAAGGCGATTGGCCGGTCGATGACGCCCCGACCCGCGAGCGCCCGGAGCGTGGCAGCGGGGTGCTTCGTGGTGGCTGGTGAGGGCGGCTCCAGGGGCCGCGGGGGCAGCACGGGGGCACGTGGCCAGGAGAGAGCCACCGACCCGATAGCCAGCCCTCTTGCTCGGCGGTATCCGGGGTCAAGGGTGGCCGAAGGCCATCGCGTAGCGACGCGCAGCGCCCTTGACGCCGGGTGCCGGCGTGCAAATTCTCCGGGATCGGGTCGGCGGCTCGGAGGTGACCACCCCGCCGACGCAAGCACTGTGGTTTCCCTTCGACCGCAGACGGCAGACGCGCTCGGGATCTACCATTCCGGGGTGATGACGCTGTCTCGGCTGTCTGGCTGGCAACTGGCCGTCGTGGTTCTGCTCTCCCTGTTAGTCGCGATCGGACTTATCGAGGCAGCGATTGGTCTTGACCCTTGGTGGCTGCGCACAGTCCTCCGCGTTGGCGCGGCGGCCTGCTTCGCGACGGTGGTAAGTGTCGGCGACGAGCTGCGGAAGCGCAGGTTGCGACGCGACTAGCAGCACGGAAGCGCGAGAGGAGGCGTCTGGGTCTGGCGACTCGGGCGCCTTCTTGCGTGTCCAGAGTGCGTAGCGGGCGGGGTGCGCGAGGACGGCGCGCCAGCGCCGCCCGCAGCGCGGGGCCCCGCGGAGCGGAGCGCGGAGGACACGTCGCGCCGCAGGCGCGCTTGAGCCAGTAAGGAAAGTCCTCACGGAGCGGGGAGCGGCTGCGGCTGCGGTAGCGGGCTATGTGCTCCGTCGGCTGATGTGCGACGCCATGCCCGCCACTCGATGTGCGACACGTAGAACGCACGGATCTGCTTGATATGCGGGTGATCTTCATGGACATTTCGCCGGAGATGGATCCGGTGGTCCTTGAGGAGAGAAAGGCACCCGCATGCCTCGCGTCACTCCGTGTTTGATCCGTTCCGTCGCGCCGTCTGGTGAGCTGTCTGTCCGGCTGGGGGTCCCGCTGCTGGACGAGTACCTGGTGTTCTTGTCGGTCCGTTGTCGACCGAACACGGTGCTTGCGGTGGCGTTCGATCTGAAGGTGTTCTTCACCGTCGTGGACAAGCCACCCGAGAGGGTGCGGCCGGCGGACGTGCTGGGGTTCATGACCGCTCAACGAACCGGGCAGAGCGGCCTGCAAGGCACCCTGGCGGCGGTCGATGAAAAGGCGGTTGGGGTGTCGGCGCGGACCTTGCGGCGAAGACTCTCCAGCGTCTCGGGACTGTTCGCGTTCTTGCACGTGCGCGGTGACGTGACCACGAACCCGGTTCCGCGTGGCCTGCCATCGCGACGGGAACGACAGCGACCACGACAAGGTGTTCCGCTGGTCAAGGTCACCAAGACGCTGCCTCGGATCCTGACACCGCAGGAGGTCGACGCGTTGACCGCCGCGCTCCGCACCCACCGGGACCGGGCGATGGTCGCCGCGATGGTGCTCGGTGGTCTGCGCCGTTGCGAGGTCGTCGGCCTGCGGATGACCGATCTGCGAGTCGCCGAGCGTCGGGTGTTCATCGCCGAGGGCAAGGGCGGCCATCAGCGGCTGGTGCCGATCTCCAGGAGGTTCTTCGACCACATCGCCGCCTACCTCGACACCGAGCGTCCCGCCGACTCGGTGAGCGATCACGTCTTCGCGGTCCTCAAACGGCCACGCCGCGGACGGCCGTTGTCGGCCGACGGACTGGACGAGGTCCTCGACGGTGCCCGCAAGCGGGCCGGACTCGCGCACGCGACGTGCCACGAACTACGGCATACCTGCCTGACCCGGCTCCGGGAGGCCGGGATGGCGCTGGAGGCCGTCCAGGCCCAGGCCGGGCACGCCTCGATCGAGTCAACCCGGATCTACCTGCACCTGGCCGATGACTGGCTCGCTTCCCAATACCGCAAGGCCGCCGAGGCGATCGACGCCCAGGTGTTCGCGGCCCACCCGATCGCGGGCGGCCAGCGGTGAGCGGCCCGTTGCTGCTGCCCACCTGGGAGCAGCTCTCGACCACGCACCCGGCGATGGTCAAGACCATGCGCCGCTATCTCGAGCAGGTCGCCTGCGTGCTGCGCCCGGGCAGCGTCAAAGGTGCCGACCTCGCCTTGCGGTCCTTCACCGCGTTCGTGGCCGAGAACTCACCGCAGTTGGTCACGGTCAGCGAGATCACTCGCCGACACGTCGAGGACTACAAGCCCTGGTTGACCAAAAGGCCCGGCCAGAACAGAGCCCGGATGTCCCCGGCGACCCTGGCCCACCGGCTCGGCACGCTGCGGATGTTCTTCGTCCGGATCGAGGAATGGGGCTGGGAGGAAGCACCACCGCGGATCCCGATGTTCCCCGGAGACCTACCCAAACAGGACCATCCGCTGCCCAAGGCACTCGACGACGCGACGGCCGCGAAGCTGCTGCGCGCCGCCCAGAACGACAAGCGAATCCTGGTCCACGTCACCGTCGAGGTCCTCCTACGCACCGGGCTGCGGGTCAGCGAGTTCACCGGACTACGCGCCGACGCCGTCGTCCAGATCGGCGCCGGCCCCTGGCTCCACGTGCCGGTCGGCAAGCTCCACGAGGACCGCTACCTGCCGCTGCACCCCCAACTGGTCGACCTCATCGATCGTTACCGCACCGCACACGTGCCGGCCGGTCACCCGCTGCTGCTGCCCCGCGAGAACGGCCGCGCCCTGGACCGGCACACCGTGACCCGGTTCATCAACAAAGCCGGCGCCGCCGCCGATCTGCCGCACATCCACCCCCACCAGCTGCGGCACACCCTGGCCACCCAGGCCATCAACCGCGGCATGTCACTAGAAGCGATCGCCGCGATGCTCGGCCACCGCAGCCTGGACATGACCCTGCGCTACGCCAAGATCGCTAACCGCACCGTCGCCGATGAGTACTTCGCCGTCACCGAGAAGGTCGAGAGCCTCTACCAGCAGCCGAACTCGCTGCCGGCCGACGCGATCGGACCCAAGATGGCCCGACTCCGCCGCGAACACCACCGACTCCTCGGCAACGGCTACTGCACCCGACCCCCCGAGCTCGACTGCGCGTTCGAGTCGATCTGCGAGACCTGCACGTTTTTCCAAACCAGCATCGAGTTCCGGCCAACTCTGCAAGCCCAACACGATGACGCCGCCACCAAGGGCCAAGACCACCGAGCCGACCTCTTCACCAACCTGCTCAACAAGGTCGATGGCAGCGCAGCATCATGACCCCCTTGACATCGATCACCCACATAATGCCGATGAGCGGTCGTTACGGACGGGCTGGGTCCGATTCGCGATCTAGTCGGCGCAGGTCGCCTCGCAGGGTCGCGAATAGCGCGAATCCGAAGACCCATCCGCCGAACACCAGGCTCGTGGTTGCGGGTCCGAACCAACTCAGCAACGCCCCGGCGATGCCGGCGCCTACCGGGAAGCTGCTCCAGGCGATCAGTCTGAATGCCGTGCCGACACGACTCAGCAGGTGGTCGGGCGTGGCGGAGAGCTGGTAGCTCAACGACGTGATGCCGAAGACTTGCGCCGTCGCGACGAATACGACCAGAAGTGCGGCGATGAGCAGCACGACGTGGGAGGACAAGCCGATCAGGCCCCACAGCGCGGCTTGGCACCACATCACGCCGATGAGGATTCGGCCGAACCGGAACCTGGCCCTCAGCCGTGCAGCTACGACGGAGCCAGCGACTCCGCCGATCCCGACCGCGGACAGCACGAGGCCGATGGCGGCCGCCGACGCGTGGGCTTGCTGGGCGGCGATGATCACGACCAACTCGGCGCCGGCCATGGCCAGTTGGAGCCCGGCCGCCGCGACCGCGATGGTACGGATGACCGGGTGAGACCACAGCCACCGAATGCCGATCGCGATCTCTGACCGCAACCCGGTCTTGACCCTTCCCTGCGCCTGCTGAAACTCGAGCCGAACCGTCGACAACGCAACCGCGGAAACGAGGTAGGAGACGGCATCGACCAGGAACGGCAGGCCGCGGAAGAGTTGGAACAGACCTCCACTCAAGACCGGCGCCACCATGGCGGTTGCCGAACTGGTCGCCTGCTGCGCAGCCACCGCCGAGGTCAACTGATCGTGATCCACAACGTTCGGCAACGCGCCTGCATCGGCGGCGCTGAATAGCACGTAGAACACGCCGCCCAGGAAGCCCGTCACGTACAGCTGGATCGGACTGACGTGCCACAGCCACAGGCCGAGTGGAAGGGACAGCATGTTTACCGCCCGGCAGGTGTCGCAGATGACCATGACGCGCTTCCTGTTCCAGCGATCTGCGAGCGCGCCCGCGATGAGGCCGAAGAGGAGGTACGGCAGCGAGCACACCGCGGCCACCGCGCCAGCCTGGGCAGGGGACCGCGTCAGGGCCAGCATCAACAGCGGGTACGCCAAGGAGGTCATACCGGAGCCCAGGTCGGACACCGTCTGACCGCCCCAGATCAGTCGGAAGTCGCGATTGCGCCAGACCGACGTTGCGGCCCTCGCCTTGGTGCCGGGACCTGCGCCAGCATGCACCTTGCTACCTCCTCGTCACAGTTCTCGGCGGCGACAACCCCTGAGTCGCCGGATGTTCCGCCAGCCTTGGGGCATAGCCCTGCGATCGGCCGAGGGCCGCCCGGCCGGACGGAATGCTCAGTCCTCGCCGGAGAAACGTCCCCAGGCCGACTGACGGGTCATGCTCAGGGCGGAACCGATCAGAGCCCAGGGCAGCCGGCGGTCACGGGCGCGTAGCACCCATTGCCGCAGGTTGGCCTCGACCTGGTCACCAACCGCGGCAATCCGGGGCAGCTGGTCGAGCAGCTCCTGGTCGGTCATCGACTCCCACGCCGGCAGTTCCGGACGATCAAGCTGCTCGTCCTGTTCAAGGATGTCGTTGCACCTGGTCACACAACCGTCGCAGATGTAGATGCCCGGTCCCGCGATGATCTTGCTGACCTCGCGTTCCTCCTTGGCGCAAAACGAACACCTGATCTCCGGTGTGGCGCGACTCGCTGGCTCCCGCATCGCCATCCTCACGTAAGGAATCGCCTGACATATGTCAGTCGTTACCTTACATCCGTCAGCTTTCTCCTGACAAGCACTCGACGCATAGGAGATCCTCCGTGCATCCGTACCGCCATGGGAGGCGATGGAAGAGGTTGGCGGCCTGGTTGATTCATGGGGAGGCGGCGAGTTCTGCTATCTCTTTCCCGAAGATGTGCGCCGTCATCCGGCCTTGAGCCAGGCCCGCGGACGAACGCACTCTCATGCCGCATTGAGGGAAGAGCGAACTGCCGATTTGGGTCGGCCTCGCTGCTGTCCGAATGCCATGACCTCTGCGTGTCCTTGAACGTTGTTTTGCCGATGACGGCGACCTCGGTGGGGCACACTCGTCAACACGAATGCGTGGACCAGGACTCGGTCCGCCGTGCATGAGGAGGGGGTGCTTCATGGCAGGTGCTGCTGGCGTCTGGCCAGAGGTATCCACGCTGACGGGCGACCTACGACGGGCCGCCCGGCTCGCATGTGGCGAGGCCGAGCAGCGGCGCCATGGTTAGCACCGCGCCTCCCGAGAAGTTGGCCTTCTCGCGGCATTACCCGGGAGTCGTCTTGGGCATCGGCTTCGGCGTCATGGCTGTCCTGGGAGCTGGCCTTGCAGTCGCTCCCAAGGGGCCGTCCGACAGGCCCTTCGGTCTTGTTTTGAGCATCGTGGGCGCGTGGTTGTCCTACCGGGGCTTCCGTGGAGTCCAGGTGACCGTGGACCACGTCGAGCTTTGGATGCGTGGATGGCTGCGCACCCGCAGGTGGGACCTGGCCGCAGTCAGGCGGGCGTCGGTCGTCGCGGGACCGGTCGGGGTGTACAAGCGTGCCTATCTGCGCCTAGAGCTGAGTCAGGGGCACCCGTATCGCTGCGTCGAGTTCAACACGTCTCTGCGACGCCGCCAACACCTCGACGGGATCGCTGCGGAGATCAACACCTTTCTCGCGAGAGCCAAGGACTCTACGAGCACGTAGCCGTACCTCGCAGCGACGGCGGCAGGAACATCCGCGGCATCAGACAGCTGCGAACTCGTGAAGCATCACGCGATGCGCCCGAGTAGTTTCACGCATCTGCCGCATTCCGAGTGTCCGACGAGCGGGAACCCGCGCGTGGCACCTTGATCGGTCGCTGATCGGTTCTCCGGATTGCTGGATCGACCTCAAAGGGATCAAGGCGCCGGCTTCGCCTCCGCGGGTGGCGCTCGGCGCCGTCCTCGGCCGCCATCACGCCGAACTCTTTATGCGCCACCCGATGAGCCAGGCGCAGATCCCGGGGTCGGCGACGCGCTTGGCGGGCTCCTCGCGATCGACCGATCACGTCACTCTGCGTCTGGTCCGGCACGCCCGTTATGAGCCAGGCAGGAAGTTCGCGTCGCGCCAGAAAGCGTGCACAAGGAACTATGCCGAATAGGCCGAAAAGTCGGGCCCACGAAGGTACGGTCGGGCCGAGTAGTTGCGCCTGAAAGGTTCTAGATCTTCGTGCAAAAGCAAGCGTTCGACACACACCCGCTCTGGAAGAGCCTTGACGCGCTGCAGGACGCCCTGGACAAAGCCGATTCCCGGGATGAGGCCGGTGCGGCAACGTCCCTAGGGGCAATCCGGTATCTGATCTCGTTGCTCCGATCGCATGATGAGCCCAACGACACGGCGCCCTACTCGCTCGCTGGTCTCAACGCAGTGAACAGCAACCTGCCCAACGTCACCAATGAGGTCACGAACTACGCGAACAACGGCAACATCGCGCACCTGTCGAACGCCGAGAATTACGCGGACTCGATCCTGAACCAGATCGGATCTTGGCCGACGTCCCTTCTCAAGGGCGGTGCTGCTGCACAAGCCAACAAGGTCTTCTCCGAGTACCGAGACGACGCCACGACAGCGATCAAGTTCCTCAGAGAGTCGAACGCATCCCTTCGCGAGCAACTGGCGAGCCAAAGGCAGGAGTCGAGCTCGGCCCTAGACGCTCTCAAGAGCGAAATCGCCGAACTCAGCGGGAAGATCAAGCAGGACGAAACCAGGTTAGATTCGGCTCTGACCAGCAACAACGACGCCTTCATAGCCAAGCAGACGGAGCGTCAGGAGAAGTTCGCAGAATGGCTTGAACATCAGACTGAGCAGCTGGACGCCAAGGCGATGACGGACCTTTCTGAGGTGACACACATCAGGGGGCGTGCTGAAGCTCAGCTGGCCGAGATCGAGAAGCTGCACGCCGATGTGGAGAAGGTATCGAGTAAGGCAGCTGCGGCGATCCTCGCCAAGGACTATGGAACCTACTCCACGCGAGAGTGGGCATCCGGCGTCATCGCCTACGTCCTCGGCTTCGGACTCCTTGTTTCAATGGGCTTCTACCTCGTTACTACCATCGGTTCGCTTGCCAAGGACGAGACAGTGTCGTGGCAGTACGTCGCTCTCAAAGTGGGTCTCACGATCACCGCGCTCGCGGCGTCCGGCGTTGCGTTTCAGTTCGGAAGCCATGCCCTCTCAAGGGCCAACACGAACAAGCGAGTGCAGCTCGAACTAGGTGCGATAGGGACCTTCCTCGCGGACGTCGACGACGAGGAACAGGTCAAGAAGGCCAAGGTGGACTTCGTGAACCGTATGTTCGGTCGCGCGTGGGACGAGAAACCAGTGACTGAAGCAGCGGAGGGTGCGGTTGACCTCGGCACTCTCGCGAGGCTTGCTGACGTTCTGGGCCGCATCCAAGGTCACTAGCTCGGGTAGCCCATACCCCACTGCTTGGTCCGCGGGTTGACGGCCCTACCTCAGAGAAGTACGGCAACGACGTCAATCAACAATGGGCGCGCGAGTCAGGAGTGCGTCCGCGCCTGCGGCACTCAGTTCCTGGCCCCGTCGGACGGTTTTAGCGAGCCCGATCACCGATACTCCCGCAGCCTGGCCCGCCCTCACGTCGGAGACCGAATCACCAACAAACGCACACTCGCCCGGATCAACATCGAGTAATGCGGCGGCCTCAGCCACCAGGTAAGGATCCGGTTTCATCCGCGATACCTCCGCTGGAGTGCGGCAGGCGAGGGTCTTGATGCCGCTCGCCCATTCGAAGCGACTGAGGAACACGCGGACAGCTGCCTCGCTGTTGTTGCTGACGATGGCGACTGGAATGGCGCCTCGCTCTGCACTGGCCAAGAGGCCCCGTATCTCTGGACTTGGGTCGCACTCTCGAGCGCACGCAACTTCGGCCTCGGTGCACCCTCGTTCGACGATCGGAAGTCGGTCTGGAAAGCGCTCGGCGGTGAATCGGAGGACCGTCAGGTGGTCGGTGGTGCTGGCAATCTCCTCTGGCAGTTCGACGCCCTCGAGGGCGGCGCGCGCATGGTCAGCGGCGTATGCGTTCGCTGGCGGTGGCATCAGGGCGGTCACCGGCCCGTCGAAATCCAGGAGGAGTGCCTTCGAACTGGCGATGAGCTCGGCCGCGGTAGTCATGACCGATGACGGGCGATGGTGTCCCAGATGCTGCCGAACCAGGCACGGGTCTGGGCTACGAACTGTGAGTCTGTCGAGTCGGGGTCGCCGTCGTCCGTGTACTGGAACAGGACTGCGTCCTTGCCCATCGGATCGAAGATCGACGAGCGCTTGCCCTTGATCCGGACCTCGTGGCGGACGACCGGGTAGTAGCCGAAGAACGCGTCGGTGTCGTTGATGAGGTAGGCCTTGAACAGTGGCGCCGAGCCGTGTACCCGGGTCTCCACAGTCGCCTCCGGGACAAGGCCTAGGTCGGCGAGCTCTTCAACGGCAGCGGTGATGGCTCCTGCGTGCCTTGCGCTGATCTCGGCCATCCGGTCGCGGACCGGCCCGGACGCCTCGGGGTCGTTGCTGGTGTCGACCGGAATCGCCAGCGGCTGGGTCAGGTCTGAGAGCAGGAGCCTGATGTTGATCGACTGTGGAGACAGCCGGCCCTCACGCACCCGATCCAAGGGTTCCGAAATGATCCCGTGCAGGGTCTCGGCGGTGTAGCCGGAGAAGTCGATCCGTACGTTGGGCTGCTCGAAGGCCGCCTCGATGTGCGGGCGAAGTCCGACAGGCCGGGCGGTGCGTTCGCGGACGAACATTCCGCTGCCCTGCCGGGAGGCGATGAGGCCCTCGTCCTTCAAGATTCTCAGCGCCTGCTGAACGGTCATCCGAGCGACGCCGTACCGCTTCGACAACTCCGCCTGCGACGGCAGACGCTCACCCGGAGCGACCTTGCGCGTCAGGATCGCCGCACGCAGCGCCGCAGCAACCTGCTGATAAGGCGGCCGCGGGTCGTCGATGTCGAGACTCATCGCCTCATCGTCTCACTTGACTAGCCGAGTTGTGCAACTCATTCGGCGTGCCTCTTGACATGGCTAGCCAACCTAGCCCTAACGTGTCCTTTACCAACCTGGCTAGCCAACCTAGTCAGCCCGAGTGAAGGAGCAAGGCATGGTCATGAAGAAGCGGGTTCCGGTGCGGTTCGAGGACGTGTTCCCGGTGGGCGCGTACCTGAAGCAGGGCGAGAACGGTCCAGTGGAGCCGGTGCTGGACTTCAACGCCGAGAAGCGTGCGGACGGATCGCGGCCTCAGCAGTTGGACAAGGACACGGGACTGCTGCTGTGGCAGGCCACGGTGCTGGATGCCGACGACGCGGCGGGGAAGAAGGACACCGCGGTGTCGGTGAAGTTCGCGTCGAAGGTGCAGCCGGTGCCGCCGGAGAACAAGTCCGGGTTCCCGTGGACGCCGGTGGAGTTCGTCGGGCTGACCGCGCTGGCCTACGTCGACGAGAACGGTTCTCGGCCGCGGATCGCGTGGTCGTTCAGGGCCGAGGACATGATCGAGCCCAGCAACGGCAACGGCGCCAGCAGCAACGGCACCACCAAGGCCAGCAGCACAAGCACCACTGTCAGCGGTGTCGCGAGCGGTAAGGGTGCGTCCTGATGGCCTCGGCGGTGGAAGCCCTTGCTGCTGCGGCGGCACGGCTGGGACAGGCCCACGATGCTGCCCTGGAGGCGGCCCGAGCGTTGGACGGAGTCTCGGACAACCTGTTTGACGGGGTCCGCGAGGCCATCGTCCGGATGGACGACGTCCGCTCCTCGGTGGTCCGGGCCAGGGACGCGCTGGAACACGCGGGTGCGTCGTGATGACCCGGCCACTCTCGGAGGCGATGCCGCAGGGCGGCACCCTGCTGGCCCGGGTGATGGCGGGGGACCGGTCGCCGTGGCTGGCCCGCTGGTGTTACCGGCACCGCCGCTGGCTCACTGTCTGGGTGCTGTTGGCCGGGGTCTCAGGCCTGGTCGACACCCCCACCACGGCGCTCTGGCTGCTGTTCTGCGGGCTGGCGCCCGGCCTGGCGGGTTACTGCTGGGCCGGGCTCGATCCCCGCTCCTATGAACACCTTGTGGCCCGGCCGGCGCGGCGGCTCGGCTGGTGGTGGTTCGCCCGCACCCGCTGGCAGCGCATCGCCCGGGTCTGCGGCCTGGCCGAACGCCAGGTGGTCGGCACCACCCGGACAGTCCGGAAGTGGTCGCGGGTGCAAACCGGCCGGACCGGCCACCTGAGCGATG
>CAVSLP010000005.1:0-16650 GCA_963728775.1 uncultured Actinomycetota bacterium
CGACACCGTGAGCTCGGTGACCGGGTGCTCCACCTGAAGCCGGGTGTTCATCTCCAGGAAGAACACGCCCGGGGGGTCCCCCCCCGGGTCCCCCCGACCTCGACCAGGAACTCCACCGTGCCCGCGTTCGTGTAGCCGACCTCGCTTCGCGAGCGCACCGCGCTTCGCGGTTCAGGACCTCCGCACCGCCGGGGTGATCGGGGCGCCGGCGCCTCCTCGATCACCTTCTGGTGGCGCCGCTGCACCGAGCAGTCGCGCTCGAAGAGGTGCACCGCGTCGCCGTGCTGGTCGGCGAGCACCTGCACCTCGATGTGCCGCCCGTGCACGTACCGCTCGACCAGGATGGTGTCGCGCCGAAGGCGCTGCGCGACTCGCGCCTCGCGGCCGCGAGCGCGCGGCGAAGTCCGCAGGGTCGCGGACGACCCGCATGCCCTTGCCGCCGCCACCGGCCGCCGCCTTCACCAGCAGCGGGAAGCCGATCTCGGCGGCGCCACGTCGTCGCCGCGCAGCTGCGCGCGCGGGCAGCACCGGAACGCCCGCGGCGACCGCCACCTTGCGCGCCGCGTCCTTGCGGCCCACAGGTCGATCACGTCGGCCGTCGGGCCGACGAAGATCAGCCCCGCCGCGGTGACCGCGCGGGCGAACTCGGCCCGCTCGGAGAGGAAGCCGTAGCCGGGGTGGACGGCGTCCGCGCCGCTCGCGCGGGCGGCGCCGAGGATCGCCTCGATGTTCAGGTAGGACTCGCTCGCCGGCGTCGGGCCGATGCGGACCGCGCGTCGGCGGCCCGCACGTGCGGCGCCTCCCGGTCGGCGTCGGAGTACACCGCGACGGTGCGCACCCCGAGCCGGCGCGCGGCCCGGATGATCCGCAGCGCGATCTCGCCGCGGTTGGCGATGAGCAGGGTGGAGAACATGGGTTGTCCCTTCTCGCCGGTCGAAGGTTGAGGTGGCTCGGCCATCGGCGACTACATCCGGAAGACGCCGTAGGACGGCTCGGGGACCGGGGCGTTGGCGGCGGCGGCGAGGCCCATGCCGAGCACCCGGCGGGTGTCGACCGGGTCGATGACGCCGTCGTCCCACAGCCGCGCGGTGGAGTAGTACGGCGAGCCCTGGTGCTCGTACTGGTCGCGGATCGGCGCCTTGAACGCCTCCTCGTCCTCGGCGGACCACTCGCTCGCCGCGCGCCTCGATCCCGTCGCGGCGGACGGTGGCCAGCACCGACGCGGCCTGCTCGCCGCCCATCACCGAGATCCGGGCGTTCGGCCACATCCACAGGAACCGCGGGTCGTAGGCGCGCCCGCACATGCCGTAGTTGCCGGCGCCGAACGAGCCGCCGATCACCACGGTGAACTTCGGCACCACCGAGCAGGCGACCGCGGTGACCAGCTTGGCGCCGTCGCGGGCGATGCCGCCGTTCTCGTACTCGCGGCCGACCATGAACCCGGTGATGTTCTGCAGGAACACCAGCGGGATGCCGCGCTGGTTGCACAGCTCGATGAAGTGCGCGCCCTTGAGGCTGGACTCGCTGAACAGGATGCCGTTGTTGGCGACGATGCCGACCGGGTAGCCCCAGATCTTCGCGAAGCCGCAGACCAGGGTCTCGCCGTAGAGCGCCTTGAACTCGTGGAACCTGCTGCCGTCGACGACCCGCCGGATCACCTCGCGCACGTCGTACGGCGTCCGCGAGTCGGTCGGCACCACGTCGTACAGGCCCTCGGGGTCCTCGGCCGGCTCCTCCGGCTCGTGCTGGACCAGCGTGTGCCCGGAGGTGGACCGCTCGAAGGTCGCGACGATCGAGCGGACGATCTCCAGCGCGTGCGCGTCGTCGTTGGCGAGATGGTCCACCACGCCGGACCTGCGGGCGTGCACGTCGCCGCCGCCGAGGTCCTCCGCGGTGACCACCTCACCGGTCGCCGCCTTCACCAGCGGCGGGCCGCCGAGGAAGATCGTGCCCTGGTCCTTCACGATCACCGTCTCGTCCGACATCGCCGGCACGTACGCGCCGCCCGCCGTGCAGGACCCCATCACCGCGGCGACCTGCGGGATGCCCTGCGCGGAGAGGTTGGCCTGGTTGAAGAAGATCCGGCCGAAGTGCTCCCTGTCCGGGAACACCTCGTCCTGCATCGGCAGGAACGCGCCGCCGGAGTCGACCAGGTAGAGGCACGGCAGCCGGTTGACCCGGGCGACCTCCTGGGCGCGCAGGTGCTTCTTCACCGTGGTCGGGTAGTAGGTGCCGCCCTTGACGGTGGCGTCGTTGGCGACGATCACGCACTCGCGCCCGCTCACCCGGCCGATCCCGGTGACGATCCCCGCGGACGGTACGGCGTCGTCGTACATGCCGTGCGCCGCGAGCGGGCTCAGCTCCAGGAACGGGCTGCCCGGGTCGAGCAGCCGGTCCACCCGGTCCCGGGCGAGCAGCTTGCCGCGGTCGAGGTGCTTGGCGCGGGCCGACTCCGAACCACCCTCACGCACGGCTGCGAGCCGCGCGCGCAGGTCGTCGACGAGCGCCCGCAGGCCGCCCGGGTGGTCCGGACCGCTGAGGCTGGAAGCCACGACTACCCTCCGGTGTTAACGGTCATTAACCGCCAATGTTAGCGCCTGTTAACCCCCGGGGTCGAGCCGGCGGGCCCCTCCGCCACGGTCCCGGCGCGCTACCGGGAGTACACGCACCGGCCCTGCGCGTAGGTGGCGGTCACGCGCGCGGCGGCGATCTCGTCGACCGGCCCGGCGAACGGGTCGCGGTCGAGCACCGCCAGGTCTGCGCGGGCGCCGACCTGGACCGACCCGGCGTCCGGTTGGTGGTTCACGAACGCGGACCCGCCGGTGTACGCCGCCATCGCGCGGGTCAGGGACAGCCCCTGCTCCGCGCACAGCGGCTCGGGCGGGTTGCTGGACTCGGTGTAGGCACGGCGGTTGACCAGCACGTGCATCCCTTCCATCGGGTTCGGCGGGTTCACCGGCCAGTCGCTGCCGCCGGCGAAGTCCGCGCCGGCCGCGACGATGTCGGCGAACGGGTAGTGCCAGCCGATCCGATCCGGGTCCAGGTGCGGCAGCACCAGC
The DNA here is from genome assembly GCA_963728775.1 of uncultured Actinomycetota bacterium. GTDB lineage: Bacteria > Actinomycetota > Actinomycetes > Propionibacteriales > Nocardioidaceae > Nocardioides_B. Next base: position 3,060 of record CAVSLP010000005.1, read on the forward strand.
TGCACCGCCGGGGTCTCGACCCGGGCCCACATGCCCTCGAGGTTCGCGGCCACGCCGAGCCGGCGGAACCGCGCCCGGTCCTCGGGCCGGACCAGCTGCAGGTGGGCGATCTGGTGCCGGTTGTCGTTCATCCCGTTCACCCGGCGGGCGTGCTCGACCGCGTCCAGCGCGTCGTGCACGGCGCGGTCGCCGATCGCGTGGAAGTGCGCCTGGAAGCCCGCCGCGTCGAGCGCGGCCACCGCCTCCTTGAGCCGGTCCGGGTCCAGGAACGCCAGCCCGCTGTCGCCGCAGCGGCAGCCGGTCAGGTCGAGGTACGGCTCGGTGACGGCGGCGGTGAACGACTCGGAGATGCCGTCCACCATCACCTTGACCGAGCCCGCGTCCAGCCCCGCCTCGCGCAGCCGCTCCCGCTGCTCACGCAGCCCGTCGAGCTGCTCCACGCCGCGGTGCCGGTCCCACACCTGCGACGCCCGCACCCGGGCGGTCAGGGTGCCGGCGTCCAGCGCGTCGAGGTAGGCCTGGGTCGGGTCGTCGAGTCCCGCGTAGCCGCCGATCAACGCGTCGTGCCAGCCGGTGATCCCCCACGAGTGCAGGTAGGACTGGGCCTCCAGCATCGCCTGGTAGTACTCCTCGCGGGTGGTGGTCACGTGGTCCCCGACCATCGCCATCGCGGCCTCGCGGATCGTCCCGGTCGGCCGGCCCCGCTCGTCGCGCTCGAACCAGCCGTCCGGCGGGTCCGGGGTCTGCGCGGTGATCCCGGCGACCTCGAGCGCCTTGGTGTTCACCCAGGCGTCGTGGTGGTCGCTGCTCGGGAGGAACGCGGGGCGGTCGGGGACCACCCGGTCCAGCTGCTCGGCGGTCGGACCGCCCGCGGGGAAGGCGCCCAGCGACCAGCCGCCGCCGCGGAACCAGGCGGCGTCCGGCTGCTCCTTGGCGTGCCGGCCGATCGCCTCGAGGTACTCGTCGGCGGAGCTCAGGCCGGTCATCTCGCAGCGCAGCCGCTCCAGCCCGCCGACCATCGGGTGCATGTGGGCGTCCTGGAAACCGGGCACCAGCAGCCCGCCGCCGAGGTCCACCTCCTCCGCGCCTGCGCCCACCGCGTCCCGGACCTCCCGGTCCTCCCCGATGGCGACCACCCGGCCCCCGTCGACCGCGACCGAGGCGCGGCCCACGTGCTGCCGTCCGTCGAAAACTGCACCGTTGGTGAAAAGCATCTGCATACCGCAGGTTCTACCCAACGAGCGCGATCGCATCCTTCAGCGCGGCGAGCACGAGCAGCGCGGCGTCGGGCCGGGCGTTGTGGCCCATCAGGCCGATCCGCCACACCGTGCCGGCGAACTCGCCGACCCCGGCGCCGATCTCCAGGTTGTGGCGCTCGAGCAGCACCCGGCGGACCGCGGCGGAGTCGACGCCCTCGGGCACCTTCACGGTGGTGAGCTCGGGCAGCCGGTGGCCCTCGGCGGCGAACAGCTCGAGGCCCATCTCCTCGAGCCCGTCGTGCAGGACCTTGCCGGCCGCCTCGTGCCGGGCCCACACGTTGGGCAGGCCCTCCTCGAGGATCCGGCCGAGCCCGGCGTGCAGGCTGGTGACCATCGCCACCGGGGCGGTGTGGTGGTAGGTCCGGCCGCCCTTGCCCTCCGCCTCGCCGACGTAGCCACCGAGCAGGCCGAGGTCGAGGTACCACGACTGCGGCCGCTGCACCCGGCGCTCGAAGGCCCGGTCGTTGATCGTGAACGGCGCCAGCCCCGGGGCGACCCCCAGGCACTTCTGGGTGCCCGCGTAGCCCACGTCGACGCCCCAGTCGTCCGCGCACAGCTCGATGCCGCCGATCGAGGTGACCGCGTCCGCGACCAGCAGCGCGTCGCCCTTGACCGCCCCGAGGGCGGCGATGTCGGAGAGCACCCCCGTGGAGGTCTCCGCGTGCACCGCCGCGATCACCTTCGGGTCCGGGTGCGCGTCGGCGACGCGCTCGGGGTCGACCGGGGTGCCCCACTCGTGCTCGACCGCCACCACCTCCGCGCCGCACCGCGCGGCCACGTCGCACATCCGCTGCCCGAACAGGCCGTTGACCGCGACCACGACCACGTCACCGGGGGAGACGGTGTTCACGAACGCGGCCTCCATGCCCGCGGAGCCGGTCGCCGACAGCGGCAGCGTCCGGGCGTTGCCGGTGCCCCAGACCCGGCGGAGCCGGTCGCAGGTCTCGTCCATGATCCGCAGGAACTCCGGGTCGAGGTGGCCGAGCAGCGGCAGCCCGAGGGCGGCGGTGGCCTCCGGGTAGGCGTTCGAGGGGCCGGGTCCGAAGAGGTGGCGTTCGGCGATCGCAGTCATGGACCGACCGTACCCAACCCCGGCGGGGCCGTTCGACGCCGCAAACCACCCGAACGGGCCATCCAGCCGCGGGCCACTCGCGGCCGATACCTCAGTGGGACGCGCACGGCATCGGGATCGGCGCGCCCCCGTACTGCTGGGAGACACCACGTATGCGCTGGACGCTCGCAGCCGTCGCGACCCTGGCCCTCGCGGTCGCCGGGACGGTCGGCTCACCGACCCAGGTCGGCCCGGCCGCCGCCTCGGACACCGGCCGGATCGACGTACGGGTGGCCAGCTTCAACGTGCAGAGCGTCAGCGTGGACCGGACCGTCGGGGCGCGTCGCCCGTGGCGGCAGCGGCGCGGCGCGGTGATCGCCGAGATCCTCGGCGAGCGCGTCGACGTGGTCGGCGTGCAGGAGGTCAATCCCAGCCGGCACTGGGCACCCCGACTCGTCGACGGCCGCAACCAGTACCTGGACCTGCGCAACGGCCTGAACAAGGCCGGCGGCCACTACCGGCTCACGAACGCGCACGCCTACAACTGCGTGAACGCGCGGACGTCGTACCGGTGCGTGCACCGGTACCGCGGCGCCTCGCACAGCGACCGGATCCTCTACGACGCCGACACCGTCGAGCTCGTCCGGCAGGGCGCGAAGAGGTACACCCGCCAGTCCGGCACCAGCAACCCCCGCTACCTCGCCTGGGCGGTGCTGCGGATGCGCGCGACCGGCAGCGAGTTCCTGTTCGCCAGCACCCACCTGGAGCCCAGGAACGTCGGCGTGCGCGCCGCCCAGTGGCGGCAGCTGATCGCCGAGCTGACCCGGCGCGCCGGCGGCCTCCCGGTGGTCAGCGTCGGCGACTTCAACACCCAGAAGTACGACGCGCTCGCCGGCACCATGCTGCCGGCGATGCGGGACGCGGGGTTCGGCGACGTGCTCAACCAGCAGTACGCGATCAACCCGGTGCGCGTCCCGCGGGCCCGGTCCACCGTGAACGGCTGGGTGAACACCTGCAACCACGACCGCCGCGACGTGGCCAGCTTCGGCTACGAGGACAGCCGGTCCAAGACCGGCAACGGCATCGACTGGATCTTCGCGAGCAACGCGCTGCCGGTGCAGGAGTGGAAGGTGGTCCTGGACTTCGACCCGCAGACGCTCGAGGTCCGCGGGACGCTGCCCTCGGACCACAACATGGTCCGCGCCACGATCACCCTGCCCTGAGCTCGGGTTCACCGAACGCCGCCGTCGACGGGTGGGGCCGTAACAGCCGGGTCCGCACGGATCATCCTGGCCGGATGAGGCAGGGGCCCTGCCCGCCGCCACACGATGAGCGGGTGAGTCCTCCGCCACGGCCCCGGGGGGCGGCCGGCACGGCGGTCGCCGCGGGCTCGGTCGTGCTCCCGCTCGCGCTGGCGCAGTTCGTCGCCAGCTACGCCGGCAGCAACATGAACGTGGCCATCACCACCATCGCCGACGACATCGGCACCACCGTCGTCGGCATGCAGACGACCATCACGCTGTTCACCCTGACGATGGCCTCGCTGATGATCCCGGGCAGCAAGCTGACCGACATCTGGGGTCGCAAGGTCTGCTTCATGTGGGGGCTGGCCGTCTACGGCACCGGCGCCCTGCTGGCCTCGTTGTCCCAGGGCCTGCCGCTGATGATCATCGGCTACTCGCTGCTCGAGGGCGTCGGCTCGGCCCTGCTGATCCCCCCGATCTACATCCTGATCACGGTGCTCTTCACGGACACCAAGTCGCGGGCCAAGTACTTCGGGATGGTCAGCGGGGCCGCCGGCCTGGGCGCCGCGGCGGGCCCCTTGATCGGGGGTCTGGTGACCAGCGCGATCAGCTGGCGTGCCTCGTTCATCCTGCAGGTGCTCATCGTGGCGCTGGTGGCCTGGCTGGCCCGCAAGCTCGTCGACCCACCGCGCGAGACGGCCGCCCCGCACTTCGACCTGGTCGGCGCCGTCCTCTCCGCGGTCGGCCTGTTCTTCGTGGTCTTCGGCATCCTGCAGTCCTCCACCTACGGCTGGGTCAGCTCCCGCAAGGACTTCAGCGTGGGCGGCACGGTCCTCATCCCGAAGGGCGGCATCTCCCCGGTGTGGCTGTTCTTCGCCATCGGTGCCCTGGTCCTGCTGTGGTTCTTCTGGCACATCCGCTCCACGGAGCGGCACGGCCGGGACCCGCTGGTCTCGATCAGGCTGTTCCACAACCGGACCTCGAACCTCGGGTTGACGACGCAGACCATCCAGTGGCTCACCATGCAGGGGTCCTTCTTCGTGATCTCGGTCTTCCTGCAGCAGGTCCGCGGCTACAACGCCGTCCAGACCGGCCTGATGCTCACCCCCACCACCATCGGCGTGCTGCTCGCGGCGGGCGCGGCGGGACGGCTGGCCCGGCGGCGCTCGCAGCGCTTCCTGATCCGCCGCGGCTTCGGCGTCACGGTGATCGGCCTGCTGCTGATCCTGGCCCTGGCCCGCGCGACCTCGGGGATCTGGACCTACCTCCCGGGGCTGTTCCTGGTCGGTGCCGGCATCGGCGTGATGCTCACGTCCTCGGTCAACGTCGTCCAGTCGGCCTTCCCCGAGAAGGACCAGGGCGACATCTCGGGTGTCTCGCGCAGCGTCTCGAACCTCGGCTCGTCGCTGGGCGTGGCCCTGGCCGGCTCCGTCCTCGCCGGGGCGAGCGTCGCCGGCAACAAGTCCTTCGCCCTGTCGCTGGTGATCATGACCGTCATCGCGATGATCGGCTTCGTGGTGGCGCTGCTGATCCCCAAGGATGTGGAGCAGACGGCTACAGCACCGCGCCCGGGTTGAGGATCCCGTCCGGGTCGAGCGCGGCCTTGACCCGGCGGCTCAGCGCCATCACGTCCGCGCCGAGCTGGTCGGGCAGCGCCGCCTTCTTGGTGCGCCCGACGCCGTGCTCGCCGGTGATCGTCCCGCCGAGCGCGATCGCGGCCTGCATCACCTCGTCGAACGCCTCCCGGGCCCGTTCCTCGCAGCCGCGGTCCGCCGGGTCGTAGACGATGATCGGGTGCGTGTTGCCGTCCCCGGCGTGCGCCACGACGGGGATCTCGACGTCGTACTTGCCGGCGATGGTGCCGATCGCGGCCAGCAGCTCGGGCAGCAGCGGGATCGGCGCGCCGACGTCCTCCAGGAACAGCGACCCGCGCGCCTCGATCGCCGGGAACGCCTGGCGCCGCGCCTCCACGAACATCTCGCCCTCGCGGGGGTCGTCGGTGACGAACAGCTCGGTTGCCCCGGCGGCACCGCAGGCGGCCCGCATCACCTCGATCTCCTCGGTGCGCGCCGCGCCGGGCGCGTCGGACTGCGCGATCAGCAGCGCGCCGGTGCCCCGGTCCAGGCCCATCGGCTTCCAGTCCTCGACGGCGTTGATCGAGGCCTGGTCCATCAGCTCCATCATCGAGGGCCGCAGCGTGGTCCGGACCGCGACCACCGCGCGGGCGGCGTCGTCGACGGTGGGGAAGGAGGCCACCAGCGTGGAGCGGGCCGCCTGGGCCGGCACCAGCCGCAGGATCGCGCGGGTGACGACGCCGAGGGTGCCCTCGCTGCCCACGAACAGCTTCAGCAGCGACAGCCCGGCGACGTCCTTGATCCGCTTGCCGCCCAGCGTCACCTGGCTGCCGTCGGCGAGCACCACGTCGAGGCCGAGCACGTAGTCGGTGGTCACGCCGTACTTCACGCAGCACAGCCCGCCGGCGTTGGTGGCGACGTTGCCGCCGATCGAGCAGATCTCGTACGACGACGGGTCGGGCGGGTACCACAGCCCGTGCTCCGCGGCGGCCGCCTTCACCTCCGCGTTGAACGCGCCCGGCTCGACGACGGCCACCTGGCAGCCGGTGTCGATCTCGATCGCCCGCATCCGCTCCAGGCTGAGCACGATGCCGCCGTCGACCGCCGACGAGCCGCCGGACAGCCCGCTGCCGGCGCCGCGCGGCACCACGGCGACCCGGTGCGCGGCCGCCCAGCGCACCGCGACCTGCACGTGCTCGGCGTGCTCCGCGCGCACCACCGCGGCGGGGGTGCCGGCGCCCCGCTCCCGCGACCAGTCGTAGCGGTACTTCTCGACCGTGTCCGGGTCGGTGGCCACCACCCCCGCCGGCAGCGCGTCGGTCAGCTCGGCGAGCACGCGGTTGTCCATCCCCCCAGCCAACCACCCGGCCCGCGATTCGTCAGCCCGGGGAGACCGAGGCCGGTCGGGACGGGTCGGGACACCGCTCCCGGGACGGCGGTTTCGGCATGAAGGTGCTCGGCATGCTGTCCTTCCTGTCCAGGACGGCCCGGCGCCGTCGACCGAGAGGTGAACGGTCGTTAACTCACGGCGCTAGGCTGGGACCATGACCGCGACCCGGCGTGAGCAGATCCTCTCCACGGCGGCCGAGCTGTTCGCCGCCCGCGGCTTCCACGGCGTGTCGGTGGTCGACCTCGGCAACGCCTGCGGCATCTCCGGGCCGGCCCTCTACCGGCACTTCGCGTCCAAGGACGCGATGCTCGCCGAGATGCTGATCGCGATCAGCGACGAGCTGCTGTCGGTCGGCCGGGCCCGGGTGCGCGACGCCGCGGACCCCCGCGAGGCGGTGCACGCGCTCGTCGACTGGCACGTCGACTTCGCGCTGCACAACAAGCCGCTGATCGTCGTACAGGACCGGGACTGGGCATCGCTGCCCGCGGATGCCCAGGAGCGGGTCCGCGCCCTGCAGCGCAGCTACGTCGAGCTGTGGGTGACCCAGCTGCGGGCGGTGCACCGTGACCTGTCCGCCAAGCAGGCCCGGGCGATGGCGCACGCGGTGTTCGGGCTGATCAACTCCACGCCGCACAGCGCCATGCTCTCCGAGCCCGAGATGCGCGCGGTGCTCGAGGAGATGGCGCTGCGGGCCCTCGACGTGGCCTGAGCCGGCCGCTGGCTAGGGTCGCGACATGAGCCTGTTCGACATCAAGATCGCCCGCCTCGACGGCACCCCCGCGACCCTCGGCGAGATCGCCGCCGGCCGCCCGACGCTGCTGGTCAACGTCGCCTCGAAGTGCGGGCTGACCCCGCAGTACACCGCGCTGGAGCTGGTGCACGAGGACTACCACGACCAGGGGTTCACGGTGGTCGGCGTGCCCTGCAACCAGTTCGGCGGCCAGGAGCCGGGCAGCGCCGAGGAGATCCAGGAGTTCTGCTCGACGACCTACGGCGTGAGCTTCCCGATGACCGAGAAGGTCGAGGTGAACGGCGCCGGCCGGCACCCGTTGTACGACGGGCTGGTGGGCGTCGCGGACGAGTCCGGACGCGCCGGCGACATCACCTGGAACTTCGAGAAGTTCCTGCTCGACGGCGACGGCGCGGCGGTGGCCCGGTTCGCCCCGACCGTCGTACCCGACGACCCGCGGCTGACCGCCGCGATCCGCGACCTGGTGGGCTGACCCGCTCCGGGGTGACGCACGGCACGGCACGGGCTTCCCAATTATGGTTCCGGGGCGTTCCGGAATGCCTACGCTTGGCCGGTGACCAGCCCCACCTCCACCCCACCCACCGACGCGGTGCCCGGCCCCGAGAAGCTCGACCGCGGGGTCCTGCTCGTGGCGGGCGTCGTCGTGCTCGGCGCGATCATGTCCATCCTCGACATCACCGTGGTGAGCGTCGCGCAGCCCACCTTCCAGCGCGTGTTCGAGGCGTCGCCGGCCCAGGTGGCGTGGACGATGACCGGCTACACCCTGGCGCTGGCCTCGGTGATCCCGCTGACCGGCTGGGCCGCCGACCGGTTCGGCACCAAGCGGCTGTACATGCTCGCGGTGGCGCTGTTCGCGGCCGGCTCGGTGCTCTGCGCGGCGGCCTCCAGCATCGAGATGCTGGTCGGCTTCCGGGTGCTGCAGGGGCTCGGCGGCGGGATGCTGATGCCCCTGGGGATGACGATCATGACCCGGGCCGCCGGTCCGGAGCGGATCGGCCGGGTGATGGCCGTGCTGGGCGTGCCGATGCTGCTCGGCCCCATCTTCGGGCCGATCCTCGGAGGCTGGCTGATCGACGTCGCGAGCTGGCACTGGATCTTCCTGATCAACCTGCCGATCGGCCTCGGCGCGCTCGTCTACGCCGCGCTGGTGCTGCCGTCCGACAGCCCGACCCCGTCGGAGACCTTCGACTTCGTCGGGATGCTGCTGCTCTCGCCCGGGCTGGCGCTGTTCCTGTACGGTGTCTCCTCGACCCCCGAGACGGGCACCGTACTCGCGCTCAGGGTGCTGGTCCCGGCCACGATCGGGCTGGTGCTGGTGGTGCTCTTCGTGCTGCGCGCGTTGTACCGGGCGCCGGCGCACCCGCTGATCGACCTGCACCTGTTCCGCAACCGGGCGTTGACCGTGGCGGTGATCGCGATGTCGCTGTTCGCGATCGCGTTCTTCGGCGCCAGCCTGCTGTTCCCGTCGTACTTCCTGCAGGTGCGCGGGGAGACCACGCTCGCGGCGGGGGTGCTGCTGGCCCCGCAGGGCGTCGGCGCGATGCTCACGATGCCGGTCGCCGGCGTGCTCACCGACCGGATCGGCCCCGGCAAGATCGTGCTCGCCGGCATCGCCGTGATCGTGGTCGGGATGGGCATGTTCACCCAGGTGGCCGTCGACCCGTCCGCGGTGAGCGTCTCGGCCACCGGTGTGGACGTCTCGGACCCGTCGTACGCCTACCTGCTGGGCGCGCTGTTCGTGATGGGCCTGGGCATGGGCGGCACGATGATGCCGATCATGACCTCGGCGCTGCAGACGCTCTCCGACCACGAGATCGCCCGCGGGTCCACGCTGATGAACATCACCCAGCAGGTGGCTGCCTCGATCGGCACCGCGTTGTTCTCGGTGATCCTCACCAACGGCTTCAACGGCTCCTCGGCCGTGCAGCAGCTGATCGCCGCCCGCGACGCCGGCACCCCGCCGCACGACCCGTCGATCCTGCCCCAGGCGTTCAGCGACATGTCGCACGCCTTCGGCTCGGCGTTCCTGGTCGGCACCGTCCTGGTGGCCGCGTGCCTGGTGCCGGCGCTGCTGCTGCCGCGCCGTCGACCGGTGGAGACCTCGCACGAGGGCGAGGAGCACGCCGCCGCGGTGCTGCTGCATTGAGCAGCGACGGCTTGCCCGCCGGGTCAGACTGGACGGGTGATCACCGTGGAGCTCGCCCTGCAGCTGCGGGAGGCCGGGCTGGGGTGGGACCCCGAGCCCGGCGACCGGTTCGCCATCCCCGGGCACGACCTCGAGGGCGAGGTCTTCGTGGTCAGCCAGATGACCATCGACGCGGTCCAGGTCGGGGCGAACCGGATGGTCCGGTTCAACGGCACCACCGAGTGGGCGCTGGACAGCATCGACGCCGACGAGGTCGTCTGGCTGCCCCACGAGGCCCAGCTGCGGGCGCTGCTCGGCCCCGCCTTCCGGGGCCTCGGGTATGACGGGGCGGCCTACCGGGTGGAGCTGGCCGACGCCGCCGGGCGGGTCACGTCGTACTCGTCCGGCGACGCCGGGTGCGCCTACGCGCAGGCCCTGGTCGGCCTGCTCGGCGAGCGGGCTACTTGACCTCGGCGCGCAGCACCCGGACCAGGCCTGCCGCGAACGGCACCGCCACCCAGATCAAGGCGGCCACCGCCAGCTGCGCCCACTGCTGGCCGCCCAGGTCGCCACCGCTGTACAGCGGCCTCTGCGCGGCGCCGAGGTCCAGCCACGGGCGGGCGTCCTTGAGCCCGTGCACGAGACCGGTCACGATCGAGAACGCGGTGGGCAGCACGTAGTAGAGCACGATCGCGGCGGCCGAGCTGAGCAGCACCAGGCCGAACGCCAGGCCCTGCAGGATGCCGAGCACCTGCAGCAGCGCGAACTTCCCGACGTCGTCGATACCCATCCCGGCCCAGGCGTCGCCCGAGCCGGCGACCAGCGTGGCCACCCCGGCGATCGCCAGGGCCAGCACGATCGCGGCCAGCCCGGCGAGGACCGCGGCCAGCACCTTCGCGACCAGCACCCGTCCGCGCACCGGGACCAGGGTGAAGGAGACCAGGGCGGTGCGCTGGCTCCACTCGCTGGTCACGAGCAGGATCCCGAGCACCGGCAGCAGGAAGCCCTGCGGCGTCGCGGTGACCCCCATGAAGTTCACGAAGGTCCGGTCCGAGGCCTTCGCGGTCAGCGAGAAGATCACGATCACCGTCGCGGTGATCAGCCCGATCGCGATCAGCAGCCACTTGCCGGCGCGGGTGTCGGCCAGCTTGCGCAGCTCGACCGCGACCAGGCGGGTCATCGGGATGCCCGGGGTCCCGGACAGGTCGAGGGCGGGCGTGGTGACGGCGGCGGTCATGCGGGGGCTCCTTCGCGCTGGGTCTCGGCGGTGAGCTGGAGGAACATCTCCTCGAGCCCGGCGCCCTCGGCGGTACGCAGGTCGACCAGGGCGATGCCCTCTGCGGCGGCGACCTTGCCCACCTGGACCGGCTCGGCGTCGGTGCGCAGCGCCCCGTCCTCGCCGCGGGTGGCGTGCACCCCGGCGTGTGCCAGGGCCTGCTCGAGGCGGTCGTCCTCGGTGGAGCGGACCACGGCCCCGTGGGCCTGCAGCAGCTCCTCCTTGGCGCCCTGCGCGACCACCCGGCCGCGCCCGATCAGCACCAGGTCGTCGGCGATCCGCTCCACCTCGTGCAGCAGGTGCGAGGACAGCAGCACGGTGCCGCCGCGGGCGGCGAAGTCGCGCAGCAGCCCGCGCATCCAATGGATGCCGGCCGGGTCCAGGCCGTTGGCCGGCTCGTCGAGGATCAGCACCGACGGGTCCCCGAGCAGCGCGTGCGCGATGCCGAGCCGCTGCCGCATGCCCAGCGAGTAGTTGCGGACCCGGCGCTTGGCCTCCCCCGGGGAGAGCGACACCAGCTCGAGCAGCTCGTCGACGCGCCCGTCGGGCAGGCCCATCGTCCGGGCGCCGAGGGTGAGCACCTCCCGGCCCGTGCGGCCGGCGTGCTGGGCGGAGGCGTCGAGGAGGACCCCGACGTGCCGGCCCGGGTTCGGGATCTGGGAGTAGCGGTGGCCGCCGATGGACACGGCCCCCCTGGTCGCGGGGGTCAGGCCGACCATGATCCTCATCGTCGTGGACTTGCCGGCGCCGTTGGGCCCGAGGAAGCCGGTGACCCGGCCGGGCTCGCAGGCGAAGGACACGTCGTCGACGGCGAGGAAGCCCCCGTAGGTCTTCGATACGCCTTCAACAGTGATCATGGGCCCCACCTTCTCCCGTCCCGCGCCGGCCCACATCGGTCGGGGGCATACGCTCGGGCCGACGAAAGTAGGGGGTGGGCGCGACCCCGGTCGCTGGGCGTACGTCGCGCGCGGCTCCTAGCCTGGGGCGGTGCAGGAGCCGAACCCCGAGCAGTACAACCCGCCGCTGACCTGGCGCGGACACCTGTGGCGCACCGCCCTGGCCCTGCTGATCAGCGCGTCCGTGACCGTGACCACCGCGCCGGTGCAGGCGCACCACGCCCCGGTGCTGCTCGTGGTCGACCTGGCGCTCGGCGCGGTCAGCCTGGTGCTGTCGTTCTTCCGGCGGCGGTGGCCGTTCCCGGTGGCGGTGCTGACCGCCGCCTTCGGCGGCTTCTCCGCCAGCGCCGCCGGCCCGGGCACGCTGGCCGCCGTGTCGGTGGCCACCCGACGCAACCTGGTCCAGGTCGTCGTGGTGGGTGCGGTCGGGATGGCCGGCGCGGAGGTGTTCTGGCTGACCCAGCCGCGGGCCCAGGAGAGCCCCTGGTGGGTCAACTTCGCCGTCGGGCTGGCGTTCACGATCGCGATGCTGGTCTCCGGGATGTACATCGGCTCGCGCCGCGAGCTGCTGTGGACCCTGCGGGACCGCGCGGAGCGGGCCGAGGCCCAGCAGGAGCTGCGGCTCGCCCAGGCGCAGGCCAACGAGCGCGCCCGGATCGCGCGCGAGATGCATGACGTGCTCGCGCACCGGATGTCCCTGGTGGCCATGCACGCGGGGGCGCTGGCCTACCGCACGGACCTGCCGCCCGAGGAGGTGCGGACCGCGGCCGAGCTGGTGCAGACCAAGGCGCACGAGGCGCTCGAGGACCTGCGCCAGGTGCTCGGCCTGCTGCGCGGCAGCGACGACGGCGTCCCGAACCGGCCGCAGCCGACGTTCGGGGACGTGGCCGGCCTGCTCCGGGAGGCCGAGGAGTCCGGGATGCGGGTCCGGCTGACCGACCTGGTGCGAGACGCTGCCGCGGTGCCCGAGCGGGTCGGCAGGACCGCCTACCGGATCGTCCAGGAGGGACTCACCAACGCCCGCAAGCACGCCCCCGGCACCGCGGTGGCGGTGAGCCTGGAGGGCTCGGCCGACGAGGGGCTGACCGTCACCGTGCGCAACGCGGCGCGCACCGGCAGCGGCCGCGCCGCCACCCCGGGCGCCGGACTGGGCCTGGTCGGCCTGGCGGAGCGCACCAAGCTCGCCGGTGGACGGCTGGAGAGCGGCCGCCGCGAGGGGGCGTTCGAGCTGCGGGGGTGGCTACCCTGGCAGCCGTGATCCGGGTCCTGATGGTCGACGACGACGCGCTGGTGCGCTCCGGGCTGGCGATGATCCTGGGCGGCGCGGCCGAGGTCGAGCTCGTCGGCCAGGCCGCCGACGGGCGCGAGGCGCTGGCGCTCGCGCGCGACCTGCGCCCGGACGTCGTACTCATGGACATCCGGATGCCCGGCATGAACGGCCTGGAGGCGACCGAGGCGCTGCGGCGCTGGCCCGACCCGCCCCGGGTGATCGTGCTGACCACCTTCGACGAGGACGACCACGTGGCCCGCGCCCTCGGCGCCGGGGCCAGCGGGTTCCTGCTCAAGGACACCCCGCCGGGGGAGATCGTCCAGGCGGTCCGCCGGGTGGCGGCCGGCGACCCGATGCTCTCCCCGAGCGTCACCGCACGGTTGATCGCGCAGCTGACCGCCGGCGGGTCTCCGGACCGCAGCCAGCGGGCGCGCACCCGGCTGGAGCGGCTGACCTGCCGCGAGAAGGAGGTCGCGGTCGCCGTCGGGCGGGGGCTCAGCAACGCCGACATCGCCCGCGCGCTGCACCTGTCCGTGCCCACGGTCAAGGCGCACGTGGGCCGGCTGTTCACCAAGCTCGAGGCGGACAACCGGGTGCAGGTCGCCATCTCCGTCCACGACGCCGGCCTGCTCTGACCCGGCTCGCCCGCCGTCCTGGGCTGAGACAGATTCCCAAGGTATGCAGGAGAACTGTCACTCCCCGTGGTGATATCACCGCGGGAAGTGACAGATTGCCTGCATACCCTGGTAATTAGT
>CAVSLP010000006.1:0-176299 GCA_963728775.1 uncultured Actinomycetota bacterium
ATGCGCCGGCGGCGACACTCAGGCCTCACCCATCAGCGCGGCCAGCGAGTCCCACGCCGCCCGGTGCGCGGCGCTCCCCGGCGCGCGGAACGCCTGCACGTGGACCGCCTCGTGCGCGGCGGCGAGCCGCTCGGCGTCGGGCCGGCCGCCCAGGTAGCCGGAGAGCGTGCAGGTCCGCGTGCCGAGCAGCTCCGTGCCGGCGGTCCTGCCGGCCAGCGCGGTGAGCCGGTGCTCCCAGGCGACGTGGCCGGCGAGCGCCCCCAGCGACGTCCGCGGCCGCTCCGGATCCAGGTCCAGCCGGTAGGACCCGGCCCACCCGGGAACGGCCGCCGCGGGCATCGGCCGGGCGATGGCGTAACCCTGCCCGGCGTCCACGCCGAGCTGGACCGCGGCCTCGATCAGCCCGTCGCTCTCGAGCCCCTCGAGCACCACGGTCAACCCCAGCCCGTGCGCGATGTCGCTGATCGGCCGCAGGAAGTGCAGCGCCGAGCGGGGCGCGAACTCGGTGCCGCGGACCAGGCTCTGGTCGACCTTGACCACGTCGAAGGCGAAGTGCCGCAGCCGCAGCAGGGAGCTGTAGCCGGACCCGAGGTCGTCCTGCGCCAGCCGGACCCCCAGCTTCTTGAACTCGCCGAGCGCCGCCTGCCGCTGGGACAGGTCGCCGTCCATGTAGCCGGTCTCCAGCAGCTCCAGGGTGAGCCGCTCCGGCGCCACGTCGAAGCGTTCCAGCGCCCAGGCGACCGCACGCGCGTAGCGGTCGTCGTACGCCGACATCACCGGCAGGTTCACCGACACCGAGGTGACCAGCCCGCGGCGCTCCCACTCCAGCAGCGACCGGAGCGCGTGGTCCACGCCGAAGTCGAAGAGCCGCATCAGCTCGTCGTCGCCGAACGCGGGCAGGAACTCGGCGGGGGTCAGCAGCCGCTCGCCGGCCACCAGCCGCGCCAGCCCCTCCAGCTTGGCGACCCGACCGGTGGCGAGGTCGACGACCGGCTGGTAGAGCATCTCCACCTGCTCGCTGTCGAGCAGCCGGACGTGGGTGGCCCGGTCGACGAAGCTGCTGACGCCGGCTCCGGAGGACCGCCGGGACTCCAGGTCGCCGAGCGCCCGCTCCACCATCTGCTTGATCTGCAGCAGCATCCCGGTCCGGGTCTCGTGCGCGAAGTAGCCCGGCCAGCGGGCGTAGAACGACAGCATCGCGCGCGCGTCGCCGCGCGGCCCGCACAGCGGCACCGCCACGCTGGACCGCCAACCGAACCGCCGGCCCCACTCGTGCCAGGGCGCGGTCGCCGCGTCGGTGAGGTAGGAGTCGGACCGGACGATCGTCCCGGTGCGCCAGGCCTGCCCCGCGGGGCCCATCCCGCTGGGCGCACCACCGGCGGTGGTGATCGTGGGCGTGCCCTCCTCGAGGACCAGCGCCATGAAGTCCTCGACGCCCTCGCCCGCACCGACCTCGAACTGGAAGCGCCCGGAGCGGTCCGGCCGGCCGAGGAAGCCGGCCACGATGCCGTCGAGGCAGGACATCGCGTCCAGGACCCCCCGGGCGAGGTCGGCGACCGTGCGCGCGTCGGCGACCACCTGGGTGAGCGCCATCATCACCCGGGTCTGGGCGCTGTCCACGTCCCGGTAACCGCTGAGCACGGCGTGCAGGTCGGCGGTGAACCGGGCGCCCACCGCCGCGTGCATCGCGGTCCGGTCCGCCGGTCCGGTACCGGCGTCGACCCGGTCCAGCACCAGTCGCTGGAAGGTGCTGCTGGCCGAGACGTACCAGTCCAGGTCCACGCCCACCATCGCGTGCACCCGACCGACCTCCCGGCTGCGCTCCTGCGCCTCGTACGGGTCGAGGTCCGGGGACAGCAGGCCGCGCAGGTGCGCCGCCTGGGCCCGCTCCAGACGAGCGCGCTCGACGTGCGTGAGCCGGTCGAGCACGGCCTTGGCGTCCGGGTGCTCCTCGAGGTCGACGTAGAAGCGGTGCACGCACTCGTCCGCCTCGTCGGCGAGGGTGGAGGACGCGTGGGCGAGCAGGGCGGTCAGGTGCGCGTCCGTCCCGGGGCTCTCGCTTCCCGGACCGGGGACCCCGTAGCTCACATCAGCCCCCAACCAGGGCAGAGTCAGGCATGCGTCGCATTCTCCTCGTGGACGAGCGTAGGCGCCTTGCGCCCCTCTCGTATGTCCTTTCGGCTATCCAACCGCCGGATGACATGGCCCGAACGGGCTATCCGAGGGGGCGGCCGTCCACGTCCAGGTAGGCGGTGCCGCCGTCCAGCCGGGCGCGCATCACCTCGACCGCCTCCGGGTTCTCGTCGACGAGCACGAACCGGCGCCCCGTCGCGGCGGCCACCGCGCCCGTCGTACCGCTGCCGGCGAAGAAGTCCAGCACCCAGTCGCCGGGGCGTGACGACGGCTGCAGCACCCGCCGGAGCACGCCCTCCGGCTTCTGGTTCGGGTAGCCGGTCTTCTCCCGGCCGGTGGTGGACACGATGGTGTGCCACCACACGTCGGTGGGCAGCTTGCCGCGGGCGGCCTTCTCCGGCGACACCAGGCCGGGGGCGAGGTAGGGCACCCGGTCGATCGCGTCCTGGTCGAACAGGTGCGCCCCCATCTGCTTGACGTAGACCAGGATCGTGTCGTGCTTGGCCGGCCACCGGTCCCGCGCCCGGCCGCCGTAGTCGTAGGCCCAGATGATTTCGTTGAGGAAGCTGTCGCGGCCGAAGATCTCGTCGAGGAGCACCTTGCAGTAGTGCGCCTCGCGCCAGTCGATGTGGAAGTACAGCGTGCCCGAGTCGGCCAGCAGCCGGCGGGCCTCCTCCAGCCGCGGCGCGATGAAGCCCCGGTAGTCCTCGAACGAGTCCGGGTAGGACATCCGGCCGGTCTCCACCGTCGAGTAGCGCCGGCCGCCGAACCCGGTCCGGTCGCCGGCGGCGGCCTCCTCCCGGGTCGCGGCGAGGGTACGGCGCTGCTGCCGGCCGCCGGTGTTGAACGGCGGGTCGATGTAGACCAGCTGGAAGGACCCGTCGGGCAACTTGGGCAGCACGTCCATGTTCTCCCCGTGCACGACGACGTCGGGGCCGCTCGCGAAGTCGATCACCTGCTGGTCTCCTCGGGCCGCTCGACGACCCCGCCATTCTGGCGCACACCCGCCCGTCCGGGCTCTCGCGCGGCCGCGACCGGTGTGTTTCGATGGGACGTGGCCCTCGAGTTCGCAGCCTCACCCCGGCCTACCCTGGGCGTCGAGTGGGAGTTCGCGCTGGTCGACAAGACCACCCGCGACCTGGCGAACTGCGCCGAGGAGCTGTTCGAGCGGCTCCACCAGCGGGCCGGCGAGTCGCCCAAGCTGCACACCGAGCTGCTCCGCAACACCGTCGAGGTGGTCAGTGGCCCGTGCACGACCGTCGCGGAGGTGATGTCCGACCTCGACGAGTCGCTGCTGCTGGTGCGCGGGGTGGCCGACGAGCTCGGCGTGGACCTCTACTCCGCGGGCACGCACCCCTTCGCCCAGTGGTCCACCCAGCTGCTCACGCCCGGTCCGCGCTACGAGGAGCTGATCGAGCGCACCCGGTGGTGGGGCCGGCAGATGCTGATCTGGGGCGTGCACGTGCACGTCGGCGTGTGCCGCCGCGAGCACGTGATGCCGATCATCACCGCCCTGCTCAACCAGTTCCCGCACCTGCAGGCGCTGTCCGCGTCCTCCCCGCTCTGGCTCGGCCACGACACCGGCTACGCGAGCAACCGGGCGCTGCTCTACCAGCAGCTGCCCACCGCGGGGCTCCCGGCCCAGTTCACCCGGTGGGAGGAGTTCGAGGCCTTCGTGGACGGCTACCTCCGCACCGGTGTCATCCACCACCTCAAGGACATCCGGTGGGACATCCGGCCCTCCACCCGGCTGGGCACCGTGGAGGTCCGGGTCTGCGACGGGGTCTCCGACCGGCGCGAGCTCGCGGCGCTCGTCGCGCTCACCCACTGCCTGGTGGTCGACCTCGCCGACCGGCTGGAGGCCGGCGAGACGCTGCCGACGATGCCCCCGTGGTTCGTGAAGGAGAACAAGTGGCGCTCGGCGCGCTACGGCCTCGACACCGACATCATCCTCGACGCGGCGGGCAACGAGCGGCCGATCACCGAGGACCTCGTGGACCTGGTGGCCCGGCTGGAGCCGGTCGCGGTCCGGCTCGGCTGCGTCGCCGAGCTCGACGCCGTACTGGAGATCCCGCGGCGGGGCGCGTCCTACGAGCGCCAGCGGCGGGTGGCCGCGGCCACCGCCGGGGACCTGGTGGCGGTGGTGGACTCGGTGGTCCGGGAGTCACGTCCGGACGCGTGAGACGTCCCCCACGTCCGGGCGGGCCGCACTTGCCTCCCGCCCCACGGACCCGGAAGGGTGGCCCGGATGCTGACCCAGATCTGGGCCGCGGCGGCGGGCGCCCTGCAGGACGTGCCGCCGGGCAGCTACCTCGCCCTGGTCATCGTGGTCGCCGTGGCCGCCCAGTGGCTGGCCTGGCAGCTGCGGGTCCCCTCGATCCTGGTGCTGCTGCTGGTCGGGTTCGGCCTGGGCCAGCTGGCCCGGCCCGACGAGGTCCTCGGCCGGGACGTGCTGTTCGCCGGGGTCACGCTGACCGTCGGCATCATCTTGTTCGAGGGCAGCCTGTCGCTGCGGATCGCGCACGTGCGCGACCTGGGCCGGCCGGTGCTGCGGCTGTGCACGGTGACCGTGCTGCTGGCCTGGGCGCTGACCACGGTCGCCGCCCTGGCCGTCGGGTTCGCGGTCGAGATCGCCCTGCTGGTCGGTGCGATCCTGGTGGTCACCGGGCCCACCGTGATCGCCCCGATCCTGCGCCAGCTCCGGCCCACCCGCCGGGTCTCCTCGATGCTGCGCTGGGAGGGCATCGTCGTCGACCCGATCGGGGCGGTGCTCGCGCTGCTGGTGTTCCAGGGCGTCGTCGCCGGCGGCATCGGGGACGCCCTGCCGGCCGTGCTGGCCTCGCTCGGCAAGACGCTGCTGGTCGGGTTCGGGATCGCGCTGGTCCTGGGCTACCTGCTCGAGCGGCTGATGCGCAGGAACGCCGTCCCCGACTTCCTGCACGGCGTGGTGTTCCTGGCCGCCGCGGTCGGCGCGCTGATGCTCTCCGACGCCGTGCAGCCGGACAGCGGGCTGCTGACCGTCACCGTGCTCGGGGTCTTCCTCGGCAACCGGCCGGACCTGCACCTCGAGCACGTCCGGGAGTTCAAAGAGCACCTGCAGGTGCTGTTCGTCGGCGGGCTGTTCGTGGTGCTGGCCGGCCGGGTCACCCCCGCCCAGCTGTGGGAGGTCGCCCCGCAGGCGGCGGTCTTCCTCCTGCTGCTGGTGCTGGTGGTGCGCCCGGTCAGCGTGCTGGTGGGCCTGCTCGGCACCCGGGCCACCCGCGAGGAGCGCACGCTGCTCGCCGGCATGGCGCCGCGCGGCATCGTGGCAGCCGCGATCGCCAGCATCTTCGCCCTGGACCTCACCCACGCGGGCGAGAGGATGGCCGCCCGGGCCGCCGAGGCGACCGGGTCCGCCGCAGCGTCGTACGCCGCCCAGGCCGCCGACCTGGACCGGCTCGCCGGCGAGGCCCGGCAGATGGTGCCGCTGATCTTCCTGGTGATCGTCTGCACGGTGGCGGTGTACGGCTTCGGGGTCGGTCGGCTCGCGGAGCGGCTGCGCCTGGCCAGCACCTCGCCGCAGGGCGTGCTGTTCGCCGGGGTGAACCCGTGGGTGGTCGAGTCCGCCCGGCTGCTCGACGAGCTGGGGGTGCCGACGCTGATCGTCGCCCGTGAGTACCTCGACCTGTCCCGGGCACGGATGGCCGGCCTGACCACGGTGACCGCGAACATCCTCTCGGAGTTCGCGGTGCGGGACATGGACCTGTCCGGGCTCGGCACGCTGGTCGCCTGCACCCGCGACGACGAGCACAACGCCACCGCGGCCCGCGAGTTCGCCCGGACCCTGGGCCGCACGCACGTGTTCGCGCTGCGCCGCACCGAGCAGCAGGGCGGCCGGGCCAGCGCCCGCAAGGACGCCGCCGGACACCTCACCGCGCGGGCGCCGTTCCTGCCCGCGCTCTCCCATCCGGAGCTGCTGCAGCGCCTCGAGGCGGGGATGCGGGTCAAGCGGACCCGGCTGACCGCCGAGTTCACGCTGGCCGACCTCCAGGCGAGGTACGACGCGCGGGCGGTGCTGCTGTTCGTGCACCGGGACGGGACCACCCAGGTCGTGCACGAGGGGACGAAGCTGCCCGAGCGGGACGCCGAGGTCGTCTTCCTGGCCCCGCCCGCCGACTGACCGGCCGGCGGTCGCCCGATCCGGGACCAACGCCCGTGGTGGTTCCACCCGCCGGCGGCGCACGCTGGCGAGAGGCTCCGGCAGGGGGCCGGAGAGACGAAGGAGTGCTGCCATGGATCTCGAGTCCATGATCGTGACCGCACGTGCCCTGGTGGCGCCCGGCAAGGGCATCCTCGCCGCCGACGAGAGCACGCCGACGATGGCGAAGCGGCTCGCCGCGATCGGCCTGGAGTCGACCCTCGAGCGCCGCCGGTCCTACCGCGAGACCCTGTTCACGACTCCGGGGATCGGGGACTTCATCAGCGGCGTCATCCTGTTCGACGAGACCATCCGGCAGGCCGCCGGCGACGGCACCCCGGTCCCGGAGGTGCTGCGCCGGCAGGGCGTGATCCCCGGCATCAAGGTCGACGGCGGCACCCGGCCGCTGGCGGGCTTCCCCGACGAGGTGGTCACCGAGGGCCTCGACGGGCTCCGCGGCCGGCTGCAGGAGTACGCCGGGCTGGGCGCCCGGTTCGCCAAGTGGCGGGCGGTGATCCGGATCGGGGCCGGGCTGCCCACCGCCACCTGCGTGGACGCGAACGCGCACGCGCTCGCCCGCTACGCCTCGCTCGCGCAGGAGGCCGGCCTGGTGCCGATCGTCGAGCCCGAGGTGCTGATGGACGGCGCGCACCCCCTCGAACGGTGCGCCGAGGTGACGGTCCGCGTGCAGCGCGCGGTGTACGCCCAGCTCGCCCGGCACCGGGTGGTGCTGGAGGCCAGCCTGCTCAAGCCCAACATGGTGCTGCCGGGCAAGGACTGCCCGGCCCAGGCGAGCGACGACCAGATCGCCGCGGCCACGATCGACGTGCTGCGGCAGTCGGTGCCGGCCGCGGTGCCCGGCGTGGTGTACCTGTCCGGCGGCCAGTCCGACGAGCAGGCGACGGCGCGGCTGAACGCGCTGAACCTCCACGGCGGGCAGCCCTGGGAGCAGAGCTTCTCCTTCGGCCGCGCCCTGCAGGCGCCGGTGCTGCGCGCCTGGGCGGGCGACGACGGCCACCGGGCCGCGGCCCAGGAGGCGCTCCGGCACCGCGCCGAGCTGAACGGGGCCGCCCGGCGCGGCGCCTACCGGCCGGAGCTGGAGCGGCTCACCACGCTGGCGACCTGAGCGCCGGCCCCCGGGTCAGGGACGCCGGTTGGCGCGCACGTTCTTGGTCTGCCAGACGATCCGGAGCAGCATGCCCAGCGCCGCGACGATCGAGATCACGAACACCACCAGCGCGATGCGGTTCTCCACCGTGGGGGTGCCGTCCGGTGACCGGGCCAGCAGCGCGGAGGCCATGATCATCGCGGCCAGGATCAGCCCGGCCGCGACCACGTTGGCCAGCTTGTGCAGGCCACGCAGGAACTCGTCCTCGTCGAAGGCGTTGATCCGCAGCTCGAAGTGCCCCTCGCCGATGGCGTCGAAGGCACGGTTGACCCGGCCGGGCAGCGCCTCGGCGAACTCCTTCGCCTCCAGCAGCGAGGCCATCATCGCCGCCGGCGTGGTGTGCATCGAGGAGCGCATCAGCTCCGCGGCGTGCCGCTTGAGCGCGGCCCGCGGCTCGAAGTCCGGGTCCAGGGTGGCGGCCACCTGGTCGAGGTTGAGCATCGTCTTGCCGAGCATCACCAGCTCGGGGTCCATCCGCAGCCCCGCCTGGCCGGCCTTGTCGGTCAGGCGCAGCAGCGTCGCTCCGATGTCCAGGTCGGACATCGACGCGTCCGCGGACCGGCCGACCACCTCGGCGACCGCGCGGTCGAAGAGCGCCGCGTCGAACCCGGACTGCTCCTCCCCGATTGTGCGGGCGATCCGGGAGACCTCGTCCGGGCGGGCGTCGGCCAGCGCCAGCAGCAGCTTGACCAGCTTCTCGCGCAGCGCCGGGACCAGGCGCGCGACCATCCCGACGTCGAGCAGCACCAGCCGGTTGTCGGGGGTGAGCAGCACGTTGCCGGGGTGCGGGTCGGCGTGGAAGACACCCTCCACCAGGACCTGCTTGAGATAGGCCTCGAACAGGGCGTCCGCCAACGGTGCCCCGTCCAGCTCCAGGCGCCCGAGCGGCCCGAGGTCGGTGACCTTGGTGCCCTTGACGAAGTCCATCGTGAGCACCCGGCCGGTGGTCAGGTCCGGGTGCGGCGCCGGCACGATGATGTGCTCGTTGCCCTCCAGGATCCGGCCGATGGTGGCCAGGTTGTCGGCCTCCCGGCGGTAGTCGAGCTCGTCGACGAGCGCGGACCGGAACTCCACCAGCAGGTCGCCGAAGCCGTAGCGCTGCCCGAGCTCGGTGTGCGCGTCGATGAACTCGGCCAGGTCGGAGAGCACCTCCATGTCCTCGAGGATCTGCGCGCGGATGCCCGGCCGCTGCACCTTGACCACGACCTCGCGGCCGTCACGCAGCGTGGCGCGGTGCACCTGTCCCAGCGACGCCGCCGCCATCGGCTCCCGGTCGAAGGTCGGGAACACCCGCGACAGCCGCACCCCGAGCTCGCCGCTGACGATCTCCTCGGCCTCGTCGAACCCGAACGGCTCCACGTCGTCCTGCAGCCGGGAGAGCGCCTCGACGTACGCCGGCGGGAGCAGGTCCACCCGCGAGGACAGCAGCTGGCCGAGCTTGATGAACGTGGGGCCCATCCGCTCGAGGTCGTCCGCGAGCTGCGCCGCGGCGTCGGGGTCACCCGCGGCGCCGACCTCGTCGTCGAGGACGTCGTCCATCCCGGCGGAGCGCACCAGGTCGCCGCGGCCGTGCCGCACCAGCAAGGTGGCGATCTGCCGGTAGCGGCCGAGGTGTCGGGGTCGGATCTTCAGTGCCATGGTGCGTCGAGGGTACCCACCGGGGCCGATGGCTCACCGGATCCGCGGGGACGAGACCCACGTCACGTAACCGGAGCGACCCCGGGTCGTTGTCCGAAGGGGCGAGCACCGAGCGCGACCCGGGAGGGCTCGGGGTCGGGCGGTTCCTGCACAGGGGGCAGGAACCGCCCGGTGTCGCGCCGGGCCCTCAGTGCCGCGCCCGCACCCGGAAGCTGTTGACGATCGTGTCCACCCGCGGGAGCACGACGGTCGGGTCGGTGTCGCGGGCGGTGAACGCCGCGAGGACGTAGTTCCGCGGCCGGGCGGCGACCGTGACGGCCACGAAGCGGAGCGGGATCCGGCCCGCGTTGCGGGTCCGGCCGTAGGTGGCCAGCGCGCGGTGCCCGCCGACGCGCTCGTTCCGGCGACCGAGCACCTGCACCTGCGGGTAGCTCTTCCGCAGCGTGTCCAGGAAGCCCCGGGTCGCGGAGCGGAGCGGGCCGCCGGGGATCGGGCCGACCGACACGACGAGGTCCTGGTCGGCGCTGGTGAACCGGGCGCCGGCACCGGACCGCTTCACGGTCAGGTCCGTCGGCACCCGGAGGCTGAACCCACCGGCCTTGGACGCGAAACGGTGCGTGTGCAGGGCCGCGGGTGCCGGGTCCGTCGTGTCCCCGGTGCCGCGGAGCGTGTCGCGGGCCGTGACGTAGGCGAACAGGCCACCGCCGAGCAGGGCCAGCGCCCCCAGCGCCACCAGCGCGACGAACGTCGGGTCCCGACGTGCCATCGATCCTCCTCCGAACGCGGGACCGGGGCCGGCGTGGTCGCCGGCCCCGGTCGTGGGTGCGAGCCGGTCAGGCCAGGGTCCTGCGACGGCCCGCGGCCATCAGCAGCGCGCCCAGGCCGAGGGCCCCCAGGCCCGCGGCGAGGACGCCGGTCCACACGCCGCCGGTGTTCGGCAGCACGCCGGCCAGGCCGCCGCCGCTGCCGCCCGGGCTGCGCGGACCACCGGCCTCGGCGCCGGGGACCTGGGGTCCGGGGCCGTTCGAGGCGCCGCCCGACTGGACGGCCTCGCCGCCGTCGTTGTGCACCAGCGTCTCGGTGCGGCCCAGGTCGGCCGTCGCCTGCAGCGGGGTGTCCGGGAGGACCCGCGCGTCCAGGGCGTCCTGGGCGTGTCCCGCGGTCCGGTCACCCAGGTAGGTCTCGCCCTGGTTCAGGTAGGCGCAGACCAGGCTCGGAGGCGCGCACGCCGGCTGGACGGCGATCGCCGTCGGCTGGTCCACCCGGCCCTGGTCCTCGCCGTTGGCGGTGACGCCCAGCAGGTAGGAGTCGCGCGAGGCGGTCGGCTTGGCGCCGCCGGAGTCGGCCTGGCCCTCGGAGTGCAGGGCGTCGGCACCCAGGGCGCAGCCGTTCGACGGGTCCGGCTGGACGCACACGTGCGCCAGGTCGGACTCCGAGCTCGCGGTGGTGCGCCCGCTCGCCTGGTCGCGTCCGGACTCGGCGCGGCTGGTGGCCGCCCCTGCGGCCACCGGTCCGTCGCAACCGGTGCTGGGGTCGGCGCTCGACCCGCCCAGGCAGGTGTTCGCGACGCCGTTGCGGCTGCGCGCGTGGGAGGCGGAGCCGTCGTCGGTCGCGACCGCGTCGGCGTAGAGCACCTCCAGGCACACCTGCCCGCCGCTGCCCTCGCACACCGGCGCGAGCGGGTCACCGGCGTGGCTCTCACCGTTGCTGCGCGAGTCCGCGTGCGCGCCGAGGACCTCCTGCCCGCCCAGGGCCAGCAGCGTGGAATCGGACTTCGTGCTGTCGTCGTCGCGGGTGGTGGCCTTGGTGCCGCCCACGTCCGCGACGTCGTTGCCGCCGACGTCGCTGTGCACCTGCTGGGTGCCGCCGTGGTCGGGCGGCGTCGGGTCGGCGGTCTCGTGCCCCGGAGAGTCGGAGTCGTCCGAGGGCGCCGGGACGGCCGACGAGTCCGTCCCCGCGGCCGGGGTGGCCGGGCTCGGCGAGGCCTGGGCGGTCTGCTGCGCGACCTGGTGGCCGAGGTCGTCGAGCAGGGTCCCGACCGGATCGTTCTGGTCGCTGGCCGACGCCGGCGCCGCCCCGAGCAGGACGAGGGCGACGGCGGCCCCGGCGGCCGCCGGGACTCTCAGTCTCCCGAGATGGGTGCGCATCGTTCTCCCTTCGACGGGTCCTGCGTGGGCGTCGCGCCTCGTCGGCGGACCCGTGGAGTTGCGTTTCCTTTACCCGGGGCCAACGAGCCCTCGGGGGGTGGCGTTACGGCCCGCGTGCGGATCGAGTCCGTCTTGTGGCCTCTCCCACATCGGCGGCCCGGGCCCGCGCCCGGTGTCCTAACCTCGACGGATGGACGCCGACTCGTACCAGCGCACGAAGCTCACCCCCGAGCAGGCCGCCACGCACGACCGGGTGTTCGGCGCGCTGGCGCAGGCGACCCGGGAGTTCATGGACGCCCAGCTGCGCACCCGGGTCGACCACGAGGAGGTGGCCGAGGTGCAGGCGGCCCTCGAGGCGCTCACCGCCCGGCTGCGCAAGGACGCCCGCGAGGGGCCGCACGGCGTGCAGATCGACCACGACGGCTCGGTGCGCAACCACGGCAACGCGGTGGTCGGCCTGCGCAACCCGATCGCGCCGCCGCTGCGCGTCGAGCGCTCCCCGGACGGCCGGGCCTGGGCGTCGTTCCACCTCGACGCGCTCTACGAGGGCCCGCCCGGTCTGGTGCACGGCGGGGTCAGCGCGCTGCTGCTCGACCAGCTGTGCGGCGAGGCCGCCGCCGCCGGTGGCGCCCCCGGCATGACCGGCCGGCTCACCCTGCACTACCGGCGGCCCACCCCCCTCGGCGACCTCTCCGCGGAGGCCTGGCTGGACGGCACCGACGGCGTCAAGAGCACGGTCCGCGGCCACCTCCGCGACGCCGCGGGCAACCCCACGGTCGAGGCGGAGGGGCTGTTCATCCTGCCGCGCTGGGCGCGCGAGGCGATGGCCCGGTCCGACGTACGCCCCGCGCGCTTCGAGTAGCGCACCCCGAGCAGCGCCTCGCGTGGTCGGGGCCACCCGGGACGGGGTTGGTTTTCGGGTGCCGCGGGGTAAGGCTGAGGGCATGAGCGAGAACAGCGGAGAGCAGTACAGCGTCGACGACGAGGACCAGCTGCAGCCCGAGGACACCCTGGTCGACCGGGGCGTCGACGACGTGCTCGACGAGGGCTACTCACCCCCGGAGCGCTACTCCGCGGCCGAACGCTTCGGCAACACCGCCTGGGAGGAGGAGCACGGCGAGAGCCTCGACCAGCGCATCGCGCAGGAGGAGGTCGAGCCGGACCCCTACCTGGCGGCCGCCGAGGAGGGCGAGCAGGTCGGCGGCGAGGTGGGTACGGCGCGGGCCGGCCGGCTCGTCGACGAGGACGAGGGCCTCGGTCCCGACGAGGAGAAGGACCTGGTGGCCGAGGACATCGGCATCGACGGCGCCGGCGCGAGCGCCGAGGAGGCCGCGGTGCACGTCATCGAGGAGGACTGAGCCGGCCTGACCCGCGCGGGTCAGGCGTCCTGCCGGACACCGCGCTCGCCGGAGTCGGTGAGCCGAGCCTCCTCGGCCGCGCGGGCCTCGAGCTCGGCGCGGCGGCTCGCCTCCAGCAGCTCGTCGGAGGCGTCGTAGGCCCCGGGCCGGCTGACCAGGTCCGAGGCCCCGTTGTTGAGCCGCTGCAGGGCCAGCCGGCCGAAGATCTGCTGCTCGGTGGCGGTCCGCTCCGAGCGGCCGCGGCCGATGAAGCTGACCAGCCAGTGCAGCAGCGCGGTGACCCGGTTCTTGAAGCCGGTGATGTAGACCAGGTGCACGCCCAGCCACATCAGCCAGGCCAGGAACCCGGTCACCCGCAGCTTGCCGACCATGGCGACGGCGCGGAACCGCGAGATGGTGGCCATGCTGCCCTTGTCGAAGTAGCGGAACGGCTGCTCCGGCGCCTTCCCCGCGAGCCGGGACTGGATCTGCTTGGCGGCGTACTTCGCGCCCTGGATCGCGACCTGCGCGACCCCCGGCAGGTGGTCCAGGTTGATCATGTCGCCGACCACGAACACCTCCGGGTGCCCGGGCAGGGTGAGGTCGGGGTTCACGCCGATCCGGCCGGCCCGGTCCAGCGGCGCACCGGTCTGCTCGGCGAGCATCTTGCCCAGCGGGCTGGCCGAGACCCCGGCCGCCCACACCTTCGTCACCGCGTCGATGCGCCGGCGGGTGCCGTCCTTGTCCTGCACCTCCAGGCCGCGCTCGTCGACGTCGACGACCATCGCCCCGAGCTGCACCTCGACCCCGAGCTTCTCCAGGTCGGTCTTGGTCTTCTCCCCCAGCTTCGCGCCGAACGGGGGCAGCACCTGGGGCGCCGCGTCGACCAGGATCACCCGGGCGCGCCGGGTGTTGATCCGGCGGAAGTCCTTCTTCAGGGTGCGGTGCGCGAGCTCGGCGATCTGCCCGGCCATCTCCACCCCGGTCGGCCCGGCGCCGACCACCACGAAGGTGAGCAGCCGCTCGATCTCCTCCTCGGTCTCGGCGATCTCCGCGAGCTCGAACGCGCCGAAGATCCGGCCGCGCAGCTCCAGCGCGTCGTCGATGCTCTTCATCCCCGGAGCGAACTCCGCGAAGTGGTCGTTGCCGAAGTAGGACTGCCCGGCCCCGGCGGCCACGATCAGCGAGTCGTACGGCGTCACCGTGACCCGGTTCAGCACGTGCGAGGTGACCGTGCGGGCCTCGAGGTCGATCTCGGAGACCTCGCCGAGGACCACCCGCGCGTTCTTCTGCCCCGAGAGCACCTCGCGCGTCGGCGGCGCGATCTCGCCCTCGGACAGGATGCCGGTCGCGACCTGGTAGAGCAGCGGCTGGAACAGGTGGTGGGTGGTCTTCGCCACCATCGTCACGTCCGCGTCGGCGTGCTTGAGAGCCTTCGCGCCGAACAGCCCCCCGAAACCTGACCCGATCACCACCACTTGGTGACGGTCGCTCGCGGGCATCTGGACGTTCGCCATGACTTCACCTCTCCTGCACACCGGACGCTGCAACGTGCCCATTCTCGGGCCTCACGAGACACAACACACCCGGCGTCCCACGTCTGCCCGGCCGGCGCATGTCCTCGCTCACACCGCCGCCGGCGTCCACGCGCGTCCCCCGGGACCTGCGTGTCGGCGGGATCACAGGCAGGATGGCCCGGTGCGCACCCCTGCCCCACCCGACCCAGGACCTCGCCACTTCGACCTCGCCGTCATCGGCAGCGGGTCCGGCAACTCGATCGTCGACGAGGAGTTCGGCGACCGCTCGGTGGCCATCCTCGAGAAGGGCACCTTCGGCGGCACCTGCCTGAACGTCGGCTGCATCCCGACCAAGATGTTCGTCTACCCGGCGGACCTCGCGCACGCCGCGGCGCACGGGGACCGGCTCGGCCTGGAGACCTCGTTCGAGCGGGCCCGGTGGCCGGAGATCCGGGACCGGATCTTCCGCCGGATCGACCCGATCTCGGTGGCCGGCCGGCACTGGCGCGCCGAGGCCAGCCCCAACGTGACGCTCTACGAGGGCCACGCGCGGTTCGTGGGCGAGCGCACCCTCGACACCGGCACCGGTGAGCTGATCACGGCCGACGACATCGTGGTCGCGGCCGGCAGCCGACCGGTGACGCCGCCCATCGACGGGCTCGACGCGGTGCCGTTCCACACCAGCGACACGGTGATGCGCGTCGACGACCTGCCCGGACGGGTGCTGATCGTCGGCGGCGGGTTCGTCGCCGCCGAGTTCGCCCACGTGTTCTCCGCGTTCGGCGCCCACGTGACGCTGGTGAACAGGTCGGGTGCGCTGCTGCGGGAGGAGGACCACGACGTCTCGGCGCGCTTCACCGAGGTGGCGCGGCGGCGCTGGGACGTGCGCCTGGACACCCAGGTGCGCCGGGTCCGGGAGCGCGACGGCGGGGTGCGCGCCGAGCTCGACGACGGCGGCACCTGCGAGGCGGACCTGCTGCTGGTGGCCACCGGGCGCCGCTCGAACTCCGACGGCCTCGACCTGGACCGGGCCGGGGTCGCGGTCGACGAGCGCGGGCTGGTCGTCGTCGACGAGCACCAGCGCACCACCGCGGAAGGCGTCTGGGCGCTGGGCGACGTGAGCAACCGCTACCAGCTCAAGCACGTGTCCAACCACGAGGCGCGGGTGATCCGGCACAACCTGCTGCACCCCGACGACCTGGTGCGAGCCAGCCACGACCACGTCCCGAGCGCGGTGTTCTCGCACCCCCAGGTGGCCAGCGTCGGGCTCACCGAGCAGCAGGCCCGAGACCGGGGCGTCGCGTTCGTGGCCGCACGGCACGCCTACGGCGACACCGCCTACGGGTGGGCGATGGAGGACACCAGCGGCTTCGCGAAGGTGCTCGCGGACCCGCACACCGGGCGGCTGCTCGGCGCGCACGTCCTCGGCGCGCAGGCCTCGCTCCTGGTGCAGCCGCTGGTGCAGGCGATGTCGCTGGGCAGCACCGCCCACGAGGTGGCCCGGGGGCAGTTCTGGATCCACCCCGCGCTGAGCGAGGTGGTCGAGAACGTGCTGCTGGGGCTGCCGCTGGACGCCCGCGCCGGGTCGACCACCCGGACCCCCGGCTGACCCGTCAGGCCCGTCAGTCCCGTCAGGCCGGCCGGACCAGCACCCGGGCGACCGTCTCCAGCCGCGGGTGCAGCTCGTCGCCGCCGTGGACCACGCCGGCCTCCCAGGTCAGCGCGAGCCCGTCCTCGCGCTCCTCGAGGGTGGCGATGCTGTTCTCGAACCACGGCCCGTCGGTCTGCGCCCACTCGAAGGGCGGGTCCGGCACCCGCGCTGACCGGGACAGCAGCCGGCCGATCGCGACGGCCACCCGGGAGGAGCCGAACGACATCGTCACCCGCATCACGCGTGGCAGCGGGTTGCGGATCGGCGAGCAGACCGCCTGCAGGATCCGGGCGTGGCCCCGCCGGCGGGGTCGACGTACCTCCGAGAGGTAGGAGTGGTGCACGTCGCCGGACAGGAAGGTGACCGTCTCCGGCGCCGGCCCGCGGGCACCGTCGGCGACCTCCACCGCCATCCGGGCCACCCGCCGGAAGCCGTCCTGGAAGGCTCCCCAGTGCTCGAGGTCGACGGCCTGCCGCAGCCGCTCCCCGAGCCGGGCCATCCACCGGCCCCAGGCGCCGTTGCAGATCGCCTCGTTCCAGGCCTCGAAGTGGTGCAGGCCGCGGGGCATCAGGAACGGCAGCGACGTGCCGACCAGCAGGTGCCGGAACCCGCCGCGCATCCGGCCGTCCAGCCACTCCAGCTCGTCGTCGTCCAGGATCGACCGGCGGCCCGGCGCCAGCATCCGCGCGGCCCGGGAGTCGACCACCACCAGCCGGACATCCCCGAGGTCGCGGGAGAAGCTCCACCGGTAGCTCTCCGGGTCGCGGTCGGCCAGCGCCGCGAACGCGTCCAGCTCCGCGGTGATGTCCAGCTCGGTGTCCCCGGTGTGCTCGCAGATCCGGCGCCACAGCGGGTCGGCGGCGCGCTCCTGCGGGGACAGGTTGCCGAGGTGCTGGTAGACCCAGTAGGAGCCGAGACCGGCGACGATCCGCTCGGGCCACCACGGCACCCGCGCCATCTTGCGGCGCCAGGACAGCGAGGTGTTCCAGTCGTCGCGGACGTCGTGGTCGTCGAAGATCATCAGGCTCGGCAGCGTGGACAGCAGCCAGCGGTTCACCTCGTCGTTCCAGGCGAGCGTGTAGAGGTGCGCGTACTCCTCGAAGTCCTTCAGCTCCTTGCCCGGCGGCTCGGAGATGTCCCGGCGGGCGGCGATGAACCGCTGCATCTCCTCGGAGGTCTCGTCCGCGTAGACCTGGTCGCCGAGGAAGAGCACCAGGTCCGGCCACGGCGTGTCCGGCCGGGCGGACATCCGCAGCGCCAGCGATCGCAGCGCGTCCACGCCGTGCGCCCGGTTGCCCGCCGCGTCGTGGGACACGCTGGTCCGGCACGAGCCGTAGGCCAGCCGCAGCGGCTTGCCGGGCTCGAGGGTGGCGATCACGCTCGGCGGGCACGGTGACCCCTCCGGGGGCCACACCGGCGTCCGGTCGACCGCGACCGTGTACGGCGTCAGGCTGCCTGGCTCGAGACCGTCCACCGCGACCAAAGCGTAGTGGTGGCCGTGGGCGCCGAACGTGCGGGCCGTCCAGGCGCGGCCGTCCGCGCGGACAGTGACGATGGCGGGGTCGCGGGTCTCGACCCAGATGCTCGCGGAGGTCTCGTCGACGTGGCGCATCAGCGGGCCGAGGACCAGGGGGGAGTTGCTCACGCGAGAGTTCTACCCCGCCGCCCCGCCGGGTAACAGCGGGCCCCGTGTAGGAGTCCCGCGGAACGGGTACCTCTTGCCGCCGGGGAGTTCACGAAAGAGGAGCGGGGATGGGCGTCATCGCCAAGGCAGGACTGGTCGACCGCAAGGCGGACCACAGCTTCGCGCTGGACGTCGCGGTCCGGATCGGGCTGCTGGCCTACGGGATCGTGCACCTGCTGATCGCGTGGCTGGCGGTCCGTCTCGCGATGGGCAGCGGCGGTAAGAGCGCCTCCAGCAAGGGCGCGCTGCACGAGCTCGCGACCACTCCGCTCGGCCGGCTGTCGCTGTTCGGGGTGGCCGGGGGACTGCTCGCGCTGGCGGTGTGGCAGCTGATCGAGGCGGCGGTGGGCCACCGCGAGGAGGACGGCGCCACCCGCGCCCGGAAGCGGGTCACCTCGGCCGGCAAGGTGGTCATCTACGGCGGCCTGGGAGTCAGCGCGTTCAAGACCGCGATCGGGTCCGGCAGCGGCGGGTCCGGCACCGACGGTACGACGGCCAAGCTGATGTCGATGCCGGCCGGACCGTTCATCGTTGTGGCCGTGGGCGTCGGCGTCCTGGTCGTCGCGGGCTTCCTGGCCCACCGGGGCTGGACCGACAAGTTCATGCAGAAGCTGGACTTCGACGGCCGGACCGGGAACGACGGCAGCGCCTACCGGGTGCTCGGCAAGATCGGCTACGTCAGCAAGGGCGTGGCGCTCGCGATCATCGGTGGCCTGTTCGTGTGGGCCGGGCTGACCCACGACCCGCAGAAGTCGGGCGGCCTCGACCAGGCGCTGCACAAGCTCCTGGACGCCCCGTTCGGCGCGCCGCTGCTGATCGCGGTGGCGATCGGTCTCGGCTGCTACGGGCTGTTCTGCTTCGCCTGGGCGCGCCACCTCGACAGGTGACCCGGTCGCGGGCCGGGTCGGCCGGCAGCCGCTGCGGCTGACCACCCGCTGCTCCGGCGCCGAGCTCGCGCCGTTCCGCCGGGCGACCGCCCGCGGGCGGCGGTTCCCGCGTGGTTTCCGCGAACCGCTAGGCTCGGGTCATGCGGTGCCGGTGTGACGCTCCTCGGAACGCCCCCGCCCTCCGTGTGACGGACCCGGAGGGGTGAGGCGATGTCGCTGAGCCGCGAGCCGCTGGCCCTCGAGCCGGACCCCCGCTCGGTGCGCGACGCCCGCGTCTGGGTCGGCGACATCCTCGAGTCGCTGGGCCGCGACGACCTGGTGGACTCCGCCCAGCTGGGGGTCTCCGAGCTGGTCACCAACGCGGTGCTGCACGCCTCCCCGCCGATCACGGTCCGGGTGCGCGGCACCCGCGAGCACCCCCGCGTCGAGGTCCACGACCACTCCGAGGTCCCGCCGGAGGTGAACACCAGCATCGCCGACGACGACAGCCTGCTGTCCACGATCGGGCGCGGCATCGGCATCGTCGCCTGCTACTCGGCCAGCTGGGGCGCGGACCTCACCGGGCCGGGGAAGATGGTCTGGTTCGAGCCGGTGGTCGAGCCCGACATCGAGGCCGACGTGACCGGTGACGTGTTCGACCTGTCCGAGGCCGTGGAGTCACGGCTCGCCGAGGTCGAGGAGACCGACCTGGTCGAGGTGCGACTGCGCGACCTTCCGGTGCAGGTCTTCGCCGACTTCCGGGTGCGCTACCACGAGCTGTGCCGCGAGCTGCGGCTGCTCGCGCTCGCCCACGGCGAGGCCTACCCGATCGCCTACGAGCTCACGGAGGTCGCGCTGCAGGTCGAGCAGGAGCGCCGGCTGGCCCGCGGCGTGACCCAGCTCGACAAGGCCATCCAGGCCGGCCTGGAGCGGGTCGACCTGACCTACCAGGTGCCCACGAGCTCACCGGCCACGATGGGCCGGCTCCTCGAGCTGCTCGAGGAGGCCAACGAGTTCTGCCGCCAGGAGCGGATGCTCGCGGTGGCGGCGACCCCCCAGCAGCAGGCGCTGCAGCGGTGGTACCTCGGCGAGTTCGTCCGGCAGGGCGCCGGGGCCGACCCGCAGCCGTGGACCGGGTCGTTCGCCATGGAGGTTGCCGGCGGGTGACGCGCACTCACCCGCTGCACGTCTCGGTGCTCGGCGCGGTCGCCCTTGGCGGGGCGGTCGGCGCCTGCGCCCGGTTCGGCCTGTCCACCGCGTTCCCCGACTCCGGCGCCGGCTTCCCGTGGACCACGTTCACCATCAACGTGGTCGGGTCGTTCCTGCTGGCGCTGCTGCCGGTCTCCGCTGCCGTGCGGCGGCACGTGCACCTGCCGCCGATGCTCGGCACCGGCCTGCTGGGTGGCTTCACCACCTTGTCGACGTACGCCGTGCAGACGCGCAACCTGCTGCACCAGGGGCACCCGGGCACCGCGACGGCCTACCTGGTCGGCACCGTGGCGGCCTGCCTCGTCGCGGTGGCGGTCGCCGACCGGTTCAGCACGATCGCGGCCCGGCGCGAGTTCGAGGACGAGGAAGGCGACCTGTGACCTGGTTGTACGTCGGACTCGGCGCCGGGCTCGGGGCGGTGCTGCGCTACCTCGCCGGCCACCTGCTCGACGGGGAGCTGCCGCACGGCACCATCGCGGTGAACCTGGTCGGCTCGTTCCTGCTCGGTCTGTTCAGCGCGATGTCGCTGTCGGGCACGACGCTGGCGTTCTGCGGCACCGGGTTCTGCGGCGCGCTGACGACGTACTCCTCGTTCGCGGTGCAGACCCACGACCGGGGTCCGCTGCTCGGCTCGTTCAACGTCGCGGTGACCGTCGTACCGGCGCTGGTGCTGTGCGCGGCGGGGTTCTACCTGGGGGCTGGGTAGCGGGTCAGCCGTAGCCGAGCTCGTGCAGCCGGGCGTCGTCGATGCCGAAGTGGTGCGCGATCTCGTGCACCACGGTGATGTGCACCTCCTCGACGACCTGGCCCTCGGTCGCGCACATCGCCAGCAGCGGGTTGCGGAAGATCGTGATCCGGTCCGGCAGCGTCATCGTGTAGCCGGGACCGCGGTGGGTGAGCGGGACGCCGTGGTAGAGCCCGAGCAGGTGCGGGCTCCGGGCCGGCGGGTCGTCCTCGACCAGCACCACGCAGTTGTCGATGAGCCGGGCCAGCTCCGGCGGGACCTGGTCGAGGGCGTCGCTGACGAGCTCCTCGAACCGGTCGCGGCTCATCTCGATCACCCTGCCATTGTCCGCGCTGGGCCGACCCGGCGGGCGTGGACCAGGAGAGCCGCCCCGGATCGGGGTCGCGCCCGGGCAGGGATCGGCGGATTTTGAGCGGCCCCGGGGGTGGCCCTATGCTTGCCCGGTCCCTGACGGCAGTCGCCCGACGGCCCATGAGGGAAGTAGCCCCCATCGTCTAGCGGCCTAGGACCCCGCCCTTTCACGGCGGTAGCACGGGTTCGAATCCCGTTGGGGGTGCACGACCGGATCTCGATTCGGAAGCGGACGGAAGATGCGTTAGAGTTCCCCCGCTTGAAGTTGCAAAACCTGGCCCCGTAGCGCAGTTGGTTAGCGCGCCGCCCTGTCACGGCGGAGGCCGCGGGTTCGAGTCCCGTCGGGGTCGCCGAGAGCGAACGCCCCGGACACCACGTCCGGGGCGTTCCGCGTTTCCCGGGCCCGCGGGCGGCCGGCGCTCGGGTACGACGGCCGCGTGAGCCGCCTCACGTCGGTCCACGGATGATTGACGTTTCAACGGTTGTTGCACGGGACATGACCCACGAGCCGATGACCCTGTCCCCCGAGGCCCAGGACCTGCTGTTCCGCGAGGCCCGGACCGCCAACGCGTTCACCGACGAGCCGGTGACCGACGCACAGGTCGCCGCGATCTACGACCTGGTGAAGTACGGACCGACCGCGATGAACAACCAGCCGCTGCGGATCGTGCTGGTCCGCGACGGCGAGCCCCGCGAGCGGCTGCTCAAGCACATGGCGGACGGCAACCGCGAGAAGACCGCCGCCGCCCCGCTGGTCGCGATCCTCGCCGCCGACACCGAGTTCCACGAGAACCTCGAGCGGACCTTCCCGCACCTCGCCGGCGCCAAGGACCTGTTCGCCGACGCCTCGGCCCGCGAGCGGGCCGCCCGGTTCAACGCCACCCTCCAGGCCGGCTACTTCCTGCTGGCCGTCCGGGCGGTCGGGCTGGCCGCCGGCCCGATGGGCGGCTTCGACGCGGACGGCATCGACGCCGACTTCCTCGAGGGCGGCTCGCTGCGGTCGCTGCTGGTGGTCAACCTCGGCCGCCCCGCCGAGAACGCCTGGTTCGACCGGCTCCCGCGACTGGAGCAGGACGAGGTCGTGCTGGAGGCCTGAGCGGCCGCACGACCGGCCGCGGCAGGGGCCACAGTCGCACACATGCGCAGCTACGGCCCCCCAGCGGCCGGCGGCCGGGGCCACCGTCGTACACATGCGCAGCTACGGCCGCACCCGTCGGTCGGGGCGGCACCTGGCTAGCGGCGCGTCCT
Source organism: uncultured Actinomycetota bacterium (assembly GCA_963728775.1). Lineage (GTDB taxonomy): Bacteria > Actinomycetota > Actinomycetes > Propionibacteriales > Nocardioidaceae > Nocardioides_B. Next base: position 21,872 of record CAVSLP010000006.1, read on the forward strand.
GGCGTGGCGCGTGTCCGTGGTCGGGGTGGGACCGCTGCCCTGGACGGTGCTCGCGGTGTCCGGGTCGATCGTGATCGCCGTGACCTCCCCGTCCAGCTTCAGCGGCAGCGCGGCGGACTTGGTCGTGGCCACCGGCGCGGCACCCTCGGTGGGCCGGTAGACCGCCATCCGGGCCGGCGCCGCGAGGCGCAGGGTCACCTTCGTCGGGGTGACCTTCTCCGGCTTCCGGCTCACCGGGTCCCACACCGACACGTCACGCCACAGCAGCAGCACGAACTGGCCGTCGCGCTTCTGGGTCATCAGGTAGTGGGCGTCCCCGGGGTAGCCGTCGACCCGCACCGGCAACGAGCCGGGCGTGAACGCCGGGCCGGGGTCCGAGAGCAGGCCGAGCAGCGACTTCATCGCGGTGTACGCCGGCTTCCGGCTCAGGTCGTGGCGAAGCAGCCCGAAGTGCGCCTCGGGGTTGGTCAGGTCCGGGTTGTCGAACTCGTCGATGAGCTCGTAGGAGTACATCCGCTTCTCGCCGCGCAGGTAGTGCTGCAGCAGCAACCGCGGCATGTAGACCCCGGCCGCGTGCTCGCTGGCGGGCAGGTGCCCGTTCGTGGTGTTCAGCGCGTTGTGGTAGCCGGCCTCGGTGGTCACCAACGGCTTGGCGCCGTCGGCGTTGCGGACCGCCGCCGTGATGTTGCTGATCTCGTTCGAGGGCTTGTAGCCGCCGGGGTACATGTGGGCGTTGGCCTCGTCGGCGTACGGCGACATGTCGCCGACCGCGGCGTAGTTCCAGCGGAAGGCCAGCGCCGGGGCCAGCACCGGCAGGTCCGCGGTCGCCGCGTTCGCCTTGGCGGCCGTGTAGAGCTCCCGCTGGCGGGTGAGCAGCTCCACCGGCCAGTCCGGCCGACCCGAGAGGTCCCACTCGTTGGCGCCTTCCAGGCTCTCCACGGCGCCGGGCAGCTGGCTGGCCACGGTCTGCACGTAGGCGGCCGCGCTGTCCTTGCTGGTCGGCCGGCCCATGATCAGGTCGAAGCCGATGCCCCGGTCGGCGACCGTCCGGATGCCGGCGTACTGCCGCGGGTTGTCCATGAACAGGTCGTCGCGCACGTGCCGGACGCCGAGGTCGCTCAGCGCGTCGGCGACCGCGGTGGCGTCCCGGTACGGCGTGTCCAGGAACGCGAGGTGGATGCAGACCCCGTAGCTGTCCACCACCGAGTCGGCGGGGACCGCCGGGATCGAGGTGTAGTCAGCCGCGCTGGCCGCGGCGGGGCGCCCGCCCGCGGTGCCGAGCACGGCAGGGAGCAGGCCCAGGGTGAGCAGAACGATGACCGAGAAACGTCGCACGTTAAAGAAGTATCAGGGTTGGTCGGCGAAATTTTGGTGTCTTCGTCCATATCGTCCGTTCTTCGGGCGCTGCGAGCCGCCCGGGCCGGCATAACCCTCGGACGTCGTGGCTCGTTGGGGAGGCGGGCGAACGGCGAGGCAAGGGGGCTGTGACGGCGGACACCGGACGTTTCGACTACTTGGACGGCATCAGGGCGGTCGCCATCGGTGCCGTCGTGTCCTTGCACTGGCTGTCGTGGTACTCGCCCCTGTTCCACGGGGGCTCGGTCGGCGTGGACGTGTTCTTCGTGCTCAGCGCCTTCATCATCACCACGATGCTGTGGCGCTCGACGCCCGCGGGCTCCCTGCCGGCCCACTGGCTGCGGTTCCTCGGACGCCGGGTGGTGCGGCTCTACCCCGCCCTGGTGGGGCTGGTGGTCGTCTCGGTCGGGCTGTACGCGCTGGTGCCCTCGGCCCCGCTCGACGCGACGGAGGTGGCCGGGCGAGGAGCCCGCGCGCTCGGCCAGACCTCGGCCCTGTGGGCGGCGGGACAGCACGGCAGCCTGTGGCTCCCCGGTCTGCAGCCGTTCGGCCAGACCTGGTCGCTGGCCATCGAGTGGTACTTCTACGTGCTGTGGCCACCGCTCGTGCTGGGCGCCCGGGCCCGGGGGTGGCACGCGCGTCGGCTCGCCGCCCTCAGCGTGGCCGTGGCGGTGCCGCTCTACCTGGTGTCGTTGGCGCTGGACCCGTTCTGGTTCTACTTCGGGCCCGCCGCCCGGTTCGCCGAGCTGCTGGCCGGGGCCGCCCTGGCGCTGTGGTGGCAGGGCGGCGGCGCCCCTGCGGCGCACCGCCGGCTCGCCACACCCGCGACCGCGGCAGCCCTCGGCGCCGTCGCGCTCTACAGCCTGCTCGGGCCCGACGGCCACAGCCCGCTGTACCGCTGGGTCGGGGTGCCGCTGACCGTCGGCGCGACCCTGGTGCTGGTCCATGCCGGCTACCGCACCCCGGACGGTCCGGTCCGTCGGCTGCTGGGCCACCGCTGGCTGGCCGCCGTGGGCCGGCACAGCTACAGCCTGTACCTGTGGCACATCGTGCCGCTGCTGCTCCTGGAGCGGTGGGTGGGCGACGTACCCAGACCGGTCCTGGGCGCGCTGGTGGTGGGCGCGGCGGCCGCGCTCACCGTCGCGAGCCACCGGTGGCTGGAGCGCCCGTTCCTGCACTCCCGCGGCGACGTGCTCCGCCCGGCCCGTGGCGGCGCGCTCGCGGCGCCACGGTCACGCTGACGCGAGGACGCCGCGCGCCACCAGCTCGTCGACCAGGTCGTCGCCGGCGGTCGGGCTGGTGTTCAGGCCGATCCGGGCCGCCACCGCGCGACGCTGCGCCGCCCCGGCCCGGCCCCCGGAGTCGAGGTCGTGCAGGAACTCCACGAACGGCCGGCCGGCGCCGTTCACCACCTCCCCGGGCACCCAGTCGAGGACGTCCCCCGGCAACAGCTCCCGGTCGTAGGAGGCGCGGTCCGGGACCAGGAAGGCGAGCGGGCGGTCGAGGAGCAGGTAGTCGACCCAGACGCTGGAGTAGTCCGTCACCAGGCCGGACGAGGCCCCCAGCAAGGAGTACAGGCTGGTCCCCGCCCGGACCAGGTCCTCCTCGACGACGGTCACCGCACCCTCCCGGCTCCGCCGGTCCGCGTCCATCGGGTGCGCCTTGATGACGAGCTGCATGCCTCGTTCCCGGAGCCCGTCGACCAGGGCGGTGAGGTCCTCGCGGCCGTCGGGGGCCGCGCTCGCGCCGTACGACCGGGCGCGCACCGCTCCGACCGCGCGGGCGCGACGGAACGTCGGCATCCAGACCACGAAGTCGCCGGTGATGCCGAGCCGCGCGAGGCGATCTCGACCGGCCGGCCGGCGGAGCTGGTCCGTGCGGGGGTTGCCGGTGACGAGGACCCGCTCGACGGGGATGCCGAACGCGGCGGCCTGGAAGCCGGAGAACAGCGGCGTGCTGCCGACCAGGTAGGTGCTGGCGATGTGCGCGCCCACGTCCTTGCCGGGCCGGACGTCCTTGGGGCCGTCGCCGTGCCACAGGTTCACGACCGGCTTCCGGGCGCACGGCGTGGGGCTGCCGTACAGCCCGTGGGTGAACAGGACCGCCTCGGCGCGCAGGTACTCCCACAGCCCCCTGAGGCTGGCCTTCCGCACCAGCACCATGCCCCGCGCCGCCAGCGCACGCACCTCGGCGGGCGCCGCCCCCGCCTCGCGCAGCCACACGACGCGACCGGGGTAGCGACGCACCAGTGCTCGCGCGACCTCCACCCCGTTGCCCTCGGACTCCGGGTAGACCGCGAGGACGACCGAGCGGCGCTGGGGAACGAACCGGGACAGCACCCGCAGGGTCCCGCGCAACGTGCCGAGGACCGTGGCCAGTGCCACGTTCCGGACCCGGTTCCTCATGGAGCATCCGCGACCGGGACGGCCTGCTCCCGCGCGGCCGGTGCCTCGTCCCGGAACCGTGCCACGGTCACGCTCGCGACGTACCCGGCGATGCCACCCACGAGGTGGCCGATCCCCCAGGCGACACCGATCCACACCGTGCCCAGCGGCGCAAGCACCCCGGCCAGCACCAGCATCACCGCGGTGCTGGCGAGCTGCACGGAGATCATCGCCCGCAGGTGGGCCGAGAGGCGGAGCCGGATGGCCGACCAGTAGTTGAAGGCGGCGGCGATCGTGGCCAAGGACAGCACCCGCAGGGTCGCGGTGCCGCCCGCGACGTAGTGGTCCCCGAAGACCTGGAGCAGGTACGGCGCCAGCACCACCATCACGGCCGTGCTGGCCGCGGCGCAGGTCATCAGGGTGATCCCGCCCTTGCGCACCACGCGGCGGCGGCCGTGGACCGCGCGCTCGCTCTCGGCGTACGTGGCGTTCACCACGGCGAGGATGAGGGCGTGCTGCAGGGTCACCACCTGGAAGCTGATGAAGTACGAGGCGCCCTTCGCGGAGCCGAGGGCGTTGATGACCAGCAGCGGGAAGACGAGCAGCGGGAGCACGGTGAGCACGTAGGTCAGGTAGCCGGCCCCGGCGAACCGACGCGACGCCAGGAGCTCCCTCGAGGGAGTCAGGGACCGGCGACCCGGCACGTGCCTGAGGATCACCCAGACGCTGGCGACGGCACAGATCAGGATCGCGCCGCCGACCGAGCCGTAAAGGCCGAGCGCGCCGGCACCCGGCGAGCAGGAACGGCAGCACGCACTTGCTCACCCCGAGCAGCACCCCGTTGAGGCGGAGATAGGACCAGACCCGGTTGATGCCCAGGAACACGCTGTCGCTGAGCACGTTCAACGCCGTCGCGGCCACCAGCACGCAGAAGAGCCCGATCGTCGCCGGGGAGCCGAGCACCGCCGCCAGGCGCGGGGAGGTCACGGGCAGCAGCAGGGAGTAGGCGAGGGCGAAGCCGGCCCCGGCGGTGGTCACCACGAGGGCGGACGTCACGACGTCGGCCGCCTTGCGCCCGCTGGTCGGCATGGTGCGCACGATCGCGATGTTCAGGCCGAGCTGGGCGAACAGCGCGAGGGAGTCGCCCGCCGACACCAGGGAGCCCGCAAGCCCCACGTCGTCGGGCGGGGCGAGCCGGGCGGCGATCACCCAGAACGCGGCCCCCGCGCCCGCCATCAGCACGGTGGTCGTCAGGACCAGCGCCGAGTTGACCAGCAGCGGGTCCGAGCGGACCGCTCGCAGCTTCGCGCTCCAGGCCGCGGTCATCGGTAGATCCTGCTGCGCGGGGAGCTGTAGACGAGGTCGAGGTGCTGGTCCAGGTCCTGCGTCGGGTACACGTAGGTGAGCAGGTCGCCGGTGTAGAAGACCGTCGAGACGCCCTTGTCGACGACCTGACCGCCCAGGTACACGTACGAGTGCTTGGTCAGCAACGTGGGGAACAGCCGGTCCGACACCGGGGCCCGGTTCTCGGTGGCCGCCAGCAGCCTGACGTTGACGTTGCGGCTGCCGATCACCCGCTCGTTGGTGTGATCCACCTGGTCGAGGTCCCCGAGCCAGGAGACCGCCCGCGCCTCGGAGTCCGAGACGAAGTACCGGTCGTAGTAGAGCCCCGCGTTGGCCACCGCGATGCGCTGCTGCTGCCCACCGACCAGGGACTGCAGAGTCCCGGTGAGGACCAGGATCAGCACGACCGGGACCGCCGCCGTGAGCAGCACCGGCCGGCGGCCGAACGGCCGCAGGGCCATCGACATGCCCACGGCCATCGACGGGGCCACCACCAGCAGGGTCTGCTGGAAGGCCCGGAGGACGCCGTAGTCGACCGACAGGTTGGGGACCAGCACGATCAGGGCCAGCGCAGCCTCCGCACCGATGGTCAGGTAGGCCACCTCGCGCGTCGGGCCGGACGCCCCCCGCCCCTCCGCGGGTTCGGGCCCTCCGGGCAGCTCGGACCCGGTGTCACGGCCACGTCTGCGCCGCACCAGCCACACCAGCCCGAGCAGCAAGAACACCTGCATGGCCACCGCACACGCGAGCTTCGCACCCGTGTCGACGTAGGACGGACGGATCCCGACCGAGTCGAGACGTCGGCCGAGGGCGGTGAGCGGAGCCCTGCTCTTCGGGACGATCTTCGGACGCAGCTCCGGCCGGGCCAGGTGGGGCAGCAGGCGTTCTCCCGGGGGGATCTTCGCCGCCCGGTACTGCAACGTCGCCTTGACGAACAGGTGCATCCGCTCCCGGGGGGTGGTGTGGTCACGCGAGAAGAGCCAGTAGGCCACGTCGGAGGAGCCGGGCCCCTCGCTCTTGCCGGTCAGGGCGTCGATCGTCTCGTGCGCCACCGTCGACGCGTGACCGCCGGTGTGGGTGATCGGACCCGCCCACGCCAACGTGACGGCGACCAGGAACCCGACCGTGACGGGCCGCAGCAGCACCAGGGGCGAGGAGGCGCCCCTCCCGTCGCGGCGCCGCAGGATGCGGCGCCCGACCGCCGCGACCACCCGCACCAGCAACCCGAGCACCAGCGCCATCAGCAGCACGTACGTCGTCGAGTAGTGCGACAGCACGACGCCGACGCCGAGCACCGCCACCAACGCGGCCCGCCACCGGTGCCTCCTGCCGGGCTCGGTGGCCGCGAGCAGCAGCAGCGCCAGGAAGAAGTAGGCCACCTCCTGGCGCACCAGGTAGGGCATGTCGGTGAAGAAGGTGGGAAAGGCGATCGTGAAGACCGCGGCCACCAGGGCGAGGCGGCGGGACACCAGGCGTCGCGCGAACAGGAACGCCAGCACCGGCACCAGCGCGTAGACGAGCTGGAGCAGGACCTTGAACACGACCTCGCCGGGCAGGCCGGTCGTCTGCGTCAGGACGGTCGGCAGGATGTTCACGCTGAGGCAGGCGTTGTAGGCGCTCTGCAGCGCGCCCATCTGCCAGTGCTGCGCGTCGTTGGTGAGCCGGAAGACCAGGAACTCCGCCTGGATGTCGTGACCGGTGATCCGCCAACCGCGCAGCGAGGTCGCGAGCAGGAGGCCGGCCGACACCAGCGCCAGCACCAGCGCGTCCCGACCCAGGGTGCGCTGGGGCCGCAGCAGCAGCGCGAGCACCGCCGCAGCCGCGAGCACCGGCGCCACGAGCGCGACACCCCCGCCGGCGCCGTTGTTCAGGCGGATCGCGCCGAGCACCGCGAGCAGGACCGACCCGGCTGCCAGGGCGGGGGCGAGCTCCCACCGGGCGTCGAGGGCCCGGCGCACGGCCGTGCGCCAGGGGCGGGCCGGGAACAGCGGCACGGAGGCGCGCCACGCGAGCAGCGCGAGATCGACCACGAGCCAGGTGGCCGCCAGGACGGCCGGCTGGAGGGGCCGGTCGACACCGGCGAACGGCAGCACCTCGTTGAGCAGCAGCCCCCCGAGGACCAGCCCGAGCAGGCTCAGCCCGAACGCGTACAGGAGCCGGACGACGGCGGCCTCGCCGGGCGGCCCGGCGCGGCGGTAGAGCACGAGCGTCGGGACGCCGAGCAGCGTGACGAGCGCGAGCACGGGCCGCACCAGCGGCAGGTGGAGGTCGGTCGCGACCGCGGCCTGCGCCAGCACCAGCAGCAGGACCACCGACCAGGGGCCGCCGCCCCCGGCTCCGCGGTCGGCGGACGCGAACAGGCGCGCGCCGGGCTGCGGCGTCGCGGCCCGGCGGGCGCCCCGCCGGCTCCGACCGCGCCGCTGGCTCACGTGGATGCTCGAGTCCAGGGTCACGGCTGTCCGCCGGGGGTCGCAGCCTCGCGAGCCGACGTCGCGTCGCCGGCGCGGTCGCGGCACTGGGGCGCAGGCGCGCCCTCCCCCACCCCGGTCGAACCCCAGCGCGACAGCGGAAGGTCGGTCGCCTCCGGCCATCGGACCTGCACCGCCTCGTGGCGGGCGAGCATCCGCTCCAGGAGAGCCCTGGAGGAGTCGTGGTCGCTGGGCTCGAGGGGTTCGTGGGCCCGCAGGAACGGGCCCGTCTCGTCCCGCTCGGATGTGACCACGACCACCGGGGAACCGGCTTCGGATGCCAGCCGGGCCGCGCCGAAGGAGCCCAGGACGTCGCGACCGACGAAGCGCATCGGCGTCCGCCCGGGGACGTCGGAGGCGATCGCGACGACCTCACCTCCGCGCAGCAGGTCGAGGATCCCGTCGGTCCCGATCTCGGCGCTGACCGGCACCCCGCCACCGGTGCTGGCGACCCGGATGTGCTGACGCAGCCATCCCGGCGCGTCCGCTCCCAGCATGTAGGGGTAGACGACCATGTGGCACCGCACGCCCTGCCGGGCCAGCGACGGGAAGGCGCCGTCGTAGTGACCGTGGTGCATGAAGCTCAACATCACCCCGCGGCCGCGCGCACGGGCGTCGTGCAGGTGCTCGATCCCCTCGACGCGCATCCGGGTCAGCAGGTCCGGGTGCCACCGCAGCTCACCCCGCCAGATCTGGTACCGCAGGTAGCCGCGCGCGACGGCGTCGAGGTCGGCGTCGGGCCGGGTGTGCTCGACGAGGAAGCGCATCTGGGCTCGTGCGTCGGCGCGCACCGACGACCGCGACCAGGCCAGGCGGAAACGGAGCGCGACCACGAGCGGCAGCAGCGCCCGCGGGATCCGACGCCGGACTCCCGCAGCGACATCCTCGAGCACGGTCTTCACGCCGCCACCCTTCTCCCGCCGGACCGGACCGCCCGGTCGATCACCTGCATCGTGCGGTGCTCCTGGTGCCGCCAGTCCCAGCGGCTGCGCGCCGCCTCCCGCCCGGCGGCCCCCAGCGCCGCGGCACGGACCGGGTCGGACAGCACCGCGCCCAGCGCATCGGCCAGGGCCGTGGGGTCGCCCGGGGCCACGAGCAGCCCGTCGACGTCGTGCCGGACCACGAACGGGATGCCGCCCACGGCCGTCCCGACGACCGGGCACCCGCAGGCCATCGCTTCGACGAGCGTCATGCCGAACGACTCCGACTCGGTCACGGAGGGCAGGACGCTCACCCCGGCCCGCTGGTAGTAGCCGGGGAGCTCCCGGTGGCCCACCCGGCCGTGCCAGTCGATCACCCCGGACACCCCGAGCTGGCCGGCACGTCTCTGCAGGTTCGCGACGTCGTCTCCGTCGCCGACGATGTCCAGGCGGACGCCGGGCACCAGGCGGCGCAGCCGCGGGAGGGCCTCCAGGAGCACGGGCAGTCCCTTCCAGCGCGAGGTGCTCTCCACCCGGCCCACGTAGAGGACCCGTGGTGCCCGGGCCGCGCCGGTCGCCGGCGGCGTGAACCGCTCGGTGTCGACCCCGGGCGGCACGAGGTGGGCGCGGCCGGTCGCGTACGCGCGCGACACCGGGGACACCCCGATCAGCTCGACACAGCCCGCGAAGACGCGTGGCAGCACGTGCCGCTCGTAGGCCCGCAGCAGCGCGTCGACCGGGTGGCCACCCTTCACCAGGGACCCCGCGTGGTAGGTCAGCACCACCGGGACGGGGGCGGTGAACGCGGCGACGTCGGCGAGGCCGGGCACCGGCGCGTGGGCATTCACGACGTCGATGTCGAGCTCCGTGAGCAGCCGGCGCAGCTGCCTCCACCACAGCGGGTTCACCCGCGTGTTCGACAGGGTGAGCCAGGTGCCGAGCCGGACCACGGGGATCCCCCGGTAGCTCTCGTGCGCCACGCGCGGCGAGCGCCCGGTGGTGATCACGGTCACGTCGTACGAGCCGGACCCCTGCAGCGTCTCGGCCACCCAGCCGACGTAGCCCTCGAGCCCGCCGACGTCCGGCGGGAAGCGAGGGGTGACCAGGGCGACCCGCACCGGTCGCGCGGGCGAGGTCACGATCCTGCTCCCGGGCAGTGGGCGTGCAGCCGCTGGTCGAGCGCGGGCAGCCGCACCGAGACCGTGTAGGCGTCGCCGCGCGGCACCCGGAACGACCGGCGCACCTCGTGGGAGGCTCCCGGTGTCAGCGGGACCGATCCGCTGGCACGTCGCGTCGACGCGGCCCCGGCGGAGGGATCCACCGCGGCCCGGTAGGCGACCGCCTGCGGCCGGTCGAGATGGCTCGCGACGGTGAACCGCACCCGGACCGAGCCGCCCCGGCGAGCGCACACGACCTGCGGCCCCGACCCGGCGGCACGCGCGAAGTACAGCTCGACGTACGACTGCGGCCGGTGACTGACCGAGAGCGCGACCTGGTCCTGGAAGGCGGGCACGACCAGCGCGACCAGCCCGACGACCGCCGCGCCCACCAGCGTCGTCGGCAGCACGCGCTGGAACCAGCGGGGCGCCGGAGCTTCCGGTGCGGGGCCGGTGTCCTCGGAGCTGTCCACGGGTACTCGTCCGTCGGGGTCGGGGGGCGTCGTTCAGGGGTGTGGGGGCGCCGAGCCGATCAGCGCGCCACTGGGTCAACGCAGAGGGCGGACAGAAGGTTACGGACGCGAGCACGGCCGGTCCGGCCCGGGCGGCATACTGCGGTGCACGCACACCGGCCGGCACGAGGAGCCCGTTGACCACGCACGACGCACCCGGGGTGGGGCCCGCCGCCGCACGGCGGCGGGTGCTCCACGTGGCCCACAACTGCCTGCCCCACATCGGCGGGCTGGAGACGGTCGTGGCGGCCGAGACCCGCGGGCTCGCGGCGCGCGGCTGGGACGTCACGCTGCTGAGCAGCGCCCACTCCGTCGGCCCGGGCACCCGCGACGAGGACGGGGTCCGCACCGTGCGGGTGCGGACCTGGAACGGTCTCGAGGCCCGGTTCGGGGTCCCGTTCCCGGTGTTCTCCCCGGCTCTGCTGGTGGCCGTGTGGCGCGAGGTACGGCGGGCCGACGTGGTGCACGTGCACGATCCCCTGTACCTGTCGAGCTGGGCGGCCGCGCTGTGGTGCCTGGTGCTGCGGACGCCGTACGTCGTGCACCGGCACGTGGCGTTCGTGCACCACTCCTCCGCGCTGGTCCGACTGGTCCAACGGATCGTGCTCGGCACCCTGGCCCGGGTCGTGCTCGACCGGGCGGAGGCGATCCTGCCGATCGACGAGTACATCGCCGCCGACACCCGGTCGACGGTGCGGGCGCCGGAGCGGGTCGCAGTGCTGGGCAACGGGGTGGACACCTCGCTCTTCCGGCCCGCCGACCCCGAGGAGCGCCGCCGCAGCCGGGAGGCCCTCGGGCTCCCGGTGGACCGGCCGCTCGCCCTGTTCGCCGCCCGGTTCGTCCCGAAGAAGGGCTTCGGCACGGTCGCGGCCGCCGCCGGCGACGGCTACGACCTGGTGTTCGTCGGCGACCAGCGCCCGCCCGGTGCCGACGACCCCCGGCTGCACTTCCTCGGCGCCCTCCCCGCCGCCGAGATGCCCCGGGTCTACCGCAGCGCCGACGTGATGGTGGTGGCCTCGGTCGGCGAGTGCCCGCTGACCGTCCTGGAGGCGCTGAGCAGCGGGCTGCCGCTGCTGGCCAACGACGACCCGGCGCTGCACTCCGCCTGGACGGCCGGACCGGGCGTCCGCTTCGTGGACATGGCCGCGGGCGACCTCCCCGCGGCCCTCGCAGGTCTGACCCGCGACCCCGCGTCGATGCGGCGGATGGGCGAGGAGGGGCACGCCTACGTGCAGGAGTCCTTCTCCTGGGACGCCCACCTCGACCGGCTCGAGGGGGTCTACCGGGACGTGCTGGGCCGGGCTCCCTCCGACGCCTGACCATCGCGACCGGGTCCAGCATGCGGACGGCGTCGTACTGGCGCGTAACTCGACCGGTACCGCGTCGTTGACCGCTGTGGGCAGCATGGGGCGGCCGATCCGGTCCGCCTCTCCGTGGGGGCGAACATCGGTGGGATGAGACACATGTCGCTGGCGAGTCGGTACCGGATCGCCGCGATCGTGCCGTGCCACAACGAGGAGGCGGCCGTCGCCAAGGTGGTCTCCGACCTGCAGGCCAGCGTGCCCGGCATGACCGTGTACGTGTACGACAACTGCAGCACGGACCGCACCGTCGAGCGTGCCCGGGCCGCCGGGGCCACCGTCTGCTCCGAGCCGCTGAAGGGCAAGGGGAACGTGGTGCGGCGCGCCTTCGCCGACATCGACGCGGACATCTACCTGCTGGTCGACGGCGACGACACGTACGACCCCGCGGCCGCACCCGGCATGATCGAGAAGCTGGTCCGGGAGAACCTCGACCACGTGGTCGGCGTGCGCCGCCAGGTGGCGGACTCCCGCGCCGGGAGCGCCTACCGGCCGGCCCACGAGATGGGCAACCGGGTGCTCAACAAGATCGTGGCGGCGATCTTCGGCGACAGCATGGGCGACATGCTCAGCGGCTACCGGGTGTTCTCCAGACGCTTCGTGAAGAGCTTCCCCGCCGTCTCCCGCGAGTTCGAGATCGAGACGGAGCTGACCGTGCACTGCCTGGCGCTGCGCATCCCGTCGACTCCCGTCCCGGTCAACTTCCGCGACCGCGCCGAGGGCAGCGAGTCGAAGCTGCGCACCTACCGCGACGGCTGGCGGATCCTCAACGTGATCCTGAGCCTCACCCGGCATGAACGCCCGATGTACTTCTTCGGCGTGCTGGCCGGGCTGGGCGGGCTGGTGGCCACGCTTCTGGCCCTGCCCGTCTTCCTCACCTACCTGCACACCGGCTTCGTGCCGCGCCTGCCGACGCTGTTCGTGGCGTCGTTCCTGCTGGTGATCAGCTGCCTGGGGCTGATGGCCGGGCTGGTGCTCGACGGGATCCGGAAGTCGCGTCACGAAGCGAGCCGGCTGTCCTACATGCGTTACCCGGCGGTGCGGGACGCCTACGTCCGCGACCCGGCCCCGTCCAGCGGCACCGACGACGTCCTCTCGGGCGCAGGGCGGGCGGTCCTCCCCCGACCCCGCTCGTGGTAGGCGCCTCGTGGGCGCGACCCGGTCCGGCACGAGCCGCCACGGCCCTGTATGCTCTACAGCGCTCACGGAGGGTAAGCCTGCGGCAGCCGCAGAACACACCGGCTACTCTTCGAGTGCGTGAGGGCAGGTAGCTCAGTTGGTACGAGCGTCCGCCTGAAAAGTGGAAGGTCGGCGGTTCGACCCCGCCCCTGCCCACCAGCCGAAAGCCGCAGGTCAAACAGTGCTTGACCTGCGGCTTTCTCGCGTCCAAGAGCCGCCGACACCTCGACACAGCCCGCCACTTTGGCGTGTCGTGCCCACCATGTGCCCGATCGGGCGGACACCTCCGGTGTCCACGAGTGCCCCGCGGACACTCACGGTCACTCACGAGACATACCGTTTCCACCCCCGAAGTTGAAAAGGTCACTCTGCGAGGCTCGCCCAGCAACCGGGTCAAATCCCATTCCGCGAGCACGCCGGTCGGTGGATCAAGGCCAACCCTCCGGCCGCAGAGGCCGGCCGGTTCTCACCGGTGAGCCGGGTCAGTAACAGCGGGAATCTGACGGTCCCGAGCCGACCCGGGGAGTCCCGATCCACGCCTTCCTCGAGGTGACTCTTTCCGCGGCCTGTCGGCGCCACTTTCATGGACATGCCGAGATTCGGTCGGAAACGATCCTCCGCCGCGGCGCCAGGTCGCCGTCCCGGGATCCGGCCTCGGCAGCCGGGAACCAAACCGGGTCGACCGTGCGACAGTGAGGTCATGGGCACCATCCCGGCCGCGACCGACGCGGCACTTGTCGCCGCTGTGGCGGACGGGGAAACGGGCGCCTTGCGGGAGTTGTACGACCGGCACGGCGCGTGGCTGCACGCTCGGCTTCTCCGCCGCTGCAACGATTCCGAGATCGTCGTCGAGGTCGTGCAGGACACCTTCGTCGCGCTCTGGAAGGATGCGCGGCGATTCCGTCATGACGGCGAGGTCGGTGCGTGGCTGTGGGGCATCGCGTTTCGGCGGATGGTGTCGCGGCTGCGCTCCCGCAAGGACGTGGTGCTGATCCCCGAGTGGGACGTGCCGACGGCGCCGCGGCACGTGCTGCCGTCCGCCGAGGACGAGGTGCTCCTCGGCGTTGAGCACGGCGACCTGGCCGCGGCATTGCGGCGCCTGTCTCCCGAGTTCCGATCGGTCGTGCAGACGGTCGTGCTCGACGGCCTGACCGCGAAGGAGGCGGGGCGACTGCTGGGCGTCCGCGAGAACACCGTAAAGACCCGGCTCCACCGGGCCAAGGCGCAGCTGAGGACCGCGCTCACCGATCCGCAGGAGGGATGGCGATGACCACCGGGACCCAGGGCTGGCACGCCGGCCCCGAGCTGTTGGCGAACTACCTCGCCGGCACCCTCGACGCCGTCATGGGTGCCTCGGTCGAACAGCACGTCAGTCGATGCGAGACCTGTCGGGCGGCGGTGGGGCCGCTGCTCGAGCCGCACTTGGTGGAGCGCACGTGGACCGGCATCCGCGACGCCGTGGAGCGCCCACCCTTGCCTTACCCCCTCCGACTCGCCCGACGGTTCGGGCTCCCGGAGCCGACCGCTGTGCTGCTCGCCGGCGCGGCCTCCCTGCGCAGCGCCTGGCTGGTCGGGGCCTTCCTGTCGCTGTCCTTCGCCACCCTTGCGGCGTACGTGTCCGGCGGGACGGCGCTCGCGCCGTTCCTCCTCATCGCACCGCTGGCGCCGGTGCTCGGCGTCGCCGTCGCCTACGGACCGCGGCAGGACCCGCTCGAGGCGTTGGTCGCCACCGCGCCGTACGGCCGCACCAGGCTGATCCTGCTGCGTACGCTCGCCGTCCTGGTCTCGGTGCTGCCGGTCACCGCATTGCTCGGTCTCGCTGTGCCTGGGCCGCCGTGGCTCGCCGCCGCGTGGCTCGGCCCGGCCCTGGCCCTGGTGCCGGTGCTGCTGGCGCTGGCCGGGTTCGTCGGCCCCCGGGCCGCGGCAACGGTCGTGTTGCTCGGATGGTCCTCCGTCGTGGTCGCCTCGACGCGCGGCGGCCTGGACCCGGCCTGGCCGGTCGAAGCCGGTCAGCAGGGCGTCTACCTCGCACTGGCGGTGGCCGCCTGCGCGGTCATCGCGGTCCGGCTCGGCATCGACCGGCAGCGGGGGGTGGCGCTGTGAACGTCCCCAGGAGCACGGTCGAGCTCACTGGCGTGGACAAGCGGTACGGCCGCAGGCACGCGCTCGCCGACGTCGACCTCGCCTTCGACCACGGCGTGACGGGGCTGCTCGGCCCCAACGGCGCCGGCAAGACCACGCTGCTGCGCATCGTCGCCACCTCGATCGCCGCCGACAGCGGGCAGGTGCGGTTGCTCGGGCGCGACCCGCACCGTTCCCAGGCCGAGGTGACCGCGGTGCGCAGGGGGCTGGGCTACCTGCCGCAGGAGCTCGGCTACCCCTCGGACATGACGGCCTTCGGGTTCGTCGAGTACGTGGCGGTCCTCAAGGAGTGGAACGACCGCAAGCGCCGCATCCAGGAGGTGCGACGGGTGCTCGACGTCGTCGACCTCACCGACCAGGCGACGGTCCGGGTGAGCCGGCTCTCCGGCGGACAGCGCCGGCGGGTCGGGCTGGCGCAGGCGCTGCTAGGTGACCCACGGCTGATCGTGCTCGACGAGCCGACCACCGGCCTCGACCCCGCGCAGCGCGCCGACCTGCGGCGCACGCTCTCCGCCCTCGGCCACCGCTCGACCGTGCTGCTGTCCACCCACCAGACCGAGGACGTCGCGGCCCTCTGCGAACGCGTGGTCGTGCTCGCGGGCGGGACGGTGCGCTTCGACGGCGCCGTCACTGACCTGGTCGCCACCGCCGTCGGTCGGGTCTGGCTGGCCGACGAGCCCGGCGACGACGCGCTGGTCAGCTGGCGCACCGGCACCGGTCGCCACCACGTGGTCGGCGGTACGCCGCCGGTCGGCGCGGACCCCGCTGAGCCGACCCTCGAGGACGCCTACCTGCTGATGCTCGGGCCCGATGCGCAGCGGCTCCGCGCACCTGCCTGACCTGCCGGTCCCATTCATTCCAACCACACCTGGAGCGACCATGAGCAGCCTTTCCGTGCCCGCGTCCGGCCTCGCCGGTCACCGGGCGATGGCCGTCATCGAGGCACGACGGATGGCGCGTCACCCCGTCTTCCTGCTCGGCGTCGCCCTCGCCTTCGTCGTGCTGGGGCTGTACCTCGTCCTCGTCACCGATGACAGGGTGCCCGTCGTGCTCACCCTGCCGTTGCTGGGCGCGTTCTACATCGGCCTGACCAGCGTGATCGCCGCCGCGCGGCTCACCAGTTCCACCGAGGTCGCCGTCGAGGCCGTCGCCACGGCCCCGGGCACCGAGGCTCGACGGACGCTCGCGCTCACCGCGACCGGCATCCCGGCGTTCCTGGGCGGGCTGGCGTACTCGGTCGTCCTGGTCGTCGCCGCGCAGGTGATCGGCGTGGCCCCGCAGGAGTGGTGGTTCGGCACCCTGCCCGACTGGCAGGTGTGGAGCATCCTGTTGATGTGCCCGGCCGCGTGTCTCGGCGGTGCGCTGCTGGGCGTCCTGACCGGCCGCTGGCTCCGGTTCCGAGGCGCATCGGCCTTGGCCGTGGTGGCCCTCATCGTGGTGAGCCTGCTCGGACAGGCCCCGCTCCTTGAGACCAGCCACTCCGAGTGGCGGCTCTGGGTGCCGTGGGCGATCTTCCACACCGGGGACAACGCTGACGGCACCCAGACGCTGATCGCCGGCAACCCCGGCGCCTACCTGGGCTACATGCTGGCCCTCTGCGTCCTCGCCGTCCTAGGCGCGATGTGGCACGACCACACCGCCCGGACACCGCGGTTCCGCGCTCTCGTCGCGGCTGTCGCGGCGACCGCGCTGGTGCTCTTCGCCTTGGCAGCCACGACAGGCAACCACGACAACCGGGACTCCGACCCGATCCCGTCCAGGGTGACCTGGTGAGCGCTCGGCTGTGGTACCTCCGTCACGGCGTCGCCTGGTTCCCCGTCCTCGCGTGTTGCGCAGCCGCCGCTGCCACCGCACTGCTCGAGGTGCATTGGCCGGACGTGGCGGGGGTGCTCGCGCCCACCGTTCTCGCCTGCTGTGCCGGAGCGGCCGCGTTCGTTTACGACGAGGACGCCCTTCTGGTGGTGGCGGTGACGCCGCGTGGCGCGGGATGGCGACGGACCACCCGGCTCGGCGTGACGCTGCTGCCGCTGTCGGTTTGGGTCGTGGTGGTGGCGCTGAGACCCGGCGACGTCCCTTTCGTGCGGCCGGGCTGGTGGCTACTGGGCGGCGCCACCCTCCTGCTCGTAGCCGGCTCCGCGGCCCTGGCCTCCCGACGGCTCGTGCCGACGCCCGGTGCGCTGCTCGCGCCGGTGGTCGCCCTGGCCGCAGTGGCGCCGGTGACACTCGCGGGGATGTTCAGCTGGGGCACCCTCTACCCGATCGGCGAGTTCCCAGACCCCGTGCGAATCGTGTGGTTGGGGGTCGCGCTCAGCGGCGCCGTGGTGTGCGCCGTGGCGCTACGGCCGGCGCTGCGTCCCTGAGGATCACTCGTCTCGGAGCGTCACCTGGGCCCGCGCGGGCACGTCGGTGACGAGCACTTCAACCATTCGGCCCCCGCCGCCCGCGCTAATGCTCGGAAGCCTCTGCACACCCACCGCGCGCTTAGGCGATAACCCGACCTCGGGGGTATTCAGCTGACCGGACTACCCAGCACATGCGGAGCGCACGTGATGGCCGAGAGGATGTGGTGTCGATGTCGACTTCCGTTGTGACTTCGCCCGAACGAGTGCGTCACCGAAGCCGTGGTGTCGCGCGGGTCATGGTCGGTGGTCTGTGTGGACTGGCATGGGCGGCTGGCCTGCGAGGATTCATGGCACAGATCGGGCACGAGGACTCGAGCGTGAGCTGGTCGGGAACCTTCGGCTACATACTTCTGCCCGGGCTGTGTATCGGCCTGCTCCTCGGTTGGGCAGAGCATCTGCGGCGTCTGGGCGGTCCCCGGGGCTGGCGCTGGCTTGCCTTGTCACCACTCCTGTTCTCAGCGGTCTTGTTCAGCGAGGGCCTACTGGGAGTGCTCGGGATCTTCGAGGACGGCGTGGGCGGAGGGGCAATCGGCGTACCGCTCTATGCAATGGCCGGCGGGTACGCCATCTCCGGACGGGGACCGTTCCCAGCCCGGCTCGCCTGCGGGTTTCTGTCCCTGACGGCTATCCCGATCTGGGCGCTGACGGTCGAATCCTTCGCTGGGGCGGATCTCGCTGTCACGACACCGCGCGGGTTGTGGGTCGCCGTGTACTACTACACCTTCCTGGCCCTGTTCATGATCGCCGCTGCGATCCCGCACCGCCAGCCGACCCATGACTGACATCCATACAGGTCAGGTCCGACCCTGTTGGCGGCCACGGCCCAGAGGTGACGGCCAGAACTGACCTACTCGGCGCGTCCTACCGCCGGGACAGCACCCGCGTCACTCCGCCGCGTGAGCGGCCGGCCACTCCGCCGCGATGACGCGTCGCCGCCGTACGAGACGTGTTCACCTCTGGTGATGAGCCAACTGGACCGACGGTCCCGAACGGGCACGGCGAGGGCACAAGCGGGACTTAGGCATTCCTGACCTGCAGAAAGGCTCTCCCTGAAAAGTGGAAGGTCGGCGGTTCGACCCCGCCCCTGCCCACCACCGAAGCAGGTCCCCGGGCCTGCACGGACGCCCCCGCCAGAAATCTGGCGGGGGGGTCCTCGTTTCTCCTGGTCCCAGTTCCGGGCTCGATGCTGCTGGCCGCGGCACAGACACCGGCTCGGGCCACATCGGCTATGCAGGCCCCGACAGCGGCAGGGTGTTGCCACGGACCACAGCGCTGTACCAGCGTCCGCTGTCCTTCACCGTCCGCCGCTGAGTGGCGTAGTCGACGTGCACGATCCCGAAGCGCTTCGCATATCCGTACGCCCACTCGAAGTTGTCGAGGAGGGACCACAGGTAGTAGCCCCGTACGGGGGCGCCGGCGCAGACCGCTTGGTGGACGGCCTCCAGGTGCCGGCGGAGGTAGTCGATCCGCTCAGGGTCGTGCACCGCGCCGTCCGTGGCGACCCGGTCGGGAAAGGCCGCGCCGTTCTCGGTGACGTAGAGGTCCAGGCCCGGGTTCTCCTTGGCCATGCGCATCAGCAGCTCGTAGAGCCCGCGGGGATCGACGCTCCAGCCCATGTCGGTGTACGGACCCGGCTGCGACGGGAACTCGAGGTCGTCGCAGGCCGGCCACTGGCACACCTCGGCGGTGGTCCGTCCGTCGGTGTCAGCACAAGCCTCGTCGGCGGCGCGGGCACGCACCAGCGTCGGACTGTAGTAGTTGAGCCCCAGCGCATCGAGAGGTTGGCGGATCAGGTCGAGGTCCCCCTCCTCGACGAACGACCAGTCCGTGACGGAGGCGGTGTCGCGGAGGACGTCGTCGGGGTAGCGGCCCTGCAGGACGGGCTCGAGGAAGACGCGGTTCTGCAGGCCGTCGATCCGGCGCGCAGCGGAGGTGTCCGCCGCGGACTGGGTCGCGGGGCGCACCCAGGCAAGGTTCAGCGTGAGAGCGATCTTCGCCTTCCGCGCGCTGCGCCGAAGCACGCGGGTGGCCAGCCCGTGCGCGAGGTTGAGGTGGTGCACCGCGGCGAGGGCGGCTTCGGGTTCGGTCCGTCCGGGTGCGTGCACCCCGGTGGCGTAGCCCAGGAAGGCCGAGCACCACGGCTCGTTCAGGGTGATGAACGTGCCGACCCGGTCCCCGAGGCGCTCCGCCACCACGGCGGCGTACTCGGCAAACCTCATCGCCGTACGGCGATCTGTCCATCCGCCCCCGTCTTCCAGGGCTTGCGGAAGGTCCCAGTGGTACAAGGTGGCGGCAGGTGTGATGCCGTGCGCCAGCAGCTCGTCGACTAGGCGCGAGTAGAAGTCGAGCCCGCGGAGGTTCACCGGGCCCAGCGTGTCGGGGGTGACGTTCGGAGTGACCCGGGGCCAGGCGATGGAGAAGCGGTAGGAGCTCACCCCCAGCGCCTTCAGGATCGCGACGTCCTCCTGGAACCGATGATAGTGGTCGTCGGCCGTGTCCCCCGTGTCCCCGTTGAGGACCTTTCCAGGGGTGCGGCAGAAGGTGTCCCAGATCGAGGCGGTGCGGCCGTCCTCGTCGGCGGCGCCCTCGATCTGGTAGGCCGCCGTGGCGGTGCCCCAGACGAAGCCACCGGGGAAAGAGAGGTGATCGGTCATCCCTTGACTGCTCCTTGCATGATTCCGCCGACGATGTGCTTGCCGAGGAAGGCGAACACCAGGAGCACCGGGACCGTGCCGTACAGCGTGCCGGCCATGATGATCGACTGCTGCGGGGCGTATCCCGTAGCGAGGCTCTGGAAGGCGACCTGGATGGTGGGGTTCTGCGAGCTGAGCGCGATGATCGGCCAGAAGAAGTCGTTCCACGCGGTCAGGAACGTCAGCATGCCCAGCACCGCCATTGCCGGTCGTGCCGCCGGGACGACCACGTAGAGGAGGGTCTGCAGGGTCGAGGCGCCGTCCACGTAGCCCGCGTCCAACAGCTCGTCCGGCACCGCACCGGCGATGTACTGACGCATGAAGAAGACGCCGAACGCAGTGACCAGCGTCGGCAGGATCACCGCGGACAGGTGTCCGGCCAGACCCAGCTTGGCCATGATCATGTAGAGCGGGATGATGCCCATCTGCATCGGCACCATCATGGTGAGCACGCAGACCCCGAGCAGCGCGTTGCGACCTCGGAACCTCAGCTTGGCGAAGGCGAAACCGGCGAGGGTGCAGAACGCCACCGTCCCGGCCGTGATGGCTCCCGCCACGATGAGGGAGTTGATCAGGCCATGGTTCAACGGGGCCAGCTCGAAGGCCTTCTTCAGGTTCTGGAAGAGCGAGCCGTTGGGAAGGAAGGGCGGCGTCGCCGCGGCCATCTCCGCGTTCGTGTGCGAGGCCATGACGGCGGTGTAGTAGAGCGGGAATGCCGCGAGCAGGGTTGCGAGGATGACCAGGGCATAGGCCCCGGCTCCCGCCTGCATCGGGTCGCCGCCGCGGCGTCGTACCAGCGCGCTCACGTCAGCGCACCTCTCTTCCGGGTGATGAGGAGGTTCGCCATGACGGCGAGCACGATGATCACGAACATGGTCCACGCCGTCGCGGAGGCGTAACCCAGTCGGTCGTTCGCCCACCCCTGCTGGTACATCAGCAGCCCGAGCGTCTGGTACTGGTTCGCACTGCCGCCGGTCGGGGCCCCCGCCGGGTCGTAGAGCAACGGCTCGCCGAAGAGCTGGGCCGCGCCGATCGTGGAGACCACGATGGTGAACACGATCGTCGGGCGTAGCCCCGGCAGCGTCACATGCAGGAACTGGCGCCATCGCGAGGCACCGTCCATGGCGGCCGCCTCGTAGAGTGAGGTGTCGATCGCCTGCAGCCCGGCGAGGTAGATGAGCGCGTTGTAGCCGGTCCATCTCCAGGTCACGATCGTCGACACCGCCACCTGGCTCGGCCAT
The DNA here is from genome assembly GCA_963728775.1 of uncultured Actinomycetota bacterium. Taxonomy (GTDB): domain Bacteria; phylum Actinomycetota; class Actinomycetes; order Propionibacteriales; family Nocardioidaceae; genus Nocardioides_B. Next base: position 43,031 of record CAVSLP010000006.1, read on the forward strand.
CTCGAGCCCTGCCAGTCGACAGCCGACAGGTGCAGGACATGGGTGAGCGCCCAGTTGATGATGCCGAGGTCCTTGTCGAAGAGCTCGACGAAGATGACCGTCGCGGCGGCGAGGCTCGTGGCGTAGGGCATCAGCATGGCGACGCGGAAGAACGTGCGGCCGCGCAAGCGGTAGTTGAGCAGGTGGGCGAGGCCGAGGGCCATGCACAGCTGCGGCACGGTCGAGATGACGCCGATCGTGCACGTGTTGAAGAAGGCGTTCCAGAAGAAGCGGCTGGTCAGCAGGTCGCGGTAGTTGTCGAGGCCCACCCACGTCTGCTGGTCGTACGTCGTCAGGTGCACGTCGTGCAGGGAGACCCAGGCGGTGTCGAGCCACGGGTAGACGCTGAAGGCGAGGAAGACGACGAAGAAGGGGGCGATGTAGGCGTAGCCGGAGCGTCGGCCAGGCTGCCGGAGCCGCATGGACCGGCGATCGACTCGGCGGTGGAGCAGCGCAGGCAGTCGGCGGGCCGCGCCCTGGAGCGCGTTCGGGATGGTGCTGGCAGTCATGGAGGGCGCCTTCTGGGCTGTGCCGGGTGTCGCAACGGTGAGACGTTGCGACACCCGGCGTGATGGCATCCTGCGAGGGACGGAGCTAGCCGGTGATCTGCTTGACAGCATCCAGGGCGTCGTTGAACGCCTTGTCAGGCGCCACGTTCCTGGTCTCGACATTCGTGAGCTGGTTGGTGAAGGCCTGCGAGATCTGGGTGTCGTAGGGACCGATCGGCGGGATCTGCATCTTCGACGCGATGTCCCCGAAGATGGCTCCCACCGGCGCGTTGTCGAAGTACGCGCTCTGGGCGTTCGCCACCGCGGGGTCCTCGGCAGCGAGCTTGTTCGACGGGAAGTGGCCGCCCTGTGCCTTCGACGTCCACATCTCGACCTGCTGGTCCTTGGCGGAGAGCCACTTGACGAGGGCGACGGCGGCCGCCTTGCTCTTGGCCGCGGTCGGCACGCCGAGCCACGAGCCGCCCCAGTTGGCGGCGCCCCCGGGCAGAACCGGCGCGACGTCCCACTTGCCGGCTCCCGTGGGACCCGCCTGACCCTGGATGTAGCCCATCATCCACGTGGGGCAGGCCAGAGCCGCGAACGTGCCGCTGGAGAAGGCCTTGTTCCAGGGATCGGAGAACTGCGCCAGCCCGGCCGTGATGCCGCCCTGGGCTGCCTTGGTGGCCTCCGCCCAGGCTGTTCTCACGCCGTCGCTGTTCTGGACGTCCGGCTGACCCTGGGCGTTGTCGTACGCCTCCGAGCCTTGGTAGATGGCCGTCGAGTAGATGCTGGCCGCGCTGTCGACGAACGCCTTCCCGGTCTTGGCGGTGTACTGCTTGCCGAAGTTGATGAAGTCGTCCCAGGTGGACCACTTGCGCGCCAGCTGCTGCCGGTCGGCGGTCATCCCTGCCTGCTTCAGGAGATCCGAGCGGTAGCAGATGGCCTCCGGCCCGATGTCCGTGCCGAGGCCGACTGTGCGCTTGCCGTCGAGGGTGGTGGCCTGCTTCCACTTCCAGTCGTAGTACTCCGCCTTCAGAGCAGCCGCTCCGGGAACCTGCTGGAAGTTCACGAACTGGTCGGCATGGTGCTGCACCACGTCCGACACGAAGCCGATCTCGATCGCCTGGACGTCGTCGAGGCCACTGCCCGAGGCAAGCCGGGTCTTGAGCCTGGTCCAGTAGTCTCCCGACTGCTCCACCACGTCTTCCTTGACCGTGATGTTCGGGCAGACCTTCTTGTACTGGTCCCAGAGGCCGTTCTCCTTGAACCCGAAGGTGCCGAACATCCCCACCGTCACCGTGGTGGGCTCCGAGGTGCCGCACGGTCCGGCCAGCTTCACCTCACTCGACGCCGGGCTCGCAGACGTGCTCGAGGAGCATCCCGCAAGGCCGGCGGCCACCACGATCGCCAGTGCTGTGCCCGCGGAGCGCCGGACCGAACTTGAAATCTTCATGGCGAGTATCTCCCAATCGCTTGCGCCCGTGAGAGCGCTCTCATGTGTCAGGAAGCATGGCGCTATTGGGAGGCGGTGTCAAGGAATCGACCAAATGCGCGGGTCCGCGTTCCGGGTGGCCGGCCGTGGTCGGGACGCCCGGTCCGCGGCCCGAGAGCGGCAGGGCCGCGTCGAGGAGACAGCGTCCGGGACGCCCCTCAACCTGTCGCGCGCTGCACCAGCTCGACCGGCAGGATGGTCACCCGCGGAGCGTCCAGGCCGGCGATCCGTGCCATGAGCACGCGGACCATGGTCTCGCCGATCTCGAGGCTCGGCTGCCGGACAGTCGTGAGGGCCGGCGTCGCGCGCGCAGCCTCCGGGATGTCGTCGAAACCGACCACAGCGACGTCGTCGGGAACTCGGCGCCCGCTCCGCTCGATGGCGTGCATGACACCGAGGGCCATGAGGTCGGAGGCAGCGAAGACCGCGTCCACCGCGCTCTCAGCCGCGAGCAGCCGGCTCATCGCGCGATCCCCGGTTGCCATGGTGAAGTCTCCCTCCACCACGAGGTCCGAGCGCATCGGCAGTCCGTGCTCCCGGAGCTCGTCGGCGTAGCCCTGCAGCCGATCGCGGCCGGCGGACATGTCCTGGGGCCCTGCCACGGTGGCCACCCGCCGACGGCCCTCGTCGAGCAGGTGACGAGTAGCCAGGCGGGCGCCTCCGACATTGTCGACGTCCACGTAGTGGACCTGCTCGCTGCGCGCCATGGGGCGGCCACTCAGGACCGTCGGCACTCCCGCTGCCTCCAGGTCGTGCAGCAACCTGCCCTCACCGTGCAGCGACGCCACCAGCACACCGTCCACGTGGCGACCGGTTGCGTAGCGCAGGAACCTCGCGTGCTCCTCGGGGGTGGACGCCAGGCTGAAGATGAGCTGGCTGTCCATTTGCACCGTGGCGCTCTGCGCACCGCGAAGCAGGCCGAGGAGGAACGGGTCCGTGAACACCCGTTCCTGCCCCTCGTCCACCAGGAACGCGACCGAGTCGCTGCGGCCCGTCACCAGGGACCTGGCGGCCCGGTTCGGCGTGTACGAGAGCTCGCGCGCGGCAGCCTCGACGGCGACACGCGCCCGCTCACTCACGTTGGTCTCGCCCCGCAGGACCCGGCTGGCCGTCGCGCGCGACACACGTGCACGGGCAGCAACCGCTTCGAGCGTCGGAGCCCCTCGGCTCTCCTGGACCGGAGACACGGACGGATTGTTGCATGCCCGGCGAGCCACCGTGGCGATGACGGAGCCCCCGGCCCGTCCGGTCCCGCTATGCGCCGCCGTTCGTGCGGTCGACCTGGGCGGACGGTGACGACCAGCTCGCTCCTGGAGGTGACGAACTTGTCGACGCCCACGCGTTCGAGGGTGGCGATGCCGTCGTCGCAGTCCCCAGGCTGAGCGAGCGAAGCGAGTGTCTCGAAACCGCCGGCGCCACCACCCCGGAGGTTGAGGAGCGAGCGTCTCGAAACCGCCCTGCCAGGCGATCCGGTTCACGTCGGCTCACCCCTGCCCGCCCGGACCGGTCCCAGCCGCCGGACCCACCTGCCCTTCGCCTGCGCGTTTGCTCGACTCCTCGAGGAGACCGAGGATCGCCTCGGCCACCGCGCGCGGGTGCACGGTCGTCTCCAGGTGGTCCCCGTCGAGCACCCGCACCGGCCAGCCGCGGTCCCGGGCGGTCCGGGTCTCCGCCTGGTACGTCTCGCCGAAGGCGAGGTACGCGCATGGCCGCCGATCCCAGCCTCCGGGCGCGGGCACGGAGTCCCGGAAGTACGACAGCGGCAGCCGACGCTGCTGCCGTGCCACGCGGGCGCGCGTACGCGCGTCGGGGAAGAGCCGCGCGACGTCCTCCGGGTCCCACCACTCGCTCCACGGCGGCACCATCCGGTCCGCGTCGGCCGTGGCCTCGAGGAGCTCGCCGAGCTCACCCGGTACGACGGGCGCGTCGGTGCCGTCCACCGGCGGCAGCCCGGCGTCCACGAACACGACCGCGGAGACCGCACGCTGCGCCGAGATCGCCGGGACGTACAGACCCGCGTTGCTGTGCGGGACCAGGACCAGGTCCTCGTCTCGCGGCAGGGCGCGCAGGAACTCTCCCAGCGCCTCCGCGGAGCTGCTCGGCGGGGGGCCCTCGAGGTCGACCGCCGTCGCCGGCCGGCCCAGGTCGTTCAGCGCCTCCGCGACCGGCCGCCACATCGCGGAACCGAGCAAGGAGCTCGGGAGCAGGGCCAACAGGCTCACGGCACGAACGCTAGCGCGCAGGCACCGATCCCGGCTGCCCCGGCGGCCGATCCAGGGGCCACAACCGCGCACGTGCGCACCTCCGGCCCCCACCTGCGACCCGGCCGGGGCCGCAACTGCGCACGTGCGCACCTCCGGCCCCAAGGCGACCCGGCCTCTCAGCGGGGAGGGTCGGCGTCCATCACGCCGGCCGCGCGTGCCCGCTCCGCCTCGGTCAGCGGACGGGAGCGGGATGCGGCGCGGTCCCAGAGCACCACCACCGTGCGGCTCCGCGCGACCTCGCGGCCGTCGCCGCCGCGCATCGTCTCGCGGACGGTCAGGCTGGTGGTGCCCACGCGCTCGAGCGCGAGCGAGACCCGCACCCCGCCGTCGTCTCGGCCCAGCGAGCTCAGGTAGTCGATCTCGAGCCGGGCGACCACGTAGGACTCCGGCTCGTCGAGCGCCAGCGCGCTGCCGAACCAGCGGCTGCGGGCCTCGTCGAGCAGGGTGAGGAACTCGCCGTGGTAGACGTGCCCGAAGTAGTCCAGGTCGCGCCACCGCAGCGGCAGCCACACCTCGTGCTCGGTCTCCGGCGCCAACGCGACCACCTCCGCGCCCCATCCTGCCGGACCGGCGGGCGGGCCCGGGGCCGGCCGCGGGCGCGTCGAACGCGCCGCTTGTCCGGTTTCGTCCCACCGGGGTTGTCCCCGGTCTGGGGATGACGATGGGGACGAGCGGGACCTTGGTCCCGGGTCAGCGCCGCGGCCGGAACCCGGCCCGCTGCGGCGGCGGGTCGTAGCAGAGCAGGCCGTCCTCGACGAGGTCCCACAACGTGGCCAGGATCGACGCGCGGTCGGCGAAGGAGTCGGTGGCCACCGAGGCGATCACCTCGATGGGGCTCCAGGCACCCTCCGCGACCGCGGCGAACACGGCCGTGCGCAGCGCCCCGGGGTTGTTCTGCGTGGCTAGCATCTGCTGTCTCCTCCTGCTGTCCTGACCACTCACACCTTCGCCCCGAAGTGGTCTGGACCGGAGGGGGCGTTGGTCCCCCTTCGTCCGGCAACAGGTCCCGCGATCCGCGGCGGTCAGCGGAACCGGCAGATGCCGCCCAGCCCGCTCGCCGGGCAGCGCTCGTCCCCGGCCGGGACGACCCGGACCTCGGCGCCGGTCAGCCAGGCCGCCCGGACGGCGACGTCGACCAACCCACCGAGGTGCGGCTCCGGCCAGGGCGGCGGGGGCTGGTCCGTGGGTTGCACCTCGGTGGGCCCCGCACCGAACCAGGCGTGCCGCCCGTCGTCGCCCGGCACCTGGCTCACGAGCAGCGTGCCGACCCGGCCCTCCGCGAGCGCGTCCAGCGTCGCGTGCGCACCCTCCACGGTGCGTCCGTCCGGCGAGCGCCGGTCCGCGAACGCGTCCAGCAGCTCGCCGAGCTGGTGGGCGACCGCCTCCCGGACCGCCGCCGCCACCAGCTCCGCACGGTGCCGCTGCGACCCGTCGGTGGCCCGGCTCCCGTGGATCTGGTGGACCACGCCGTTGCGCCGCACCCAGTCGGGCAGCCGCTCGCGGAGCAGCTGCACGGCGCGCACGTCACCGGAGACCACCAGCAGCCGCGCGCCGACCCGGTCGAGCTCCGCGCCGACCCGCTCCGCGACCGCGGCCGCGTTGTGCCGCCAGGAGTCCTCCGCCCGGCGCTGGTAGCGACCCTGCGCCAAGAAGCCGCCGGGCGAGTTCCGCTCGATCTCGTCGTCGGGCCCGTCGACGGTCCGGGTCCGGGCCGGGCCGGCGCCGCCGGGGCTGGCCTCGATGTCCCCGCCCGCGCGGTCGATGGTGACCAGGACGTACGGCGGCCGCTGCTGTGCCCACGCCAACAGCGGCAGCACGCGCGCGGGGGCGCTCACCCCGGCCGTGTCCGGCCAGCCGGCCCCCGGCGTCCGGAACACCGCGAGCACCCGGCCGCCCCGCGCGAACGCCGCGGCCTCGTGCATGCCGCTGGCAGCGCGGGCCGCGGCGGTGTCGGCCAGCTCGTCCGCCAGCGCGACGATCGTCGCCTCGTCGACTCCGTCCCGGCGCAGCGCCTCGGCCAACGGCCGCCAGCGCGCGCCCCAGCCGAGCTGGTACTCGTTGGCCACCGCGGGTGCGGGGCCGAGGTAGACCGACACCACCGGACCGGGGTCGCGCAGCACCACGTCGAGCGCAATCTTGTCCACCCGTTCGGTCACCATCGTCATCTGCACCGCCTCCTTCTCTGGTCCCCCCATTCAGCGCCGGAACCCGCCGGTGGCGACAGTGCCGAGGGACCCTGGTCGGGCGGGCCCGCCTCGGCGGATCCTCAGCGGTTCAGCCGCGCGAACGTCCGGCGCTGAGCCCGGTAGAGCCGGGGGAACTCGGCGAACAGCCGGTCGTACACGGCGCGGTGCGCCGGGTCCGGCACGATGCCGGACTGGACCGCGACCCGGTCGCGCACGTCGTCGACGGCGAGCTCTCCGAGCGCCATCGCGGCGAACAGCGCGGCACCGCGGAGCCCCGCCAGCAGCGGCTCGTGCACCGGCTCGACCGTGCGGTCGCACACGTCGGCGACGATGCGGCACCACAGCGGCGACTGCGCGCCGCCGCCGACCAGCCGGATCGGCTCGAGCCGGTGCCGCGTGAAGTGCTCGGCACCCTGGAGCAGCCAGCGGGCGTTGTAGGCCACCCCCTCGAGCACCGCGCGGGCCAGGTGGGCCCGGTCGCTGGCCAGCGAGAGGTTGTGGAAGCCGCCGCGGGCGCTGTGGTCGTCGACCGGTGAGCGTTCCCCCGCCAGCCACGGCGTGAAGATCACCCCGCCCGACCCCGCCTCCACCGACGCGGCGAGATCCGTGATCGCGTCGTACCCCGGCGGTGCCGCACCGGTGCCGCCCAGCACCCGGTCCCGGAACCACTGCAGGCACCGGCCGGCGGTCTCCTGGTTGTTCGCGAGCAGGTACCTGCCCGGCGCCAGGCCCGGTACCGAGACCATCTGGTGGAACAGGTCGGTCTTCTTGTACGGCACCGGGCAGCTCACCCACCCGGTGGTCCCGATGGCGAGGTGGGTCTCGTGGTCGCGGACGCAGCCCGCCCCGACCGCGGTGGCGTGCAGGTCCGGGATCCCGGTGACGACCACCGCGTCCGGCGAGATGCCCAGCTCCGCGGCGACGGTCGGCAGCACCGGCCCGAGCACCGTCCCGGTCGGCACCAGCGGCGGGAGCCTCGCCGGGTCGATGCCCGCACGTCCCACCAGCACGTCGTCGTACGACGTCCCGCGGCCGTCGCGGTTGTCGGTGAGCCACGCCGCGGTCATCGAGGCGGGGGTCGCGGCGGCGATGCCGGAGAACCGCATGGACAGGTAGTCCACGGGCTCGAGGTACCACCGCGCGGACCGGGCGCGAGCCGGCTCGTCGCGGTCCAGGTGCAGCATGTGGCCCACCGGGTCGGCGCCGGAGGTGCTGGGTACGCCGCCGGTCCGTCGTACCCAGGACGCCAGGGCCGCGGGCCGGTAGCCCTGCAGGTGCCCGCCGACCAGCGCGCGCGAGTGCGGCCCGCCCTGGGTGTCCATCCACATCAGGCACGGGCCCACCGGGAGGCCGGCCGCGTCGACCGGCACGGTGCTCGCCCACTGCCCCGTGACGCAGACCGCACCGACCCGGTCCCCCGGGACCGGCGCCGCCGCCAGCACCCGCCGGGTCGCGTCCGCCACCAGCCGCCACCACTGCTCCGCGTCCTGGGTCGCGCGGCCACCCGGTCCGTGCTCGGTGCACAGCGGGGCGTAGGTCCAGCCCACCACCTGGCCGGTGGCCGCCACCACGCCGAGCTTGAGCCCGCTGGAGCCGAGGTCGACGGCCAGCACGTATCCGCCCTCGCGGCCGGGTGCCGGGGCGGGCATCAGCCCTCCAGCGGAGGCAACGACTGCTGGGTGTCCAGGATGTCGTCCATCACCGCCGTGATGAACTCCGCCGCCTCGGTGGTGAGCCCGCCGGCCACCCCTCCGTAGATGGCCCCGGAGAACGCCTGCTCGCCGGCGGCCTCCTTGGCGACCGCGTACTCCACGCCCGCGGCGAGGTCGGCGGCGAACTCCTCGACGACCCCGGGCACCGTCTGCGGCCGGGTGACGGCCATGTGGATCGCGTTGGGGTACTGCTGGCCGTTGAACCGCCAGCCGCGCTCCCGCATGAAGTCGGCCACGTGGTAGATGTCGAAGGCGTCGGAGGTGAAGCTGAAGCAGAACGTCGGCGAGCCGACGATCCGCAGCTGCGGATGGGTGCGCACCACTGCCTTCATCGCGTCCGCCGTCTCGAAGATCTGCCGGGCGTACTCCAGGAAGCCCTCCCGGCCCAGCTGCACCATCGCCGCCCAGGTGGCGGCGAGCAGCCCGCCCGAGCGGGAGCCCTCGATGCCCGGCGACATGTACTTGCCACCGGTCCAGCCGACCAGGTGGAAGTACTGCGCGTTGCGCAGGCTCTTGTCGCGGAACAGCAGCGTGGAGGTGCCCTTGAACGCGTAGCCGTACTTGTGCGTGTCCGCCGAGATGCTGGTCACCCCCGGGACCCGGAAGTCGAAGGGCGGGATGTCGTAGCCGAGCTGCTCGCCGAACGGCAGGATGAAACCGCCGAGGCAGGCGTCCACGTGCATGCCGACGCCACTGCCGGCGGCGAGCTCGGCCAGGTCGGCGATCGGGTCGATGGTGCCGTAGCCGTAGTTGCACGCCGACCCCATGATCGCGATCGTGTTCTCGTCCATGCTCGCGGCGACCGTGCCCACGTCCGCGAGCGTGGTCGCCGCGACCACCGGCACCGTGCGGAGCTCGACCCCGAGCAGCCGGCACGCCTTGTCGAAGGCGGGGTGCCCGGTCTCCGGCTTGACGAAGTTCGGCTCGGTGACCCCGCGGCTGTGTGCCGCGTGCTCCCGGTAGGCGAGCAGCGCGTGCAGGATGCTGCCGGAGCCGCCACTGGTGACCAGGCCGGCCGGGGTGGCGTCGCTCACCCGGTCCGCGTGCATCAGGTCCAGGGCCATCGCGATGATCTCGCCCTCGAGCTTCGTCGCGCTCGGGCACATGTCCCGCTGCAGCACGTTCACGTGGGCGAACCGCCCGAAGGCCTCGGTCAGGAACCGGTAGTGGTCGTGGTCACCGGAGTACATCGTCCCGGAGCACTTGCCGGTCTCCCAGAACGCGTCCTCCTCCAGGGCCATCGTGCGCAGCTCGGTGAGGACGTCCTCGCGGGACCTGCCCTGCACCGGGAGCGTGCGGTTGACCGGGAACCTGTCGGCGTAGGGGAAGTCGGACATCTCCTCACCCCTGGCCCTGCAGGTGCCTCATCTCCTTCTGGATCCGCGCCTCGTCGACGTCGGTGGCGAAGTAGACGTCCCAGGCGTTCATCACCACACCGATGCCCCAGCCGACCAGCGGGAAGACCGGCCAGAAGAAGCCGTGCGGGCTGGTGACCGCCCAGATCACCACGAGGAAGCTGTTGACCAGCACGTAGACCAGCAGGTGGCCATGGAAGTCACGGCGCTTCTTGATGCGCCGGATCGCTCGGTCGCGGAGTTCGTTCTCGCCGAGCAGCGGCTCTTGGGTCATCTCTGACCTCCCTACTCGCCTTGACGCTATGCCGGGAGTGCGGGAGGTCGAAGGGCCGTAGGACCCGGAACCACGGGTTCTTTCGACCGGTCCGGGGCCGGCCCGCCAGCACGCGGAGCGAGTGCAGGGTCCGGGGGGCGTCCCGGTCAACCACCGCCGGGACCCGGCGGTCTGCAATGCGCGCGAGGCGGGGCTCGAGGTACCTTCCCACTCGCGCCGCCGAGAGGACCTCCCCGCGCCAGCGGGCCGTCGCGTCCGACGACGTCCGCCACGCGGGCAGCGAGGTGACCACCGCGAGCAGCACCGCAGCCAGGACCGGGAAGACGAGAAGACTTCGTCGGACGCCTCGCATGGCGGCTGCTCCCTGGCCCGGACCGGTTCACCCGCCGCGGACCCGGCCAGGCCGTGCCGAGGACCTGATCACGGTCGGCCGGATCGACGGCTCGCCAAGACGTAGCCCGAAGCGGACCAGACCAAACAAACCCGTCCGCAGTGGTCCAGCCCGGACTTCTGGAGCAAAGCAGTCTCATCCGGGCGCCAGAGCGCAAAGGTGTCTTTCCACGTATCTCCTCGAGCGCGCCGGTGCGCTGCACCCGGCTGCCTACCATGGATGCCCGGGCACGTTCGGTGCCCGGCGCAGCAAGGCCCGCAGTGGCCGGAAGCGAGGATCAGCTGTTGTTCAGCGCTCCCAACGTGCTCGCCTTCCTCGGCCAGGCCGTGATCACCACCGACCTCGACGGCGTCGTCGTGTACTGGAACAAGGCGGCGGAGGAGCTCTACGGGTGGACCGCCGAGGAGGCCCTCGGAGCCCACATCAGCACACTGACCGTGCCGGACATGTCCCAGGAGCTGGCCGCCGAGATCCTGGAGTCCCTGCGCAACGGCATTACGTGGTCGGGCGGGTTCGCGGTACGCCGCAAGGACGGCTCGATCTTCACGGCGCTGGTGACCGACTCCGGGGTGTACCAAGACGGGGAGCTGGTCGGCATCGTCGGCGTCTCCACCAACCTGGGGGCGGCGATCCGGCCACTGCTCGAGCGCTCCACCGACGCGGCACTGATCCTGCGCTCCGACGCGGTGATCAGCTACGCCAGCCCGGCCGTGCAGCAGCTGTTCGGGTGGGACGAGGGGGCCGTCGTCGGCACCTCGATCGTGCCGCTGCTGCACCCCGAGGACCTCGCGGGCCTCGCGCAGGTGCTCAAGGAGATCGCGATCCGGCCGGGCGCCCACGCACCGGTCGAGGTGCGGGTGCTGCACGAGGACGGCTGGGTGTGGGCGGAGGCCGGCCTCACCAACCTGCTCGACGACCCGGTCCTGCGCGGCGTGGTCTGCAACCTCCGCCTCAATCCGCGGCACGCCGCCCAGGAGGAGGCGGAGACCCGCGCCCAGCAGCTGCAGACGGCGCTGGACTCCCGGCTGGTCATCGAGCAGGCGAAGGGCTTCCTGGCCGCCCGGCAGGAGATCAGCCCGGAGGTCGCGTTCGAGCTGCTGCGCGCCCACGCCCGCAACAACCATCTGACGATTCATGTCGTGTCGCGACGGGTCGTCGAGGGCGACCTGGTGCTCGGCCGGAGCCCGGAGCCCAGGCCAGGGGTGCAGGCCGGTTAGGCAGCACAGCCAGGTCAGGGGTGCGCCGCCGGCTCGACCGTGACGGTCGGCTCCGCTCCTCGCGGCGCGGGCTCGGGCAGCCGCGAGGCGGCCAGCCCGCCGAGCAGCAGCAGGCCGGCGAGCACGCACAGCGACGGCACGAACGAGCCCGACCCGGTCCGGGTGACCGCCATCAGGAAGACGAACACCACCGACGCCTGGCCCGCGAGCTGGATCAGCCCGTTCGAGGTGCCCTCCGGGGTCGGTCGGGTGATGTCGGCCGCGTACTGCATGCCCACCGGGAGCGCGCTGGTCATGAAGAAGCCGAGCACGAACGCGGACCCGAACAGCCCGAGGCGGGTGTCGGCAATCGCGACCCCGACCAGGGCGGGCGCCGCGACCAGCAGCGCGACCGCGAGGTAGGGCACCCGACGTTGCGCGCGGTCGGACAGCGCGGACAGCACCACCGCGCCGATCACGCCGCCGGCCAGCAGCAGGGCGCCGAGGTTGCCGGCGTCCACCGAGGAGAAGCCGCGCGGCCGGACGATCTCCTCCACCCAGGTCGAGAGGCCGTTGAACACCCCCATCGCCACGAACGCGAGGGCCAGGAACACCAGGAACGGCCGCACCGTCAACGCGTGGCGCAGCCCGTCGAGCACCAGCGCGCGGTCCTCTCCCTCGTCCACGTCGGGCGGCACGGGCGGCCGGTCCCGGGCCACGAGCACGAACACGGCACCTGCGACGAGCGCGCACCCGCCGTACAGCAGCTGCACCTGGCCGATCGACAGCGACCCCACCAGCACGGGGGTGAGCGCCATCCCGACCCCGGTGCCCACCAGGTTGGCCAGGGTGACCAGGCTGACCGCGGTGGCCCGCTGCGACCGCGGGAACCAGTGCGCCGACAGCGTGGTCCAGGCGTTCAGCAGGAACGGCTGGGCGGCCGCGGCCCCGACCGTGGCCAGCAGCGCGAGCCCGTAGTGCGCGCCGGCCAGCCCGCGGGCCAGCCCGGCGACCCCGGCGAGCAGGGCGCCGCCGCCGACCGCGAACCGGAAGCCGCGGCGGTCGATGAGGTAGGAGGCGGGCAGCGACAGCGGGAGGTAGACCAGCATGAACGTCATCGCCAGCGCGCCCACGGCGACCGCGGAGACGCCGTAGTAGCCGGAGGCCACGGTGGACACCGGGGCGTAGCTGATCCAGAGCACCTGGATCATCAGGTTGACCGCCATGAAGGCCGCCAGCACCACCCAGCGGTAGCCGTAGGTGCGCGTCTGCACCGTCTCCGTCACCCGCCCCACCTCCACCTCGTACGATACGCAGCGATCGGCCGCGGCGGCGCGTCCGAACGACTCCCTGGAGGGAAGAAATCCGCTCTAAACAGGGCATCTGAGGGTATTGGCGGCACAACCCGAGCATCTCGCCCGGCCGGCCTCGAGGTGGTCGGGAATCCCGGATCGAACCTGTTGTGAGGGCCCTGACCCGTTGGTACGTTGGGGCGCGTTCGATTCCTCCCCACCCCGTTCGGCGGTGGGGCGCCACCCCAGACTCCGGTGGCACGTCGCCGTGGAGAATGCCGATGGGTATCGCGGACAGCGCAGGTCAGCACATGGATGGCAACCGACGCGTGCTGCGTCGGCTGATGAGCCAGGAGACGGCGCGCGCCAACGCCGCGACCGCGGCCGCGGCCCTGAGGGAGCGCCGCCGCGAGCGGGAGGACGCCGACGCCTACGTGGCCCGGCGCTGGCGGTACACCTCCGCGGTCGAGGCGGCGCGCAGGCTCAGCGCCGGCACCGACTCCTAGCCTGTCCGCGCGGGACCGCGCGGGACCACGATCCTGGGGGCAGATGTACGTCCGGGTGCTGATCCTCGTGGTCGCCCTGGTCGTCGTCGCCCTGCTGCTCGGCTCCGTGCTGCAAGTGGGCTAGCGACTCGCAGCACGGAACGCACGGCACCCGCTCGGCGAGCGGTCAGAGCGTGACCGGGTGGGCGGCCGTGGTGGCGAAGGTCGCCCACACCGACTTGCCCCCCGCCGGCCCCGGCCGGACCCCCCAGGAGCTGCTGAAGTGATCGACCATGTGCAGCCCGCGGCCGCCGCCGGCCACCACGTCGGCCTGCTGCCAGCGCGGGACCTGCGCCGAGTCGTCGGCGCAGGTCAGCTCGAGGACGCCGGCCCGCTGCTCGAGGCTGACCGTGAACGGCGTGCGTGCGTGCAGCACGGAGTTCGTGGCGAGCTCGCTGACCACCATCCGCACGTCGTCCACGAGGTCGTGGAGCTGGTGGCTGACCAGCTCAGTGGCGACGTAGGCACGCGCCAGAGAGACGTTCTCCGGCGCCGCGGACCATGTGCGACGGTCCGCCCAGTCATCGGTCGGGTTCATCTGCTCGCCCCCTCGGGAAAGTTGCAACCGAGCCACAGCGAGGACCAGACCGTTGACGTCGTGATGTCTCCAACGTAGCCCCTATCTGTCTGCACCACCAGGCTGCCCCGCCCGGGGTCCGTCACTCGGGCCGGGGTCGGGCCAGCCCGAGCGCCACCGCCTCCTCGAACAGCTCCTCGCGCACCGAGGGGTGTGCGGCGTGCTCCATCAGCTCGCGGGCCTGCGCCTCCTGGGTCAGCCCCCACAGCGCGGCGGTGCCCTGCTCGGTGATCACCGCGGACGGCTGGAAGGACGTGACCGGCTCGTCGATCATCGGCACGATCGTGGACAGCTGCGCCCGCGGGTGCCAGGACCGCAGCGCCAGCAGCGCCTGGCCGCGCTCGGCGTGCAGCGCCCCGACGATGAAGTCCGTCTGGCCGCCGAACCCGCTGTGGATCCGGCCCCGGATCCGCGACGCGTTCACCTGGCCGTAGAGGTCCACCTGCAGGGCGGTGTTCACCGACACCATCGCGTGGTGCCGGGCGATCCGGCTGGGGTCGTTGGTGGTCTCGGTGCGCAGCAGCCGCAGCCGCGGGTTCAGGTGCGCCCAGGAGTACAGCTCCCCCGACCCGAGCAGGAACGAGGCGGTCAACGGGACGTCCGGATCCATGCAGCCGGCCCGGTCGAGGGCCACCACCCCGTCGCTGACCATCTCCGACCACACCCGCAGCCGGCGCCGGCCGGTCAGCCCGGCGAGCACCGCGTCCGGCACCGCCCCGATGCCGAGCTGCAGCGTGGCGCCGTCGACGATCCGGGCCGCGACCCGGTCCGCGATCGCGCCGGCCACGTCGTCGTACCGGGTCGGGCCGAGTGCCACGAGCGGGTCCTCGGCCTCGACCGCCCAGTCGACCAGGTCCAGCGGGAGCTCGCCGTCGCCGAGGACGTAGGGCATCGCCGGGTCGAGCTGCGCGATCACCACACCGCCGCGCGCCCGGGCCGCCTCGACGGCCGCGGGCAGCACGTTGACCTCGCTGCCCAGCGAGACCTTGCCGTCGCGGGGCAGCGAGGTGTGCACGACGACGGCGTCCGGCGGTAGCGCGGAGCGGTACAGGTGCGGCACCAGGGACAGCCGCGCCGGCACGTACGCGAGCCTGGCGCTCCCGCGCATCCCCGGCCCGACGAACGCGGTCTCCAGCGTCACGCCGTCGCGGTCCGGCAGCCCCGGCTGGCCGTTCAGCAGGTGCAGCACGAACCGCTCGAGCGTCTTGTCGACCAGGCGGAGCAGGGTCCACGGCGTGGCCCCGTTGCCGCTGAGCACCACCCGCGGGTTCTCCGGCAGCGCCGCGACCACGTCGGCGAGCTTGGCCAGGTTGGTGAGCCGCATGCTCAGTCGACGCGGATGGCGACGACGCCGGCGACGCTGCCGGCCAGGGCCTGCGCCAGCCGCCGCTCGTGGTCGTCGCGGGGACCGCTGACCCGCACGACCCCGTCGGCCACGTCGGCCAGCCAGTCGACCCCGTCCGCCCGGAACAGCTCGGAGACCTCCGCCTCGATGCGCTCGTCGTCCCGCGCGAGCAGGTGCACGACGTCCCGCCTGCTCAGCACCCCCACCACCCGGCCGTCACGCAGCACCGGCAGACTCTTCACCGTCGTGGTGGTGAGCAGCTCCACGGCGTCCGCGAGGTCGTCGGTCTCCGTCACGGTGACCGGGTGCGAGGTCATCACGTCGCCGATCTGGCGCGGCGGCGGCGTCTCCTTGACGTCCTGCGGGGTCAGCTGCCGGCGGGGATCCCGCAGCACCGCGTCCCGGACCAGGTCGGCCTCGCTCACCACGCCGACCAGGTGGCCGGCCTCGTCGAGGACCGGCAGCGACGTGACCCGGTGCTCGTCGAGGACCTTCAGCGCGGACCGGACCGTCGTCCGCTCGGTGACGGTGATCGCTGGTGCGCTCATGGCATCACGGACCCACATGGTTGCCTCCTCGTCCGGTGGACCTGGCCTCATCCTGACGGCCGCGCCCGGGCCCGGACAGGGCTACTGGTCATGCCCGTCGGGACTTCGGTCCCCCTTCACAACTCGGGTTCCAACCGATAGGTTCTCGCGGGACTGCCGGGGAGGGCCGAGCTGTCGAAGGAGACACCGTGCCGTTGTTCCCCCGCATCCGCCAGCCCCGAGGTGCCCTCCTCGCGGCCCTCGCCTCGTCGGCGCTCGCCGTGGCCGGCATCGCCGTCACCGCACCGGCGGCGCGCGCCGACGGTCCGGGCACCGGCACTCCCTGGGTGGTCACGGTCGGCGACTCCTACATCTCGGGCGAGGCCGGTCGGTGGGCCGGCAGCTCGAACACCTCCTCGTCGTACGCCGACGCGCTCGGGCCCACGGCGTACTACGACAACGCCGACCACACCGCCGAACAGATCCCGCGCTGTCACCGCAGCCGGTCCGCGGAGGCCTACGTCGGCGGCGGCCTGAACGGGATGAACCTTGCCTGCTCGGGCGCGAAGACCTCGACGTTCACCGACGGCAACGGCCGCTTCAAGCCCGGCCTGGACTTCTACGACGACGGCGCCGGCCACCTCGGCCAGGCGAAGATGCTCCAGCAGTTCGCCGCGGGGCACAACGTGACGATGGTCGCCGTGTCGATCGGCGGCAACGACTTCAACTTCGGCTCGATCGTGCAGCAGTGCGTGACCGACTTCCTCGACTCCCCGTCGTGGTGGCCGGACTACTGCAACGACGACAGCAGCGTCACCTCCAACTTCACCAGCAGCAACGTCTCGACGGTGCGGTCCCGGATCGCCGCCGCCTACCAGAACCTGCGCACCGCGATGCGCAACGCCGGCTACGCCGACGCGGACTGGACCCTGCTGGTGCAGGACTACCCCTCGCCCCTTCCCGACGGCTCGGGGTTCCGCTACGCCGAGAGCGGCTACACCCGGCAGGACACCGGGGGCTGCGGCTTCTGGAACGCCGACGCGGACTGGGCGAACGCGAGCGCGCTGCCGACCATCAACGACACCGTGACCGGGGCCATCTCCGCGGCCGGCATCAGCAACAGCAAGACCTTGGACCTGGCCTCCGCGTTCGACGGGCGCCGGCTCTGCGAGGACACCGTCGGGCTCTACGAGGAGGAGGGGCTGACCAGCTGGACCCAGCCCGGGGCGGTCGACAAGACCGAGTGGGTCAACCAGATCCGCACCGTGACGACAGCCGGGGACAGCCCCTACTACATCCAGGAGTCGCTGCACCCGAACTACTGGGCGCAGCTGGCCCTGCGCTCCTGCCTGCGGCAGGCCTACAACGGTGGTGCGCCGCGGGGCGGCCGGTGCGCGATCTCGGGGACCGGCCTGGTCGACGGTGAGCCGCGGATGGCGCTGCAGTGACCCGCTCGGGTTAGGCATGCGTACTCAGCCGGGCTGAGCCCTTCGGCACTGCCGCGCGCCGGGCCCGTGGTGGCTTCATGGGAGCATGACACGCTACGCCGACCCGCAGCGCTGCCCGGACTGCACGGGCCCGATCGCCTACGGGACGACCCGCTGCCCCGCGTGCGGGTTGTCGTTGACCGGCGACCTCGCGCAGCAGCTGTTCGTCACCCTCAGCCACGCCGACGACCTGCTCGCCCGGCTGCGGAGCGCCGCGTCGGTCTCCGGGCCGGTCTCCGGGCCAGTCACCGGGCCGGTCACCGGGCCGGTCACCGGCGACCGGCAGTCACCGGGCCAGTCACCGGGCCAGTCACCGGGCCGGCCGCTGCTGCCACCCCGGTGCCCGCGACGGCACCGGGGACCGGCGCCGTGCCGCAACCCGCGGGCGCCGTCCGGCGGCCCGCCCCGCCGGTGCGGGCCGGGCTGAGCGCGGCGTCCGTGCCCAAGATCCTGCTGACCCTGGGGGCGGCGTGCCTGCTGGTGGCGGCGCTGGTGTTCCTGGCCGTGACCTGGTCGGTGCTCGGGGTGGCCGGTCGCACGCTCACCCTGGTCGGCTTCACCGCCGTCGCCGGCAGCTCGGCCGCCTGGGCCGCGCGGAAGGGGCTACGCGCAGCGGCGGAGTCGCTGTCGCTGGTCGCGCTGGGGCTGCTCGCCCTGGACGCGGTCGGCGCGAACCGCTCCGGCTGGTTCGGGGACCTGTCCACGGCGGGCTTCCTGGTCGTGCTCGGGGTGCTGCTCGCGGCCACCGCCGCGGCCGCCGCCCTGGCCGTACGACGGACCCCCGCGGGTGCGCTCACCGGCGCCGAGGTGGTCGTCGCGGTCGGCACCGGTCTCGCCTGCGCGGGGATCGCCGGGCTGGATCGGCTGGCCACCTCGCCCGCCCTGGTCCTGGCCGTGCTGGTCGCGACCGGAGTCACGGCGGGCGCGCACGCGCTGCGCCTCGGGGTGGCCACCGCCGGCGCCGGCCTGGTCACGCTCGGCGCCTGGGTGGCGCTGGCCGCCGTCGCCGTGGGCCGGGCGGGGCAGCACCCGACGGCGCCCGCCCTGTGGGTCGACCTCGAGGTGTGGCCGCTGCTCGTCGCCGCCGCGCTGGCCGCGGGTCCCGCGTTCCTGCGGCGGCTGCCGACGCCCGCGCGGGTGGCGTGCCCCGCGGTCGGCTACACCCTGCTCGTCCTGGCCGTGCTGCTGCCCGCGTTCGACGAGACGCCCACCCGGCTCACCGCCGCGGTCCTGGTGGCGCTCGTGGCGACCGGGGTGCTGTCCTGGCTCGCGCCGCGCCCGTGGGGGCTTACCGGCGCGCTGACCCAGGGCGTCGCCGGCGCCGGCATCGGGATCGCCGCGGTGGCGATGTGCGTCTCCGCGGTGGACCGGCTCGGCGCCGCGGCCGGGGCGCACTGGTCCGGGGCCGTCGGCGACCGGCTGCCGCGGTGGGCCCCGGCCGACCTCCCGGCGGCCTGGATGCTGCCGCTGTGCGTGCTGGTGCTGGCCGGCACGGTGCTGGCGCTCGGCCAGGCGAGTCCCGCAGCCAGTCGGGCGGTCCGGCGGCTGGTCGACGTCCGCCTCGGTGCCGCGGTCGGCGTGCTCGTCGCGGTGGCCACGGCAGCGCTCTACCCGGTGCCGGTCTGGCTGCCGGTGGCCCTGCTGGGCGCGGCCGGGCTCGGCGCGAGCGTGGCGTGGCTGCGCGGCCAGGACCCGGTGCTGCTGGGGCTCGCCCCGGCCGCGCTGCTGGCCGGACTGGCGGTCTCGCTGCACGCCGAGTGGCTGACGGCCGCCCTGCTGGTGGCGACGCTCGCCGCGGCCGGGCTGGTGCACCTGCGGGCCCACGTCGTGGACGTGGCCGCGGTGGCGGGGCTGCTGCTCTCGACGACGCTGGCCGGTCTGGTCTGGACCGGTGGCGCGTTGCTCGACGCCGGCTGGGCGCCGGTGGCGCTGGTCGGGCTGCTGGTGCTCGGGGCCACCGCGCTGGCCGCCCCGGCCGCACCCGACGCCTGGTGGTCCTCCCCCGCGGTGCCGGCCCGGGGCGGGCTCGAGGCGGGTGCCGGTGCGGCCGCGGTCCCGCTCGGTGTGGCGGGAGTGCTGCTGGCGCCGACCGCGGACGCCGCCACCTGGGCCGCGGTGTACCTCACGGTCGCCGGGGTGGGCGTGGTCGCGATGTCGCTGCTGCGCGGCGACCGCCGCGAGCTGGGCTGGCTGGGCGGCGCGCTGCTGGCGGCCGCGAGCTGGGTGCGGTTGTGGGACGTCGGGGTGCACGCGCCCGAGGCCTACACGCTGCCGTCCGCGACCGCCCTGCTGGTGGTCGGTCTGGTCCACCTGAAGCGTGCCCCCCGCGCGGGCACGCTGCCGGCCCTGTCCCCGGGGCTGGCCCTGGCGCTGGTGCCCAGCCTGCTCTGGGCGCTCGACGAGCCGCTGACCCCGCGCGGGCTGCTGCTGGGGCTGGCCTGCTTCGGCCTCGTGGTGGGTGGCGCCCGGGCGCGCTGGACGGCCCCGGTGCTGTGGGGTGCGTCGGTCGGCCTGCTGCTGGTGCTGCGGTTCGCCGCGCCGTACGTCGGCGACGCGGTGCCCCGGTGGGTGCTGATCGGAGCGGCGGGCGCGGTGCTGGTCGCGATGGGCGTGACCTGGGAGCGCCGGCTGGCGGACGCGCGCCACCTGGTGCGGTACGTGCGCGCCCTGCGCTGAGTGTGAGGGTTCCCACCGACGGGTGGGGCCGTAACTGCGCACGTGTACGAGCGTGGCCCCTCCCGCGGGCCGGTCGGGGGCCGTAACTGCGCACGTGTACGACCGTGGCCCCGCGGAAGCCGTCCACCATGCAGCCGGCGTGCGCGAAGGCGGCGCGGGGCAGGCGGAGCGCGGGTGGATCCATAGGAGGGTCCCGCGGGCAGGCGAAAACGCGGCTCCATCCCCTCGGCGAGGCGGTGTGGAGCCGCGTTTGTACTACGAGTGGCTTCTGGCCGACGTGCCCCCCACGAACTGTCGCGGCGTGCGTACCAAAAACAACTACGCCTGGGCTGACCGCGCGGTCAGTCCAGGTCGTCGCCGCGACGCTGCTCGGGAACCATCCCGGTCAGCAGATCGCGTACCTCGGACTCGCGATAGCGGCGATGTCCGCCGAGAGTCCGGATCGAGCTCAGCTTGCCGGCTTTGGCCCAACGGGTGACCGTTTTCGGGTCGACCCGGAACATGGCCGCTACTTCGGCAGGCGTGAGCAACGGCTCGGACTCAGGTGGCCGCGTGTTCATGGGCGACCCTCCCTCACAGTTGTTCGTGCCTGATGTCCGGGAAAGTTCCCGTCCACCTGTGCTCCCCAGTGTGACACTCGTAGCGTATGCCGCAGTCAAAAACTATGACAATGGCTCAAATGAGCCACATATGGACCAGCCCAGTTCGGGCAACTTGTGTCATCCGCATACCGGGACATCTTGGTGTGACCCAGGTCGCATCACCCGGCGGGTTTCCGTAGTCTGGACCCAAGCGTCCGCACCACCCCCGCGGGCGCCGCCACCACGCCCGCACCACCCGCGCGGGCCCGACCAGGAAAGGTCACCACCGTGACCGGGAGCTCACCCTCATCCGCGGGCGTGTTCGAGCGCACCGCAGCCCACGAACAGGTCGTCTTCTGCCAGGACCAGGCAACCGGCCTGCAGGCCATCATCGCCATCTACTCCACCGCACTCGGTCCCGCGCTGGGCGGGACCCGATTCTACCCCTATGCGAGCGAGCAGGACGCGCTCGACGACGTGCTCAACCTGAGCAAGGGGATGGCCTACAAGGCCGCGCTCGCCGGGCTGGACCTCGGCGGCGGCAAGGCGGTGATCATCGGCGACCCGACCCGGATCAAGACCGAGGCGCTGCTGCGCGCCTACGGCCGCTTCGTGCAGTCGCTCGCCGGCCGGTACTACACCGCCTGCGACGTCGGCACGTTCAGCGAGGACATGGACCAGATCGCGCGCGAGTGCTCCTACGTCACCGGCCGCACGGTGGCCCACGGTGGCGCCGGGGACTCCTCGGTGCTCACCGCCTACGGCGTCTTCCAGGGCATGCGCGCGGCGGCCGAGGCCACCTGGGGCGCACCCACGCTGCACGGGCGCACGGTCGGCGTCGCCGGGGTCGGCAAGGTCGGTCACCACCTGGTGCGGCACCTGGTGGAGGACGGCGCGGCCGTGGTCGTCACCGACGTGAACCCCGAGGCGATCGCCCGGGTGCAGGCCGACCACCCCGACGTACGCGCCGTCGCGGACGCCGACGCCCTGGTGGCCACCGAGCTGGACGTCTACGCCCCGTGCGCGCTCGGGGGTGCGCTGACCGACGAGGCGGTCGGCACGCTGACCGCGAAGGTGGTCTGCGGCGCCGCCAACAACCAGCTCGCCCACGAGGGCATCGAGAAGCAGCTGCAGGACCGCGGCATCCTCTACGCCCCCGACTACATGGTCAACGCGGGCGGGCTGATCCAGGTCGCCGACGAGCTCGAGGGCTTCTCGTTCGACCGGGCCAAGCAGCGCGCGGCGAAGATCTTCGAGACCACCCAGCGGGTGTTCGCGCTCGCCGCCGAGGACGGCGTGCCGCCGGCAGTGGCTGCCGACCGGTTGGCCGAGCGGCGGATGACCGAGGTCGGCAGGCTGCGCGGGATCTGGCTGTCCTGACGCATCCCGATCGGAAGGCGCGCCTGCGGGCGCGCCTTCTGCGTCGGGTCAGCGCGGAGGGGTCAGTCGGCGGTGCGGGACTCGGAGTAGTCAGCCCACTCGTCGTCGTCCTCGACGGACTCGTCGTCGGTGCTGGCACTCGGTTCGCCGTGCAGCTCACGGGCCAGCGCACTGAGGTCCGTCTCGTGAGAGCGGTACTTCAAGTCGCGGGCAACCTTCGTCTGCTTCGCCTTAGCTCGGCCGCGCCCCATAGGGTCGACCCCCTCGCACACTCGGCCGGAGTCACGTCTCACCCTGCCCCGGCGGTCGACTCACGATGCCGTGGACCTGGTGGTACGCGCGTCCGGTCTCTCCTCTGGTCTCTCGTGCCCCCAACGGTACCTGCCCGAGGGTGGTTCCCGCACATCAGGAGGGTCACAATCACCAGATTTCGCCCGTCGTTCGCTCCCGGCGTACGCCGATCCGACCGCCCCCGCTCGGTATCGGAGGTCAGGACCAGCCGGGGTGCTGGCCGTGCAGCGTCACCGCACCGCCCGCCGGGCCACCCGCCGCGCCGGCGGCGCCCCGGGCGACCTCACCGCAGACCCACGCCCGCACGCCGTGGCCGTCCAGCAGGCTGACCGCCCGGTCCGCGTCGTCCGGGTCGAGCAGCGCCACCATCCCCACACCGCAGTTCAGGGTGCGCTCGAGGTCCGCCTGGTCCACCGACCCGACCCGGCGGACCAGGTCGAAGACCGGCTGGGGGGTCCAGCTGCCGCGGTCGATGTCGACGACCAGGCCCTCCGGCAGCACCCGGGCCAGGTTCGCGGCCAGCCCGCCTCCGGTGACGTGCGACATCGCGTGCGTGCCCGTGCTGCGGGCCAGGTCCAGGCAGGCCTTGGCGTAGATCCTGGTCGGCTCGAGCAGCTCCTCGCCCAGGGTCCGGCCGAGCTCGTCCACGTCGCGGTCCAGAGCCCACCCCGCGGTGGTCAGCAGCACGTGCCGCACCAGGGAGTAGCCGTTGGAGTGCAGCCCGCTGGACGCCATCGCGAGCACCGCGTCCCCGGCCCGCACCCGGCCCGGGCCGAGCAGGTCGGCCGCCTCCACCACGCCCGTGGTGGACCCGGCGACGTCGTACTCGTCCGGCCCGAGCAGCCCGGGGTGCTCCGCGGTCTCGCCGCCGATCAGCGCGCAGCCGGCCTGCATGCAGGCCTCGGCGATGCCCTGGACGATCGCCGCGATCCGCTCCGGGACGACCCGGCCGGTCGCGATGTAGTCGGTGAGGAACAGCGGCTCCGCACCGCAGACCACCAGGTCGTCGACGAGCATCCCGACCAGGTCGAATCCGATGGTCTGGTGCACGTCCATCGCCTGGGCGACCGCGACCTTGGTGCCCACCCCGTCGGCGGAGCTGGCCAGCAGCGGCCGGTCGTAGCCCTTCAGCGCGCTCGCGTCGAACAGCCCGGCGAACCCACCGATGCCGCCGACCATCTCCGGTCGCTTGGCCTTCTCGATCCAGACCTTCATCAGCTCGACGGCCTTGTCGCCGGCGTCGATGGAGACACCGGCCGCCTCGTACGTCGCCCCGGCGGGCTGCTGTGCGTCGGACATGGAGGACCCTTCGGCGTGGGGGCTACGGACGGTCGAGGGCTTCGGAGGCTCCGCCACCCGGCGTCAGGGTCAGCCCGGTGCCCCCGTCGGTGTCGGTCCGGACCGTGGTGTCGAGCTCGAGCAGGTGCTTGCCGAGGTCCTCCGCGGCGGGCAGCTCGACCGGGTACACCCCGTCGAAGCAGGCCCGGCACAGGTTCGCCATCGGGACCGTGGTGGCCTCGACGAGCGAGTCGAGGGAGATGTAGCCCAACGAGTCGGCGTCGATCGACCGGCAGATCTCCTCGGTGCTGAGCCCGTTGGCGATCAGCTCCGCGCGGGTCGCGAAGTCGATGCCGTAGAAGCACGGCCACTTCACCGGTGGGCTCGAGATCCGGACGTGCACCTCGCGGGCACCTGCCTCGCGGAGCATCCGGATCAGGGCCCGTTGCGTGTTGCCGCGCACGATCGAGTCGTCGACCACGACCAGCCGCTTGCCCTCGATCACGTCGCGCAGCGGGTTCAGCTTCAGCCGGATGCCGAGCTGCCGGATGGTCTGCGAGGGCTGGATGAACGTGCGTCCGACGTAGGAGTTCTTCACCAGCCCGGAGCCGTAGGGGATCCCGCTCTCCTCGGCGTAGCCGATCGCCGCGGGCGTGCCGGACTCCGGGACCGGGATCACCAGGTCGGCGTCGGCGGGGAACTCCTTGGCCAGCCGGCGGCCGATCTCCACGCGGACGCTGTGCACCCGCCGGTCGTTCATGAGCGTGTCGGGGCGGGCGAGGTAGACGAACTCGAACAGGCAGTGCTTCGGTGCGGCCGCGGCGAAGTGCCGGCTGCGCAGCCCGTCCTCGTCGATCGCCACCATCTCGCCGGGCTCCACCTCGCGGATGAAGGAGGCGCCCACGATGTCCAGGGCCGCGGTCTCGGAGGCCACCACCCAGCCGCGCTCGAGCCGGCCGAGCACCAGCGGCCGGATGCCCTGCGGGTCCCGGGCCGCGTAGAGGGTGTTCTCGTCCATCCAGACGAACGAGAACGCACCGGCCAGCGTGGGGAGCACCTCGACGGCGTTCTCCTCGAGGCTCTGGTCCGGGTGGTGCGCGAACAGCGCGGTGACCAGGCTGGTGTCGTTGGTGGCCTCGTGGCTGTTGCGCAGCGGGAGGTCCAGCTCGCCGTTGAGGTTCGCCAGCCCCGCGACCCGGGCCGACAGTTCCCGGGTGTTGGTCAGGTTCCCGTTGTGCGCGAGGGCGATCGAGCCGTGCTCGGTGGGACGGAACGTGGGCTGCGCGTTGTGCCAGGTGCTCGCCCCGGTCGTGGAGTAGCGCGCGTGGCCGACCGCGAGGTGCCCGTTCAGCGACGCCAGGGTGGCCTCGTCGAAGACCTGCGAGACCAGACCCATGTCCTTGTACACCAGGATCTGCCGGCCGTTGCTGACCGCGATGCCCGCCGACTCCTGGCCGCGGTGCTGCAGCGCGTACAGCCCGTAGTAGGTCAGCTTCGCGACGTCCTCACCCGGGGCCCAGACCCCGAACACGCCGCAGGCGTCCTGCGGGCCGATGTCGTGCGGGTCGAGCGCGTGCGTCAGCCTGCCGTCGCCGCGGCGCGCACGGCTCGGGGTGCGGTCGGGACCTTGATGGGACACGCGCCGAGTCTACGGGCCGGGCAGCGCCCAGGCCGAATCCGTCCGGACCGGTGCCGGCGCGTCCGGGGTCGCCGAGCCGAGGCCCCCCGGCCGCTCCTCGACCTCCGGCCGTGGCAGTCAGGCGAGGTTGTTCAGCAGCAGCGCCTCTGCCAGGCAGACCCGCTCGAACTCCAACAGGTGCAGCCCCTCGTTGGCGCCGTGGGCCCGGGTGTCGGGGTCCTCCACCCCGGTGACCAGCACCGCCGCGTCGGGGAACGCCTCGTTGAACGCCGCGATGAACGGGATCGACCCGCCGACCCCCATGTCCACGGGCTCGACGCCGTCCCAGGCCTCGCGGAACGCCGCCCGGGCCGCGTCGTACGCCGGCCCGGTGGCGTCGATCTGCGTCGGCTGCCCGATCTCGCCGGGCGTGAAGGTGAGCTGGGCACCCCACGGGACGTGCGCCTCCAGGTGCTCCCGGAGCACCCCCATCGCGCGCTTGGCGTCGTCGCCCGGCGCGAGCCGCACGGACAGCTTCACCTTGACCGACGGGATCAGCGTGTTGCTCGCGTCGGCGGTGCGGGTGGCGTCGAAGCCGATGGTGGCGATGGCGGGCTTGGTCCACAGCCGCTCCACCACCGACCCGGAGCCGATCAGCTGCACCCCCTCGGCGAGACCGGACTCGCTGCGCAGCCGGTCCATCGGGTACTCGACGTCGGCGGCCGGCCCGGAGTGCAGGCCCTCGACGGCGACGTTGCCCTCGTCGTCGTGCAGGGTCGCCAGCAGCCGCATCATCGTGGTGACCGCGTCCGGGATCACCCCGCCCCACATCCCCGAGTGCACGCCGTGCTCCAGGGTGCGGACCTCGACGTAGCAGTCGACCAGCCCGCGCAGGCTGGTGGTCAGCGCCGGCTCGCCGATGTCCCAGTTGCCGGAGTCGGCGATCACGATCACGTCGGCGGCGAGCAGGTCGGCGTACTCCCCGAGGAAGTGTTCCAGGGTCGGCGAGCCGATCTCCTCCTCACCCTCCACCAGGACGGTCACGCCCACCGGGAGGTCGGGGCCGTGGGCCCGGATCGCGGCCAGGTGTGCCGCGATGCCGGCCTTGTCGTCGGCCGCGCCCCGGCCGTAGAGCCGGTCGCCTCGCTCGGTGGGCTCGAACGGCTCGCTGTCCCAGTCGGCCGGGTCACCGACCGGCTGCACGTCGTGGTGCGCGTAGAGCAGCACCGTGGGTGCGCCCTCCGGCGCCGGCCTGCGGGCCACCACCGCGGGCGCGCCGCCCCCCGCGGACAGGATCTGCACGTCGTCGAACCCCTCCGCGCGGAAGAGCGCCGCGGTGGCCTCGGCGGACCGTCGTACGTCGTCGGCGCGGCCGGGGTCGGCCGACACCGAGGGGATCCGCACCAGGTCCTCGAGGTCGCCGCGGACGGAAGGGAGGACGTCGCGCACGGCCGCGCGGATCTCGTCAATGCGCTTGGTCATCGCCCCAGCCTAGCCAGCACCCGGTCCAGTCCGTTACGGCCCCGTCCCGGCGTGAATGGGGCGATTTGGCCGATTCGCGCCCGCGAGCGCCCGGCCGCTGCCTACGATTCTCGCGCTCCTCGCTCAGTGCACCCCGGGATGAGAACCACCATGCGCGCACCCGCACCTCGACGACGCCTGCTCACCCAGGCCGTGACCGCGATCTCGGCCCTCCTCGTGGTGCTCGGCACCGACACCCCCGCCCCGGCCCGGCCGGTCGACGTGTCCGTCTCGCGCCGGGCGGTCGCGTCCCCGCCGGTGCAGGTGTCGCGCTCGCTGGACCGGGTGCCGGGGAGCGCCCCCGGGTCGGCCTGGACGGGGCTGGCCTTCGACGCCTGCCGGGCGCCCTCGCAACGGGCGATGGACCGCTGGCGGGCCCGGTCGCCGTTCCTGGGCGTCGGCATCTACATCGGCGGCGCGCTGCGCGCCTGCGACCAGCCGCACCTGACCCGGCGCTGGGTGTCCCGGCAGCTGCGGAGCGGCTGGAAGCTGCTCCCGCTGTGGGTGGGGCCACAGGCATCCTGCACCGGCTACCACCGCCGCATCGACGCCCACACCGGCGCGCGAGGGCTGTACCCGGGCGCCCGCCGCCAGGGCATCCGGGCCGCGCGGGGAGCGCGCGCGGCCGCGCGCGCGCTCGGCGTCCCGGCGGGCACCACGCTCTGGTACGACATCGAGCCGTTCGCCACACGCAGCACGCGCTGCCGCCGCTCCGCGCTGCGGTTCCTGTCGTCGTGGACCCGCGAGCTGCACCGGAGGGGCTACCGGTCCGGCGTCTACTCGACGCTGAACGCAGCGATCCGCGCGCTCGCCCACGCCCCGCCCCGCGGCCCCCGCGCCTACGCGGCCCCGGACCACGTGTGGTTCGCGTGGGCGAACCACCGCGTCGACTCCTCGCTCGGCGGCCGGCGCGGCGCGAACGCCCCGGGGTGGAAGAGGCACCACCGGGTGCACCAGTTCGCGCTCGACGTGTCCCTGTCCTACGGCGGGGTGCGGATGCGCGTCGACCAGAGCTTCGTCGACCTCGGCCACCCGGTCGCAGCCGGGCGGGCGGCCGCCCCCTGCGGCGCCGACGCCGACCGGCGCACCTTCCCGCTGCTTCGCCTCGGAACCCGGGGGCGCCGGGTCCGCGCCACCCAGTGCCTGCTGCGCCTCGCCGGCCACCGCAGGCACACGAAGGCGGGTGCCTATGGCGCGGCCACCCGGCAGACCGTGCAGGCATTCCAGCGCGCGCGGCGGCTGCGCCCGACCGGCCGGACCAACCGGCCCACCTGGACCGCGCTGCTGGCCACCGGCACCCGCCCGGTGGTCAAGCGCGGCTCCGCCGGCCCCCCGGTACGCCGCGTCCAGCGCGCCCTGAACGCCGCACTGCCGGGCAGCATCCCGGTCAGCGGCCTGTTCGGCGCGCGTACGGCG
The DNA here is from genome assembly GCA_963728775.1 of uncultured Actinomycetota bacterium. Classification (GTDB taxonomy): domain Bacteria; phylum Actinomycetota; class Actinomycetes; order Propionibacteriales; family Nocardioidaceae; genus Nocardioides_B. The sequence goes on from CAVSLP010000006.1 coordinate 70,962, forward strand.
GCCGCGGTCCGTCGCTACCAGGCCCGGGTGGGCCAGCCCACCACCGGCGTGGTCGCCGCGACGACCTGGAACGCGCTGCGGCACGGCCGGCTCTCCCCGCGGCGGCACCGGCGCACCGTCCACCGGGCACACCACCGGGCACACCACCGGGCACACCACCGGGCACACCACCGGGCGCACCACCCGACGGCCCACCGCTCCCGCGGGCACGCGCACCGCGCACGCGCGCACCGACGCGAGCAGCACCGCCGCGCGCACGACCGGAAGAACCACCAGAGGCGCACCACGCGGCGCCGCGGCTGACCCGCGCCGCCGGGCCGCGGCGGGACCGGGGCCGGTTTCTGGCTCAGGCCAGCGGCAGCAGCGGGGACAGGTCGGAGCGCTCCCCGGAGGCGGACACCCGCGCGTCGCGCGCGGCGTCGTCCCAGCTGAGGTCCCCGACACCGAGGGCGATCCAGGTCGCGGGGTCCATCTCCACGACGGCCGGCGGGGTGCCCCGGGTGTGCCGGGTGCCCTCGACGCACTGCGCGACGGCATAGGGCGGGACCCGGACCTCGACGGCCCGGCCGGGAGCCCGGGCGACCAGCAGCGCGAGCAGGTGCTTGGTCAGCAGCCGCAGGTCGGCCGGCCCCGCCGTACCGGCGCGGAACCGGTCGAGCGCGGCGGCGGCGAGGGCGGGGTCGGCGGGGCGCAGGCGGACGGGCACCGCACCAGTGTGCCGCAGGTCCTCACAGCTCCCCCAGCAGCGGGGCGAGGCGGCGCAGCTCCTCGAGGTGCACGTCGGTCAGCTGCCGGAGCACCGCGAGACCCGCCTCGCTCAGCCGGAGCAGCACCCGCCGGTGGTCGCCCTCGTCGCGGACCCGCTGGACCAGACCGAGGGCCTGGGTGCGGTCCACCAGCTCGCTGGCCGTGTGGTGCTTGACGAGCAACGACTCCGCGACGTCCCCGATGGTCGGCCCCGGCGGCCCGGAGTGACCGCGGATCGCCAGCAGCAGCTGGTGCTGCGCGTGCGTCAGCCCGTGCGCGGCAGCGGCCTGCCGGCTCCACTGGTCGAACCGGCGCAACCGGGTCCGGAAGGCGAGCAGCCGTTCGTAGTCTTTGTCAGTCGGCACCCGTTCATCGTAATATGTCGTACTCCGATCTTTCTTCCGTGAGGTGAACCCTGCTTTGACCGCGCCGCCGTCCACCGCCCGCGACGTACGCCATCTCGGCGACTTCTCGACGACACCCCGGATGCTCGTCATCGCCGCGCTGGCGGTGCCGATCGGGGCGGTGGCCGCCTGCGTGTCCTGGGCGCTGCTGCGGCTGATCGGGCTGATCACCAACGCGGTGTTCTACCAGCGTGCGTCCACCCGGCTGGTCGCCCCCGGCGCGCAGCACCACAACCCGCTGCTGGTGCTGCTCGCCCCCGCCGTCGGCGGCCTGGTGATCGGGCTGATGGCCCGCTACGGCTCGGAGAAGATCCGCGGGCACGGCATGCCCGAGGCGATCGAGGCGGTCCTGATGGGCGGCAGCAAGGTGCAGCCCCGGGTGGCTCTGCTCAAGCCGGTGTCGTCGGCGATCGCGATCGGTACCGGCGGCCCGTTCGGCGCCGAGGGGCCGATCATCATGACCGGCGGCGCGATCGGCTCGCTGTTCGCCCAGTTCCTGCGGCTCACCGCGGACGAGCGCAAGACGTTGCTGGTCGCCGGAGCCACCGCGGGCATGGCGGCCACCTTCAACTCGCCGCTGGCGGCGCTGGTGCTCGCCGTCGAGCTGCTGCTGTTCGAGTGGCGGCCGCGCAGCCTGATCCCGGTGGCCGCGGCCGTGGTGGTGGCCACCATCGTCCGGCACCCGCTGCTCGGCGCCGGCCCGCTGTTCCCGGCGCACGCCCACCTGCACGTCGGCCTGACCGTCTACGGGCTGTGCCTGCTCTCCGGCGTGGTGTCCGGGCTGCTGGCGATCATCGCGACCGGCCTGGTCTACGCCTCCGAGGACGTGTTCCGCACCCTGCCGATCCACTGGATGTGGTGGCCGGCGATCGGCGGGCTGCTGATCGGGCTGGGCGGGCTGTTCGTTCCCGAGGCGCTCGGGGTCGGCTACAACATCATCGACGCGGAGCTCACCGGCTCGATCGGGCTGGGCCTGGTCGTCGGGGTGCTGGTCGTGAAGACGCTGATCTGGTCGCTGTCGCTGGGGTCCGGCACCTCCGGCGGGGTGCTCGCCCCGATGTTCATGATCGGTGGCGCACTGGGCTCGCTCGAGGCGCACCTCTTCCCCCAGGTCAGCCCGGGCTTCTGGGCCCTGGTGGCGCTGGCCGGCGTGCTCGGCGGGGTGATGCGCTCGCCGCTGACCGGGGTGGTGTTCGCGCTCGAGCTCACCCACCAGTACGACGCGCTGCTGCCGCTGGTGATCGGCGCGACCACCGCGTTCGCGGTCTCGGTGCTGCTGCTCAAGCGCTCGGTGCTCACCGAGAAGATCGCCCGCCGCGGCTACCACCTGAGCCGGGAGTACGACGTCGACCCGCTCGAGGTGCTGTTCGTCGACGAGGTGACCGCCGGGGACGTGCTGGAGTTCGACGACGACGTGAGCGTCGCGGAGGCGGTCGCCGCGATCGGCTCGCCCACCGACGGGGACGCGGCCTGGCGCCAGCGGCTCTACCCGGTCGTGGACGCCACCAGCTCGCTGCTCGGCGTGGTCACCCGGCGCAAGCTGCTCGAGGTGAACAGCCAGGGCGACGGCAGCATCCGGATGTCCGACCTGCGGCGTCCCCCGGCCGCCGTCACGCACGGCGACCAGCCGCTGCGCCACGTCGCCGAGCTGATGGCCCGGCACGAGGTGAGCCGGGTGCTGGTGCTCGACCGCGCGGACCCGACGAAGGTCGTGGGCGTGGTGCCGTTGACCCAGCTGCTCGCGGGCCGGCAGCGCGACCAGCACGAGGCGCGCGAGCGCGAGCGGGTGCTCCAGGTCCGGCTGGTCGCACCGACCTGGGCGCGCCGCTGAGCGATCCCGGCTAGGGTGCAGCGCTCCCAGTCGCCGTCTCGGGAAGACCACGTGCACCTGCCTTCCGTCCTCAGCCGCCGGCCCGGCGCCGTACTCGTGGCGCTGGCGTGCGTGGCCACCCTGGTCGCCGGGGTGCTCCGCGCGGACCCCACGTCCGCGGGTGACCGGGTGATGCCCGGGTCGTTCACCGGCTACGCCTTCGACGCGTGCCAGGCGCCCACCCAGGAGCAGATGGACGCCTGGCTGGAGCGCTCGCCGTACTGGGGCGTGGGCATCTACATCGCCGGCGACAACCGGTCCTGCCCGGTCCAGGACAACCTCGACAGCACCTGGGTCGACGAGCAGACCCGCAAGGGCTGGCGGCTGCTGCCGCTGACCGTCGGCCGGCAGGCGGCCTGCTCGCACAGCAAGCGCTGGGAGAAGATCAGTGCGGACCCGGCGGGCGGCTACGCCGCCGCGCGCCGCCAGGGCCGGGACGAGGCGCGCAGCACGATCGTGGCCGCCCAGGGCTACGGCATCGCCGAGGGGAGCACCCAGTGGCTCGACCTGGAGAGCTTCGACACCTCCCGCACCCGGTGCCGCGAGTCGGCCCTCGCGTTCGTCTCGGCGTGGACCGGGACGCTGCACCACCGCGGCTACCGGTCCGGGTTCTACTCCAGCGCGAGCTCGGGCATCCGGATGCTCGACCGGGCCCGGGTGGGCACCCCGCGCAGGTACACCCTGCCCGACCAGATCTGGATCGCCGACTGGAACGCGCGCGAGCACACCGGGTCGACGTACGTCGCCGCGGCCGGGTGGACGCCGCACCGGCGGGTGCACCAGTTCCGCGGCGACCACGAGGAGACCCACGGCGGGGTCACCCTGGAGATCGACAGCAGCTTCATGGACGTCGGCCGGGGGACGGTGGCACCGCGGCCGGGCCGGCACTGCGGGGTGCGGCGCGAGTTCGGCTCCTACCGCGCGCTGCACCGAGGCGACCGGTCCGCGCTGGTGGCCGCGCTCCAGTGCTTCCTGCGCCGGCAGCACGACACCCGGGCCGCCGTCGACGGCCGGTACGGCGCCGCGACCGCCCGGGCGGTGCGCCGGTTCCAGCGCGTGCACGGGCTGAGCCCGACCGGCCGGGTGAACCGGCGCACCTGGATGGTGCTGCTCACCGAGGGCTCCACCCCGCTGCTGAAGTACGGCGCCGGGGCCGGTGCGGTGCGCCGGCTGCAGCGCGGGCTGAACGCCGCGGCCGGCGAGCGACTCGAGGTGACCGGGGTCTTCGCAGGCCGCACCCGCGCGGCGGTGAAGCGCTACCAGCGCAGCCAGGGCCTGCCCCAGTCCGGGGTGGTCACCGAGGACGTCTGGGCGCTGCTGCAGGCCGGGCGGCGCTGAGGAGGCCGGCGGTGTGTCCTTGACCGGATTGTTGCCGGAACCTCGTTACGGTTGTGGATTTTGTGACTAGAGTTACTTCTGCCTTTCCGCTGCTCCAGGAGTTCCTCATGCCGACCAGCCCGCGGCCGCTGCGACGGGTCCTCGCCCTCGCGCTCACCGCCCTGGCCACCGTCGCCTCCGGGCTGGTGCTCGCCGCGCCGGCCCAGGCCTCGAACATCGTCACCCCCGGCAACTTCACCGGCTACGGGTTCGACCAGTGCCACACGCCCAGCCAGTCGGCGATGGACGCCTGGCTGACCAGCTCGCCGTACTGGGCGGTCGGCATCTACATCTCCGGGGACTCGCGGTTCTGCCTGGACCAGCCCAACCTCACCCCGGAGTGGGTGGACACCCAGCTCGCGAACGGCTGGCGGCTGCTGCCGGTCACCCTGGGACCGCAGGCGTGGTGCACCACCCGGGAGCGCTACCGGCAGCAGGTCCGGATCAACCCGGACCCGACGCACCGCTACAGCGAGGCTCGGCGCCAGGGCCGCCGGGAGGCCCGCAAGACCCGCGACGCAGCCCAGGCGCTCGGCATCGCCCCCGGCAGCACGCTGTGGTACGACATCGAGGCCTTCGACACCAGCCGCAACCACTGCCGCGAGTCCGCGCTGAGCTTCCTCTCCGCGTGGACCAACAAGATGCACCACCTGGGCTACGTGTCCGGCGTCTACTCCAGCGGCGCCTCGGGGATCCGGATGCTCGACGACGCGAAGACCAACCGGCCCGGCACCTACGCCATGCCCGACCAGCTCTGGATCGCCGACTGGAACGGCCACGCGACCGTGGACTCCGCCTACGTCCGGCCGACGAGCTGGATGCCGCGGATGCGCGTGCACCAGTACCGCGGCGGGCACAACGAGCGTCACGGCGGGGTGACGATCAACATCGACAGCGACTTCCTCGACCTCGGCCGCGGCTCGGTCCTGCGCCGGGAGCCGACCCACTGCCACGGCGTGCGGATCGACTTCCCGGTCTACCGTTCGGTGCGACCGGGCGCCAGCGGCGACCTGGTCCGGGCGGCGCAGTGCCTGCTCCGGGAGAAGCGGCGCTACGACGGCCCGCTGGACGGGGTGTTCAACCGGAAGCTCGGGATCGCGGTCAAGCGCTACCGCGCCGCCCGCGGGCTCACCGCCCACCACGGGGTGTCCCGGATGACCTGGGTCGCGCTGCTCTCGCAGGGCCACGGCCCGCTGGTGAAGTACGGCGCCGCCGCACCCGCCGTGCGCCGCCTGCAGCGGGCGCTGAACGCCGCCGACTCGGCCCGGCTGGACGTGACCGGGACCTTCGAGCACACCACCACCGTGGCGGTGAAGCACTACCAGCGCGACCACGACCTGCCGGCCACCGGCGTGGTCACCGACGACATGTGGACCCTGCTGAAGACCGGGAACCGGTAGCCCCCACGGAGGGCCGCGCCGCGCGCCTCCCGGTGTGCGACCGCCCTCGCGCCGGCGCGTGCCCTCGCTGGCGCGTCAGGCGAACGCGGCGGGCAGCGTCCCGGTCCAGGCGGTGCGCAGCTCGGCAAGCGGGACCGTGAACTGGTCCTGCACGTCGAGCACCGCGCCGTCGCCGCGGCCGTCGGTGACGCCGATGCGGGCGTGCGGGAAGCCCCGCGCGGTGCACATGTCGGTGAACCGGACCTCCTCCGAGCGCGGCACCGCGACGATGGCCCGGCCCGCGGACTCGCTGAACAGCGCCACGAACGGCTCAACGTGCTCGGGCAGCCAGACCCGCGCGCCGGTGCCGTTGCGCAGGCAGGACTCCACCAGCGCCTGGGCGAGCCCGCCGTCGGACAGGTCGTGCGCCGCGTCGATCAGGCCGTCCCGGGAGGCGTTGACCAGGATGTCGGCCAGCTCCCGTTCGACGGCCAGGTCGACCGCCGGCGGCAGGCCGCCGAGGTGGCCGTGCGCGACGTGCGCCCACTCCGACCCGGACAGCTCCTCGCCCGTCGTACCGAGCAGGTAGATCTGCTGGCCCTCGGCGGCGAAGCCGGACGGGGTCCGCCGGGTGACGTCGTCGATCACGCCGAGCACCGCCACCACCGGGGTCGGCAGGATCGCGGTCGCGCCGGTCTGGTTGTAGAGGCTGACGTTGCCGCCGGTGACCGGGATGCCCAGCGCCTGGCAGCCGTCCGCCAGGCCGCGGGTGGCCTCGGCGAACTGCCACATCACGTCCGGGTCCTCGGGGGAGCCGAAGTTCAGGCAGTCGCTGACCGCGAGCGGCCGGGCGCCGGTGGTCGCCACGTTGCGGAAGGACTCCGCGAGCGCGAGCTGCGCGCCGGCGTAGGGGTCGAGCTTGGCGAACCGGCCGTTGCAGTCGGTGGACACCGCGACCCCGAGGTTGGTCTCCTCGTCGACGCGCACCATCCCGGAGTCCTCCGGCTGCGCGAGCACGGTGTTGCCCTGCACGTAGCGGTCGTACTGGTCGGTGATCCAGGACTTGTCGCACAGGTTCGGGCTGGCCACCAGCCGCAGCAGCGTCTCCCGGAGCTCCTCGCCCGTCTTCGGCCGCGGCAGCCGTTCCGCACCGTCGGCCTGCAGGCCGTCCTGCCACGCCGGGCGCGCGAAGGGCCGGTGGTAGGTCGGTCCCTCGTGCGCCACGGTGCGCGGGGGCACGTCGACCACGGTCTCGCCGTGCCACTCGAGGGTGAGCCGGCCCGAGGCGTTGACCTCGCCGACCACCGTGGCGTCGACGTCCCACTTCTCGCAGATCTCCAGGAAGCGGGCGACGTGGTGCGGTTCGACGACCGCCATCATCCGCTCCTGGGACTCGCTCATCAGGATCTCCTCGGGCGCGAGCGTGGAGTCGCGCAGCGGCACCCGGTCGAGCCACACGTGCATGCCGCCGTCACCCGCCGAGGCAAGCTCGGAGGTCGCGCAGGACAGGCCGGCGCCGCCCAGGTCCTGGATGCCGACCACGAGCTCCTCGGCGAACAGCTCGAGCGTGCACTCGATCAGCAGCTTCTCCATGAACGGGTCGCCGACCTGGACCGCCGGCCGCCGTGAGGGCAGAGCGGGGCCGTCCTCTGTGCCGGAGGCAAACGTCTCGCTGGCCAGCACGCTGACGCCGCCGATCCCGTCGCCGCCGGTCCGGGCGCCGTACAGGATCACCTGGTTGCCGGCCCCGGACGCCTTCGCCAGGTGCAGCTGCTCGTGGCGCATCACGCCGACGCAGAGCGCGTTCACCAGCGGGTTGCCGGCGTACGTCGCGTCGAAGACCGCCTCCCCGCCGATGTTCGGCAGGCCCAGGCAGTTGCCGTAGCCGCCGACGCCGGCCACGATCCCCGGCAGCACCCGGTGGGTGTCCGGGTTCTCCAGCGGACCGAACCGCAGCGGGTCCATCACCGCGACCGGGCGCGCGCCCATCGCCAGGATGTCGCGGACGATCCCGCCGACCCCGGTGGCGGCCCCCTGGTACGGCTCGACGTACGACGGGTGGTTGTGCGACTCCACCTTGAACGTGACCGCGTAGCCGTCCCCGATGTCCACCACGCCGGCGTTCTCGCCGATGCCCACCATCAGGTGCGCCCGCATCTCGTCGGTGACCCGCTCGCCGAACTGCTTGAGGTGCACCTTGGAGGACTTGTAGGAGCAGTGCTCGCTCCACATCACGGAGTACATCGCCAGCTCCGAGCTGGTCGGCCGGCGCCCCAGGATCTCGCGGATGTTGGCGTACTCGTCGGGCTTGAGACCGAGGTCCGCCCAGGGCTGCTGGTGGTCGGGGCTGGTCGTCGCGGCCTCGACGGTGTCGAGGTGGGGGCGCTGGTCGGTCAACGCAGGGGCTCCGTGTCGCTGGGCAGTCACTGGCAGTCACTGGGCGGTCGCTGGGCAGTCGCTGGGCGGGTCGCTCGCGGGCGAGGCTGACGGCCTCAATCTACCGGGGGCGTGCCGTGCGCGAGCACGCGGTGGCCCGGCGTCCCCGCCGAGTCGGCGCGAACCTCGCCCCACAGCCCCGCCGAGTCGGCGCGAACCTCACCCGACACCCCGCCGAGTCGGCGCGAACCTCACTCGGCACCTCGCCGAGTCGGACGCCTGCGCCGGAATCCCCTGGCGACGTCCGCTGTTGGGGCCCACGTGACCTCTCCGACGACGACCGTGCCCCTGTCCGTGCTCGACCTGTCCCCGATCCCGTCCGGCCGCCCCGCGTCCTCGGCGCTGCACGACACGGTGGCGCTCGCGCAGGCCGCGGAGTCGTTCGGCTACCAGCGCTACTGGCTCGCCGAGCACCACAACATCGCGAGCGTCGCGAGCAGCGCCCCGCTGGTGATGATCGCGACGGTGGCCGCGCACACCCGCACGATCCGCGTGGGCAGCGGCGGCATCATGCTCCCGAACCACGCGCCGCTCGCGGTCGCCGAGTCCTTCCGCGTGCTCGAGGGCCTGCACCCGGGACGGATCGACCTCGGCGTCGGCCGCGCCCCGGGCACCGACCAGCTGACCGCCTACGCCCTGCGCCGCGGCCGGGTCGACCCCGACGAGTTTCCGCAGCAGTTCGCCGAGATGCTGGCCTACGTCGACGGCTTCCCCGCGGAACACCCGTTCGCGCCGTTGACCGCGATCCCCGACGACGTACCGCTGCCGCCGCTGTGGATCCTGGGGTCCAGCCTGTACGGCGGGCACGCGGCCGCCGCGTTCGGGACCGGGTTCGCGTTCGCGGGGCACTTCGGCTCGGCCGACCCGGCGGAGGCCGTGGCCGGCTACCGGGAGCGGTTCGAGCCGTCGAGCCGGCTGGCCGAGCCGCGGGTGATCCTCGGCGTGGCGGCGATCGCCGCGGAGACCGAGGAGCGCGCCGAGCAGCTCGCCCGCGCCAACGACCTGGCGATGCTGCGGCTGATGCAGAACCGGCCCGGCCCGGTGCCCACGCCCGAGGAGGCGGCCGCGCACGCGTGGACCGACGAGGAGCTCGCGCTGGCGGCCAAGCGGCGCCGGTTCATCTCCGTGGGCACGCCCGAGCGGGTGCGCGACGACCTGGAGCGTCGTCGTACCTACGCCGACGCCGACGAGCTGGTGATCACCACCCAGGTGCACGACCCCGCCGAGCGCCGGCTGTCCTACGAGCTGGTCGCCAAGGCCTACGCCGGCTGACCCGCCGCCACCTCCCCCGGACGTCGTACGAAGCGGTCGCAATAGCCGCCGGAACGTATGACGTCAGCGGGGGGCGTGACCGGGTGTGGCCGGCTCGCGGCATGGAACAGCTAGCCGACGAGCGAGGTGAGCACCGAGGTGAAGAACGGCAGGCCGTCGGTGCCCGGGCCGCAGAGGTCCTCGACGGCGTGCTCGGGGTGCGGCATCAGGCCGACCACGTTGCCGCGTTCGTTGGTGATCCCGGCGATATCGCGCAGCGAGCCGTTCGGGTTCACGTCGAGGTAGCGGGCCACCACCCGGCCCTCGCCCTCGAGCCGGTCGAGGGTGGCCTCGTCGGCGACGTAGGATCCCTCGCCGTTCTTCAGCACGACGGTGATCTCGGCGTCCGCGTCGTAGCCGTTGGTCCACGCCGTGGCGTTGTTCTCGATCCGCAGCCGCTGGTCCCGGCAGACGAACTTCTGGTGGTCGTTGCGGATCAGCGCGCCGGGCAGCAGGTGCGACTCGCAGAGGATCTGGAAGCCGTTGCAGATGCCGAGCACCGGCATCCCGGCCTCCGCGGCGGCGACGACCTCGGTCATCACCGGGGAGAACCGGGAGATCGCACCACAGCGCAGGTAGTCGCCGTAGGAGAACCCGCCCGGCAGCAGCACGGCGTCCACCCCGCGCAGGTCGTGCTCGCCGTGCCACAGCGCGACGGCCTCCCCGCCGGCCAGGGTCACCGCGCGGCGGGCGTCCACGTCGTCGAGCGAGCCCGGGAAGGTGACGACACCGACCTTCACCGCGCCGGCTCCGCCGGGTTCTCCACGTGGACCTCGAAGTCCTCGATGACCGGGTTGGACAACAGCTTCTCGGCGATCTCGTGCACCTCGGCCAGCCGGGCCTCGGTGAGCTCGCCCTCGACCTCGAGCTCGAACCGCTTGCCCTGGCGGACGTCGGCGATCCCGCCGAACCCCAGCCGGGGCAGCGCGCCGTGCACGGCCTTGCCCTGGGGGTCGAGGATCTCGGGCTTGAGCATGACGTCGACGACGACACGGGCCACGGAAGGCTCCTAAGAAGTCTGAGCGGGAGCGGGCGGACTCAGTCTAGACACCGCCCGGGGCGGCTCGACCCGGTGGCCGCGGGAGGAGGCGGGCGGGCCGCCTATCCTGGCCGCGGCGCGCCGGAGCGCCCGTGACCGCGACGACGACCGGGAGATCCCATGCCGACCACCCCGCCGACCGACCCGCACCTGTGGCTCGAGGAGGTGCTGGGCGAGGACCAGCTCGCCTGGGTCCGGGAGCAGAACGCCCGGACCGACGCCGAGCTCGCCGGGGACCCCGAGTTCGCGGACCTGGCCGCCGGGATCCGCGACGTGCTGGACTCCGACGACAACATCCCGTTCGTCCGCCAGGTCGGTGACCACCTGTACAACTTCTGGCAGGACGCCGCGCACGAGCGCGGGATCTGGCGGCGTACGACGATGGCCTCCTACCGGGCCGACGTCACCGAGTGGGAGACGCTGCTCGACCTGGACGCGCTGAGCGCCGCGGAGGGCGAGACCTGGGTGTGGCACGGCGCCGCCCTGCTCCGGCCCACCCTGGACCGGGCGCTGGTGTCGCTCTCGCGCGGCGGCGCCGACGCGGACGTGACCCGCGAGCTCGACCTGACCACGCTGACCTGGGTCGAGGGCGGCTTCGAGCGGCCCGAGGCGAAGGGCGAGATGTCCTGGGTGGACCGCGACCGGGTGCTGGTCAGCAGCGACTTCGGACCGGGTACGACGACCGAGTCCGGGTACCCCCGGGTGGTCAAGGAGTGGCACCGCGGCACCCCGCTGGCCGAGGCGGTCACCGTGTTCGAGGCGGCCCACGACGACATGGGCGTGTGGGCCTGGCACGACTCCACGCCCGGTTTCGAGCGGGACCTGGTGCAGAAACAGGTCGGCTTCTTCACCAGCCAGACCTACCTGCTCGACGACGAGCGGCAGGCGACCAGGATCGAGGCGCCGGACTCCGCCGACGTGTCCGTGCACCGGGAGTGGCTGCTGCTGCGGCTGCGCGACGACTGGGACCTGTCGGGGATGACCTACGTCGCCGGCAGCCTGCTCGCGGCGCGGCTGGTCGACTGGCTGGCCGGGGACCGCCGCCTCCAGGTGCTCTTCGAGCCCACCGAGGCGAGCTCGCTGGAGTCCGCGACGTTCACCCGGCACCGGTTGGTGCTCAACGTCCTCGAGCACGTGCGGCACCGGCTGACCGTGCTCACCCCGCCCGCCGACGGCGGCACCGGCTGGACCAGCCGGCCGCTCACCGGCGCGCCGGAGCTCGGCACGGTGACCATCGGGGCGGTCGACTCCCGGGAGAGCGACGACCTGTGGATGGTCGTCGCCGACTACCTCACCCCGACCACGCTGGCCCTGGTGCCGGCGACCGCGGACGGCTACGCGGACCCGGAGGTGCTGCGCTCGGCCCCGGCGTTCTTCGACCCCGCCAGCCACGTCATCGAGCAGCACTTCGCGACCAGCCGGGACGGCACCCGGGTGCCCTACTTCCTGGTGCGCCCCACGGACCTGGTCTTCGACGGCACCGCGCCGACGATCCTCTACGGCTACGGCGGCTTCGAGGTGTCCCGGGTGCCCGCCTACTCCGGCACCGTCGGCCGGTCCTGGCTGGCCCGCGGTGGCGTGTACGCCGTGGCCAACATCCGCGGGGGCGGCGAGTACGGCCCGCGGTGGCACCGGGCCGCCCTCCGGGAGAAGCGCCACAGGGCCTACGAGGACTTCGCCGCGGTCGCCCGGGACCTCACCGAGCGCAAGGTCACCTCGCCGGAGCACCTGGGCGCCATGGGCGGCAGCAACGGCGGCCTGCTGGTCGGCAACATGCTGGTGAGCCACCCTGACCTGTTCGGGGCCCTGGTGATCCAGGTGCCGCTGCTGGACATGGCGCGCTACCACCTGCTGCTCGCGGGCGCCTCCTGGGTCGCGGAGTACGGCCACCCCGAGGAGCCCTCGGACTGGGAGTTCCTGAGCCGCTGGTCGCCCTACCAGCTCTTCGACGAGCACCGGAGCTACCCGCCCACGTTCATCTGGACCACCACCCGCGACGACCGGGTGCATCCCGGCCACGCCCGCAAGATGGCCGCCAAGATGCTCGCCGCCGGCGCGGACGTCCGCTACTTCGAGAACATCGAGGGCGGCCACGGCGCCGGGGCGACCAACGCCCAGACGGCGCACACCTTCGCGCTGCAGTACCGCTTCCTGTGGGAGAAGCTCACCTGATCGACGACACGCCCAGTCGCCGCGAGGAGTGGTCACACGAGGCGTGTCGGTGCTCTCGGGGAGCACTTCGTGACCACTCCTGCCCGCGGCCCGGGAGCGGCGAGGCCGGCAGCCCGACCCGCGAGGCAGCAGCGGCTCAGCTCAGCTCGCGCTTGAGGATCTTCCCGGTCGCGGTCATCGGCAGGTTCGAGGCGATCTCGACGATCCGCGGGTACTTGTAGCCCGCCATCTGCTCCTTGGACCACTCGACCAGCTCCTCGGGGGTGGCCGACGCGCCGTCGTCGAGGATCACGAACGCCTTGATCTCCTCGCCGTGGCTCTCGTTCGGCACGCCGACCACCGCGGCGAGCGACACGGCCGGGTGGGTCATCAGCACCTCCTCGACCTCGCGCGGGTACACGTTGAACCCGCCGCGGATGATCATGTCCTTGGCCCGGTCGACGATGAAGTAGAAACCGTCCTCGTCGCGCCGGGCCAGGTCGCCGGTGCGGAACCAGCCGTCGCGCATCGCCTCGGCGGTGGCGTCGGCGCGCTTGTAGTAGCCCTTCATGATGTTGTGGCCGCGGATCGCGATCTCGCCCACCTCGTCGGGCCCCTCGACGGTCTTCCAGTCGGCGTCGACCAGCTTCACGTCGATGCCCCACACCGGCACCCCGATCGAGCCCGGCCGAGGGTCGCGGTCCGGGTCGCTGAAGGTGGCCACCGGCGAGGTCTCCGAGAGCCCGTAGCCCTCGAGGATCTGCACATGGAACCGGTCCTTGAACCGGTTGAGGATCTCCACCGGCAGCGCCGAGCCGCCGGAGACCGCGCGGCGCAGGTTGCCCGCGATCCGGTCCACGTCGACGTCGTCGGTGAGCGCGCCGAGCAGGCCCCAGAACATCGTCGGCACACCCGCGAAGAAGCTGATGTCCTCCTTCTGCATCAGCCCGATCGCCTGCTGCGCGTCGAACCGCGGCAGCAGCACCAGCGTCGCGCCGACGGAGAACCCGGCGTTCATGTTCACCGTCTGCCCGAAGGAGTGGAACAGCGGCAGCGTGAGCAGGTGCGTGTCGTGGGTGCCGGCGGTGGTCTCGAACAGCCGGTTGCAGGTGACCGCGTTCATCACCATGTTGGAGTGCGAGAGCTCGGCGCCCTTGGGCTGGCCGGTGGTGCCGCTGGTGTAGAGGATCACCGCGGTGTCGGTGGGCTCGGTGGCCACCGACTCGAACACGTCCGGCTGGGCTGCCAGCGCCTGGGCCAGCGTCTGCGTGCCCTCGACCGGGGAAGCGGCCCCGAGGTCCGCGGTGATCATGAAGAAGTGCTCGCAGCCGTCCGCCTGCTGGAAGCCGGCGTGGCCGTTCTCGCCCATCGGCAGGTCCGGCGTGCCCTCGAAGCAGAAGTACGCCTTCGCGTCGGAGTCCCCGAGGTGGTAGGCGATCTCGCGGCCCTTGAGCAGCACGTTCAGCGGCACCACGGCCGCGCCGGCCTTGAGGATGCCGTAGTAGACGATCGGGAAGTACGGCAGGTTCGGGCACGACAGCGCGACCTTGTCGCCGGGCCGGATGCCCCGGGAGACCAGCAGGTTCGCCACCTGGTTCGCGAACCCGTCGACCTGGGCGTACGTCAGGCGCATCTCGCCGAGCACCACGGCGTCCCGGTCGGCGTGGTGGCGGGCGCTGTCTTCGAGGAAGACGGACAGGTTGAGCACGACGTACCTCTCTTCGGTGTCAGAACTTCTGGCGGGTCAGCAGCTCGTAGGCCTCGATGTAGCGCGCGCGGGTGCGCTCGACCACGTCCGCCGGCAGCGGGGGCGGCGGCTCCCCGGAGTCCCGGCGCCACCCGCTCGCGGGGGAGGTGAGCCAGTCGCGCACGATCTGCTTGTCGTACGACGGCTGGGCGCGGCCGGGCTGCCACTCGGCCGCGGGCCAGAACCGGGACGAGTCGGGGGTGAGCACCTCGTCCGCGAGCACGACGGTCCCGTCGGGGCGCGCGCCGAACTCCAGCTTGGTGTCGGCCAGGATGATGCCCCGCTCGCGCGCGACCTGCTCGGCCCGGGCGTAGACCTGCAGGGTCAGGTCGCGCAGCCGGGCCGCGACGTCGGCTCCGACGACGCCGGCCACCTCGTCGTACGACACGTTCTCGTCGTGGTCGCCGACCGCCGCCTTGGTCGCCGGGGTGAAGATCGGCTCCGGGAGCCGGCTGCCGTCCTCGAGCCCGCCGGGCAGCGGGAGCCCGCACACCTCCCCGGTGCGCCGGTAGTCCGCGAGCCCGGAGCCGGTCAGGTAGCCGCGCACCACGCACTCGACGGCGTACATGTCCAGGCTCTCGCAGACCACCGCCCGGCCCTTCACCTGCGCGGGGACGTCGACCGAGACGATGTGGTTCGGCACCAGGTCGGCGAGCCGGTCGAACCACCACAGCGACATCTGGGTGAGGACCGCGCCCTTGTCGGGGATCGTCGAGTCCAGCACGAAGTCGTACGCCGAGATCCGGTCGCTGGCCACCATCAGCAGCCGGCCGTCGTCGAGCCGGTAGAGGTCGCGGACCTTTCCGGAGTGGATGTGCACCGCGCCGGCGATCTCCGGCGCCGGGGGGATACCGGCGGAATGGCTCATGCCGCGATCCTACGCACGCGAGCCGGGCCCGCTGCAGCGGTCGGTGGTGTCGGTCCCGGCGGACCGGGTAGCCGCGGGTGCACGATTCCCCCATGTGGAACGACCTCCTGACGCTCGGGATCAGCGCCCCAGAGAAGATCCTCCGGACCATCGCGGTGTACGTGGGCCTGGCACTGCTGCTGCGGCTGGCCGGCAAGCGCGACCTCGCGCAGCTGAACTCCTTCGACCTCGTCGTGATGCTGCTGCTGTCCAACGTCGTGCAGAACGCCGTGATCGGGCCGGACAACTCGCTGGTCGGCGGGCTGCTGGGGGCGGCGGTGCTGGTCGGCTTCAACGCGGCGATGGTCCGGCTGTCGCTGCGGTCGGACCGGCTCTTCCGGCTGATGGAGGGTACGGCGACCGTGCTGGCCCGCGACGGCCGGTGGGACACCGCCGCCCTGCGCCGGGAGGGCCTGCGGCAGTCGGACGTGGACGCGGCGCTGCGCCGGCAGAACGCCAACGACGTGGGCGACGTGCGCACGGTGTCCCTGGAGCCCGGCGGCGCGGTCGTCGCGACCGTCGCTCCCGGGCAGCAGGCGGCCACCAAGGCGGACGTCGCCGCGCTGCGGTCCGGGCTGGGCCGGCTCGACGAGGACCGGCTGGCGCGGGTCGAGGCGAAGCTCGACGAGCTGCTGCGGACGCGCGGCGCCTGAGCCGGGACCCCCGAGGAGCACCCCCGCGGCCCGGTGGCATGGTGTGCGCATGCCTGAGTCCGCTGAAGAGGTCTACGCCCGCGTGGTCGCCCTGGTCGGGGAGGAGGGGCGGCTGCCGATGCCGCCCGTCGAGGAGTGGGACATCTTCCCGTGGGAGCAGGTCGACGGCACCTGGCAGCCGAAGGTGCTGCGGCCGCCGGTCGCCGCCGAGGAGCCCCGCCGGGGCGAGGGCGGCAAGCCCTGCGCGTGCCGCGACGGCGCGCCGGAGCACGCGATCTGGCGCAACCAGCGCTGGGTGGTCACCAGCACCGAGAAGCCGGTCGGGATGCCGCTGATGCTGTTCCTCTACCCCCGCGAGCACCTGGACTTCGAGGAGATGGACGACGACCTCGCCTCCGAGTTCGGCCGGGTCACGAGCTGGCTGCACCGGATCATGGCGCACCTGCCGAACATCGGCCGGGTGCACGTCTGCAAGTGGGGCGACGGCGGTGCGCACATGCACGTGTGGTTCATCGCGCGGACCGCGCGGCTGCCGCACGTCCTCGGGTCGATGGCTGTGGAGTGGAACGAGATGCTGCCGCCGGTCCCGGAGGACGTGTGGCGGGCCGACCTCGAGCACGTCGCCGCCCGGATGGCCAACCACGACGGCGAGGCGCTGGTCTAGCGTTCGCGACCCTCGTGGGGCGCCGGCTCGGACAGCAGCAGTGCGCGGACCCGCGTCACTCCCCCTGCGGTCTCAGAGGATCGCGCCGGGGGCGTACGCCGCCGCCTGCGGGTGAGCCCGCGCGACCTCGTCGACCCGCCGTACGACGGACTGCACCTGCTGCACGGCGGCACCGGTGAAGGTGATCGGGTCCGCGACCAGCGAGGCGAGCTGCTGCTCGGTGAGGCCGAGCCGCTCGTCGGCGGCGAGCCGCTCGAACACGTCGTTCTCGGCCTGTCCCTGCCGCATCGCCAGCGCGACCCCGACCGCCGCCTCCTTGATCGCCTCGTGGGCGGTCTCCCGGCCCACGCCGTTGCGCACCGCGGCCATCAGCACCTTGGTGGTGGCCAGGAACGGCAGGTAGCGGTCCAGCTCTCGCTGCACGACCGCGGGGAAGGCGCCGAACTCGTCGAGCACGGTGAGGAAGGTCTGGAACAGCCCGTCGGCGGCGAAGAACGCGTCCGGCAACGCCACCCGGCGCACCACCGAGCAGGACACGTCGCCCTCGTTCCACTGGTCGCCGGCCAGCTCGCCGACCATCGAGAGGTAGCCACGCAGCACCACCGCGAGCCCGTTCACGCGCTCGCAGGAGCGGGTGTTCATCTTGTGCGGCATCGCCGAGGACCCGACCTGGCCCTCCTTGAAGCCCTCGGTGACCAGCTCGATGCCGGCCATCAGCCGGATCGTGGTGGCCAGGTTCGACGGCGCCGCCGCCACCTGCACCAGCGCCGAGACCACGTCGAAGTCGAGCGAGCGCGGGTACACCTGGCCGACGCTGGTCAGCACCCGCTCGAAGCCGAGGTGCTCGGCCACCCGCTGCTCCAGCGACGCCAGCTTGGCCGCGTCCCCGTCGAGCAGGTCCAGCATGTCCTGGGCGGTCCCGACCGGGCCCTTGATGCCGCGCAGCGGGTAGCGGCCGAGCAGGTCCTCGAGCCGGTCGAGCGCGACCAGCAGCTCGTCGGCGACGGTGGCGAACCGCTTGCCCAGCGTGGTGGCCTGCGCGGCCACGTTGTGGGAGCGGCCGGCCATCACCATGGCCTGGTGCTCGCCGGCCAGCCGGCCGAGGCGGGCCAGCGCCGCCACCACCCGGTCGCGGACCAGCAGCAGGGACGCGCGCACCTGCAGCTGCTCGACGTTCTCGGTCAGGTCCCGGCTGGTCATTCCCTTGTGGATGTGCTCGTGCCCGGCGAGCGCGCAGAACTCCTCGATCCGCGCCTTCACGTCGTGCCGGGTGACCCGTTCCCGGGCGGCGATCGACTCCAGGTCGACCTGGTCCACCACCCGCTGGTACGCCTCGACGACGCCGTCGGGCACGTCGATGCCGAGGTCCCGCTGGGCCTTGAGCACCGCGATCCACAGCTGCCGCTCGAGGACGATCTTGTGCTCCGGCGACCAGATCCGGGCCAGGTCGGCGCCGGCGTACCGGTTGGCGAGGACGTTGGGGATCGGCACGGGTCAGGATCTCCTGGGTCGGGTAGGACCGGGGCCAGCCACCATCTCAGACCCCGGCGGCGATGTCGCTGCGGTGGTGGGCGCCGTCGATGCGGATCGCCTCGACGCCGGCGTAGGCCCGCGCGCGCGCCTGCGCGACGTCGTCGCCGACCGCGGTCACGGCGAGCACCCGGCCCCCCGCCGTGACCAGCCGGTTCTCGGCGTCCAGGGCGGTGCCGGCATGGATCACGTCCACGCCCTCGAGCCGGTCCGCGTCGAAGAGGCCGTGGATCACGTCGCCCTTGCGCGGGGTGCCCGGGTAGTCGGCGGCCGCGACCACCACGGCCACCGCGGCCCCGTCGCGCCAGGCCAGCGGGCTCACCTCGTCGAGGCGGCCCTCGGCGGCGGCGCTGAGCACGACGCCCAGCGGCGAGGCGAGCATCGCCAGCAGCGGCTGGGTCTCCGGGTCGCCGAACCGGGCGTTGAACTCGACCACCCGGAGCCCCCGCTCGGTGAGCGCGAGGCCGGCGTAGAGCAGCCCCGCGAACGGGGTGCCGCGCCGGGCCATCTCGTCGACGGTCGGCTGCAGCACCCGCTCCAGGGTCTCGCGCACCAGGTCCGCGGGCGCCCACGGCAGCGGTGTGTAGGCGCCCATGCCACCGGTGTTCGGGCCGGAGTCGCCGTCGCCGACGCGCTTGAAGTCCTGGGCCGGCCGCAGCGGCAGCACCGTGCGCCCGTCGGTGATCGCGAACAGCGACACCTCGGGCCCGTCGAGGTACTCCTCGACCACCACCCGCGCGCAGCCTGCGGCGTGCGCCAGGGCGGCGTCCCGGTCCTCGGTGACCACCACGCCCTTGCCGGCGGCGAGGCCGTCGTCCTTCACGACGTACGGCGGGCCGAAGGCGTCCAGCGCCGCGGCCACCTCGTCCGGGGTGGTGCAGACGTGCGCCATCGCGGTCGGCACCTGCGCGGCGGCCATCACCTCCTTGGCGAAGGCCTTCGACCCCTCCAGCCGCGCTGCCTGCGCCGACGGGCCGAAGCAGGCGATCCCGCGCTCGCGCACGGCGTCCGCGACGCCCGCGACCAGCGGGGCCTCCGGGCCGACCACGACCAGGTCGACGCCCAGGTCCGCGGCGAGCCCGGCGACCGCCGTGCCGTCGACCGGGTCCACCGGGTGCAGGGCGGCCACCCCGGCCATCCCCGGGTTGCCGGGCGCGGCGTGCACCTCGGTGACCTGCGGGTCCCGGGACAGCGCGAGCGCCAGGGCGTGCTCGCGCCCGCCGGAGCCGACCACCAGCGCCTTCATGCGGCGCCTGCGGCGTGCTGGCAGCGGGGCGTCCAGGTCGTCACGGCGCTCACCGCAGCACGATCGTCTCTTCGCGGCCCGGGCCCACGCCGATGCCCCAGAACGGCGCGCCGGACATCTCCTCGAGCGCGCGGACGTAGGTCTGCGCGTTCTTCGGCAGGTCCTCGAAGGTGCGGCAGCCCGAGATGTCCGCGTTCCAGCCGTCGAAGTACTCGTAGACCGGGGTCGCGTGGTGGAACTCCGACTGGGTCATCGGCATCTCGTCGAGCCGGCGGCCGTCGACCTCGTAGGCCACGCAGACCGGGATCCGCTCCCAGGCGCCGAGCACGTCGAGCTTGGTCAAGAAGAACTCGGTCAGCCCGTTCACCCGGTTCGCGTAGCGGGCGATCACCGCGTCGTACCACCCGCAGCGGCGGTCCCGGCCGGTGGTGGTGCCGTACTCCGCACCGATGGTGCGCAGCCGGTCGCCGTCCTCGTCGAGCAGCTCGGTGGGGAACGGCCCGGAGCCGACCCGCGTCGTGTAGGCCTTGACCACGCCGATGATCCGGTCCAGCCGGGTGGGCCCGACGCCGGCCCCGGGTGCCACCCCGCCGGCGGTCGGGTTGCTGGAGGTCACGAACGGGTAGGTCCCGTGGTCCACGTCGAGCATGGTGGCCTGGGCCCCCTCGAACAGCACCGTCCTGCCCTCGTCGAGCGCCCGGTTCAGCACCAGGGAGGTGTCCACGACCATCGGCTTGAGCCGCTCCGCGTAGCCGCCGATCTCCTCGAGGATCTCCTCGACGGAGATCGCGCGCCGGTTGTAGACCTTGACCAGCAGGTGGTTCTTGGACTCCAGCGCGGCCTCCACCTTCTCGGCGAGGATCTTCTCGTCGAAGATGTCCGCGACCCGCACGCCCATCCGGTTGATCTTGTCCGCGTACGCCGGACCGATGCCGCGGCCCGTCGTCCCGATCCGGTTCTTGCCGAGGAAGCGCTCGGTGACCTTGTCGATCGTGGTGTGGTACGACGTGATCAGGTGCGCGTTGGCCGAGATCAGCAGGTTGGAGGTGTCCACGCCCCGCGCGGAGAGCCCGTCGAGCTCGCCGAGCAGCACCCGGGCGTCGATCACCACGCCGTTGGCGATCACCGGGACGCACCCGGGCGTCAGGACGCCGGAGGGCAGCAGGTGGGTGGCGAACTTCTCGCCGTTGATCACGATGGTGTGACCGGCGTTGTTTCCACCCTGATACCGCACGCAATAGTCGAGCGAGGACCCGAGCAGGTCGGTCGCCTTGCCTTTGCCCTCGTCGCCCCACTGGGCTCCGAGGACCACGATCGCGGGCATTGAGCACCCCTCCAACTGGCCGATCCGACTGGCCGATCTCACGGGCCGATCCGACGCGACGGATCGGCCGGACGGGTCTGGCGTGGCCCCGGGAGCCGCGCGGCCGGAGATCGAACAAGCCCCGGCAGCGCAACAGCACCGGGGCTCTTGCGGAGCAACGTTAGCAGAGCGGGCCGGGGGTCCACCGGCCCCGACGTCTGACGGACAGCCGGGAGCGGTCGCGGTACTGTCCGACCCGTGGAACCGATGCTGCTGATCACCAACTCCGACGCGGGGAGCAACGACGAGGAGGCCCTCGAGAGGGCCCTCGGGGTGCTCCGGGAGAGCGCCGACGTCGAGGTCGCATCCACCTCCAACCAGGGCGAGCTGGACGGTGTGCTGCACCGCCGCGGGGGTCGCCAGATCGTGGTGGCCGGCGGCGACGGCAGCCTGCACGCCGTGGTCGCGGCCCTGCACCGCCGGCACGAGCTCGCCGGCGCCGTGGTCGGGCTGATCCCGCTCGGCACCGGCAACGACTTCGCGCGCGGGGCCGGGATCCCGCTCGACCCCGAGCAGGCCGCCCGGCTGATCGTGAAGGGCGACGTCCGCCCGGTGGACCTGATCGTCGACTGTCTCGGCGAGGTCGTGGTGAACAACGTGCACATCGGCGTCGGCGCCCAGGCCAGCCACAACGCCAAGGCCTGGAAGAAGCCGCTCGGCCGGCTCGGCTACGCCGTCGGCGCGGCCATCGCGGCGGTCAACCCGCCCTTCGTGCGGGTGCGGATCGAGGTCGACGGCGAGGAGGTCACCGACTTCGCCCACCCGATCCTGATGGTCGCCGTCGGCAACGGGCCCAACGTCGGCGGCGGCGCGCAGATCACCCCGGAAGCCGATCCCGAGGACGGCAAGGTGGACGTGATGATCTCGCTGGCCGTGGGGCCGGTGGCCCGGCTCGGCTACGCCCTGGGGTTCCGCCGCGGACGGCACCACCAGCGCGAGGACGTGCTCTACCTGCGCGGCTCGACCGTCAGCATCAGCGGGCAGTCGTTCTACTGCAGCGCGGACGGCGAGCTGTACGGCCCCGAGCGCAACCGCACCTGGCACGTGGAGCAGGGCGCGTACTCGATGCCCCTGCCCGGCTGACCGACGCCGGGCGCGCGGCGGCACTCAGATCCAGCCGCGCCGCACGGCCTCGACACCGGCCTGGAAGCGCGAGTCCACGCCGAGCTCGTCGAGCACCTCGGCCACCCGCCGCCGCACCGTCCTCAGGCTCAGGCCCAGCGCACGGGCGATCTGCTCGTCCTTGGCGCCGCCGGCCAGCTGGTCCAGCAGCAGCCGCCGGTCGCTGCCTCGCTCGTCGTCGCGCTGGCCGTCGAGGCCCGGCACCGCCATCGCCCTGTCCCAGAGGGCGTCGAAGAGCAGCCGCAGCGCCATGATCATCGAGTCCTGGCGGATCACCAGCACCTGGTCGGGCCGCTCGCCGAGCTGGTCGGCGAGCAGCGCCGCGGTGCTGCCCAGCACCGCGATCCGCCCCGGCACGTGGGCCAGGATCCGGACGTGCTCGCCCGCCTCGGACCGCTGCCGGACCACGTCCGGCGCCTCCTCGAGCACCCGCGCGGGGTAGATGGCGCGGGAGCGGCGGCCGGCCCGGACCAGGTCCTGCACCCACAGGTCCGCCGCGTGCCCCGACGGGTAGCGCCACTGGTCGGGGCGCATCCACAGCAGGTCGCCGGAGGACGTGGGCGAGAGGCTGCGGATCAGGTCGAGCACGACGTCGTTGTCGACGACCTCCACGGTGACCGGCTCGCCCTTCGGCGCCTGGGAGGACAGGTGCTCGGCGTTCAGCGAGGGCAGCAGCCCGCGCAGGGACTCCAGCTGCTCCCCGACACTGCGCAACCGGCGGGTCTCGTCGGTGATCAGCCGGACCAGGGCCTGCTCGGGCGGCAGCGCGACCACGGTGTCGCCGCGCACGTCGACCAGGCCGAGCGCGGCGATCCGGCCGACGTCCTCCCGCAGCGACTCCACCGGCATCCCGACGAGCCGCGCGAGCTCGGTCAGGCTCCTGCCGGAGCTGCGCAGCAGCAGCCGGTACAGCTCCTCCTGCGCGACGGTGAACCCGAGCACGGAGAGCGGGGAGATCTCGCTCGGGGAGGCTGGCATGGCGACATGTTAGTGCCACTGGCATGAACCGGCCACGGAATGCTCTGGTTTTCCTGAGAAGGTCGTCTCAGTGGCCGACCAGGTGTTCGCTTCGGGGGATTCGGAACACCGGCCGGCCGCACAACCGTCGAAGCGTCGGAATCGCAGCAGGGGACGATTCCGACGCTTCGCCATTAACCCCACCGCCGCCGGGCACGGCCCGCTCAGCCGCGCGCTCGACGAGTGCCCAGCCGGGCACTCAGCCGGGCACTCAGTCGGGCACTCAGCCGGGCGCTCAGCCGGGCGCTCAGCGCTCAGCCGCGGTCGGGCAGCAGCTCGCCGGCCGCGGTCGGGCTCGACTCGCGGAGGAACTCCGCGCACCGTTGCGCCTCGGGGGCCTCCCCGATCCGCTCGGCCGCCACGGTGAGCGCCGCGAGCGCCCGCAGGAAGCCCCGGTTCGGCTCGTGCTCCCAGGGCACCGGGCCGTGCCCCTTCCAGCCGTTGCGCCGCAGCAGGTCCAGGCTGCGGTGGTAGCCCACCCGGGCGTAGGCGTAGGCGGTCACGTCGTCGACCGCCCCGTCGGCGAGCGCCGCCTCGGCGAGGGTGGCCCAGGCCAGCGGCGACTCGGGATGGCTGCGTACGACGTCCACGGCCGGCGTCCCCGCGGCGAGGTCGGCGGCCGCCGGGTCCTCGGGCAGCTGCGTCGGGGGCGGTCCGGCCATCAGGTCCTTGAACTCCATGCCGCCATCATGCCGTCCTCGTGCCCGGACCGTGCACCTCGCCCGTCGTACGGGGAGGCGGAGCGGTGCTGTCCCACCCTGGTGCAACGATGGAGGCATGGCGTCCTCCCCGGTGGCCGACCCGGCCCTCGACCCCGACATCCGCCCCTGGCCCGCGCTGGGCGCGCTGTGCCTCGGCTTCTTCATGATCCTGGTGGACTCGACGATCGTGTTCGTCGCCACCCCGGCGATCATGACCGCCCTGCACTCCGGGGTGAACAACGTGGTCTGGGTGACCAGCGCGTACCTGCTCGCCTACGCCGTGCCGCTGCTGATCACCGGCCGGCTCGGGGACCGCTACGGCCCGAAGAACCTGTACCTGGTCGGCCTCACCCTGTTCACCCTGTCCTCGGTGTGGTGCGGGCTCACCCGCGACATCAACGGGCTGATCGTGGCGCGGGTGTTCCAGGGCCTGGGCGCCGCGATGATGAACCCGCAGACGATGGCGGTGATCACCCGGATCTTCCCGGCGACCAACCGCGGGAAGGCGATGGGGCTGTGGGGCGCGGTGGCCGGCGTGGCCACCCTGGTGGGCCCGATCCTCGGGGGCGTGCTCGTCGACGGCTTCGGCTGGGAGTGGATCTTCTTCATCAACGTGCCGGTGGGCGTGGTGGGCTTCGTGCTGGCGTGGCGCCTGGTGCCGAGGCTGCCGACCCACAGCCACGAGTTCGACTGGCTGGGGGTGACGCTGAGCGGGATCGGGATGTTCTGCCTGGTCTTCGGCATCCAGGAGGGCCAGAACTACCACTGGGGCACCATCGCCGGGCCGATCTCGGTCTGGTCGCTGATCGTCACCGGCGTGCTGGTGCTGGGCCTGTTCGCCTACCAGCAGGCGCGCAACCGGCGGGAGCCGCTGCTGCCGCTGACGCTGTTCCGGGAACGCAACTTCTCGCTCGCGAACGTGGCGATCTCCTGCGTCGGGTTCGCGATCACCGCGTTGAGCCTGCCGCTGATGCTCTACGCCCAGGAGGTGCGCGGCCTCTCGCCGACCAGGGCCGCGCTGCTGCTGGTGCCGATGGCGCTGATCTCCGGCCTGCTCGCGCCCTGGGTCGGCAGGATGGCCGACCGGGTGCACCCGCGCTACGTCGCCGGGTTCGGGCTGTTCTGCTTCCCGGTCTCGCTGGTGTGGCTGAGCCGGGTGATGACGCCGGACGCCGCGGTCTGGGAGCTGCTGCTCCCGATTGCGCTGCTGGGGGTGGCCAACGGGTTCATCTGGTCGCCGCTGAGCACCACCGCGACCCGCAACCTGCCGATGCGGTACGCCGGCGCGGGCGCGGGCGTCTACAACACCACCCGGCAGGTGGGCGCGGTGCTCGGCAGCGCCTCGATCGCGGCGCTGATGGCGGCCCGGCTCGTCGCGAACCTCCCGGCCGCCCCCGGCGGCGGGTCCGCGTCCGACGCCGGCGTGGGCGCCGTGCCGGCGGCCCTGCGCGACGGCTTCGCCACGGCCATGTCCCAGTCGCTGCTGCTTCCCGCGGCGGTGATCGTGATCGGGCTGCTGGCCGCCCTGGCGTTCGCCACGCCCCAGCACCTGCAGCGCCGGCCCGCGCCCGAGGCGGTGGGCGCCGACGCCCACCCCGCGGGAGAGCCGATCTGAGGTGCCCCGCGGCCAGGCATAGGGAACTCTGCGGATGTGCGGACCGCGACCTCAGACGGAGTCTGGGTGCACCAGACCACACGTCCGAGGAGCCCCCCATGAACGGCTTGCCCAGCATCCAGCTCGAGGACCTCGCGCGGCAGCGGCTGGAGCAGACCGCGCGTGCCGCCCGCAACTACCGCGACACCCGGACACCCGCCGCGCCCCGGCGGCGCCGTCGGGGCGCGTGGCGGGGCGTGTGGCGGGGCGTGTGGCGGCTCGTCCGCTCCAGGGTCGCGGTCGCGGGCCCCTGACGCCGCCGGTCCGGCTTCAGCCGGAGACCGACTTGCCGGTGCTGCGCAGGTTCTCGCAGGCCTCCACGACCCGGGCGGCCATCCCGGCCTCGGCGGCCTTGCCCCACGAGCGCGGGTCGTAGACCTTCTTGTTCCCGACCTCGCCGTCGACCTTCAGCACGCCGTCGTAGTTGGTGAACATGTGCCCGGCCACCGGGCGGGTGAAGGCGTACTGGGTGTCGGTGTCGACGTTCATCTTCACCACGCCGTAGTCCACCGCGGCCGCGATCTCCTCGGCCGTCGAGCCCGACCCGCCGTGGAACACCAGGTCGAACGGCCGGGAGCCGGCCTCGAGCCCGAGCTTCTCCACGACCGCCTCCTGGGCCTGCTTGAGGATCTCCGGGCGCAGCTTCACGTGACCGGGCTTGTAGGCGCCGTGCACGTTGCCGAAGGTCAGCGCGGTCATGTAGCGCCCCTTCTCGCCGGTGCCGAGCGCGGCCACGGTGGCCAGCGCGTCCTCGGGGGTGGTGTAGAGCTTCTCGTTGATCTCCCCGACGATGCCGTCCTCCTCACCGCCCACGACGCCCACCTCGATCTCGAGGATGATCTTGGCCGCGGCGGCCTTCTCCAGCAGCTCCTGGGCGATCTTCAGGTTCTCGTCGAGGGGCACGGCGGACCCGTCCCACATGTGCGACTGGAACAGCGGCTCCTGCCCGTTCTTCACCCGCTCCACGGAGATGTCGAGCAGCGGCCGGACGAAGCCGTCGAGCTTGCCCTGCGGGCAGTGGTCGGTGTGCAGCGCGATGTTGACCGGGTAGCTCTTGGCGACCTCGGCTGCGTAGGCCGCGAAGGCGACCGACCCGGTGACCATGTCCTTCACGCTGGGTCCGGAGAGGTACTCCGCGCCACCGGTGGACACCTGGATGATCCCGTCGGACCCGGCATCGGCGAAGCCCTTCAGCGCCGCGTTGAGGGTCTGGGACGACGAGACGTTGATGGCGGGAAAGGCGTACGACCCGCTCTTCGCCTTGTCGAGCATCTCCGCGTACACCTCGTGCGTGGCGATCGGCATCTTCGTCTCCTGTCCTACGGCGTGCTCGGTGCGGCCGGCCCGGCGGCGCGGCCCTGCCTCACTCTAGAAGCCGCCGACAGGTCCCCGCGACCCGCGCACTGCTATTCGGGACCCTGTCCGGCAGTGGCGTCGTCGGTCTCCCGTTCGCGACCCGGCGTCGGCAGGTCGAAGCGGCGGATCGCGGCCCGGAAGCCGAGGTAGTAGACGCCGGCGTACCCCAACCCGATCGGGACCAGCCAGAGCGGGTGCGTGGCTCCGGTGAAGTTGAGGACGTAGTCGATCGCGCCGGCGGAGAAGCCGAACCCGTCCTTGATGCCGAGCGCGTTGACCAGGGCCAGCGAGGTGCCGGTCAGCACGGCGTGCATCAGGTACAGCGGCCAGGCCACGAACATGAACGCGAACTCGAGCGGCTCGGTCACCCCGGTCAGCAACGACGTCAGCGCACCGGAGAGCATCACGCCGCCGACCAGCTTGCGCTTGCCAGGTGCCGCCTCATGGTAGATCGCGAGCGCGGCGGCAGGCAGGGCGAACATCATGATCGGGAAGAAGCCGGTCATGAACGCGCCCGCCGTGGGGTCGCCGCTGAGGAACCGGGCGACGTCGCCGTGCACCTGGTGGCCGCTCGCGGTGGTGTAGCTTCCCACCGCGAACCACGGCACGGAGTTCAGGATGTGGTGCAGGCCGAGGGGGATCAGCAGCCGGTTCGCGAAGCCGTAGATGCCGGCACCGACGATCTCGTTGCCGACGAGCCAGCGACCGAACGACGTCAGCCCGGCGTCGAACGCGGGGTAGGCGAAGGACAGCACCACCCCGAGGACCAGCGCGGCGTTCGCGGTCACGATCGGCACGAAGCGCCGGCCGCCGAAGAAGGCGAGGTACGGCGGCAGCCTGGTCCGGTAGAACCGCTGCCAGAGCAGGGCGGCGGTGATGCCGAGCACGATCCCGCCGAACACGCCGTAGTCGATCACCGGTTGCGGGTCCGCCCGGGTCGGCGTGAGCACCCGGGCGGACATCGCCCCGGTCACCGCCTCGAAGACGAGGTAGCCCACCACGGCAGCCAGCGCGGTCGAACCGTCGGACTTGCGGGCGAACCCGACCGCCACCCCCACCGCGAACAGCAGGCCCAGGTGGGCGAACAGCGCACCCCCGGCTGCCGAGAGCACCTCGGCGACCGGCGCCATCCACGGCCAGTGCGAGGCGAGCGCCAGGCCGCTGTCCCCGGCGCCGAGCATGTCGGGCTGACCGAGCCGCAGCAGGATCGCCGCAACGGGCAGCGCCGCGATCGGCAGCATCAGGCTGCGGCCCAGGCGCTGCAGCACCCCCAGCCCGGGGCGCCGCGGGGTCGTCCGGTCCGGCGGCGTCGCCCCGGGTCCCGAGCTCCCGCTCATCGTGCTCCTCGCGCCGCCGGATGGTTGAATGCAGCCATGAGCCGAGCCGAGCAGATCTTGGCCGGGCTGGGTGGCAGCAACAACATCGTAGAGATCGAAGCATGCATCACCCGGCTCAGGACCGCGCTGCAGGACACCACCCTGGTCGACGAGCCAGCCCTGAAGAGCGCGGGGGCCCACGGGATCATGCGCGCCGGGTCCGTGATCCAGGTGGTCGTCGGGCCGGAGGCGGACACCATCGCCAGCGAGATCGAGGACCTGCTGTGATGGTCGACATCCTCTCTCCGGTCTCCGGCCTCCGGCAGGAGGTCAGCGACGTGCCCGACCCCGTGTTCGCCCAAGGCATCGTCGGGCCGGGCGCGGCGATCAGCCCGCACCACGGGAAGCAGTGCGCCGTGGCGCCGATCGACGGCATGCTGGTGAAGCTGCACCCGCACGCCTTCTGCATCCTCAGCGACCGGGGCCCGAGCGTGCTGGTCCACCTCGGCATCGACACCGTGCACATGCACGGGGACGGCTTCACCCTGGTCGCGGAGGAGAACCAGCGGGTCTCCGCCGGCACCGAGATCATCCGCTGGGACCCGGACTACGTCGCGGACACCGGACGGTCGGCGATCTGCGCGGTGGTGGTGCTCGACTGCCCCTTCCCGGCGGTGGCGCTGCAGCCGACGGGCAGCGAGATCGCGGTGTCGCAGCCGCTGTTCTCCATCGACTGCTGACCCCTGGCGCTACGCTTGCGCAGCGGCCGACGAAGGGGGAAGGGTGATGGGCGAGCACGTGCCGGTCGAGGAGCGGCCCGCGACGCGGGGTGAACCGTTCACCGTCGCCTCGGTGTTCACCCCGAAGGCGACGGCCATCGCGGGGTTCGCGTTCGCGGTGCTGAGCATGACCGGGCAGGGCATCTGGACCCAGGTGCTGCAGGCGCTCTGGGGTCAGGGCTTCCCGGCCAGCCTGGTCGGCTACGTGCTGGTCTCCTGGGCCGGCAGCACCCTGCTCGTCGCGCTCGTCGCACTGCTGCTCGCGCGCCGGACGCTGCGCGACGGCGCCGCCGCGGCCGGCTGGGAGGGCCACCTCGCCCGGGCCGCGGTGATCGTGGCCTCGGTCGGCGCCCTGCTGTCCCTGGTCGCCATCCTCGGCGGCCTGGCGCGGAGCGTCTGACGGGGCGACGCCGGGCGGCGTTCAGCCCCGCCAGGAGTGGTCGCCGTCGAGGTCGGCGTGCTGCCGGACCCAGGTGTGCATCGCGATCGCCGCGGCGGCCGAGGCGTTGATCGAGCGCGTCGACCCGAACTGGGCGATCGAGAACGTCCCGTCGCAGGCCCGCCTCGCCGGCTCCGAGAGACCGGGCCCCTCCTGCCCGAACAGCAGGCAGACCGCCCGCGGCAGCTCCAGGCTCTCGAGCGGCCGGGAGCCCGGCAGGTTGTCGACGCCGAGCAGGGTCACGCCCCGGTCGTGCATCCGGTCCGCCAGCTCGCCGACGGTCGGGTGGTGGTGGACGTGCTGGTAGCGGTCGGTCACCATCGCCCCGCGCCGGTTCCAGCGGCGGTTCCCGACGATGTGCACCTCGCGGGCCAGGAAGGCGTTGGCGGTGCGCACGATCGTGCCGATGTTGAAGTCGTGCTGCCAGTTCTCGATCGCGACGTGGAAGTCGTGCCGGCGGGCGTCGAGGTCGGCGATGATCGCCTCCATCGACCAGTAGCGGTACCGGTCCACGACGTTGCGCCGGTCCCCCTCGGCGAGCAGCCTCGCGTCGTACTGCTCGCCCACCGGCCAGGGACCCTGCCACGGTCCGACACCCACCTCGGCGGGCCCGTGCGGCATCGGGTCGTACGGAGCCCGGCGCTCGTCGTGCGACGGGCGCGGCTCGGTCTCGGGGTCGGGCACGGCTCGATGCTAGACGCCGGGGCGAGGCTCGTTCACGGGTCTCTCAGCACGGCCGGTTAGGGTTCAACCGTGATCGCACACGTGCCGCAGCTGCTGGGGATCAACTGGCTGGACCCGCAGTACCTCCTCGACCAGTTCGGCGACTACGCCGTCTGGGGCGCCGCCGGGGTGATCTTCGCCGAGTGCGGGCTGCTGATCGGGTTCTTCCTGCCCGGCGACTCGCTGCTGTTCACCGTGGGCCTGCTCGCCGCCCAGGGGAAGATCTCCTACCCGCTCTGGCTGTGCTGCGTGGTGCTCACGGTGGCCGCCGTGGTCGGGAACGCGTGCGGCTACGCCATCGGCGCCAAGGCCGGGCCGAGGATCTTCCAGCGCGAGAACTCACGGCTGTTCAAGCAGGCGTACGTCGACAAGACGCACGCCTTCTTCGAGAAGTACGGCAACCGCGCGATCCTGCTTGCCCGTTTCGTGCCGATCGTCCGCACCTTCATCACGGTGATGGCGGGCGTGGGCACGATGCGGTTCCGGCAGTTCATGGTCTACTCGACGATCGGCGCGGTGCTGTGGGCGACCGGCGTGACCCTGCTCGGGCACTTCCTCGGGAACATCGACCTGGTGCGCAACCACCTCGAGCTGATGCTGCTGGCGATCGTGGCGATCTCGGTGATCCCGATCGGTGCGGAGTACCTCCGGCACCGGGCGTCCGCGAAGCTGTCCGAGGCCACCGAGGACTGAGCAGGCTCAGAACGCGGCGATCGAGGCGGGTGCCCGCTCGGCGCGGGACAGGGCGCGTACGACGGCCGCCTGGCCGTGCCGCAGCACCGCCACCCCGACCAGCAGCGACAGCACCGGCTCGAGCACCGAGACCGGCAGCGCCGGGGGTTCCACGTCCACGCTCACCGCGAGGTCGTCGGAGTGCACGGTGATCTCCATCATCCGGGTGACCAGGAAGTCCTCGAAGCTCAGCGCCCAGTCCCACCCGGGCATCCGCACCGCCTGCGGCTCGACCTCCTCGGCCAGCAGGCGGGCGACCTCGTCGAGGGCCACCTGGACCCCGTCCAGGGTCGCCCGGTGGCCCGCGCCGGCCAGGGACCGGGCGTTCTCCCGGATCGACACGTTGACGTCGTCGTCGAGGTCCGCGCCCACCCATGCCGACCGGGTGTAGTGCTCCAGGAGCGGGATCGGCCGCTCGTCGGCGCGCACCGCGGGGTCGGTCAGGGCCTGCCGCACCAGCAGCACCTCGCTGCCCAGGTGCACCGCCAACGCACCGACGGACATCTGCGGCAGTGCGCTCGGCTCGTCCCACCGACGGGCCACCGCGTGGTCCGCGAGCAGGGTCACGGCGGACTGTGCCGCGACCAGGTAGCTCTCGACGACCGGCACGGCCCTCACAGCCCCAGCTCGGCGAGACCGAACGCGTAGCGGTACTCGCAGCCGTCGGCCTCGACCTTCTCCTGCGCCCCGGTGGCCCGGTCCACGATCACCGCGACACCGACGACGTGCGCCCCCGCCTCGCGCAGCGCCTCGACGGCGGTGAGCACCGAGCCGCCGGTGGTGGACGTGTCCTCGACGGCGAGCACCCGGCGGCCGGCCACGTCGGGCCCCTCGATCCGGCGTTGCAGGCCGTGCGTCTTCTCGGCCTTGCGGACCACGAACGCGTCCAGCGCCCGCCCCTGGGCCGCAGCCGCGTGCAGCATCGACGTCGCGACCGGGTCCGCCCCGAGCGTGAGGCCGCCGACCGCGTCGTACGCCAGGTCCTCGGTGAGCGCCAGCATCACCCGGCCGACCAGCGGTGCGGCGGCGGCGTCGAGCGTGATCCGGCGCAGGTCGACGTAGTAGTCGGCCTCCTTGCCGGAGGACAACTGCACCTTGCCGTGCACCACGGCCTTGCGCTTGATCTGCTCGACGAGGGCATCGCGGTCGCTCATGACCGACACCCTATGTGCCGACAGCCGGTCTCCGGGCGCCACGGGCCGGCGGGGTCAGCATGGTCGGTGGGTCAGTGGGGGGTGGTGGACACCAGGTGCCCGAAGGCGATCATCCGGTTGTCGGTGTGGAACAGCTCCGAGCAGGTGGTGAGGGTGATCAACCGCTGGCCGGGCTTCTGCGCCGGCTGGACCCCGTGCGGGTCGGGGTTGCTGGGCAGCGGGTCGATCACCCAGGTGCTCGTGAACGGCACCACCAGGTCGTTGGGGTTGGTGTCGAGGGTGTAGGTGTAGGTCGCCCCCTTGGTCTCGACCATCACCTGGTCCCCGGGGCGAAGGTTCGGCATGTTGCGCAGCGGCTCGCCGTGGGTGACCCGGTGCGCGGCGAGCGCGTAGTTGCCCTGGTGTCCCGGCCTGGCGGTGTTCGCGAAGTGCCCGAACCCCTCGGCCAGCACGCGGTCGGAGACGCCCTCCTGCACCGGCATCACGTAGTCCTCGCCGAACCGGGGGATCCGGATCAGCGCCTCCGCCCCCTTCAGGTCGACGCCGGTCGCGGACCCGGAGGCTCCGGGGTCCGCACGCCAGGCACGCTGGGTGTCGGCGACGATCTGGTGCTGCTTGTGGTGGGCGACGATGTTGGTGCCGAAGAACTGCCAGGCCACGTAGCCCAGCAGGACGAGCCCCGCCGCAACCAGGCTCAGCCCGAGGTAGAAGGTGGCGCCTCGGCGCCGGGACACCTCGGTCCCGGCCTGCTCCTGCGTGCTGTGCGCCATGTCCCGATTGTGCCTTACCGGGCGCGCCGGAACGGTGCTGCCCCGGCTACAGTCGCGGGTATGGCGGCGAACACACCGAGCACCCGCACCGCACGACGCCTGCGGCACATCCCGCCCACGATCTTCTCGGAGATGTCCGCGCTCGCGGTGCGCACCGGCGCGCTCAACCTCGGCCAGGGGTTCCCGGACGTGGACGGCCCGGCCTCCGTGGTGGAGGCCGCCGTCGACGCGCTCCGCGCGGGCCGCAACCAGTACGCCCCGGGGGTCGGCGTGCCCGAGCTGCGTGAGGCGGTGGCCGCGCACCAGGCGCGGCACTACGGCCTCGACCTCGACCCGCTGTCGCAGGTGATCGTCACCGCCGGTGCCACCGAGGCGATCGCGGCGGCCCTGCTGGCCCTGGTCAACCCCGGGGACGAGGTGGTGGTGCTGGAGCCGTTCTACGACTCCTACGTCGCCATGATCGAGATGGCCGGCGGCGTCCGGCGCCCGGTCACCCTCCGCGCCCCCGACTTCCGCCTCGACGTGGAGGCGCTGCGTGCCGCGGTCAGCGACCGGACGACGATGCTGCTGGTGAACTCGCCGCACAACCCGACCGGCACCGTGCTGACCCGCGACGAGCTGGACGTGATCGCGGCGGTCGCGACCGAGCACGACCTGGTGGTGGTCACCGACGAGGTCTACGAGCACCTGGTCTTCGACGGCCGGGCGCACATCCCGCTCTGCACGCTGCCCGGGATGTGGGAGCGCACGCTCTCGATCTCCAGCGCGGGCAAGACGTTCTCGCTCACCGGCTGGAAGGTCGGCTGGGTGACCGGGCCGGCCGACCTGCTGCTCACGGTGATGGCCGCCAAGCAGTGGCTGACCTTCACGAACGCCGCGCCGCTGCAGCCCGCGATCGCCTACGCGCTCGACCACGAGAGCGGCTTCTACGAGTCCCTGGCCAAGGACCTGGAGGCCAAGCGGGACCTGCTGTGCAACGGGCTGTCCGCCCTCGACATGGACGTCTTCGTGCCCGAGGCGACCTACTTCGTGAACACCGACGTGCGCCGCTACGGCTACCGCGACGCGATGGAGTTCTGCCTCGCGCTGCCGGACAGGGCGGGCGTCGTGGCGATCCCGGCGCAGGCGTTCTACGACGACCCGGAGGAGGGCCGGCACAAGGTGCGCTGGGCGTTCTGCAAGGAGGCGGCGGTGATCGAGGAAGGGGTCCGCCGGCTCGGCGCGGCGGACCTGGCCCGGTAGCTACCAGACGTTCTTCGGCGGCTTGTCCTGCTCCGGCGGCCCGGACGGCGGACCGGACGGCGGCGGGCCGTGCGTCGCTCCCGGGTACGGCGCGGCCGGGCCACGCCCGGCGTACCAGCCGTTGGCCCCGCCGCTGAACAGCAGCGCGACCGTGGTGAAGGCGGCGGCCGCGTGCACCAGGCCGACGGGAAACGCCACCAGTGCGGCGATGCCGGCGACGCCGGCCGAGACGGCCAGCGTGATCCGGGCCCAGCCGGCTCCGCGGTAGGCCAGGAACGCCAGCACCATCGCGACGAGGCTCCAGAAGATCACCACCACCCCGAGCACCCAGAGCGCGGCCATGATGTCCTGGCTGGACAGGTTCATGTCCGCGACCTTCTGGTCGTTGCGCAGCGCCTCCAGGAAGACGTCGCGCGCGGCCACCATCACCGCGAGCACCAGCACGTAGGCTGCCACGGTCAGCCCCCCGAACACCCAGGTGATCCAGGCCGCCGCGGTCACCGTGCCGGGCCGCTGCGCCGGACCGGCCGGGGTGGGGTAGCCGCGCGGCGCGCCGTAGCCCGATGACGGGGCGGGCGGGACCGGGCTGCCCTGCTGGGAGGGCTGGCCGTACGGGGACGGCTGGGCGTAGGGGTACGACTGGCCCGGCGGCGCGGGCTGTTCCTGGCTCCCCGGCTGCGAGCCGAACGGGTACGGCGCGGGGCCCGGCTGCTGCGGGGCCTCGTCGTCGTTGAGCCGCTGCTCGGGCGTCGGCGGCGACCAGGCCCGCAGCGGCGCCGACCGGTCCTGCGACTCGTCGGGCTCGGACTCGCCGGTGCCCGCGGGCGCGGCCGGCCGGCCCGCGAACCAGTCGCGCGCCGGCCGCGACCACAGCATCGTGGCCGCCACGGCCAGCAGCACCGGCAGCACGCCACCGGAGACCGGCGCGGTGAACAGCAGCAGGGCGGCGGTGACGCTCAGCCCGATCCGGGCACCGTTGTGCCGCTGCAGCACGAACACCGAGAGCACGACCGAGGCGGCGGCGAGCGCGCCGTTCACCAGCACCACGACCCGCAGCAGCCGGACCACCTCGTCGACCCCGATGCCGAGGCCGTCGCCGGGCGGCTTGGCGAGGAAGTCGGCGATGGCACCCTTCATCTCGACCGACCGGACCTGGGACATCGCATCGAACAGGGCCACCACCAGCAGCACGCCGACGACCGCGGCCATCCCCCCGGCCACGGTCACCTGGCGCGGACGCGGAAGTGCCTTGGTCTCACTCATGCGGCCCATTCCACCACGCGGCCCCGCGGCTCACGCGACGGCCGGGGGCGCCGACCCGGTCAGGGTCAGGCCGGTGCCGGACTCGTCCACGTCGACGACTACCCGGGTGCCGTCGAGCACCTCGCCGGACAGCAGCAGCCGGGCGAGCGGGTCGCCGATGGCGGTCTGCACCAGGCGGCGCAGCGGCCGGGCGCCGTACGCCGGGTCGAAGCCGGTGCGTGCCAGCCACTGGTGGGCGGCCTCGGTGACCTCGATGCCGATCCGGCGGACCGCCAGCCGCCTGCCGAGCTCGGCGATCTGCAGGTCGACGATGTGCGACAGCTCCTCGGGGCTGAGCGCGTCGAACATCACGATCTCGTCCAGGCGGTTCAAGAACTCCGGCTTGAACGACTGGCGCACCACGGCCATCACCGAGTCGCGCTTCTTCTCCTCGTCGATGGTCGGGTCGACCAGGTACGTCGAGCCCAGGTTCGAGGTCAGGATCAGCACCACGTTGCGGAAGTCGACGGTCCGGCCCTGGCCGTCGGTGAGCCGGCCGTCGTCGAGGACCTGCAGCAGGATGTCGAACACCTCCGGGTGGGCCTTCTCCACCTCGTCGAGCAGCACCACCGAGTAGGGGCGCCGCCGGACCGCCTCGGTCAGCTGGCCACCCTCCTCGTAGCCGACGTAGCCGGGGGGCGCACCCACCAGCCGCGCCACGCTGTGCTTCTCGCCGTACTCGCTCATGTCGATGCGGATGATCGCCCGCTCGTCGTCGAAGAGGAAGTCGGCCAGCGACTTGGCGAGCTCGGTCTTCCCGACGCCGGTCGGGCCGAGGAACAGGAACGAGCCGGTCGGCCGGTCCGGGTCGGAGATCCCGGCCCGGGACCGACGCACTGCGTCCGACACCTTCGCGACGGCGGACTTCTGCCCGATCAGCCGATGGCCGATCTCATCTTCCATCCGCAGCAGCTTCGCGGTCTCCCCCTCGAGCAGCCGCCCGGTGGGGATGCCGGTCCAGGCCTCGACCACGTCGGCGACCTCCTGCGGCCCGACCTCCTCGCCGACGAGCGGCTCGAGGTCGGACTCCTCCTTGGTGACCGCGCTGAGCTTCTTCTCCAGCTCGGGGATCCGGCCGTAGAGGATCTCGCTGGCCCGGCCGAGCTCGCCCTCGCGCTGCAGCCGGTCGGCCTCGATGCGCAGGTGGTCGAGCTCGCGGCGCAGCTCGCCCTCGCCCTCGAGGGTGCTCTTCTCGCGGTCCCAGCGGGCCTCCAGCCCGCGCAGCGCCTCCTCCTTGTCGGCGAGGTCCGCGCGCAGGTTGGCCAGCCGCTCCTTGGACGCCTCGTCGCTCTCCTTGGCGAGGGCGAACTCCTCCATCTTCAGCCGGTCCACGGACCGGCGGAGCTGGTCGATCTCCTCCGGGGAGGACTCGATCTCCATCCGCAGCCGGGAGGACGCCTCGTCGATCAGGTCGATGGCCTTGTCGGGCAGCTGGCGGCCGCTGATGTAGCGGTCGGACAGCGTCGCGGCGGCGACCAGCGCGGCGTCGGTGATCCGCACGCCGTGGTGGGCCTCGTACTTCTCCTGGATGCCGCGCAGGATCTGGATGGTGTCCTCGACCGACGGCTCGCCCACGAACACCTGCTGGAACCGTCGCTCGAGGGCGGGGTCCTTCTCGATCCGCTCGCGGTACTCGTCGAGCGTGGTGGCGCCGATCATCCGCAGCTCGCCGCGGGCCAGCATCGGTTTGAGCATGTTCCCCGCGTCCATCGCCGAGTCGCCGCCGGCGCCGGCCCCCACGACGGTGTGCAGCTCGTCGATGAACGTGATGACCTGCCCCTCGGAGTCCTTGATCTCCTGGAGCACGGCCTTGAGCCGCTCCTCGAACTCGCCGCGGTACTTCGCGCCGGCGACCATCGCGGCCAGGTCCAGCGCGAGCAGCCGGCGCCCCTTCAGGGAGTCCGGCACGTCGCCGTCGACGATCCGCTGGGCCAGCCCTTCGACGACGGCGGTCTTGCCGACGCCCGGCTCGCCGATGAGCACCGGGTTGTTCTTGGTGCGCCGGGAGAGCACCTGCACGACCCGCCGGATCTCGGCGTCCCGGCCGATCACCGGGTCGATCTTGCCCTCCCGGGCCGCGGCGGTCAGGTCGACGGCGTACTTCTCGAGCGCCTGGTAGGTCGACTCCGGGTCCTGGCTGGTGACCCGGGCGGAACCGCGCACGGTCGTCAGCGCGCCGCGCAGCGCCTCCGCGGTCGCCCCGGCCTGCCGCAGGACGGTGGCCGCGGGGCTGTCGACCGTCGCGGCCGCGATCAGCAGGTGCTCGGTCGAGACGAAGTCGTCCTTCATCTCCGCGGCGACGTCGG
Source organism: uncultured Actinomycetota bacterium (assembly GCA_963728775.1). Lineage (GTDB taxonomy): Bacteria > Actinomycetota > Actinomycetes > Propionibacteriales > Nocardioidaceae > Nocardioides_B. The sequence goes on from CAVSLP010000006.1 coordinate 108,399, forward strand.
CGGCGGAGTTCAGGATCTGCATCGCCGCCCGGGAGTACGACGGCGCGCCGACCGTCGAGCCGGACGCGGCCGGCAGCCGCTTCAGCTCGGCGTCGACCGCCGCCGCGACCGTGGCGGGAGCCACCCCGACCGCCTGCAGCAGCGGGTGGATGATGCCCTCGGGCTGGGCGAGCAGCGCGGCGAGCAGGTGCACCGCCTCGACCTGGGCGTGCCCGGCCGCGGCGGAGGACGAGATGGCGGCGCTGACCGCCTCCTGGCTCCGGGTGGTGAGTTTCGAAGCGTCCATGGGCTCTTCTTTCCTTGCCTTGCGCTGGGCGTTGCGCTGGTTTGTTTGCCCAGACTGGTTGCCGAGACGGGTTGCCGAGACTGGTTGCTCAGATGCGTCCGCGACGCCAGACGGTGACCGACTGGCCGCCCGGGGTCGCCGCCCGGACCGCGGGCAGGTTCTTGCTGGTGCTGCTCTTCAGCGTCGCCCGCAGGGCGTGCTGGGCGACGCCGAGCTCCGACTCGAGCTCGGCTACCCGGTGCCGGAGCGCGTCGACGTGGTGCTCGAGCTCGAGGATGCGCCGGACCCCCTCGAGGCCGATCCCCGCGGAGGTGAGCTCCGCGACCTCGCGCAGCAGCTCGATGTCCCGCCAGGAGTAGCGGCGCCCGCCGCCCCCCGTGCGGCCCGGCCGGACCAGGCCCATCCGGTCGTAGGACCGCAGCGTCTGCGGATGCAGCCCGGTCAGCTCGGCGGCCACGCTGATCACGTACACCGGCACCTCCGGCCCGGGCTGGCCCGGGTCGCCGAACGGCATCCGCTGCCTGGTCATCGGGCGCTCCGGCTGTCGAACATCTTGCTGCGCAGGTCGCTGCCGTCCGCGGCGGCACGGTAGGCCTCCACCGCCGCCCGGGCCTTCTCGTCCAGCACCGCGGGGACGTGCACCTCGACGGTCACCAGCAGGTCGCCTCGTTGGCCTGCGCCCTGTCCGGCTCGCCGGACCACGCCGCGGCCGCGGACCCGGAAGGTCCGCCCGTTCGGGGTGCCCGGGGGGATCTTCACCGTGACCGGCGCACCCCCGAGGGTGGGCACCTTGATGTCGGCGCCGAGGGCCGCCTCGTCGAAGCTGACGGGGACGGTGAGCGTGAGGTTGTCGCCCTTGCGGCCGAACAGCTCGTGCTTGGCGACGTGCACGGTGACGAACAGGTCCCCCGCGGGGCCGCCCCGCTCACCGCTGGCGCCCTTGCCGCGCAGCCGGATCCGCTGGCCGTCCTTGACCCCGGCCGGGATCCGCGCGGAGATCGTGCGGTTGGACAGCCCCCGCCCGGAACCGTGACAGGTCGGGCAGGGGTCGTCGACGACCAAGCCGCGGCCGCGGCAGCTCGGACAGGTCTCGTTCATCGTGAACGCGCCGCCGACCGACGCCGCGCGCATCCCGACGCCGTCGCAGCTCGGGCACACCCGCGGCACGGTGCCCGCCTTGGCGCCCGTGCCGGAACAGTCCGGGCACGGCGCGTCGGAGGTGAGCCGCAGGGAGACCTGGACGCCGTCGATCGCGTCGGCGAAGCCGATGGTGGTCTCGGTCTCGATGTCCGCGCCGCGGCGCGCCCCCGAGCTCCGGGTGCGGCCGCGGCCACCGCCGAACATGGTGCCGAACAGGTCGCCGAAGCCACCCGTGCCGGCCTCCGCCCCCTGACCGAACAGGTCGTTGACGTCGAAGGTCTGGCCGCCGCCGCGCCCGGAGGTGGTGAACGGTCCGAAGCCGCCGGCGCCGACACTGCGCATCTCGTCGTACTGCTTGCGCTTCTCGGGGTCGCCGACGACGTCGTAGGCCTCGGCGATCGCCTTGAAGCGGTCCTCCGCGGCCTTGTCGCCGGGGTGCGAGTCGGGGTGGTTGGCGCGCGCCAGCGAACGGTAGGCCTTCTTGATGTCGGACGCGGACGCGTCCTTGCCCACGCCGAGCACCTTGTAGAAGTCCTTGTTCAACCAGTCCGCGTTGGTCATGCGCGCACCTCCCTTCCCCTCGTGAACAACGGGTCAGTCGTCCGTGCCGTCGCCGTCCGGGCCGTCGCCGTCCGGGCCGTCGCCGTCCGGGGCGGCGTCCGGCGTGCCCGGCTCCGGGTCCACCACGGTGACCTGCGCCGGGCGTACGACGCGGTCGCCGATCTGGTAGCCGGCCGAGACGATGTTCTGGCAGGTCGTCGTGGTGACCTCCGACGAGTGGGCGTGCATCAGCGCCTCGTGGAAGCGCGGGTCGAACTCGTCGCCCGGCTTGCCGAACTTGACCAGCCCCTGGCCCGCGACGATCCGCTCCAGCGAGTCGGCGACCGCCTTGAAGCCGCCCTCGAGCTCGCCGTGCCCGCGGGCCCGGTCCAGGTCGTCGAGCACCGGGAGCATCGCGGACAGCACCGAGAACTTGGCGTTCTCCAGCACCAGCTCGCGGTCCCGGTCCACGCGCCGCTTGTAGTTGACGTACTCGGCCTGCAGACGCTGCAGGTCGTCGGTCAGCGCGGCCACGCGGTCCTGCGCCTCGGCCAGGTCCGCGACCAGGTCGTTCGGGGTGTCCCCCGCCATGTCGTGCTCGGCCATGTCGTGGTCGGCCATGTCGTGGTCGGCCCTGTCGTGCTCGGCGGCGGGCTCCGCCACCTGCTCCTGCCCAGTCACCTGCTCCTGCCCAGTCACCTGCTCCTGCTCAGTCACCGCCTGCTCCTCCGCGGTCGGGTCGACGCCGGGGGCGGGAGCGGCAGCCTCCTGCCGCTCCCGTCCCTGCGTCTCGTGCGGTGCACCCTGGTGGTGGCCAGAGGTCACTTGTCCTCACCCTCGGCCGGGGTGTCCTCGTCGACGATCTCGGCGTCCACGACGTCCTCGTCGGCGTCGCCGGTGCCGGTCGCGCCGCCGGCGGCGGCCGCGTCGGACTCCCCGGCGGCGTACATCGCCGCACCCATCTTCTGGCTGGACTCGCCCAGCTTCTGCAGGGCGGCGTCCAGGGCGTCCTTGCCGGCGTCCTCGGACTCCAGCAGCGACTTGAGCGCGTCGACGTCGGCCTGGACCTCGGTCTTGACGTCGTCCGAGACCTTGTCGCCGTTCTCGCTGAGGAACTTCTCGGTGGTGTAGACGAGGCTGTCCGCCTGGTTGCGGGTCTCGACCGCCTCCTTGCGCTGGCGGTCCTCCTCGGCGTACTGCTCGGCGTCCTTGATCATCTTGTCGATGTCTTCCTTGGACAGCGCCGAGCCGCCGGTGATCGTCATCGACTGCTCGCGGCCGGTGCCGCGGTCCTTCGCGGACACGTGCACGATGCCGTTGGCGTCGATGTCGAAGGTGACCTCGATCTGCGGGACCCCACGCGGTGCCGGGGGCAGCCCGGTCAGCTCGAAGTTGCCGAGCGGCTGGTTCTGGGCCGCCATCTGCCGCTCGCCCTGGTAGACCTGGATCTGCACCGAGGGCTGGTTGTCGTCGGCGGTGGTGAACACCTCGGACCGCTTGGTGGGGATCGTGGTGTTGCGCTCGATCAGCCGGGTCATCACCCCGCCCTTGGTCTCGATCCCCAGGCTCAGCGGGGTGACGTCGAGGAGCAGCACGTCCTTGACCTCGCCCTTGAGCACACCGGCCTGCAGCGCCGCGCCGACCGCGACGACCTCGTCGGGGTTGACGCCCTTGTTGGGCTCCTTGCCGCCGGTCAGGTTCTTGACCGCGTCCGCGACCGCGGGCATCCGGGTGGAGCCGCCGACCAGGATCACGTGGTCGATCGAGGACACCTCGATGCCGGCGTCCTTGATCACCTGCTTGAACGGCTCCTTGGTCCGGTCGAGCAGGTCCTGGGTCAGGCGCTGGAACTCCCCGCGGCTGATCTTCTCCTCGAAGTGCAGCGGGCCGGACTCCGAGTGGGTGATGTAGGGCAGGTGGATCGTGGTCTCGCTGGAGGAGGACAGCTCGATCTTCGCCTTCTCCGCGGCCTCCTGCAGGCGCTGGCGGGCGATCTTGTCCCCGCCGAGGTCCACGCCGTTGTTGTCCTTGAACTTCTTGACCATCCACTCGACGAGCCGCTGGTCCCAGTCGTCGCCGCCGAGGTGGTTGTCCCCGGAGGTCGCCTTGACCTCGACGACACCGTCGCCGATCTCGAGCAGGGACACGTCGAAGGTGCCGCCGCCGAGGTCGAAGACCAGGATGGTCTGGTCGGACTCCTTGTCCAGGCCGTAGGCCAGCGCGGCCGCCGTCGGCTCGTTGACGATCCGGCTCACGTTGAGGCCCGCGATCTCGCCGGCCTCCTTGGTGGCCTGGCGCTGCGCGTCGGAGAAGTACGCCGGCACGGTGATCACCGCGTCGGTGACGGTCTCGCCGAGGTAGGACTCCGCGTCGCGCTTGAGCTTCTGCAGCACGAACGCCGAGATCTGCTGGGGCGTGAACGTCTTGTCGTCGATCTGGGTCTTCCAGTCGGTGCCCATGTGCCGCTTGACCGACTTGATGGTCCGGTCGACGTTGGTGACGGCCTGACGCTTGGCCACCTCACCGACGAGCACCTCGCCGTTCTTGGCGAAGGCCACCACCGACGGGGTGGTCCGGGCGCCCTCCGCGTTCGCGATGACGGTGGCTTCGCCACCCTCGAGGACGGATACGACGGAGTTCGTCGTACCGAGGTCGATTCCGACCGCACGAGCCATGTTGAGTACCTCCATGTTGCTGCCCACCACCTGCGCTGGGTCGGCAGGGCTTCGGGCGTTCTTCTTCAGTTCGGGGAACGGGGCCTACCGTGGTCCCGCTGACGCGAGTCTGTCAAACAACTTGAGTCCGCTCAACTCAACTCTTGTCACTGGCCACAACGCAGGGGCGGCCGGAAGGCTTCCGAGTCGGGATGTGATCCGGGTCACACACGAGGGTTTGCGATGATCACGGGATGACTGTCATCAAGATCAACGCGATCACCGTGCCCGCCGACAGCGGCGACGAGCTGGCCCGGCGGTTCGCCGCCCGCGCGGGGGCGGTGGACGACCAGCCCGGGTTCGAGGGCTTCGAGCTGCTCCGACCCACCGACGAGCGGACCACCTGGCTGGTGGTCACCCGCTGGCGCGACGAGGCGTCCTTCCAGGCCTGGGTGAGCTCGCCGGCGTTCGCGCACGGGCACCGCTCGGAGTCCCGGCGCGAGGGCGACGAGGCCTCCGGGCCGGTGGGCGTGCACAGCGAGCTGTGGTCCTACGAGATCGCGGGCGGCTCCGGCGGCTAGCCCCGGGCGCCACGGCTCGGCGGCTCAGCCGACGCTGATGCTGACCGGGTTCGAGTGCCGGCCGGACGCCTTGTCGAGCATCCGGAACCGGTTCTTCCCGGTGCGCCCGGTCATCACGTAGGTGTTGAAGATCCCGCCGCTCACCGACGCGGTCACCGGGAAGTCCGCCCAGCCGTTCTGGTACCGCTGCACCTGGAGCGTCGCCCCCTCCCCGCCCTTGTACACGCCGGTCAGGTTGATCCGCTGACCGGGCGAGACCTGGTTGGGGAAGCCCTGAAGGCTGATCCGCTTGCGTGGCTTCTTCTTGTGCGTAGGCGACGCGCTCGGCGAGGACTCGGGCGAGGGCGACGGTGACGCGCTGGGGCGGCGCGTGGGCGCCGGGTACGGGCTCGGCCTGGTGGTGGGCTCCCCGCTGGGGATGTACAGGGTGGGCTCCGCCGCCGGGCCCGACCCGGAGCCGATCCCGGTGACCCGGGCGGCTCCCACGGCCACCACGCTGATCACCGCGCCGATCAGCAGGGAGACCGCGACGAGCACGCCGAGCCCGACCAGGAGCTGCCTGGCCCACGGGGCGTCCTCGTCATCACGTGCCATGCGTCGATCATGGTGCACCGGCCCAAACGGTCGCCAATCGCGTGGACCCGGTCACAGCCCGCGCTTCCAGCACAGCTCCTCGACGAGCTCGCGGCTGCGCCAGCCACCCTCGGCACGGACGAGCCGGTGCCGGTAGAGGCCGCCGAGCCCGCAGAGCCGCTCACCCCCGTCGGGCCCCGGGAGCACCATCGGGTTGAGGAAGTACGCCGTGACCTCCGCCTCGTCGCCGCGCAGGTCCACCTGCTTCTGGCCGAGGACGTGCTGGCGGCGCGGGAAGACCGGCAGGTTCGCGGCCAGCCACCTCTTGACCTCCGGGAACCTGCCGTCCGGGCCACCGGTGGACGTGTAGTCGATCCGGGCGTCGGGGGTGAAGACCTCGTCGAGGCCGTCCCAGTGCCCGGTGTCGACGGCACGGGTGTAGCGGGTGAGCAGGTCGTCGATCTCGATCCGGTCCGAGATCGTCTGGAGGTCCAGCACGGGGCGCTCCCTTCCGGAAAACTGAAACACGTTCTAGCATGGTCGCACTTGTCCCGCGAAGCTGCCAGGGAGTCCGATGCGGTTCACCTACGCCGAGGCGATGACCGACGCCACCTACTACCTGCCGCTCGCGCAGGCGGCGGAGGCGGCCGGCTACACGTCGATGACCGTGGCCGACAGCCTGGTCTACCCCCGGGAGTCGGATGCCAGCTATCCGTACACCGCCGACGGCAGCCGGGAGTTCCTCGAGGACAAGGAGTTCATCGAGACGTTCACGCTGATCGCGGCGATGGGCGCGGTCACCCGCACGCTGCGGTTCACCCCGTTCGTGCTCAAGCTGCCGGTGCGGCCCCCGGTGCTGGTCGCCAAGCAGGCCAGCTCCGTCGCCCATCTCACCGGCAACCGGCTCGGCCTCGGCGTCGGGCTGTCCCCCTGGCCCGAGGACTTCGCGGTGATGGGCGTGCCGTGGGCCCGCCGCGGCCGCCGGATGGACGAGTGCATCGACGTCGTACGCGGCCTGACGACCGGGGACTACTTCGAGTTCCACGGCGAGTTCTTCGACCTCCCCGCGGTGAAGATGACGCCCGCGCCGGCGGTCCCGATCCCGATCCTGGTCGGCGGGCACTCGGACGCGGCGCTGCGCCGCGCCGTACGACGGGGCGACGGCTGGATGCACGCCGGCGGCGACGGCGAGGAGCTGGACCTGCTGCTCGACAAGCTGCACAAGCTCCGCGAGGAGGAGGGCGTGGCCGCCGAGCCCTTCGAGATCCACGTGATCTCGTACGACGCCTACACCCCCGACGGCGTGAAGCGGCTGGAGGACAAGGGCGTGACCGACGTGATCGTCGGGTTCCGGGTGCCCTACGTCCAGGGTCCGGACACCGAGCCGCTCGCCACCAAGGTCGAGCACCTGGAACGGTTCGCCGAGTCCGTGATCGGCAGGGTGAACCGGTGACCGCCACCCCGGAGGCGGCGCTCACGCGGCCGTTCACCGACGCCGTCGCCGAGGCCGAGCGGCTGGTCGCCTCGGCGCCGTTCATCCGCTCCGAGCAGGACCTGCTCGAGGGCTACGAGTACCTCGCCGGCAGCATCCGCTCCTCGCTGCAGCTCGCCTTCGGCTACGACCTGGGCCACCCGGCCTTCCTCAACTCGACGCACCAGTACGCCAAGCAGGGCCTCGACAACCCCGACGCGGTCTACTTCCACGCCTACCTCGCCGACGACGCGGAGTACGTCGTGACCGGCCGGCGCGGCACGACCGCGGACCTGTCCTTCCAGGTGATGGACGGCAGCTACGGGCCGTCGAACGCGCCCGGCAGCGTGGCCGCGTTCGACGAGCGGGGGTTCGACATCGAGCCCGACGGGTCGTTCACGCTCCGCTTCGGGCCGCCGCGCGAGGACGCGCCGCCGAACTACTTCACGCTGGCGCCCGGCTCGTCGATCCTGATCGTGCGCGAGGTGTACAGCGACTGGGGCGCCGAGCGGCGCGGCGAGATCCAGATCCGGCGGGTCGACACGACCGGCCGTGCGCCGGCGCCGCTCGAGCGCGAGCGGCTGGCGAAGAAGTACGCGGTCGCCGGCAAGATGCTCGTGGGGCGGCTGAAGACCTGGTTCGCCTTCCCGGAGTGGTTCACCTACCGGGAGCCGGTGAACACGCTGACCGTGCCGGCGACGACGCCCGGCGGGCTGGCCTCGCAGTTCTCCTCGATCGGGCACTACGAGCTCACCGACGACCAGGCGATGATCGTGACGGTCCCGAGGGCGGAGAACGACTACCAGGCGATCCAGATCGGGTCGCCGTGGTACATCTCCACCGACTACGTCAACCACCAGACCTCGCTGACCGTCGCCCAGTCGCGCGTCGACCCCGACGGCCTGCTGCGCTACGTGGTCAGCGAGCGCAACCCGGGCGTGGCCAACTGGCTGGAGACCACCGGGCACCCCCGGGGCGTGATGATGCTGCGCTGGCAGCGCCTCTCGCGCGAGCTGACCCCGGACGACGGGCCGCGGGTCGAGGTCGTGGACTTCGGCTCCCTGGCGGAGTCGTTGCCGTTCCACAAGGAGTCCCGGGTGACGCCCGAGGAGTACGCCGCCCGGATCGCCGCCCGCCAGGAGGGCGTCGCCCGCAGGATGCTGTCGTGACCGCCGGCGCGCCCGGCGGGTCCGTCGCCGCCGCACCGGGGACTGCCCCGGCCGGCGGGCTGCTGGCCGACAAGGTGGTGGTGCTCTCCGGGGTGGGGCCCGGGCTGGGCCGCTCGCTCGGCGAGGTGCTCGCGGCGCAGGGCGCGGACCTGGTGCTCGCCTCGCGCACCGAGAAGCGGCTGGAGCGGGCGGCCGAGGTGGTCCGGTCGCACGGCCGCCGGGCGCTGCCCGTCCCCACCGACGTCACCGACGCGGGCGCGCGCCGGCACCTCCTCGACGCGACGCTGCGGGCGTTCGGCCGGGTCGACGTACTCGTGCACAACGCGTTCGCGATCCCGCCGATGGAGCCGCTGACGACGCTGTCGCACGAGTCGCTGCGCGACAGCAACGAGACCAACGTGCTGGCGCCGCTGGCGCTGACCGGCCTGTTCGCGGACGTGCTGGCCGCCGCGGGCGGGTCGGTGGTGATGGTGAACTCCGCGGTGATCCACCACTCGCGGGTGGAGTTCGGCGGCTACAAGCTCGCCAAGGGCGCCCTGCTGCACCTGGCGTCCTCGCTGGCCACCGAGCTGGGCCCGCGCGGGATCCGGGTGAACACCGTGGCGCCCGGGTGGATCTACGAGAACGTGCAGAAGGCCTACTTCGACTGGCTGGCCGCCGAGCGAGGGGTGAGCCACCAGGACGTGTACGACGAGATCGCCGCGGCCACCGACCTGCGCCGGCTCCCGCTGCCGGAGGAGGTCGCGAACGCCGTGGTCTACCTGGCCTCCGACCTGGCCAGCGCGGTGACCGGCCAGTGCCTGGACGTGAACTGCGGCGAGTTCCACAACTGACTTGTCATGCGCTCGTCGCGCTCCGACGTACGCAGCGCCTGACAAGTCGGGGAGAAGGGGTGAGGAATGCGGGAACGGGACAGCGTCGGGACGCTGGCGGACATCGAGGCCGCCGCCGGCAGGCTCACCGGGCTCGACGACTTCGGCGGCGACGAGTACGCCGAGGGGCTGCGGATCCTGCTCGACGACTACGCCACCGCGGCCGGCCTCACCGGCCTCGGCAACACCATGCAGCGCGCGCAGGTCAAGAGTGCGCTCGTGGCCCGGCTGCTCTCGCAGCACGGCTTCCGCGAGCACCCGGGGTACGTCGACGTGCCGGTCGAGCGACCGGTGTTCGTCACCGGGCTGCCGCGGACCGGGACGACCGCCCTGCACCGGCTGCTCACGGCCGACCCGGCCCACCAGGGGCTCGAGCTGTGGCTGACCGAGTTCCCGCAGCCGCGACCCCCGCGCGCGAGCTGGGCGGACGACCCGGTGTTCGCCGGGATGCAGGCCGCCTTCGCCGAGCACCACGTGCAGAACCCGGAGTTCCTGGGCATCCACTACATGGACGCCGCCTCGGTCGAGGAGTGCTGGCGCGTGCTGCGCCAGTCCGGCAAGTCCGTCGGCTTCGAGTCGCTGGCCTACGTGCCGAACTACTCCGCCTGGCTGGCGCAGCAGGACTGGACCGACGCCTACGCCCGGCACAAGGCCAACCTGCAGCTGGTCGGGCTGCACGAGCCCGACAAGCGTTGGGTGCTGAAGAACCCCTCCCACCTGGTGGCCCTGGACGCGCTCATGACGGTCTACCCCGACGCCCGGGTCGTGCGGACCCACCGCGACCCCCGGGTGGCGGTCGCGTCGGCCTGCTCGCTGTCGGCGGAGGCCACCCGCGGCTGGTCGACGGTGTTCGAGGGCGCGGTGATCGGCCGCACCCAGCTCGACCTGCTCGCCGACGCGGCGGCGCGGTTCGCCACGGCGCGGGAGCGGTACGACCGCGCGCAGTTCGTCGACGTGCAGTACGACGACTTCGTGGCCGACCCGGTGGGCACGGTGCGCGGCATCTACGAGGCGTTCGAGCTGCCCTGGACGCCCGAGGTGGCCGAGCGGGTCGACGTACTCGACGCGGAGTCGCGGCGCGGCGGCAAGCGACCGGCGCACCGCTACGACCTCGCCGACTACGGCCTGACCGAGGCGGGGGTGCGCGCCCGGTTCTGAGTGGGGGCGCAAACCCGGTTGAGGCATCGGCGCTCCTCCGGTTGGCTGGTCACCATGACCGAGAACCTGATCCGCGTCGGCCGCGCGACCGACCCGGAGCGCTACCTCGCCACCGACCACATCGTCTGGTTCGCCGAGGTGCCCGCAGCGCCCCCGGAGGAGCAGCTGATCGGCCTTCCCGAGGAGCAGCGCTTCGCCGCGGACATGGACGGCGCCGACCCGGCGACGTACCCCGGGATCTACGGCGTCTTCCCGCTGACGCTGTCGGTCCCCGGGCCGGGCGCGGGCACCCGGCAGGTGCCGTGCGCCGGCCTCACCTGGGTGGGGGTGCACCCCGACCACCGGCGCAAGGGGGTGCTCACCGCGATGGTGCGACACCACCTCGAGCGGGTGCACGAGGAGGAGGCCGCGCACGTCTCGGGGCTCCATGCCAGCGAGCCGGCCATCTACGGCCGGTACGGCTACGGCCTCGCGTCCCTGGAGCTGCACGTGAGCCTGGGCAGGGGCACGACGCTCACCGCACCCCACCTGGAGGACGCGGCCGCCGCGGTGACCACGCATCTGATGACGGTGTCCGACCCCGACGTGCCGAAGCGGATGCGCGAGTGCCATCTCGGGTACGCCGACCTCGGCTCGGTGGTCGGCGAGCCCGGCTACTACACCCGGCTCTGCTACCAGCTGCCCGAGCACCTCCGGGACAAGGAGTCCTGGCGGGTGCTCTTCGCGCGTCGTGACGGCACGGACGTCGGGTTCGCGATGTTCCGCCGCACGCACAAGTGGGATCGGGCGCGGCCCGCGGGGGAGCTGGAGGCGTGGGCGGTGGTCGGCGACCAGGCTGCGCGACTCGCGCTGCTGCGCCGGCTGGTCGACTTCGACCTGATGGGGACGGTCAAGGTCGGCGCCGTCGGTGTCGACGACCCGCTGCTCCTCTGGGCCGGCGGCCCGAGGTCGACGGCGGACGTGGCGACCTACGACGGCCTGTGGCTGCGTCTGGTCGACCTCCCCGAGGCGCTGCAGGACCGGACCTGGAACGGCCCGTGCGACGTCGTGGTCGAGGTCGCCGACACCGCCGCCCCGTGGAACGCCGGCAGCTGGCGGGTCCGCGCGGACGCCACCGGCGCGGCCACCGTGGAGCGGACCACCGCGGAGTCCGACGTACGCCTGGGCGCGGAGGCGCTGGGGGCGGCGTACCTCGGGGGCGGCAACCTGGTGGCGCTCCAGCGCGCCGGACTCGTCGGCGAGCGGCGCCCGGGCGCGGTGGCGGGGCTGTGGCGGGCGATGCGCACCGACGTGGCCCCGACCGCCGCGGTCGGCTTCTGACGGCCGAGTTGTCAGGCGCTCGAACCGCTGGAGCGCGCTGAGCGCATGACAACTCGGGTGGGTCAGCCGGCCGGCAGGGTGAGGGTCAGCTGGGCGCCGGGCCGGCCGTCCTCCCGGTCCCCCGCGGTGACCCGGCCGTCGTGGGCGGCCGCGACGTCGGCCACCAGGGCCAGCCCGAGCCCGTAGTGCCGGCGCCCCTCGGTGGCCTCCGGCTCCACGCGGGTGCTGGTGAACCGCTCGAACAGCCGGGGCGCGACCTCGGAGGGGATGCCCGGGCCGTCGTCGGCGACCAGCACCCGCACGTCCGCGCGGCGCCGCTCCACGGTCACCTCCACCCGGGAGCGGGCGTGCCCGATCGCGTTGTCGACCAGCGCGGTGACCGCCCGGCGCAGCGAGGTGGCCACCGCCTCGACCACCGGACGGCCGCTCACCCAGGCGACCAGCTCGACGCCCGCGTGGTCCGCGGACGCCGTGGCGGCCTCGACCACCTGCCGGGCCAGCTCGCCGAGGTCGACCGGCTCGCGCGCCGCCGAGGCGCGGGTGTCGGCGGCGACGAGCAGGTCGTCGAGGATGTCGGTGAGCACCCGGGTGTCGCTGAGCACGCCGGCGAGGTCCTCGTCGCCCGGCGCGACGCCGCGTCGCCGGGCCCTGCGCACCAGCAGCTGCACCCGCGTGCTGAGCAGGGTCAGCGGGGTGCGCAGCTCGTGGCTGGCGTCGGCGACGAACCGGCGCTGCATCGCCACCGTCTCCGCGAGCGGCGAGACGGCCCGGCGCGCCAGCCACGCGGACACCAGGGCCACCAGCAGCACCCCGACACCGCCGGCGCTGAGCAGCGAGGTCAGGATCCGTTCCCGCTCCTCCTCGTTCTGGCGCAGGTCCAGCACGGCCTGGATGACCCGGGTGCCGACCTTCGCGGTGCGCACCGTGTAGTCGTGCCCGTCGATCCGTACGTCGCCCTGCCGGGCCCGGCCGTCGCGGGCCACCGCGCGCAGCGCCGCCTCGTTGGGGAAGCCGTGCGGCATTCCGGCGGAGGCCGTCCGGCCGTCCGGGGTCACGATCACCACGCGCACGTTCGGGGGCGCCTCGTCGGCCTTGTCGATGTGCGCGGTGGTGTCCGCCAGCAGCCGGTCGGCGGCCTGCTCGGCGGCGCGCTCGTAGAGCCCGTACATCAGCAGCCCGACGACCGCGAGCACCCCGACGACCAGCACGCCGGTCTGGAAGCCGAGGCGGCGCGACGTGCGCAGCAGCTCGGCGGCCTCGCCCTGGGCCCTCATCGGCGGCCGACCCGGTAGCCCAGCCCGCGGACGGTGTCCACCACGCCGCGCCCGAGCTTGCGGCGCAGGTAGTGCACGTAGGTGTCCACGACGCCCTCGTCCTCGGCGTCCTCGAAGACGGTGTCGACCAGCTCGCGCCGGCTGAACACCCGCCGGTCGTGGCGCGCCAGCACGGACAGCAACCTCGACTCCCGCTCGGAGAGCGCGACCTCGGTGCCGGAATCGAGGCGCACGCTGCGGGTCTCGACGTCCAGCAGGCCCCCGGGGACCGGCAGCCGTTCCGCGTGGTCGGGGTGCCGGCGCAGCAGCGAGCGCAGCCGGGCCAGCAGCTCGTCGACGTCGAACGGCTTGCCGAGGTAGTCCTCGGCGCCGGCGTCCAGCCCCTCGACCCGGTCGCGCGGGTTGCCCAGCGCGGACAGCACCAGCGTGGGCACGTGGTTGCCCCGGGAGCGCAGCCGGCCGAGCAGGTCGAGCCCCTCGATGGCCGGCAGGCCGCGGTCCAGCAGCAGGACCTCGTACTCCCGGGTGAGGCCGAGGTGCAGGCCGCGCTGCCCGTCCGCGGCGGCGTCGACCCGGTAGCCCTCGCCGGTCAGCAGCTCGGTGAGCATCGCGGCGAGCTGGGGGTCGTCCTCCACCAGCAGCAGACGGGGCGCAACGTCCATGGCCTCAGGATAGGGAGCCGACGCGCCGGCTCAGTCGCCGTCGCCGCCGCCCTGGCTCGTGGAGCCCGCCGAGGCGGCCATCCGCGGCTGCCAGGCGGCCTTCGCGCCGCTGTGCCCGATCAGCACGACCTGCACGGTCGTGCCCAGCGCGGCGATGACCGAGACCGCGGCCAGGGTCAGCGGCAGCCAGCGGCCCCCGTGCCGCGCCCGCCCGCCGCGGTGCAGCCACCACACGCCGAGGGCACCGACGGCGAGCGCGAGCACCCAGGGCAGCAGCATGTCGGCGAGCTCCGCGTGCTCGTGCACCAGCTTCGAGGCGCCGACGCGCTCCTCGAGCGACTCGCCCGACGAGGTGCTCAGCGGGGTCAGGATCACCGCCGCCACGGCCAGCGCGGGGGTCCCCCAGCGGGCCCACCGGCGGAACCGGGGCCAGACCGCGGCGAGCAGCACGGCCAGCGCCGCGGCCGGCACCACGACGACCGTCGCGTGCACGATGAGCGGGTGGAGCGGAAGACCGAGAATCGTGTCCAACACGGGGTGCCTCTCTGAAGACTGCGGAGACCTCAGCGTTACCCAGATATCTTGGAGTCGTCTTAGAGGGCATTCGTCCCGGTTTCCGGCGGGCGTCCCGGGCGGGGCGTGCGGTCCCGCCGGCGGCGCCGCTCAGCGCGGCCGTACGACGATCCGGGCGCCGTGCTTCGGCACGCTGGTGATGTTGCGCACCTTCGGGGTCTCGGAGGAGCCGGCCGGCAGCGCGACGTCGTAGCGGGCGAGCACCTCGCGGAGCACCGCCACCCCCTCCATCAGCGAGAAGCCGGCCCCGATGCAGCGCCGGACGCCGCCGCCGAACGGGATCCAGGTGTTGGCGGCGACGTGGCCCTCCAGGAACCGCTCCGGCCGGAACCGCTCCGGCGACCGGTAGTTGTCCTCGCGCGCGTGGGTGAGCAGGATCGAGGGGCCGACGTTGGTGCCGGCCGGCAGGTCGACCCCGCCGATGGTGACCGGCCGCATCAGGTGCCGGACCACCATCGGGATCACCGGGTGCAGCCGCATCGACTCCTTGAGCACCGCCTCGAGGTAGTCGTCGTCGCCCTCGTCCGCGGCGCGGCGGGCCCGGGCGAGCTGGTCGCGGTCCCGGCCGAGCTCGTAGAGCGCCCAGGACAGCGCGGTCGCGGTGGTCTCGTGCCCCGCGAGCAGCAGCGTGACCAGCTGGTCGCGCAGCTCGGCGTCGCTGAGCCCCGCGCCCCCGTCCTCGCCGACGGTGAGCAGCTGGGACAGCACGTCGGTGCGCTCGTGCAGGTCGGCGGCCGCGCGCCGCTCGGCGATCTCGGCGTACATCACCCGGTCCAGGCCGCGCTGGTTGTCCACGGTGGCCTTCCAGGGCCCGAACCGCTGCAGGAACGGGTAGCCCCAGCCGAGCAGCACCGCGGGACTGATGTCCACGGTCCGGTTCACCAGCGGCCGCAGCGCGGCCAGCCGGGACTCGTCGGTGACCCCGAACACGACCCGCAGGATGACCTCGAGGGTGAGCGCGTTCATCCGGTCCAGCGAGCGGAACGGGGTGCCCGGTGTCCACCGGGCCACCTCCTCCTTGGCGAGCCGGCTGACCACCGACTGGTAGCCGCGCAGCGCGGCTCCGTTGAACGCGGGCATCAGCAGCTTGCGGGCCCGCTTGTGCTCGGCGGAGTCCTGGAGCAGCAGCGAGTGCTCGCCCATGATCGGCCCGAGGATCGCGTTGCCCTTGCCCGCGTGGAAGACCTCGGGGTCGCCGGCGAAGATCTCCTTGGTCTGCTCCGGGCGGGTGAACAGCACCAGCGCCGAGCCCTTCGGCATGATCCGCACGGTGAACACGTCGCCGTAGCGCCGGTGCATCGCGGGCACGAACCGGTGCCGGAACCGGACCAGGGCGATGCTCTGCAGCAGCGCCGGCCACCGCGGGCCGGGCGGCAGGTCACGCGAGGGGATCCGCGCGGCCATCCGGCCGTGGAAGGGCTTCATCCGCTCGAAGCGTTCGTCGGTCACGGTCATGAGCGTGCATCACATCCCGAAGTAGAACTCGTTTCGGATACTACGGGTATGCCGGCGGGTGCGGAAGGGCCGCGCGCGCATTGCGTTCCCGGACCGCGTGCTCGTCGGTGCGGGTGTCGTAGGACCAGAAGTCGCGCAGCCAGCAGGCGGTCGCGGCCACGCCGAGCACGCACAGCGCACCGCCGCTGGCGATGGACGCGCGCACCGACCAGGCGTCGGCGACCAGCCCGGCGCGGACCTGGCCGCCGAGCGGCCCGAGGGAGTAGGAGAGCATCTCGATGCCCGCGAGCCGGCCGCGCATCGCGTCCGGGACGGTCTGGTTCCAGATCGTGGTGCGGAAGATGCCGCTGGTCATGTCCGCGGCCCCGGCCAGCGCGAACAGCACCAGGGCTGCCGCCATCGACGGCGCCAGCCCGGCCAGCGCGATCGCCGCGCCGTAGCCGGTCGCGGCCAGCACGATCGCGCGGCCGTGGTGGTGCACCCGCGAGGTCCAGCCCGAGGTGGCGGTCGCCAGCAGGCTGCCCACCGTCTCCGCGCTGTAGAGCAGGCCGAGCAGCTCGGGGTGGCCGAAGACGTCCTGGGCCAGCGCCGGGAACAGCACCACGGGCATCGCCATCAGCATCGCCATCAGGTCGACGAGGTAGGTGCCGAGCAGGTCGCGCCGACGCAGCGCGTAGCCCAGCCCCTCGCGGATGCCGCGCAGGCTGGGCGGGCTGGTCTCCTGCTCGTGCGGGTACGGGCGCATCGCCGCGAACAGCACCGTCGCCACCACGAGCCCGGCGACGTCGACGACGAAGCACCAGCCGGCCCCCACGTAGGCGAGCAGCAGGCCGCCGACCGCGGGCCCGGCCAGCAACCCGACCTGCATGCCCAGCGAGGACAGCGCGCTGGCCGCGGTGATCTGGTCGTGCCGGACCGTGCGCGGCTCCAGGGCCTCCCGGGAGGGCCGCTGCAGCGACTGCACCGCGGCCAGCAGGCCGCCGAGGGTGTAGATCACCCAGACCCGGGGTGTGCCGGCGAACGCGTTCAGCGCGAGCAGCCCGGTGAGCAGCACCTGCGCCGCACCGGTGAGCACCAGCAGCCGCCGCCGGTCGACGTGGTCGGCGAGCGCACCGCCGTACAGCCCGAACACCACCAGCGGCACCAGCTCGACGATGCCCAGGGCGCCGACCGCGAGGTTGGACCCGGTGAGCGCGTAGAGCTGGAAGGGCACGGCGACGTAGGAGACCATCCCGCCGAGGTAGAACACCGTGCCGGCCCAGAACAGCAGCCGGAAGTCGCGGGACGCCCGGAGCGGGGTGAGGTCGACCCGCAGCGCCCCCAGCCGTTCGCGCACAGTCACGTCCGGGAGTGTGGCAGCGGGGCCGGGTCCGCGCGAGCGGTTTTGCCGCGGCCCGGGCCCGCGGCCGGGGCGGGGAACCCGCCGATGCGGCCCGGTGGCGGGGACACGGCGTGGGCGGGTGGGGCTACGGGATCAGCTGGTCGCGCCGGGCGATCGCGGCCGCCTCGGTGCGCCCGCTGGCCCCCAGCTTGGCCAGGATGTTGGACACGTGCACGCTGACCGTCTTGGCGCTGATGAACAGCTGCCGCGCGATCTCCCCGTTGCTGCGGCCCTGCGCGACGAGCCCGAGGATCTCCGTCTCGCGCCCGGTCAGCGCGCCGCCGAGGGCCCCGACCTCGCGGCGCTGGCCGGGCACCGGCGCGAGCGAGCGGAGCGCGGCGAGCAGCGGCGCGGCGCCGAGCCGCTGGGCGGTGGCGCGGGCCGCGTCGACGTACCCCCGGGCGTCCTGGGGCCGCCCGCAGGCCCGGAGCACGGCGCCGAGGCGGGCCTGCGACCGGGCCGTCTCGAACGCGTGGCCCATCGCCTCGAACGCGGTGACGGTGTCCTGCCAGGCCGAGACCAGCTCGCGCTCGTCGGGGGCCTGCACGCCGGTCAGCCAGCGGACCCGGAGGTGCTCGGCGCGGGCCCGCGCCACCCAGGCCCGCCCCTCGGGGCCGAACGGCCGCTTCCGCTTCGCGACCCGGGCGGAGACGGCGTCGGCCGCGGAGACCAGCTCCGGCACCCGGGCGGTCAGCGCGGCGTGCTCGGACGCGGGCGCGCCGGCCACGGCGTCGGCGAGGTGCCCCAGGACCAGCGCGGACAGCCGGAGCCGCGCCTGGAAGTACTCGCTCCAGACCCGGCCGACGACGGCGACCGCGTCGTCGTGCACCGCGAGCATCCCGGCGACGTCGCCGCGCTCGCCGTGCACGTCGATGGCCGCGGCCGCGCAGGTGATCGCGAGCATCCCGTCGCGCTCCCACAGCGGGCGGAGCTGGTCGAGCAGGGCACCGGTGGCCGGGTCGCCCCGGCCGGCGAGCACCGCGGCCCGCGACGCGGTCAGCAGCGCCTCCGCGACCGGCGGGGGCGTCTGGCCGACGATCCGCGCGATCGCCAGCGCCTCGTCCCACTCCCCGCGCTGGTAGGCCACCAGGGCCTCGAGCAGCCGCGCGTCGAAGCCGTACGGCGTCCAGGGCCGGCCCGCCCCGGCGGCGCTGAGCCGGGCCGCGTGGAAGGCATCCTGCGCCGCGGCGAGCTCGCCGCGCTCGTGGTGCAGCCCGCCGAGCAGGTACTGGCCGCGCAGCTCGGCGTGCGTGTCGCCGTCGCGCCGGGCCCGCTCGACGATCTCGCGCAGCGCCCGTTCGGCGGTGTCCGGGTCGCCGGTGCGCTGGTCGATCGCGGCCAGCGTGGTGGTGGCGTCCGCGACCAGGAAGGACAGGTCGAGCTTCTGGGCCAGCGCGAGCGCCTCCATCGCGCCGCGGGCTCCCTCGTCGTCGCGGCCGCGGTCGGCGTTGGCCCGGGCGTGCACGCTGAGCAGCTTGGCGCGCAGCGCCGTGGGCTCGTCGCGGACCAGCCCGAGCGCCTCGGTGGTCGCCTCCAGCGCCCCGGTCGTGGTCTCGGTGAGCAGCGCCGCGTTGGCCATCGTCATCAACAGGTGCGCCCGGTCGTGCTCGGGCGCGCCCGCCGGGAGGTGGTCCAGCTGGTCGGCGACGATCTTGCGGGCCCGGTCCGGGTGCCCGGAGGCGACCACGGCGTCGGCGGTCTTCACCACCAGCGAGACCAGGTCGACGTCGGTGGCGGGCGACCGGTCCGAGAGCAGCCCCAGCGCCGACTCGTAGTGCCGCGCGGCCTCGTCGGGGCCGCCCACGGACAGCGCGTCGTCCCCGGCCTCGATGCCGGCCCGCAGCGCGGTCTCGGTGTCGTGCGCGGCGCGGGCGTGCCGGGCCAGCTCCGCGGCGGTGCCGTCCACCCGCTGGCTGCGCAGGGCGGTGACGTACGCCGCGTGCAGCCGGACCCGCTCGCCCGGCAGCAGGTCGTCGTAGACCGCCTCCGCGAGCAGGGCGTGCCGGAAGGCGTAGGAGTCCTCGCCGACCCGGACCAGCACGTTGTGCTCCACCGCGGCGCGCAGCGAGCGGTCCAGCTCGTCGTCGGACTGCGCGACGACCTCGGACAGCAGCTGGTGGGACACCCGGCGACCGGCGCAGGAGGCGGCCCGCACCACCGCCCGGGCCGGGTCGTCCAGCCGGTCCAGCCGGACCAGCAGCAGGTCCGCGAGGTCCACCGGCAGCGCGTGCCCGGCCCGGGACCCGGGCGGACCGTCCAGCTCGGCGGCACCGACCAGCTCCTCGGTGAAGAACGCGTTGCCCTCGGCCCGGTGCACGATCGCGTGGATGTCGCTCTCGCGCAGCGGCCCGGGGTGCAGGGCGTGCACCAGGCGCCGTACGTCGGCGTCGGCGAGCGGCTCGAGCTGCACCCGCTGGACGCCGGGGACCCGCACCCACTCGGCGACCGTGCTGCGCAGCGGGTGCCGGCGGTGCAGGTCGTCGCTGCGGTAGGACGCCACCACCGCGACCGGCCCGCCGAAGGACCGGGCGAACAGGAAGCTCAGCAGGTCGCGCGTGGACCGGTCGGCCCAGTGCACGTCCTCGACGACGACCAGCAGCGGGCCGTGCTGCGCGAGCGCCTCCAGCGCCCCGTGGATCGAGTCGAAGAGGTCGCTGCGCTCCAGGTGCTCCACCGGGGCCCCGGTGCCCCCGGACAGCAGCCGGCGCCCGGGCTGCAGGTGGGCGAGCGCCGGGTAGGACCCGGCCAGCCGGGTGGACTCCTCCGGGTCGGTGAGCGCGAGCCGCCCGAACACCTCGGTGAACGGGAGGTAGGGCAGCGCACTGTCGCCGAAGTCGAGGCAGTGCCCCACCAGGGTGCGCCACCCGGCGTCCTCGGCCCGGTCGGCCAGCTCGGTGAGCAGCCGGGTCTTGCCGACGCCGGCGTCGCCGGCCAGCACCAGCGCGCGCGGCCGCGGGCTGCCGCCCAGGCCGAGCTGGTCGGCCAGCAGGGCGAGCTCATGGTCGCGGCCGAGCAGCGGCTGCAGGGTGTCACGAACGGAGGGCACGGGGCCCATCATCGCGCCAACCACCGACGATCGAGCACGATTTTCGGTGCGCGCCGCCGTGCCGGCCGGGCTCACGCCACCGCGAGCGGGCGGCGGGGTCGGTGCGGCAGGTGCAGCCCGTGCCGGCGGCGCACCCAGTACCGGCGGCGGGGGTGCCGGTGGTACTGCTCGGCGACGCGCTGCTGGCGGTAGGCGATCTCGGCCGACAGGAACGGCTCGGGGGTGGGGGTCATGGTGTTCTCCGGGGATCTGGTCTCGGTTCGATGACCCGATCCTGCGCCCCTGAGGAGGGCCCGGACATCGGAAGTAATCCCTATCCCGCGGCGACCGGCCCGAGGGGTGCCTTAGGTGCGCCCGGGCCGGCCCCGGTGTGGCGCGCCCGGGCCGGCCCCGGCGTGGCCGCCCGGGCCGGCCCCGGTGCGCTGCGGGGGTCCCGGGAGAGGCGGCGACCCCCTCGCGTCCGGGTCGCGAAGGGGCCGCCAGCAAGCGGGGGGTTCAGCAGGAGCCGTGGCTCGGGTACCCCTTGACCCGGCAGCCGGGCAGCATGGTCGGCTCGTCCTGGTAGTCCCAGACGAACGCGTGCCCGGCGAGCGGCGCCTCGACCACCGCGCGGCCGACCACGACGATGTCGCACGGGTTGCGGGTCGTCTCCTTGATCACCCGGATCCGCATCTTGCGCCGCCAGCGCATCTCCCGGGCGGACTTGCCGTTGGGCACCCTGATCCGGTAGCTCTGCGACAGCGTGTAGCTGCGGGACCTGGCGACCTTGTGCGTCGAGCTGTGCGTGTAGTTGTAGGACGCCTGGATCGGCCCCCACTCCGCGCCGACGTCGATGCTGTGCGTCGAGTTCTTGATGGTGGTGACACCGGACTTGACGGTCCGGCCCTTGCGGACCGTGACCCGCTGCCCGCCGTGCGCCCAGTCCGAGCGCATCCGGGTGCCGTGGTACCTGGTGCCGAGCGCCTTGGTCCGGTAGTACACCGTGCCGGGCGGGTCGCACCCGGCGTTCGCCGGTCCGCTCGCGGCGACCATCCAGACGAGCGTGGCCACCACGAGCCCCAGCGAGCTCGCGGCGGCGATGACGACCTTCTTCATTGTTTCCCCCGATTCGTGGTGATTTGGTGAGGGCATCGTAGGGCAGACCTTTACCTTGCGGAAGGGGCTCCCGCCCGCGGGTCGCCTCCGGGGCGGGTCAGCCGGCCGCCGTCCCGGGGCGGCGGCCGCGCACCAGCACGTCGCCCACCAGCGGCACCCCGGGCCGGTAGGCCAGGTGCAGGTGCGAGGGCGCGTCGAGCACCGCGAGGTCGGCGGCCGCCCCCACCCGCAGGTGGCCGACGTCGTCGCGGCCCAGGGCGCGCGCGCCGCCCAGGGTCGCCGCCGCCAGCGCCTCGGTCGGCGACATCCCCATCTCCCGCACCGCGAGCGCGACGCACAGCGGCATCGAGGAGGAGTAGCAGGAGCCCGGGTTGCAGTCGCTGGCCAGCGCCACGTGCACCCCGGCGTCGAGCAGCGCCCGCGCGTCCGGGTACGGCGACCGGGTGGAGAACTCCACGCCGGGCAGCAGCGTCGCGGTGGTGCCCGCGTCGGCCAGCGCGGCCACGTCCGCGCCGGTCAGGTAGGTGCAGTGGTCGACCGCGGCCAGCCCGAGCTCGCAGGCCAGCCGCACCCCGGGCCCCGGGCCGAGCTGGTTGGCGTGCAGCCGCCCGCGCAGGCCCGCGGCGGCGCCCGCCGCGAGGATCGCCCGCGCCTGGTCGGCGTCGAACGCGCCGGTCTCGCAGAAAACGTCGATCCACCGGGCGTGCGGCGCGCAGGCGGCCAGCATCGGCCCGGTCACCAGGTCGACGTACCCCGGGGGGTCGTCGGCGTACTCCGGCGCCACCACGTGCGCGCCCAGGAACGTGGTCTCCTCGGTGACCTGCCGGGCCAGCGCCACGGCTCGCGCCTCGTCGCGCACGGTGAGCCCGTAGCCGCTCTTCACCTCCACGGTGGTGGTGCCCTGCCGGCGCATCTCCCCGACCAGCCGGGCCAGGTTGGCCGCCAGCTGCTCGTCGGTGGCGGCCCGGGTGGCGGCCACCGTGGTGCGGATCCCGCCGGCGGAGTACGGCGTCCCGCCCATCCGGGCCGCGAACTCCTCGGCCCGGTCGCCCGCGAACACCAGGTGGCTGTGCGAGTCCACGAACCCGGGGATGACCGCGCGCCCCCCGACGTCGTACACGGCGTCCGCCGCGGGGGCCCGCCGGGCGGGGCCGGTCCAGGCGACCCGGCCGTGCTCGACGACCAGCGCGGCGTCGGGCAGCGGCCCGCCGTGCCCGGGGTCGTGGGTGGTCAGCTCGCCGATGTTGGTGACCAGCAGGGTCGGCCCGCCACCGGGCGGGGGGTGCGGCGGGGTCGCGTCCATCAGTCCTCCCAGAGCGTGCGGATGGCCCGGTCCAGCGCGACGCCGATCTCGCGGTGGTCGCCCCGGCCGACCACCGCCGCGCCCTGCGCGACGACGTGCACGACGTCGGCGGCGGACGCGGCGAACACCGCGGTCTCGGCCGTGCCCCCGGTGCCGGCGGTCCGGGGCGAGCGTACGTCGAGGGTGACCAGGTCCGCGGGGGCGCCCACCGCGATCCGGCCCGCCTCGGGGAAGCCGAGCGAGCGGTGCCCGGCCGCGGTGGCCGCGTGCAGCAGCTCGGCGGCGGACCACCGGCCGCGCTGCTGGGAGGCGAGCCGCTCGTCGAGCTCGACCGCGCGCATCTCCTCGAACGCGTCCACCACCGCGTGGCTGTCGCTGCCCAGCGTGAGCGCCGCGCCCGCGTCGTGCAGCAGCCGCGAGGGGCCGATGCCGTCGGCCAGGTCGCGCTCGGTGGTGGCGCAGAAGCAGGCGTGGGTGCGGCTGTCGCCGAGCAGCGCGACGTCGGCGTCGGTGAGGTGGGTGGCGTGCACGGCGGTGCTGCGCACCCCCAGCACCCCCGCCTCGGCGAGCACCCCGGTCGGCGTCTCGCCGTACGCCTCGAGGCAGGCGACGTTCTCCGCGAGCTGCTCCGAGACGTGCGCGTGCACCGGCGCGCGGTGCTCGGCGGCCCACTCCGCCACCAGGTGCATCTGGTCGCGCGGGACCGCCCGCACCGAGTGGACCGCGGCGCCGAGCACCACGTCGTCCCCCTCGGCGTACTCCATCCGCTCCAGGCGCGCCGCCCAGCCGTCCGCGTCCCCGTCGCCGAACCGCAGCTGCACCCCCTCCGCGGGCGCACCGATGCCGGCGGCCAGGTAGCAGGTGTCCAGCAGCGCGATCCGGATCCCGGCGTCCCGCGCGGCCTCGACGAGCGCCAGCCCCATCGCGTTCGGGTCGTCGTACGGCGTGCCGCCCGGGCCGTGGTGCAGGTAGTGGAACTCCCCGACGCTGGTGAACCCCGCGGCCAGCATCTCCCGGTACGTCGCCCGGGCGAGGTCGTAGTAGCGGTCCGGGTCGAGCCGGCTGGCGGCGGCGTACATCTGCTCGCGCCAGGTCCAGAACGTGCCGCGTCCGCGCTGGGTGCGGCCGCGCAGCGCCCGGTGGAACGCGTGGCTGTGGCAGTTCGCCATCCCGGGCACGGTCAGCCCGGCCAGGTGGTGCGCGCCGGCGGGCCGCTCCGGCCGCGCGGTGTCGACCCGGGCGAACCGGCCGTCCTCGACGACGACCAGGACGCCGTCCAGCACCCCGGTGTCGGCGTCCAGCCAGGCGTGGTCGAGCCAGTAGGTCTCGGTCATGGCTGCGCCGGCTGCTCGGGGGCGGAGCCGCCGGCGATCCCGGCCAGTGTGTCCGCCAGCGCCTCCACCCCGGCCAGGCAGTCGGCGGTCTCGGCGTGCTCCTGCGGGGAGTGCGAGATCCCGGTGGGGTTGCGCACGAACAGCATCGCGCTGCGCACCCCGGCCGCGGACAGGATGCCCGCGTCGTGCCCGGCCATGGTCGGGATCACCGGCCACTCCGTGCCGCTCACCGGGCCGCGCGGCGTCGCGCCCAGCCGGCTGATCCGGCCGGCCGCGTCGGGGTCGAAGTACACCGCCGGCGAGACCGACTCGGCGGTGACTCGGAGCCCGGTGCCGTCGCGGTCGGCCCGCTCCCGGCCGAGCCGCTCGACGTCCGCGAGCATCGCCTCGAGCCGCTCCTCGGACTCGGCGCGGGCGTCCAGCCAGGCCGTCACCTCCGACGGGATCGCGTTCGTGCCGTTCGGCCGGACGTCGACCCGGCCGAACGTGGCGCGCTGCCCGGACAGCCGGGCCTGCTTGTTCGCGGCCAGCGCGGTCATCGCGTAGGTCAGCATCGGGTCGTGCCGGTCCTCCATCCGGGTGGTCCCCGCGTGGTTCGCCTCACCGGTGAACTCGAACCGGTAGCGCCCGTGCGGCCAGATCGCGCTGGCCACCCCCACCGCGGCGTCCCGGTGCACCAGGTCGCGGCCCTGCTCGACGTGCAGCTCCACGAAGCAGTCCACGTCCCCCAGCAGCGACGACGGCCCGAGGTCCGGCTCCAGACCGGCGGCGGCCATCGCGTCGAGCAGCGGCACCCCGTCGCGGTCCCGCAGCTCGCGGGCCTGCTCCGCGGACGTGGTCCCGGTCAGCAGCCGCGAGCCGAGGCAGGCGATCCCGAACCGGGACCCCTCCTCCTCGACGAAGCACGCGACGCCGATCGGGGCGGCCGGGACGAACCCGCGCTCGCGGAGCAGGTCGACCGCGGCCAGCGCCGAGACCACGCCGAGCGGACCGTCGTACGCCCCGCCGTCGAGGACCGAGTCCAGGTGCGAGCCGGTGACCACCGGGCGGCGTCCACCGGCGGTCGGGGCCGGCCGCCACCACGCCACCACGTTGCCGTTGCCGTCGCGCTCGACCTCGAGCCCCCGGTGCGCGCACTGCTCCAGGAACCAGGCGTGGCACTCCCGCTCGGCCGGGGAGTACGGCTGGCGGAAGTAGCCGCCGGTGGCCGCGGAGCGCCCGATCGGCGCGAGCTCGCGCCACATCGACTCGAAGTCAGACAAGATGCCCTCCATGGAGTTCCAAGACGTGGTGCGCCGGCGCCGGATGATCCGCAGCTTCGACCCGGAGCGGGCGGTGGACCCGGCGCTGGTGGACCGGATGCTGGCCAACGCGGTGCACGCGCCGAGCGCGGGGTTCAGCCAGGGCTGGGCGTTCCTGGTGCTGGACCAGCCTGCCGACCTGGCCCGGTTCTGGCGATCCACCACGCCGCCGGGCGCGGAAGACGCCGAGCCGGACGGGTGGCTGCGGGGGATGCGCTCCGCGCCGGTGCTGGTCGTGCCGCTGTCCTGCAAGGCCGCCTACCTGGACCGCTACGCCGAGCCGGACAAGGGCTGGACGGACCGGGACGAGGCCCGGTGGCCGGTGCCCTACTGGCACATCGACACCGGGATGGCGTCGCTGCTGATCCTGCAGACCGCCGTCGACGCCGGGCTGGGCGCGTGCTTCTTCGGGATCCCCCCGGAGCACGTCGACGGGTTCCGGGCGGAGTTCGGCGTCCCGGACGACCACCAGCCGATCGGCGCGATCGCGGTCGGGCACCGGACGCAGGACACCGGCGCCCGGGGCTCCGCGACCCGGCGGCCCCGGCGGGCGGCGGAGGAGGTCGTGCACCGCGGGTCGTGGTGAGGGCGGGTGACTGATTACCAGGGGATGCAGGCTTTCTGTCGCTTCCCGTGGCAAGCATCCCGAGGGATGTGACAGTTCGCCTGCATACCCTGGTAAACATCCACCGGAAGCCAAGGGGTGAGCAACATGGCGGACGACCCGACCGAGCGCGAGCACCGGCTGCACCGGGCGGCGGTCACGAAGGCGGGCCGGCAGGCGCCCGAGCCCGCGGAGCCCGAGGAGGCGCCCGAGGAGGCGCCCGACCCGGACGAGGAGGACGACTCCCCGGCGCAACGGATGGAGCAGCAGGCGCTCTGGGTCGACCTGCAGGTACGACGGGCGATCGACCGCGGCGACTTCGACAACCTCCCGGGCGCCGGCAAGCCGCTGCGGCTGCCCGACCGGCACGACCCGGACTGGTGGGTCAAGCAGCTCGTCGAGCGTGAGCAGATCACCGGGGTGCTGCCCCCGGCGCTGGCGCTGCGCAAGGAGGACGCCGAGCTCGACGCCGTGCTCGACCGGGAACCGACCGAGGACGGGGTGCGCCGGGTGGTGGCGGAGTTCAACCGCCGGGTGGTCGACGCGCGCCGGCAGCTGCAGGGCGGCCCGCCGGTGGTCACCCCGACCCGCGACGCCGAGCACGAGGTCGCCGCCTGGCAGCAGCGGCGCACCGAGCGCCGGGCCCGGGTGCGCGAGCAGGCCGCCCCGCCCCCGCCGCGACGCAGGCGCTGGTGGCGGCGCACCCGCTGACCCCTCCCGGACGTCATACGAACTGGTCGTCACAGCAGCCACCTCGTATGACGTCCCCGGGGACGTCATACGGTCCGGTCGCCATTGCGACCACTTCGTATGACGCTGCACCGGGGCTCACGCCTCGCGCATCGGCACCCGGACGCCGCGCGCCTCGGCCACCGCGACGGCCTCGTCGTAGCCCGCGTCGACGTGCCGGACCACGCCCATCCCGGGGTCGTTGGTGAGCACCCGCTCGATCTTCTCCGCGGCCAGCGCGGTGCCGTCCGCGACGGTGACCTGGCCGGCGTGGATCGAGCGGCCCATGCCCACCCCGCCGCCGTGGTGGATCGACACCCAGGACGCCCCCGAGGCGGTGTTCACCAGCGCGTTCAGCAGCGGCCAGTCGGCGATCGCGTCGGAGCCGTCGAGCATCGCCTCGGTCTCGCGGTACGGCGAGGCGACGCTGCCGCAGTCGAGGTGGTCGCGGCCGATCACGATCGGGGCCGTGAGCTCGCCCGAGGCCACCATCTCGTTGAACCGCAGCCCGGCCCGGTGCCGCTCGCCGTACCCGAGCCAGCAGATCCGCGCCGGCAGGCCCTGGAACTGCACCCGCTCCCCGGCCATCGTGATCCAGCGATGCAGTCGCTCGTTGGCTTTGCTCTCCTCGCGGGGAAACAGCTCGAGGATCGCGCGGTCGGTGGCCGCGATGTCGGCCGGGTCGCCGGAGAGCGCCGCCCACCGGAACGGGCCCTTGCCCTCGCAGAACAGCGGGCGGATGTAGGCCGGCACGAAGCCGGGGAACTCGAACGCCCGCGGGTAGCCGCCCTTGCGCGCCTCGTCGCGGATCGAGTTGCCGTAGTCGAACACCTCGGCGCCCCTGTCCTGGAACTCCACCATCGCCCGGACGTGGGTGGCCATCGACTCCCGGGCCCGCTCGGTCAGCCCGGCCGGGTCCTTCTCCCGCAGCGCCGCCCAGTCGTCGAAGGCGACCCCGACGGGCAGGTAGTACAAGGGGTCGTGCGCCGAGGTCTGGTCGGTGACGATGTCGATCGGCGCGTCCCGGGCGAGCAGCGCGGGCACCATCTCCGCGGCGTTGCCGAGCACCCCGATCGACAGCGGCCGCCGCGCGTCGCGCGCCTCGACCGCCAGCCGCAGCGCGTCGTCCAGGGAGGCGGCCTGCACGTCGAGGTAGTGGTGCTGGATCCGCCGGGTGATCCGGGTCTGGTCGCACTCGACGCAGATCACCACCCCGTCGTTCATGGTCACCGCGAGCGGCTGCGCGCCGCCCATCCCGCCGAGCCCGGCGGTCAGCGTGATGGTCCCGGCGAGCGTGCCGCCACCGTGCTCATCGCGGCCGGAGGCCGCGAGCTTGTCGGCCACCGCCGCGAACGTCTCGAAGGTGCCCTGCAGGATCCCCTGGGTGCCGATGTAGATCCAGGAGCCGGCGGTCATCTGGCCGTACATCGTCAGCCCGAGGTGCTCGAGGCGCCGGAACTCCTCCCAGTTCGCCCAGTCGCCGACCAGGTTCGAGTTCGCGATCAGCACCCGCGGCGCCCACGCGTGGGTGCGCATCACGCCCACCGGCTTGCCGCTCTGCACGAGCAGGGTCTCGTCGTCGGCCAGCGTGGTCAGGCTGCGCACGATCGCGTCGTACGCCTCCCAGCTGCGCGCGGCCTTGCCGGTGCCGCCGTAGACGACCAGGTCCTCGGGGCGTTCGGCGACGTCCGGGTCGAGGTTGTTCATCAGCATCCGCAGCGGCGCCTCGGTCTGCCAGCTGCGGGCGGTCAGCTCGGTGCCGCGGGGGGCGTGGATCTCACGGGTCATCTCGTGTCCTTCGTTTCCTGGGACGTCATGCGTCCCGGTCGCTATGGGGGCCGTTGCGGATGACGTCCGGGTCATCGCAGCGGGCCGATCGCGGACTCGACGGCGCGGACCAGCGCGCCGCTGCGGACGTCCTCGAGGGCGTGCTCGATCTCCGGGGCGAGGTGTCGGTCCGGGCCGGGGCCCTCGACGTTCCGGCGGAGCAGGGCGACCGCGGCCGCGGTCGCCGGGGACGGGGTGAGCGGCGCGCGCAGGTCGAGGGCCCGCGCCGCGGTGAGGTACTCCACCGCGACCACCCGGGCGAGCCCGTCCACGGACCGGCGGAGCTTGCGGGCCGCCGACCAGCCCATCGACACGTGGTCCTCCTGCATCGCCGAGGACGGGATCGAGTCGACCGAGGCGGGGGCGGCGAGCCGCTTCAGCTCGGAGACGACCGCGGCCTGGGTGTACTGCGCGATCATCTGCCCGGAGTCGACGCCCGGGTCGCCGGCGAGGAACGGCGGCAGCCCGTGGCTGCGGGCCTTGTCCAGGAACCGGTCGGTGCGGCGCTCGCTGATGCTGGCCACGTCGGCGGCGACCACCGCCAGGAAGTCGAGCACGTACGCGACCGGCGCCCCGTGGAAGTTGCCGTTGGACTCCACCCGGCCGTCCTCGAGCACCACCGGGTTGTCGATCGCGCTGGCCAGCTCGCGGCCCGCCACCAGCGCGGCGTGCTCCACGGTGTCGCGGGCGGCGCCGTGCACCTGCGGCGAGCAGCGCAGCGAGTAGGCGTCCTGGACCCGGTTACAGTCCGGGCCGCGGTGGCTGGCCACCACGCCCGAGTCGGCGAGGATCCGGGCCAGGTTCTCCGCGGACGCGGCCTGCCCGGGGTGCGGGCGCAGCGCCTGCAGGTCCGCGGCGAAGACCCGGTCGGTGCCGAGCTGGCCCTCCACCGACATCGCGGCGGTGACGTCGGCGGCGCGCAGCAGCATCCGCAGGTCGGTGATCGCCAGCACCAGCATGCCGAGCATGCCGTCGGTGCCGTTGATCAGCGCCAGCCCCTCCTTGGCCTCCAGCTCCACCGGCGCCAGCCCGGCCTCGTTGAGCGCGACGGCCGCGGGACGACGTACGCCGTGCCGGTCCTCGACCTCGCCCTCGCCGATCAGGGCGAGCGCGCAGTGGGACAGCGGCGCCAGGTCGCCCGAGCAGCCGAGCGAGCCGTACTCGTGCACCACCGGGGTGATGCCGTGCGTGAGCATCCCGGCGAGCGTCCGGGCGGTGGCCAGCCGGATCCCGGTGTGCCCGGTGGCCAGCGTGGACAACCGCAGCAGCATCAGCGCACGGGTCACCTCGCGCTCCACCACCGGGCCGCTGCCGGCGGCGTGCGAGCGGACCAGCGACCGCTGCAGCTGGGCCCGCATCTCCGCGGGGATGTGCCGGGTGGCCAGCGCGCCGAACCCGGTGGAGATGCCGTACGACGGGGTGCCGGCCGCGGCCAGCTTCTCGACCGCCGCGCGGGCGTGCTCGATCGCGGTGACGGCGTCCTCGCCCAGCTGCACGGCGGCGCCGTCGCGGGCCACCGCGACCACCTCGTCGAACGAGAGCGGGCCGGTGCCCACGGTTACGACTGTCATGGACTCATTCCACCCGGCGCGGGTCGCCGCTGCCACACGTTCGCGCCGTTCGCTGTCTCGGATCCGAGACCGGGGTAGGGTCGGACCGGCGGCGGTCGCCACGACAGGGAGGGGCGGGTGCTCGTGCAGGTGCGGTTCGCCACCGGCGGGGCTGCGGCCGGCTGGGCCGAGGTGCAGCGGGCGGCGAGCCCGTACCTGGTCTGCTCCGAGGCGTCGGTCCGGCACGACATGGCCACCCACCCGGGCACGCTGGCCCGCTACGTCGTCGTCGAGGACGGCGCGGTGCTGGGCCTGGCCCGGGTGCGTACCGGCGCGCCGGGCGAGGTGCGCGCGATGCTGCAGGTGCACCCCGACCACCGCGGCCGCAGTGTCGGAGGACTGCTGCTGGCGCGGGTGCTCGCGGTGGCCGGCGGCCGCGCGGTCTCCGGGCTCGTGGACGGCGACGCGGCTTCGTTGGCCGTCGCCGGGCACTGGGGCTTCGCCCGCCGGCAGCCGAACCGCGTCTCGTCGGTGATCCCGGGCGACGCGCCGGCACCCCCGGCGGCCCCGCCCGGGCTCCGCGTGCTCCCGCTCTGCGACCTGGCGCCCGACCAGGTGTGGCGCTGCCACCAGGCGGCCGCGCCCGACGACCCGTCCGGGCTGACCCGCCCGGTGCCGCGCGAGGAGTACCTGGCGATGCACTGGGCGGCGCCCCTGCACCGGCCGGACCTGGGCCGGGCCGTGCTCGCGGGTGACGCCGTGCTCGCGTTCACCGCGGTGGACGCGGCGTCCGGCCGGGGCTGGAGCTCGATGACCGGCACGCTGCCCGGTCACCGGGGCCGGGGGCTGGCCACCCTGGTCAAGGCGCACGCGCTCGCGGCGATGGCCCGGGACGGGATCGCCCGGTGCAGCACCGGCAACGCCGAGCGGAACCTCGCGATGCTGGCGGTCAACGAGCGGCTCGGCTACCGCCCGGCGGCCACGGTCTGGTCCGCGTACCGGCCGGCGAGCCGGTGAGCGGGGCGACCCACGGTGCGGCGACCCGGAACCGGGCGATCCTCAGCTGATGCGCTTGAGCCGCCAGCCCGAGCAGGCGTCGCACTTGCTGGCGAGGTAGAACTTGCCGTCCCGCGACTTCGCCCGCGCGATCGCCTCGGCGATCTCGCTGCTGGCGTAGAACGTGTGCACGCTCGGCGAGCACTGGGCGATGTCCAGGTACGTCATCGTCGCGAACCTCCCAGGTCTCGCGGCGGCCGGGTGATCCGCCGCCCGTTTTGTCCCGCGGGGGAAGGGTTTCCACCCGGGCCCCGTCTCACACACCGCGCGAGGCCGGAGGGCAGCTGGACTGGACCGGTCCCCGCCCCGTCGGGGCCGGCGGCCGCGCCTCGTTCGGGCCGGCGACGGCTGCCGGGCGGGCCCGGATGAGCCAGGTGCCGGCGGCCACCCGCACGCTGCGGGTGCTGCGCTACCTCGCGACCCAGCCCGACCCGGTGACGCTGGACCGGCTGGCGTCGGCGGTCGGGCTGCCGCGCTCGACGGCGTACCACCTGGTGAACACGATGATCGACGAGGGCTTCGTGGTGCACCTGCCCGAGGAGCACCGCTACGGCCTGGGCGTCGCCGCGTTCGAGGTCGGCTCCGGCTACGCACGGCAGGAACCGCTGCAGCGGATCAGCCGCCGCGCGCTCGCGCAGCTCGTGGACACCGTCGGGCAGAGCGCGCACCTGGCGGTGCTGCACGGCCGCGACGTGCTGTACGTCGTCGAGGAGCGCGCCCCCGGTCGGCCGCCGCTGGTGACCGACGTCGGGGTCCGGCTGCCGGCGCACCTGACCGCGAGCGGCCGCGCGGTGCTCGCCGCCCTCCCGCCGGCACAGGTGCGGGCGCTCTACCCGGACCGGTCCGCGTTCGTGGACCGGCACGGCCTCGGGCCCACCTCGCTGAGCGCGCTGCGCACGCTGCTCGCGGAGACCCGGCAGCGCGGCTACGCGCGCGAGGAGGGCGAGGTGACCCCCGGGTTCGCGTCGGTGGCCGCGGCGGTGCTCGACCACAACGGGCACCCGGTCGCCGGGATCGCGGTCACCTACCCCACCCGGGACGTGCTCGACCTTCCGGCCGCCGTCGCGGCCACCCAGCGCACCGCCGCGGTGCTCACCCGGCGGCTCGGCGGCCGGCCCCGCTGACCGGGCCGCACCCACCGGCCACTCCCGCACAATCGTCCCGCTGTGACAGCCGAACCGGCCGCACGCCCGCTGCTCGCGGACAATTGTGCGGTTGTGACGCCCGACCCGGCCCCACAACCGCCACTTCCGCACAATTGTGGCGGTGGGACGTCGCTGCCGTGGCCGCGACGGCTACCGGAACCGCCAGCCGACCGGCATCGTGAGCACGCCGTGGGCCGGCAGCCGCAGCTCCTCGAGCAGCCGGTCCAGCCACGGCATGCCCTCCCCGAGCCGGGCCGCCGCCGGTACGTCGCTGTTGCGCGCCGGCCGCAGCCGGGGCAGCGGCCGGACCCTCGGCAGCACGCGTACGTCGACCTCGTCGCGCGCCAGGCGGGCCCGCGCGCACGCCACGTCGAGGGCCTCGGACAGCCCGCCCAGCTGGTCGACGAGCCCGACCCGGAGGGCGTCCGCCCCCGTCCAGACCCGGCCCTTGGCCACCGCGCGCAGCTCCTCGACGGGCATGCCACGGTCCCCCGCCGCCTTGGCGGTGAAGTCGTCGTAGACCCGGTCCAGCCACCCCTCGAGCCGGCGCCACTCCTCGGTGTCGAACGGCCGCTGGCTGGAGAACATGTCGGCGTAGCGGCCTGTCGCGACCGTCTCGCGGTTCACCCCGACCCGGGCGAGGGCGTCGCGGATAACCTGCTTGCCGGCGAACACGCCGATCGACCCGGTCAGCGTGCCCGGGTTCGCGACGATCGCGTCGGCGGCCATCGCGATGTAGTAGCCGCCGGAGCCGGCCACGTCGGCCATCGAGGCGACCACCGGACGGCCGGCGCGGCGGAGCACCTGCACCTCGCGCCGGATCGCGTCCGAGGCGACGTACGAGCCGCCGCGGCTGTTGACGCGCAGCACCACCGCCTTGACGGCCTCGTCCTGCGCCGCGGCGCGCAGCACGGCACCGAGGCTGTCCGAGCCGATCGACCGCCCGGAGACGGGCGAGGTGGGTCCGCTCCTGCCGAGGTGGATCCCACCCGTCGCGTGGACGACCGCGACGACCGGCCGGCTCCGGCGGGCGGTCGCGACGCCTCGGGCCAGTTGCCCGAGGCCCCTGCGGTAGCGCTGGACGTAGGTGAGCTCGACGTCGCCGAGCCGGTCCCGGAGCTCGGCGTAGACCTGGTCGCGGTAGCCGACGCGGTCGACGAGGCCGCGGCGGAGCGCCTCGTCGGCGGACAGCGGCGCCGCGTCCATCGCCTCCCGGACCGCCCGCTCGTCGAGGTGCCGGCTGCGCGCCACGTCGCGGAGGATGGTCGCGGTCAGCGACTCCACGATGCGGCCGACCATCTCCCGGTGCGGGCCGGTCATCGTCGACTCCAGGACCGCGTTGGCCGCGGTCTTGTACTCGTGACGCTGCCCGATCTGCGGCTCCACGCCGACCTTGTCGAGCAGCCCGCGCACGAAGACCGCCTCGGCCCGCACCCCCGTGAGCCCGACGTCGCCGCTGGGCTGCACCCACACCTCGTCGAACCCGCTGGCGAGGTGGTAGGCGATGTTGCCGGGCCCCATCTCGCCGTACGACTCGGACCAGCACACCGTCGGCCTGCCGCTCGCGCGGAACCCCGTGACCGCGGTCCGCAGCTCGCTGGACCGGGCGAGGGTGGGCTCGTGGGGTCCCACGTGCGCCACCAGCCCGGCGACCCGGGGATCGGCCGCCGCCCGCTCGAGCGCCTCCGTGACACCCGCCAGGGTCGGCTGGTGCTTGGCGCGCACCGCCTCCAGGGGAGAAGCCGGCGGCGCCTCGAGCAGGCCGCGGGTGAGGTCCAGCTCCAGGAGCAGCCGGCCGCCGGTCGCGCGGGCCGCAAGCGGGAGGGCTGTTCGCATACCGCCACCCTACGAGCGCGGGCCGCGGTCACGGAGCGCTGCGCAACCCGGACGTGACCCGGGCCCACCGCTCGTCGGACCGGTGCCGCGGCCCGCCCGGCGACCCTCCGGCGGCCCGCCCGGTGACTCGGCCGGCGGCCCGGCCGGGCCGGCGTGGCTCACGACGTTTCCCTCGTCACACTCGGGGGAACCAAGAAGTTACCCACTGGTACAGTCCGCGACGCGGCCCGGGGCACCCCCGGTGGCGAAAGCCCCGTAATGTCTGGGCGCAAGAAACGTGCTATCGCATCCCGGCGTCCCGCCGGCAGGTTGGAGTGGCTCATGCTCGTTGTGACGATTCTGGGTTTGGCGATGACGGCCGTCGCGCTGCCGATCGCCGGGCGGCGGGTCTGGTTCCTCTACCGCCTGATCACCAGCGGGCAACCGGCACCGGACCGGGTCGAGAACGTCACCGAGCGGCTGGGCCAGGCCGTCCGGACCGAGCTGGTCGAGGTCTTCGGGCAGCGGAAGCTCCTCAAGTGGTCCATACCGGGCGCCGCGCACTTCTTCGTGTTCTGGGCGTTCCTGATCCTCGCCTCCGTCTACCTCGAGGCCTACGGCTCCCTGATCAGCCCCGGCTTCCACATCCCGGTGATCGGCCACTGGCCGGTGCTCGGGTTCCTGCAGGACTTCATCGCCCTGATGGCGTTCTTCGGCATCGTCGCCTTCGCGATCATCCGGCTGCAGAACTCCCCGGACCGGCTCGGACGCAAGTCCCGCTTCAAGGGCTCGCACCTCGGCGGGGCGTGGATCACGCTGTTCATGATCTTCAACGTGATCTGGTCGATGTTCCTGTTCCGCGGGGCGTCGATCAACGCCGGCAACTTCCCCTACGACAGCGGCGCCTTCATGTCGGAGGGCGTCTCGAACCTGCTCGAACCGCTGGGCACGCACGCCAACGAGGTCCTCGAGGGGGTCGGCCTGCTCATCCACATCGGCGTGATGCTGGTGTTCCTGATCTTCGTGCTCAACTCCAAGCACCTGCACATCTTCATCGCGCCGCTGAACGTGGTCTTCGGGCGCCGGCCGGTGGCGCTGGGCGCGATGAAGCCGATGATGAACGAGGGCAAGCCCCTCGACTTCGAGAACCTCGACGACATGGACGAGGACACCGTGATGGGTGTCGGCAACGTCGAGGACTTCAGCTGGAAGGGCCTGCTGGACTTCGCCACCTGCACCGAGTGCGGGCGCTGCCAGTCGCAGTGCCCGGCCTGGAACACCGAGAAGCCGCTGTCCCCCAAGCTGATGATCATGGAGCTGCGGGACCACGCCTTCCAGAAGGCGCCGTACCTGCTGGCCTCCTCCGACGAGGAGCGCGAGTCGCTGCCCGACGCCGTCAAGGCGGAGGCCGAGCGCGAGCTGGTGGGCGCCACCGAGGGCGACCCGTCGATGCCTTCCGGCGGCGCGGTCATCGACCCCGACGTGCTGTGGTCCTGCGTGTCCTGCGGCGCGTGCGTGCAGCAGTGCCCGGTCGACATCGAGCACGTCGACCACATCATGGACATGCGCCGGTACCAGGTCCTGGTCGAGTCGAACTTCCCCACCGAGCTGAACCAGCTGTTCAAGGGGATGGAGAACAAGGGCAACCCCTGGAACATGTCGCCCAAGGCGCGGATGGACTGGGCGAAGGACCTGGACTTCGAGGTCAAGCAAGTCGGCGTGGACGTCGAGGACCTCGACGAGGTCGACTGGCTGTTCTGGGTCGGCTGCGCGGGCGCCTACGAGGACCGCGCGAAGAAGACCACCCGCGCGGTGGCCGAGCTGCTCGACCTGGCCGACGTCAGCTTCGCGGTCCTCGGCGACGGCGAGACCTGCACCGGCGACCCGGCCCGCCGCGCCGGCAACGAGTTCGTCTTCCAGCAGCTCGCGATGCAGAACGCCGAGGTGTTCAAGGAGACCAAGGTCAAGAAGGTGGTCTCCACCTGCGCGCACTGCTTCAACACCCTGAAGAACGAGTACGCCCAGTTCGGAGTCGAGCTCGAGGTCGTGCACCACACCCAGCTGCTGAACCGGCTGGTCCGGGAGGGCCGGCTGACCCCGGTGGCGGAGAACGGGTCCGGCGGCCGCGCCATCACCTACCACGACCCGTGCTACCTCGGGCGGCACAACCAGGTGTACTCCCCGCCGCGTGAGCTGCTCGACGTCCTCCCGAACGCCGAGTACAAGGAGATGCCCCGCCACGGCGAGCGCTCGTTCTGCTGCGGCGGTGGCGGCGCCCGGATGTGGATGGAGGAGAACCTCGGCCAGCGGATCAACGTCAACCGCACCACCGAGGCCGTCGAGACCGGCGCCGACCAGATCGCCACCGGCTGCCCGTTCTGCCGGGTGATGCTCTCCGACGGCCTGACCGCCAAGCAGGCCGACGGCTCGGCCCGCGAGGAGGTCGAGGTGCTCGACGTGGCGCAGCTGCTGCTCGCCTCGGTCAAGCGCGCGGACGCCCCCGCGCCCCCTGCTGACCCCGCCCCGAGCGGCGGTGGCACCCCGGGCACGGACGGTACGGCGACCGCTGCCGCCGGCGCGGCCACCGCGACCGCGGTGCTCGACCGTCCGGGCGAGGGCGAGGGCGCGGCACCGGACGGGCAGGCCCAGGCCGAGCCCGCGAACCAGGCCGAGCCCGCGCCCGCGGCGCAGCCGGAGGCCGAGCCGGTCCAGGCCGAGCCGGTCGAGACCAAGGCCGAGCCCGAGCCGGGTGACGTCACCCAGTCCGAGGAGACGGTGACGGCCACCGAGGAGGTGGGCGCGAACGCGTCGGCCGCCGAGGAGACCCACACCGAGGAGACCGACGCCGGGGCCGCCCAGGCCGACTCGGCGGAGACGGCCGAGCCCACGGATTCGGCCGGGTCGGCCGGTTCATCCAATGGCCAGGCGGGCGAGCGGCAGACCGAGGACGACAAGCTCTTCTGAGCCGCCGCCAGACCGCACGGGGCCGGGTCGCGCAGCACGCGCGGCCCGGCCCTTGCGCGTTCCCATCCGCGCTGCTCGCTCAGAAGGTGACGGTGATCTGGTCGGAGCAGCTCGAGGGATCCGCGGCGTCGCACACCTGGTAGGTGAACCTCGCGCCGCCCCTGGTGTTGGTGCTGTCCGTGTAGCTGCCCGTGCCGTCGGTCGAGCCCGCGGCGGGCTTCACGACGGCGTCGTCACGGTAGACGTCAACCTGGCCGCTAGCCCCCGTCCAGCTCAGGTCGACGGTGTTCCTGCCCTTGACCTTGTAGCCGCTGGCGGAAAGCGTCAGCGACGAGCCCGTCCCGCCGCCCCCGCCGCCGCTGCCGCCCCCGCCGACCGGGCCGCCGAAGCCGCTGGCGCCGACGGGGGTGCCCAGCCCGGTCGGACCGTCGTACCCGAAGACGGCCTGGCACAGGTACCCGTCGCGGCAGTGGTGCGTGTTCTTCCCGGAGACGACGTCGTTCCAGCCGGACAGGTGGCCGTACGGCGTGTCGGG
Source organism: uncultured Actinomycetota bacterium (assembly GCA_963728775.1). GTDB lineage: Bacteria > Actinomycetota > Actinomycetes > Propionibacteriales > Nocardioidaceae > Nocardioides_B. Next base: position 145,812 of record CAVSLP010000006.1, read on the forward strand.
ACTGGTGGCCGCGCCGGCAAGCGCCCAGATCCCGGCCACCAGGGGCGCGGCGACGCTGGTGCCGCCGTAGACGAACCAGTTCGCCCCGCCCGAGCTGCCGTAGCTGTCGTAGACGGCCACGCCGGTGTTCGGGTCCGCGACCGCGGACACGTCCACGACGGTACGGCGTGCACAGCCCGTGTCGTGCTGCCACGCAGGCTTGGTCTCGTACGACGAGCAGCCGGACCCGGCCCCGGACCAGGCGGTCTCGCCCCACCCGCGCGTGCTGCTGTCCTGCGTCAGGCTGGTGCCGCCGACCGCGGTGACCTCGCTCGAGGACGCCGGGTACTCGGCGCCGTACCCGCTGTCCCCGGAGCTCACCGTGAAGGCGACGCCGGTGGCCTGGAAGTTCGTGTCGTAGCTCGTCTCGCCGGAGAACTCCCGGCCGCCGTAGCTGTTGCTCACGAAGTGCGCGTGCCCCGCGGCGTAGCGGACCGCGGTCATCAGGTCGTCGAAGCCGTTGGAGTCCGCCTCGACCAGCAGGATCCTGCAGGCCGGGCAGGCCGCGGACACCATCTCGATGTCCAGGTCGATCTCCGCGCCCCAGCCGGTGTCACCCGTCGGGTAAGAAACCCCACCCCTCTGGTCGACCTTCGCGAAGCAGCCGTTGCCGGTCGAGCAGGTCCCGAGGCTGAACTGGCTGCGGTACGCCGCCAGGTCGGCCTCGGCGTTCGGGTTGTCGTAGGCGTCCACGATCGCCACCGTCGGCCCGGTGCCCGGGCCGCCGCTGAGCGCGGGCAGCTGGTAGGCCGCCTGCAGATCGACCGGCCGGTACCCGCTCTGGTACGTCGCCGAGGCCAGCGGGGTCGCGCTGTGCGGGTGGGTCACCACGTGGGCGTGGCAACCGGCGGTCGCCGCGGCCGGCGGACCGCACACGGGACGCTGGCCGTGCGCGGGCAGCGGGACCGGGCGATGCGTCCCGGACGCCGGGCCGGCGGACGCGGGGGCCGCGGACGCCATACCGACCGACGCGGGCAGGGCCAGCGCGGCGGCGAGGGCGCCGGCAAGCGCCGTCGCGGTGAACGGGCTTCGGGCAGATGCGGGACGTCGCATGACCAACCGTCTCCAAGATGGACAACACCGGCGATCCATTGACGCACGGGACAAAACCGGATGGCCATAGCACGTCCGGCGGGAGCATGGCCCGTTCGAACTAGTCCCGGGTGCGGACCGAACGCCGGGTCTCGCGATTCTGCATGTTTGCGCGATGCAACGTCTTGCACCCCGTTTCTCCTGACAAGAGGGCCGGTTCCGGGCGAACCTTCCTGCAATGCCCGACGGCCGACCGGGGTCGGCTCGGGACGGCACGAACGAAGGAGCCAGCTTGACCAGACGCACTCTGTCCGCCGCGCTCGGGGTCGCCACCCTCGTGATCACCGGGCTCGCCGCGGGACTTCCGGCCGCCAGCGCGGCCCCCTCCGACGCCGGGAGCACCGGCCGGCTGCACGCCGAGCGGGTCTGCCGCGCGGTGCTCGCCAAGGGCGAGGCGAACTGCCACGCCGAGCTGCTGGTGAACAACAAGGGCGCCGCGCCGAAGTCCACGGCGCCACCGAGCACCGCGCTGACGCCGGCGCAGCTCCAGGACGCCTACAAGCTGACCGGCCTGGCCTCCGGCGGTCGCACGGTCGCGATCGTGGACGCCTACGGCTACAGCAGCCTGGAGCAGGACCTGGCCGCCTACCGCTCCTACTGGGGCCTGCCGGCCTGCACCACCGGCAACGGCTGCCTGAAGATCATGGACCAGAACGGCGGCACGAACCTGCCGCGGATGGACGTCGGCTGGGCGCAGGAGCAGGCGCTCGACGTGGACGCGGTCTCCGCGGCCTGCCCGGACTGCAAGATCGTGGTGGTCCAGGCCAAGAGCGCCTCCTTCGCCAACCTCGGCCAGGCCGTGATCACGGCGGCCAACCAGCCCGGCGTGGTCGCGGTCTCGAACAGCTACGGCGGCAGCGACGCGGCCGACAGCACCTACGGCAGCTACTACAACCACCCGGGCATCGCCGTCACCGCCTCCACCGGTGACAACGGCTACCAGGGCGGCAGCTACCCGGCGTCGTCCTCGTACGTGACCGCGGTCGGTGGCACGTCGTTGGCCAAGGCCTCGGGCACCTCCCGCGGCTGGAGCGAGAGCGTCTGGGACGGGGCCGGCTCGGGCTGCTCGTCGTACAACGCCGCGCTGCCCGCCGCGGCGAGCTACGACACCGGCTGCTCGAGGCGCGCGATGGCGGACGTCTCGGCGGCCGCCGACCCGAGCTACGGCGGGCTGGCGGTCTACTACCCGAGCAACCGGAGGTCGTCGACCTGGGGCCAGTTCGGCGGCACCAGCGAGTCGTCCCCGATCATCGCCTCGGTGTACGCGCTGTCCGGCAACACGTCCGGGTACGCGAACGCGATCCCCTACGGCCACCCGGGCAACCTGTTCGACGTGACCAGCGGGAGCAACGGCAGCTGCCCGACCACCCAGTGGTGCAACGGCCGCGCGGGCTGGGACGGCCCCACCGGGCTGGGCACCCCGAACGGTGCCGGGGCGTTCTGACCCCTCGCACGGCCGCACCCGACAGGGCCCGCCGGACCGGCGGGCCCTGTCGCCTGTCCGAGCCGCGCCCCTGCCGCGCGGTGTCGCCGGTCCGGGCCGGCGACACCGCGCGCCTGACACCAGACCCTCCGGCACCTGACACCATCCGCGCACCAGACTGATGTCATCTGACGTCAGAATTCTCTTGACGTGACGTCATCATGGTGTCATCGTAGTGCCCATGGACATCACCCCCTACGTGGACAGCCTCCGCCAGGACCTCGCCGCCGCGGCCGAGGCCGGGGGCGCCGAGGCCAAGGCAGCCGCCGAGCGCCTCGCCCTCGCCCTGGACCCCGCGGTCCGGCTGGCCCTGATGGACGCCCTCTCCCAGGCCGCCGCCGAGATCACCGCGGAGCTCCCCTCCGGCTCGATCGACGTGCGCCTCAAGGGCCGCGAGCCCCAGTTCGTGGTCGACGTACCCACCATGCCGATCGCCGCCGCGTCCCAGGCCGCCACGCCGTCGACGTCGCCCTCCCCCGAGGAGGAGGAGGAAGAAGAGGACGGCAACGTCGCCCGGATCACCCTGCGGATCCCCGAGTCGGTCAAGTACAAGGCCGAGGAGCTCGCCGCCAAGGGCGGGCACTCGCTCAACAGCTGGATCGTCAACGTCGTCCGGGCCGCCACCCGGGAGCGTGCGATCAACGTCGACATCGACCTGTCCAGCCTGCCGTTCCTCGACGGGCCCGGGGTGAACGTCAACCGGGGCCGCGGGGGCAAGCGCATGTCCGGCTGGGTCTGACCCGCCCGGCCACCAGCACCGACCACCAGCAGCACGACCACCAGCAACCGACCGGCTGCCCGCCGGCTCGGGGGCCGAGCACACCCAGATTCCTCGAACGGAGCCCCACCCATGCAGAAGATCTTCGACACCCCCAACCCCGCCGACCTGTACGTCGAGCTCGGCTCGGGCACCCTCGACGTCCGCTGCGACGCCGTGGCCCAGACCCGCGTGGACGTCGACGGCAAGGACACCGACGACGTGGTGGTCGAGCAGCGCGGCAACCAGATCGTGGTGCTCGCCCGGCAGCGCAAGGCCGGCTTCTTCGGCACCTCCAACAACCTGCGCGTCCAGGTCACGATGCCGTCCGCCAGCCGGCTCGCCACCAAGCTCGGCTCGGCGGACCTCACCGTCTCGGGCCGGCTCGGCGAGGCGATGCTCAAGACCGGGTCCGGCGACGTCCGGCTCGACCAGGTGGACGGCGAGGCGATGCTCGAGACCGGCTCCGGCGACCTGGAGATCGAGACCGTGGGCGGCGAGCTGCGGATCAAGTCCGGCTCCGGCGGCATCGAGATCGAGAACCTCGGCGGCGCCGCGAACATCTCCACCGGTTCCGGCGACGTCACGATCGGCACCGCGATGAAGCCGGTGCAGGTCCGGTCCGGCTCCGGCGACATGCGGGTCCGCGAGGCCCGCGAGGACGTCGTCCTGAGCACCGCCTCCGGGGACCTGTACGTCGACGAGGTGCACCGCGGCCAGCTGACCGCCAAGAACGTCTCGGGCGACATCAAGGTCGGCGTCCCGGCCGGGATCCCGGTCTGGACCGACATCAGCAGCGTCACCGGCTCGGTCCGGTCCACCCTCCAGGGCGCCGGCCAGCCCGAGGAGGGCCAGGACTTCATCGAGCTGCGGGCCAAGACCGTCAGCGGCGACGTCTACCTGGAGCAGCTGTGAGAGTCACCTGGGTCTGGGCCACCGCCCCGCAGGACGATCCCCCGGCTGCGCAAACCCGATCGAGCCGGCGCCGCACCAGGCCGCACACACTGAACAAGTCGCAGCACCCCACCCATACCAGCAGCACCGTCGAGAGGAACCAGGACCATGTCTGACTTCGGCTACTACCACGACCGGATCGCCGCCCAGCAGATCAGCGAGCGGGTCGCGCGCCGCCAGGCCGCACGGATCCCGTCGCCGCGCAAGCCCCGCGGGCGGCACGCCCTGGCCCACCGGCTGCACCACCTCGCCGACCGTCTCGACGGGTGAGCCGAGCCGCACCCCGCCGGGACCACCGAAGACCCGTTGCCGCACCACCACCGGCAGCGGGTCTTCGGCCGTCCGGGGTCAGACCTCGGTGCGGTGGAAGTTCAGGAAGGACCGCGACGGGGTCGGGCCGCGCTGGCCCTGGTACCGGGAGCCGTACTTCTCCGACCCGTACGGGTGCTCCGAGGGCGACGAGAGCCGGAAGAAGCACAGCTGCCCGATCTTCATCCCCGGCCACAGCTTGATCGGCAGCGTCGCGACGTTCGACAGCTCGAGCGTGACGTGGCCGGAGAAGCCCGGGTCGATGAAGCCCGCCGTGGAGTGGGTGAGCAGCCCGAGCCGGCCCAGCGAGGACTTGCCCTCCAGCCGGGCGGCGACGTCGTCGGGCAGGGTGACCACCTCGTACGTCGACCCGAGCACGAACTCGCCGGGGTGCAGGATGAACGGCTCCTCGCCCTCCGGCTCCACCATCCGGGTCAGGTCGGGCTGGTCCGCCGCCGGGTCGATGTGCGGGTACTTGTGGTTCTCGAACACCCGGAAGAACCGGTCGATGCGCACGTCGACGCTGGACGGTTGCACCATCGACGGCTCGTAGGGGTCCAGAGCAACGCGCTTCGCGTCGATCTCGGCCTTGATGTCGCGGTCTGAGAGCAGCACACGCGCACCTTACCGACTGCGCGCCGCCGCACCCCCGATCCGGTTCGCGGTGGACACTGAGCAGAATGGCGGCCATGCCCGACCTCATCGACCACCTCACCGACCGCGGCCCCGTCTTCCACCGGTACGTCGCGATGGGCGACTCGTTCACCGAAGGCGTCGGCGACCCCGACCCCAACCGCCCGAACGGGGTGCGCGGCTGGGCGGACCGGGTCGCGGAGGTGCTCGGGACCCGGACCCACGACTTCGGCTACGCCAACCTCGCGATCCGCGGCCGCAAGCTCCCCGCCATCCTCGCCGAGCAGCTGCGGCCGGCCCTCGCCCTGCAGCCGGACCTGGTCAGCATCTACGCGGGCGGCAACGACATCCTGCGGCCCACGGTCGACATCGACTCCCTGCTCGCCCTCTACGCCGCCGCCGTGGGCCGGCTCCGCGAGTCCGGGGCGCACGTCGTGCTGTTCACCGGCTTCGACCTCGGGTTCGCTCCGCTGTTCCGGCACCTGCGCGGCCGGGTCGCGGTGTACAACGAGCAGGTCCGGGAGATCGCCGACGACCACGAGGCCACCCTGGTGGACTTCTGGCGGTTTCGGGAGTACCGCGACGCCCGGCTGTGGGACGCGGACCGGATGCACATGTCCACGGCCGGCCACCAGCGGATGGCGGTCGCCGTGCTCGACGCCCTCGGCATCGACCACCCGCTGCCGGCCCCGGACCTCGCGGGCACCGCCGCCCAGGCTCGACCGGCGCACGCAGCGCGCCGCCGACCGCGCCTGGGCACGCTCGCACCTGACGCCCTGGGTGCGGCGCAGGCTGCGCGGCACCTCCTCCGGCGACGGGCTGTCCCCGCGTCACCGGGAGCTGCGCCGGCTCACCGGGTCCTAGGATCCGGAACATGCCCGCCTACGTCGCCGTCGTCGGCCCGTCCCGGCCCGAGGACCCGGCGCTGCTCGAGCGGGCCGCGGAGGCGGGACGGCTGCTGGCCGAGCGCGGCTGGGTGGTGGTCACCGGCGGCCTCGGCGGCGTGATGGCGGCGGCCGCCTCCGGGGTGGCGTCGGTCGGCGGGACGGCGGTCGCCCTGCTGCCGGGCGAGGACCGGTCCGAGGCCGCACCCGGGCACACGATCGCGCTCCCCACCGGGATGGGCGAGATGCGCAACGCCCTGCTGGTCCGGTCGGTCGACGCGGTGCTGGCGGTCGGCGGCAGCTGGGGCACGCTGTCGGAGATCGCGCTCGCGATCCGCACCGGCGTGCCGGTGTTCGCGGTCTCCGGCTGGCCGGTCCCGGGACGCACGGACGCCGGCGGCGTGGTCGCCTGCGGCTCGGTCGAGGACGCCGTGGCGCGGATCGCCGTGGCCCTGCAGTGAGCCGCTCGGTCGTCGGGTACTATTCCAGCCGTCGTCCCGCGAGGGCCGGCATGCGGATGTAGCTCAGTTGGTAGAGCGCGACCTTCCCAAGGTCGATGTCGCGAGTTCGAGTCTCGTCATCCGCTCCACGCTCCACCGCAGGTCAGGCCCCCTCTCCGCCCTCAGCAGCGGAATCGCCTTGCTCCTCATCCGGCTCAGATGCCCCCAGGATGCCCCCGAGCCGCTTGGCCGAGTCCCAGAGGTTCTGGTCGATCAGGTGCCCGTAGAGGTCCATCGTCATCGCCGCCGAGGCGTGGCCGAGGATCCGCTGGACCACCTTCGGGTCCGCGCCGGCACCCAGCCAGAGCGACGCGCAGGTGTGCCGCAGGTCGTGCACCCGCAGCGTCGGCCGGCCGATCTTCTTCACCGCCGTCGCCCAGTTCACCGAGCGCTTCCAGTTCGGCTCACCCAGCGGCCCGCCCTTCGGCGAGGCGAACATCCAGGCGTTGCCCGGCTTGCCGTCGGACCACTTGTCGATGATCGGCACCAGGTCGTCGACGAGCGGGACGGTCCGCGAGCGCTTGCTCTTCAAGCGTGTCCACGAACAGCGCGCCCTTGTCCTTGCTCGACATCACGGTCCGTTGGAGCCGCAGGCCCTCCCCGGGCACCTTCACCCGGTCACCGACCTGGAGCCCGGCGAGCTCGCCCCACCGGAGCCCGGCGAACGCGAGGATCCAGACCACGTCGGCGTACTTCCCGGTGCATGCCTCGGCCAGCGCCTTGATCTCCTCGCGCGCGAGGTACTGGCCCTCCCGCTTGGCGTAGCCGGCCGTCGGTGCCTTGACGCCCACCGCCACGTTGACCATCACCCGGCCGTCCTGGACGGCGAAGGCCAGCAGCCGGCGGAACACCCCGAGGTAGCGGGCAGCCGTCGAGGGCGCGATGCCCTCAGCGACCAGGCGCCCGACCCACGTGGACACGTCGGCGCTGGTGATCGAGGCGACCGGCAGCTTCCCGAACCGGGGCTCGATGTGGCGCTTCCAGACGCCGACCTCCAGGGCCAGGGAGTTGCGCTTGATCGCCGCCCGCGACTGCAGCCAGTCGTCCGCGACCACGGAGAGCGCGACCCGCCCCCGGCGAGGGTCGAACCACTCCCCCAGCCGCAGCCGTCGCTTCTGGTCCTCGTCCCACGCCACGGCGTCACGCTTCCGGTCGAAGACCCGGGTGGCGACCTCGCGGCCGTGGTGCTTCACCCGCGCTCGGTAGCGGACGCGGCCCTCCGGCGTCGTGTAGCGCTGGACGCTCATGCCGCCGACTCCCGCTGGGCCTCCACCCAGGCGACCACCGCCGAGCGCTCCCAGGCCAGCCGCCGGCCGATCTTCACGCACGGCGCGAACTTGCCCTCCTTCCGCAGCCACCGGATCGTCAGCACGGGCACCCGCAGGTACTCCGCGACCTCGTCGATCAGCATCAGCGGTTCCATCTCGTCCATCTGTGTCACCTTCCCGAGTCGATGTGTCACTTGCGTCTTGCGCTGCTGGGCCTTCCACTGCTCGTACTCACGGGCGCGGGCGGCTGCAGCGGCGGCAAGGGCGTGGTCGCCATCGCGGGTCCAGCCGGTGCCTTGATAGGTCCAGGACCCGACGACGAGGGTGGTCTCCTCCTCGTCGGCCAGGAGGCGTTCCTCGAGGTCGCGGACGTCGAGCCGCTCCCCCGACTTGGACGCTTCGGCGGCGAGCTTCTGGAACCGCTGCCGCGCGCGGCGCAGCCGGCCGAGGGTGACCGAGTAGCGGCGGGACTTGGTGGAGAAGTGGCCGCGGAAGCCGAGCATGTGCGCCCACTTCCCGAGCAGCAGGTACGGGCGACTCCCGGTCGTGCCGCCTTGCGCGCGCTTGCCGAGGTCGCGGCAGGTGCTGGTGAGCCGGGACAGGTGCGGCTTGGTCTGGCCGGGTCCACCGCGGAGGCTGGTGGCGTCCTTGGTGGCGTACTTCGCCAGGTAGCCGGCCACCTGCTCCGGGGTGAGCGGGCCGTCGGGGTCGTCGGTGCGGTGCCCGTCGCGGACCACGCGGACATCGAGCTGCTTGCCCCAGCCGAGCACGCGGGCGGTGTCGTCGCCGTCGACCGGCGGGGCGGTGAACTCCACGCCCGGCGCAGCGGCCCCGATGATCTCGGCCAGGTGCTGGCCGTCGACGGGTGCGGGGGAGCCGGGGCCGTCCGGGCCGTCAAGGCGGACCAGGGCGTGGAAGTGGATCAGCCCTCGGGCTTGGTACTCACCGACCTTGGCGTACTGCAGCGAGGCGACCTTGCCGAGGTTCCGCTCCGCGACACCGAGGGCCTGGGCGAGCGCGCGGCGGACGGCGATGGTGGTGCGGCGCCACAGTTCGGGCGCCCACCACTGCCACACGACCGCGGAGGCCCAGTCGTAGCAGTCGCCGCAGAGCGGTGCGCCGTTGGCGGGGTCGTCCTCAGTGTGGATCTGCATGCAGCAGGTCGGGCGGCCGTGGCGGCACCGCTTGCTCTTGTCCCGGGGCCGGCAGCGTCCGCCAGAGCGATGGCCGTTCTTCGGGCGGGGTCCGTGGACGGATCCGAAGGAGGGGGCGGTGAAGGTGACGAACAGCAGCGGGTTGTCCGCGACCTGCTCGGGGACGGTCTTGCCGCCGAGGAGGCCGGCGCGAATCATCGCGAAGGTGTCGCGGGCGTAGACCCGTGAGCAGGAGGGGCAGACCTCGGCGCGCCGGTTGCCGCAGGCCCGGTAGACCACCCCGAGTGGGCTGGTACGGGAGGTGAAGACGTCGAGGACTTCTCCCGTGACCGCGTCGATGGTGGTGTTGCCGCCGACCAGGCGGACCGGCTGGGTGCAGTAGCCGACCCTGGCCGCGTTGTCGGCCCAGTCCTGCCAGGAGCCGTCGCGGAGTCGACCGATGAGGCTGTGCTCGGCGGCGGGGGTGAGGCCGGACAGGTCCAGCGGCGCATCTTCCCCGAACCCCGGGAACCCCGAGGCAGAGGCAGGTGCGTCACTGGTCATGCCCGGAGCGCTCACGCCGCGTCGCCCTCCAGGTCCTCGACGCTGGGGCCGTGGGGGAAGCGGAACCGGTTCATCGACTGGCCGGCCCACCAGCCGGCGGTGACGCGGACCTCGACCGCATAGGCACCGCACTCGCGTCGCACGGGGCAGGCCATGCAGATTGCCCGCATCAGGGCGCGGTCCTCGAAGTTCATGTCGCAGGTCTTCTCGATCCACGGCAGGTCCGCATGGTCGACGCACAACGCGTCCCTCATCCAGCGGGTGTCGGGAGCCTTGTCCCCCCTGGGAGACAGCCTTTCGAGAGTCATGCCGCACCTTCCTCAACGTCGAAGTCGTCAGCTGCTGCGTCTGCCTGCCGGGCCTGGCGCGGTTGCCGGGGTGCCCGTGGCTTGCGCGGCGCCCGGGGCTTACGGACCGGCTCCTCGGCCATGTCCGACTGCTCGTGCGGTGCCTCACTCGCTTGGCGGGTGTCGATGTGGACCTCCGTGGCGTACCGGCGCGCCAGGTCGCGGATCAGCGGGTCGGGCCAGTAGTCGGCGCGGACCCGGTCGACGGCACCGGTGTCCTCGACCACCCAGGCCGTGCCCGGATGGGTGGGACTGATCCGGTGCGCCGGCGCCAGGTGCGACGTGCCGTCGCCGAGGACCATCACGGTCTCCTCGGCCGAGCGGAGGCGCAGCGCAACGGTCTGAGTGAACAGGCCGCGCATGGAGACGACTTCCTTGCGGGGGTCCTGCACGCACGCGACGACCACCACGCCGAGGGCGCGGCCCTGGGTCAGGATCTCGGCGAGCATCCGGTTCGCCTCCCGCCGCACGTCCATGTCCGCATACGCGGTCAGGGCTGCGAGCTCGTCAATGACCAGGACGTGAAGCGGATCGCCCACCGTTGGCTGATGCAGTCGGGTGGCCCCGGCCATGGTCCGGCCACGCTCGTCGACCACCGTCATGAGCGTGCGGAGCACGTCGAGCGCGTCGGCCGGGGTGTATGCCCGGGTCGAGAACAGGCCCTCGCCCATGGCCAGTTCGACGCCGCGCTTGAGGTCGATCCCCCACAGCCTTGCCACATCCGCGCGGACGGCGGGGGCAAGGCCGCAGCAGATGCCCCACAGCACCGACCCCTTCCCGGATCCGGAGCACCCCGCGACGAGGGTGTGCCGGCCCCTGAGTTGCAGTCGCCAGTCCCTGCCGCCCTGAGTACGTCCCAGACGGACGGCCTCGGCGATCGCACGAGGCGCCGGCTCCGTCGCGGTGGTCGCATGGGTGAGGTTGTCGAGCATGACCAGCTCGACCACCACCGTGCAGCCCGAGGCGTTGCCCGTGACCGGCCGGACCCGATGCGCCACGGCCGCGAACGTGGTGGCCAGGCGTTCGGCGCCGGTCTCGAGTTCCTCGAGCCGCTGGCCAGCCCGGGCACGGATCGTCAGCTCGACCGAGTGGCCATGCGTGCGAACCCGCTTCAACCTCGGGGCGACCCAGCGGGCGTCCTCGTGCCGAGACCCGGACGCGCTGCGGGTGGAGCGGACCACCTGCCGATCAGAGAGGCCGCAGACCCGGGACAGGCGCTGCCAGCGGACGCGGGCCAACCACCACCAGGAGAACCGCCGCGACGGCCGCGCCACCACGACCTCATACGAGCGGGGCGCCAGCCACGTCCAGGCACAGCCCACCACACCCGGCGCGACCGCGAAAGCCAGCGGGGTGGTGGCCGAGGAGGCAGTGCCGAACAGCCACGACACGGCGGCGATCACCAGCCACAGGGCCAGCCAACGGTGATGGCGCAGACACCAGGCTCCCAGCCACCGAGACCGGCTCGCGATCACGTGCGACGCCGGGCCGCCGTAGCGGGACAGGACCGTTGCCGGGGTGCTCATCAGGCACCCGCCCGGTCGAGCGCATCCCGGGCACGGCAGGTCGCTTGGTAGACCTCGTCGATGTGCACCAGAGCAGTGCGGGCGCCGTCGAACAGCGGGTCCGAGAGTGCGTCCAGCGCCCGGCACGCGTCGAGGGTCACGTCGTGGGCCTCACCGAGGAGACGGGCCGCCCTGCTGAGTCCTTCGAGTGCCGCCGACATCAGGCAGCCCCCTTGCTCGCACCGTTGCCCGCGGCCGGCATCCCGTTGTTGGCCGGGGTGACCATCTCCTCGGCGCGGTACGACCAGGCGATCCGCGGCCGAGGACCGCTGTCATCGATCCACGCCAGCGCGGTCAGGCCCTTGAACTCCACCGGAGTCCACGGCAGCGGCGTCTTGTTCTCCGGCGGCACCGGCTGCACCTTGGCCAGGAACTTCACCGTCACCACGGTGTCCTTCTTGCTCGCCTCGGCATCGGTGTCGACCACCGTCACCTGCCACACCGGCAGCCCGGTCTCCTTGTCGATCGACTGCGGCCGAGATCCGTCCGACCTCGGCTCGGCGTTGAAGTCGGCCACCGGCTCCACCGCGCCCTTCAACAGCGCCAGCTCCGGGAACACGTCGCCGTGCTGCACGTTCATGCGCCTACGCATCGCCATGAGTTGCTCCTCTCGTTATGACTAGGTTGGCTAGCCATCTCGGTAAAGAAGAGCATACGACTAGGTTGGCTAGCCAAGTCAAGCCATCCGACGGAGGGTTGGCCAACTCGGCTAGTCAAATGCGATCCTTGAGCCGTGAGCCTGGACATCGACGACCCCCGACCGCCTTACCAGCAGGTGGCGGCATCGCTGCGCGCGTCGATCCTCACCCGCAAGGTCGAGCCTGGCGAGAAGCTGCCGTCGCAAGCGGAACTCTCCAAGCGCTACGGCGTCGCGCGCATGACCATCCAGCAGGCCTTGCGGATCCTCAAGGACGAGGGACTCATCGCCTCGCGCCAAGGCAGCGGCATGTTCGTCCGCGAGCGCACCGCAAGGCCCGTAGGGCTACGGCCACACATCGAGCAGGCCTTCGAGCAGGAGCGCGTTCGCATCGACTTTTCCGGCTACACCGCCGAGACGTTGCACGGCATCATCTCCGAGCCGCTCGACAAGGTGCGCGAAGGCCGGCTCAGCCCGCAATCGATCAAGATCAGGCTCCTGCTCTCGGACATGGCCCAGCCCCTCGCGCTCCCGGTAGCGACGAGCAATGACCCGCAAGCCTCGGAACCCGTTCGCCAACGCATGGCCGAGATCAGCGCTCGGCATGCCGGCGCGATCACAGACGCCGTCGAGGAACTGGCGGACCTGGGCCTGGTCCCCGAAGCCACGGTCGAGATGCGGGTGCACGGCTCCGCTCCCCTATTCAAGGCCTACGTCGTCAACGACACCGACGTGTTCTTCGGCTACTACCCCGTCGTGCGCCACGAGGTGCGGCTCAACGGCAAGCGAGCGTCAATTTTCGATCCCATGGGCAAGGACGCCGTGATGTTCCAACACACCGACGACGGCGACCCCGAATCCACGGGATCACAGTTCGTTGCCCAGACCCGTGCCTGGTTCACCAGCATCTGGGACACCATCGCCCGGCCGTCGACATGACCACCGCGGAAGAGCTCATCGCCAACGCAAAGGCGCTGCTCCTCGACTTCGACGGCCCGGTCACCGCCCTCATGCCGTCGCCGCTGAACCGCCAGGCTGCTGACCAGGCACGCGCAGCCCTCGACGGCATCGACGTTCCGGAAGCCATATCGACCACCAGTGATCACCTCGCGGTCTTGCGCTTCACTGCTGAGCAGTACCCCGCCCGACTCCAGGCCGTAGAGCGGTCATGCACGGAGGCCGAGGTCGCCTGTGCACGAGAGAGCGACCCGAGCCCTGAAGCCGAGAGGCTGCTCACCGACGCGAGACGACGGGCCGCACCGGTAGCCATCGTCAGCAACAACAGCGAGGCGGCTGTCCGCGTCTTCCTAGACCGCTTCGAATGGGCACGCGACATCAAGACGCTCGCCTGCCGCACGCCCGCGACTGTCGGCCGCATGAAGCCGGACCCGTATCTCTTATCTCTAGCGCTGAGCCTCCTGAACGAGCGAGCGAAGGACTGCGCGTTCCTCGGCGACTCGGTCTCTGATGTGCGGGCCGGACATGCCGCTGGTGTACCGGTGATTGGCCTCGCAAAGACCCCCGCCCGCGGCACTGAGCTGCAGGATGCCGGCGCGTCAGCCCTCCTTGTTCGATCGAATCCCACCGCTCGAGCCGAGTAACCCACAGTGACCGATCACGGCGGTGTAACCCGGCGAGTGCTGGCGGGCCATGTCCGTGCTCTACGGCAGGATGTCCTCATGCTGCCCGGCGACTCCTCGACTTTGCGAAAGGCGCGCGGCGCGTTCTTCACCCCGACCGCGGTTGCCAGGTTCGTGGCGGACTGGGCCCTTCGAGCCGACGAAGACGATGTCCTCGAACCCTCCTGCGGCGAGGCAGTGTTTCTCCACGAGGCGGGCCGATCTGGGCACCACAAGGGTCGGCTCGTGGGAGTCGAGTTGCACGAGGCTTCTGCAGCGGAGTCCGAGCGCACGCTGCGATCCCAAGGCATCGACGCGACCATTCACACTGGCGACTTTTTCGCGATAGAGCCAGCCGGCTCGTACGAGGCGGTTATCGGGAATCCGCCGTACGTCAGATACCAGGCCTTCAACGGGGAAGCTCGGCTCAGGGCTCGATCGGCTGCCCTGCGCGCCGGCGTCTCCCTTACGGGGCTTGCCTCGTCATGGGCCGCATTCACCGTTCACTCCGCCCTTTTCCTCAAGCCCGGAGGAAGACTAGGCCTCGTCCTTCCCGCTGAGCTGCTAACGGTCAATTACGCCGCGGATGTCCGCCGGTTCCTTATGCAGCACTTCCGGTCAGTCGGGCTGGTCATGTTCGAGGAACGAGTCTTTCCAGGCGTGCTTGAGGAGGTAGTGCTCCTACTTGCCGACGGGTTCGACCCGGCCGGTCAGTCTGGCACCGACCACTGCAACGTCTACCAGGTACGCGACGCCGACGCTCTCCAACACTTTGTGGTGCCGAGCAAGTGGAAGCCAGCCTCACCAAGCGCTAAGTGGACTGCCTCGGTCATGGCGTCGGCAGCCTTGACTGCTTTCTCCCGAGCTACCGAGAGCGATGCGTTCACGCTGCTGGAGTCCTGGGGCGACACGACCCTGGGTATGGTCACTGGCAACAACAAGTACTTCGCGCTCTCGCCGCAACGCGTCACGGAACTCGGGCTGACGACTGGCGATCTGATGCCCCTCTCCCCGCCTGGCTCACGTCACCTACGAGGGCTCACCTTCTCCAGCTCAATGCGGGAGAGGCTGGGTGCCGCAGGTTCTCCGACTTGGCTATTCCGCCCGAAGGATGAACCCTCCGACGCGGCGAAGCACTACATCAAGTCGGGAGAGGAGACTGGTGTCGACTCTGCCTATAAGTGCCGCGTCCGCTCACCATGGTGGCGAGTCCCCTACCTGCGTCCGGCGGATCTCTTTCTCACCTACATGAATGCGGATACCCCGCGGATCACGACGAACCGGGCCAGGGCACATCACCTCAACTCCGTGCACGGCGTGTATCTCAAGCCATCACTTCGCAGGGATGGCATGGACCTGCTTCCCCTTGCAACGCTCAATTCGGTGACTCTGCTCGGGGCCGAGACGGTAGGACGGGCCTACGGGGGCGGGATGCTTAAGATCGAGCCTCGTGAGGCAGACCTCTTGCCGGTACCGGCCATAGAGGTCGTACGCGCTCAACGCGGGGCCCTCAGCGCCCTGCGGCCAAAGGTCAAGAGCCTCCTGACCCAAGGTCGCCTAGCCGACGCAGTAAGGGCGGTAGACGAGGTCCTGCTGCACGCTGGCGCCTCGATGACCGCCAGCGAAATTGCATCAATCCGTGAGGCTCACGCGTTGATGACTGCTCGGCGTGTTGCTCGCGGCAAGGAGAAGGCTGACCGTGCCTGAACCATCGTTGAAGATGCAGGGGTGGGCGCTCTTCGATGAGATCGTTGCTAGCGGCCGCCTGCCCGACGAGAACCCCTGGCACAAGGTCGAAGACCAGTTGGTGTTCAGACCTGACTACGCAACGCTGTCCCGCCTCCTCGCCGTGCCGGTGCTCCTAAGCGCTACGTCGCAGTCTGGCGTTCCGGCCCTGGCGTTGGATGTCTGGACGGCGTATGAGCTGCGTCGCGCCGGTTTTCACCCGGACAGGATTTGGCCGCGAGCCGAGGCGCCACGAGTGCTTCCTTTCGACGTGTCCGCATTGGTCGAAAGCCTGCCAAAGTCGCTGCGGGAAGCCGTCCAGGCGCGGTTGGACAACGGTCAAAGCGGTGGCACCACAAGCGCGAGCGCGAACTTGCTCGGCAAGAACTACGTCAAGCAGGTCGACGTCGTAATGTCGTCATGGCAGACCGGTCCAGAACTCCTCATCTCTACAAAGCGCATGGACTCTTCGTTCGGCAAGAACGCTGCTAACCGCGTCGAGGAGTCCTACGGTGATGCGAAGAACTTGAGCCTTCGGCACCCTCAGGCTGCGCTCGGCTTCCTTTACGGACTCCGCTCCACGGCGTTCACGGCTGAGCCTGACACAGCAGCCTGGCTGCTCGACCTACTTGCCAAACTGGGGCGCGAAGAGGATGCCTACGACGCCGTCGCGCTCATCGTCCCCGAGTGGGATGCACCAGTACCGGCTGAGGACGACGGGGGTATCTCGGACGATGCAGCGCCCTTCGAGATCGAGCCGGCCGTAGCCGCTGGTCCCGTGGATACACCCGCTGTTGCAGTTGACCCCCTGCTCGACGGCCAAGCCTTCGCGCTCCCCCCGGTGGCGCTGCGCCACGACCTAGTACCGCCGGAACTTTCGCCCGAACGCTTCTTCAAGGTGATGGTCAACACCGTCCTCGACAACTCTCCGATCAACATGCACAGCGAAGCTCGCCTCCGGCGAGACAACCCCCTCTGACCCGCGGCGACCCGGATGGCCCATGCAGTCAAGGCGGCAGTGGGTCTAGCAGGAGATGTCGGTCGCCACGCATAGGTTGTGACCATGGTCGCTCAGAACAACTCCACCCCAAGCCTCTTGATCACAGACCTGGACAACACACTCTGGGATTGGTTCCATGCCTGGTACCAATCTGCCGGCTCCGCGCCGAGGGCGTCAAGATCGTCGCATATACGGAGTCCCTCGCGTACTGGACTGAGTGGCGAATCAAGCACACTGGCCTTGACGGCGTGATTGAGGTCCTGTATTCCTCACCCGACCACGATCTGCCCGCCGGCGTCAAAATCGAAGACCTTCGCACCCGGCCACCGGAAGAATACGGGCTCCAGTACACGGAGCATCGCCACGTACCTAAGGGCACTCTCAAGCCTAGCGTTGAGATCTTGCAGCAGATCCTCGAGGACGTTGACCGAAAACCGGCCGACGCTGTGTACGTGGGCGACAGCCTCATGAAGGACATCGCAATGGCTCAGGCCGCTCACGTGCGGGACGTCCATGCTAAATACGGCGAGGCGCACGGCAAGGCGGAGTACGACCTACTGCGCCGAGTGACACATTGGACCGACGCTGATGTCGCACGCGAGAGGGAACTTGCGAAAGGCAAAGAGGTCGTGGCCGGAACAACACTACGCAATGACTTCGGCGAGGTGCTTCCCATCTTTGGGCTCTAGAAAGAGGACGATATGAGCGCGATGAATGAGAATGAACGCCTCACCCACTACATCGAGATGTGGAAACAATCCGTCGAAACCCAGCAACACTTCAACGACATCGAGTGGAGAATCCGCGGGCTCGCGCTAACGGTCGCCACGTTCGCCATCGGTGCCGCCGGGGTGACCGCGAGAGATGGCGACCAAATCGGCCCTGTCAGTCTAGGGTCCCTGGTAATTATCGTCGGGCTACTCCTCTGGTATGCCTTCTACTTCGTCGACCGCGCGTGGTATCACCCACTGCTAAAGGGGGCGGTAACGCAAGGAACAGCGATTGAAGCAGAAATCCTCAAGAGCCTGCCGCAAGCAGGCATGACTAGCGCAATCACAGCAGCTAGCCCGTACCCTCGCACCAAGATCAATCGGATCATCACCGGCAAGTCCGGAGACATGCATTCCGACGACAAGTTGGCGTGGTTCTACTTGGTCGGGGCAGCCGCCCTCGTGTTGGTTGCCATTGGACTTCAGGTGGCCGCGTTGATCGCAGGTGGCAAACCGGTTCCTCAGACCCGAATCCGCGAGTAGTGCCGGCGTGATCCGCGTGTGAAACGACGAGAGTGCCCGTCCTGCTTGGAGAATCGAGGTTGTTGAGGCTTCGAAGATCCACGCGGGAAGGACACCCTGTCGGTGAAGAGAGTACGTCGTCGTGGCCGGGTCGGAAAGCGTGTGCGGATCGGCGCGCCGGACCCGTCGCTGACCGCGACGTCGGGGGTCGCTGCGGTCGCGGAGTTCGTGGACAAGCTCGACGTGGTGGCCCGGTTCGACCGTGGCGTCGGGCCGATCAAGAAGCGCGACCGGGGCGCGTCTGCGGGCGAGCTGCTGGTCGCCATGGCGCAGTCCCAGCTGCTGGGTGCCGACTCGCTGGTCGGCCTGGACCGGCAGCGCGCCGACCTCGCGGCCACCGAGCTGTCCGCGGTGCCGGTGCTGGCATCCACGACCGCTGCGGGTCTGGCCCGCCGGTTCGGGCCCGAGCACCTGGCCGGGGTCGAGACCTCGATCGCGGACCTCGCCTGCCGGGCCTTCGGCCTGCTGCCGGTCGAACGCCGGGTCGCGTTGAGCGCGAAAGTGACCCTGGACCTGGACTCCACCGATGTGGAGGTCTACGGGGCCAAGAAGCAAGGCGTTGCCTACAACTACGCCGGGCAACGCGCTGGCCGTCCGCACCTGGCGACCTGGGCCGAGGCCGGACTGACGACGGCGGCTGATCTGCTGGCCGGCAACGACGACGTCCGACCCCGCGCCGCGGACATGCTGGCCCGTGGGCTGGCCGGGATCCCCGAACCCGTGCGTGCCGCGGCCCGGGCCGCGGACCGGTTGCGGACCCGTGCGGACGCCGGGTACTTCACCGCCGACCTCGCCCAGGCTGCCGTCGAGCAGGGCTGTGACTTCGCGATCGCGGCGAAACGCAACACCGC
Source organism: uncultured Actinomycetota bacterium (assembly GCA_963728775.1). Lineage (GTDB taxonomy): Bacteria > Actinomycetota > Actinomycetes > Propionibacteriales > Nocardioidaceae > Nocardioides_B. The sequence continues at coordinate 164,464 of CAVSLP010000006.1, forward strand.
GATGTGGCGCGCCTACGCCAGCATCGAACCCGACGCGTGGACCGAGGCGATCGGCATGCCCGGTGCGCAGGTCGCCGCGGCCGACTACGCCCCGGCCGGGTGGCCAGAGGGCACCTACACGATCGTGCGCAGGGTCCGCGTCGATGCCGAGGACATCTCGGCCGACCCCAGGTCGCGACGCCGACGCACCATCGACAAGAACCAGCTCGCCCTCGCGCTGGAGGGCACCGCCACCCACGCCCACGCGGTCTCGTTCATCGTCACCAACATCCCCGCCAACGACCGCCCCGGCCAGCACGCAGCTGATGCCGAGACGATCCTCGAGGTCGAGGCGTGGTTCCGGCGCCGCACCGACATCGAAGACCGGATCCGCGAGGCCAAGCTCGGCGCCGCCTTGCGGCACCTTCCCTCCGGCCACCATCCGGTCAACAGCGTGTGGATGTGGGCCGCGCTGATCGCGGGGAACCTCTCGGCCCTGCTCCAGGCACTGACCGGGATCGACCACGACGGCCGCGCCCACGGCGCCAGACTCCGTCACGAACTGCTCTGCGTCCCAGCCCGCCTGATCCGCCACGGCCGGCACCTGACCCTGCGGCTACCACCCGGTGACCACCTGCTCCCGATCGTGCTCACCCGGATCCGAGCACTCCCGGTCGCGACCTGACGCCGCCGCCCCATCCCCACCACCGAGGACCCGGAGAACCGTCACCCGGAACGACACCGGGCACACCAACGCGTCCGCGCACCGATCGTGAACGAAAAGCCGCTCGAAACGCCGACCTCGGTCACCACTCACGCGCTACTCGCCGATCCGGGTCAGAACCAGGTCGTCGTGCGCATTGACGGAGCCGGCGACGCACACACGGGCAAAACGGTGACCGTCCAGCCCCAAGAACAGCACGCCTCGACGCCGGGCTCCTCTCCCACCACGCAAGACTCACCATCGAGTGGTCGCTCAGGCGTAGACCCCGCCCACTGACCCGCGCGCGACGGGCTTCGACTGGTAGAGACACTGCTCAACTCGACCAGACGTGCGGCGGTGGCATTGGGTCACGAATCGTCGTGCTCAGTAGGCCCAAGTCGTCCCCCTGCTTCCGCCGGGTGGTCAGCGGAAATCGGGACCCCTCCGCCGGGAGCCAGTCCAATGACGCCTGACAGAGCCCGCGAGCCTCCGGACTGCGACGCGCCCAGTTCGCTTCTTGCGCTTCTTGCGATCACGTGAGGAGTTTCCTTACTGGCTCAAGCGCGCCTCCGGCGCGGCGCGCCCCTCGCGCTACGCCGTGTGGGGACCCCCGCGCTCCGGGCCTCCGGCCCTTCGCGCACCCCCACCCGCTACGCGCTCCGGGCACGCAGAAGCAGGCGCCCGAGTCAGTACCCGGACGCCTGCGGAAAGCCCGCGTTCAGTCTGGCAACTTCACCTCAGGCATAGCGGCGCCGGCCCAGCCAGAGGGCGCCGACCGCGACACTCAGCAAACTCTTGAAAACTCAACCGTACAATGCAGGGCGGGCCGGCCTCTGGCCACCACATCTGACCGGAGGCCGGCCCTGCGCGCACGACGACCCGCGCTGCTGGAGACGCCGGCGCCGACGCCACGGTGCCCCACGCAGCCGGATCCATGCGGGGGTGCGCATACGCAGTTCCTGACTCGTGCCATCCTCGACCGATGACCACAGGCGACCCCCAGCACCGATGGTGGCTCTGCTGCTGGGGCCACATCTTCGAGCACGACCCTGTCCCCGACGGGCAGGAGCTGACATGCCCGGAAAGAGACCAATCCGGCCCCTGCCGAACGAACATCCTCTACATGCCCTTCGCCTCGCGCGCGGACGCCGAGCAAGCCTCTATCGGAGACCGGCCCAAGTGGGCGCCCTGGGTGCGCTGACCGGGCCGCCCGACATCCCGCTGCAGCGCCCCACTCACCTTCGAGCCGCCGACCCGATCGACGAGGATTTGCACGCCGGAGCCCGGCCGCAAGGGCGCTACGCGTCGCTACGCGATGGCCTCCGGCCACCCTTGCCCCCGGACACCGACGAGCAACGGGGCCGGTTATCGGGTCGGTGGCTCTCCCCTGGTCGCGTGCCCCTCTGCTGCCCCCGCAGCCGTCGAAAGGCCCCTCACCAGCCACCCCGACGGACCACGCCGCCACGCTGCAGCGAACGGCCACATACGGCAAAGCCTGGGGGTCCAGGGCCTTCCCAAGGTCGATGTCGCGAGTTCGAGTCTCGTCATCCGCTCCACGCTCCACCGCAGCGCGCACGGCGGTCCTAGGGCAGCACATCCTCCTCGGTCTGGTCACGCGACTCCACACCCGGCTTCCCTGCATCGGTCGTTTCCCGGCGAGCGGGCGGGGCCTGTGGGGCCGGCGCGGGGCTCCGGCCCGGTTGCTGGTCGGGAATTCCGGAGGTCACGAACAGCGCTCCCAGCGCCACCAGAGCGAGCACCGACAGGGAGGCCCGCAGACCGTCGAGGCGGGCCTGCTCGTTCTCGGCCACGACCGCGTCGGCCGTCGTAGGGGGCAGCCCCGCGTCGGAGAGCGCCGTGGACAGCTGGTCGTCGGGGACGAACGGCACCCCACTGGCGAGCTCGACCTGCGCCTGCGAGGAGAGGTCCTGAGGGATGGCCGGGTTCGAGGCGATGCCGGCGAAGAACGACGCGCTGAGCGCCGAGATGAGGACCGCACCGGCCAGCGCCGTACCGATCGAGGCGCCGAGGTTGGTCAAAGTGTTCTGCAGCCCACCGACCTCGTCACTCTGCTCGTCGGGGACCGCGGAGACGGTCACGCTGCCGAGCTGCGACGCGAGCGCGCCGACGCCGAGGCCGATCAGCAGCAGCGGGACCGTGACCACCTCCGGCCCGACCCCTGCCTCCAGCGAGACCTCCAGGGCCACGATGCCGACGAGGAGCGCGACGAACCCGTAGCGCACCACCCGGCGCGGCGAGACGTCCGGGAGCAGCCGCGGGATCCCGACGGCGGCGGCCAGCAGGGCCACCGAGAGGGGCAGGATGCGCAGGCCGGTCTCGACGGCCGACAGTCCCAGGGCCACCGAGAGGAACAGCGGGATGGTGAAGAACACGCCGGCCTGCAGGAGGTACTGGAAGAAGAAGGCGGTCAGGCCGCCACGCAGCAGTCGGTTGCGCAGCATCGCGGGGTCGAGCAGCGCCGGCTGCCCGGAGGCGATCCGGCGCTTCTCCCACGACAGGAACCACAGCAGCACGAGGCCACCGCCCAGCAGCAGCCAAAGCACCGGTGACACCCCGAGCCACGACGGCGCGCCGGGCCTGGGCAGCAGGAAGCCCCACGCCCCGACCCTGAGCACGCCGAAGACGATCAGCCCCAGGCCCAGCGCCGAGGACGCCGTCCCGACCAGGTCCAACCCGGCACCCCGCTTCGGGGGCACGTCGGTCATCGACCCGGCCAGCGCCAGGATGCCGAGGACGATGACGACCTCGCCGGCGAAGACCCACCGCCAAGAGGCGTACGTCGTGAGCAGCCCGCCGATCAACGGACCGACCGCGACCGCCACCGCCCCGGAGGCGGCCACCAGCCCGTAGGCCCGCGGCCGCTCCGCACGGGAGAAGTTGGAGGCCACCAGCGCCACGACCGCGGGCATGATCAACGCCGCGCCGATGCCTTCGAGCAGCGACCACCCGATCAGGAGCACGGCGAGGTTCGGGGCGATCGACGTGATGAACGACCCGGCGCCGTACACCACCGCACCGATGGCGAACGCGCGCTTGCTGCCCAGGATCTGACCGACCTTGCCACCGGTGATCATCAGGCTGGCCATCACCAGCGTGTAGAGCGTGATCGCGGTCTGGATCCCCGTCACCGTGGTGTTGAGGTCCTCGGCGACCGTGGCGATCGAGACGTTCATGACCGAGCTGTCGAGGGTCATCAGGAACTGGCCGGCCGACAGGGTCAGCAGCACCAGGCCCGCGCCGGCCCCGACCGCCGACGCCTGCTGCTCACGGCTCACAGCGTCTCCCTCCGGCGGTCCGTCGCCTCACCGTGCGGCCGGCGACGGGAAGTGCGGTAGGGCCGAACGGTCCGGTTCCGGGGCCACTCGGACATGCACCTCCACGGCCGGCGGCGCCAGCCCCCGCGGGAGGCGGCCCGGGCGCGACCGCAGGTGCATGTCGTCGCGGCCCTCCCCTGTTGCTACTCCGGGACGTGCGCGCCGTGCCCGGCGGTGCAGAAGTCGTAGAGACCCCCGTACACCGGCGGCGTGGTGTCCACCCAGCCGATGAAGTCGACCATGCGGATCGGGTGCCCGCACTTGCGGCACCGGGCCGCGGGTGAGAACGGACGGTGCTGGACGGTCAGTCGCGGCCACTCCGACATCGGAGACCCCCGTTTCCGGGGCGCACTGCGCGCCCTCGACCATGGTGGAACTGCGGGCGGCTCCCGGGACGAGGCGGAGCACCCGCGCAACCGGGACGTAGGCCCCGAACTACGGGCGACCCGGTGGGCAGATGCGCGGGGCCCTCAGGACCCGGCACCGGCGAGCAGCGCGCTCAGGTCCAGCGACCGGGAGTGCCGCTGGGCGGCCAGCGCCACGTACGTGCGCGACAGCTCGTCCTTGCCGAAGCCGAGCACCGAGCTCAGCAGGGTCAGCGCCTCGGGCAGGTCGCTCGCCGGCAGCGCCTGCACCAGCCGTCGCCAGATCGCCTGCTCGAGCACGTTGAAGGCGTCCTGGACCTCCGCGATCCCGAAACCCTCGCTGAACCGCTCGTCGGCCAGGTGCTCGGCATAGCGACCCATCCCGCTCAGGTCTTCGTCGCGCAGGGCGCCGACGACGGCTTCGAACAGAGCCTCCAGCCGGTGCCGCGTGAGCAGCTTCCCGACCACCTCGTAGTGGGTGACGTGCGCCCGGGCCAGGACGGCGGTGGCCTCCTCGACCACCTCGGACTCCAGCCCGGTCAGCAGTGCGGTGAGCTCCATGAGCCTCGACCTCCTCGGTCGTCTCCAGCCTGGCACCGGCGAGTGCCGGTGCGCAGGCACTGTGACGCACCAGACCAGCCCTACCCTGAACACATGCGCCGCCTGCTCGCCGCCTACCGCGCCACCGGCTCTGACCTGCCGTTCGGCGACCCGCTGCCGGCGCACGACGTCGCCATGGAGGGCTACTTCTGGCGGATCACCGACCCCGCCTCGGGCCGGGTCCTCATCGCGCTCAACGGGGTCAACCGCGCCACCGACGGCCACTGGGCCACGGTGGGGCTGGCCGCCCACCCGCAGGGGTTCCTGCGCATTGTCGCGCACCCGCGGGCCGAGGCGGACCCGCACCGCCTCGGCGCCTACGCCGGCGAGGCCTTCCGTGGCGAGCCGGACCGGCTCCGCGTCGACCTCGGGCCCGACGCCCGGGTCGACGTACGTCTGCGCGAGGCCGTGCCGTGGCCGCGCCGGCGGTTCGGCGGGTCGAGCGGGTTCCACAGCGTGCCGGCTCTCAACCAGTACTGGCACCCCTGGCTGCTCGGCGGCACCGTGAGCGGCACCGCCGTGGTCGGCGCCGAGGAGTGGTCCCTGGACGGGGCGCAGGTGTACGCCGAGAAGAACTGGGGCCGCGGCGGCTTCCCGGAGGCGTGGTGGTGGGGGCAGGCGCACGGCTTCGACGAGCCCGTGGCGTGCGTGGCGTTCGCCGGCGGCGAGGTGACCGCCGGTCTGCTGCGTACGACGGTCACCGCGCTGGTCGTGCTGCTCCCGGACCGGACCCTCCTCCGGCTCGGCAACCCGGTGACCTCCCCGGTGCACGCCGAGGTGTACGACGAGCACTGGCGGCTGCGGGGTCGCAACGCCCGCTGGACGGTGACCGTCGAGGCGCACGCCCCGCTGGCCGCCGCGCACGTGCTGCCGGTGCCGCTGCCTGCCGAACGGCGCCACGCGCCCGGCGCGATCGAGCACCTCGCCGGGGACCTGCGCGTGGAGGTGCGCCGCCACGGCCGCCGGGTCTGGATCGGGGAGACGAGCCTCGCCGGCCTGGAGCACGGCGGCATCGACCGGGCCCGCGCGGAGATGACCCGCCGCGGCTACGGGCCGGACGCCTCCGCGGCGCCGCCGGAGGGGGAGGCCCGCGCATGACGATCACTCAGAGGGCCTGCGGCGGTTCGCCGCGGGTGCGCCGAGCGCGTCGGTAGGCCGGCTCCCGCAAGCGCCGTACCCACTCGTAGTTGTCGAGCCCCGGCACGGTGTTGCGCACCGGGTCGAAGGAGACCATCGCGTCGGCCCCGCCGCCGGCCGCCGGCGTGAGGCGCCCGAACGTGCGCCAGCCCCCGCCCGGCGTGGCCGCGCGCAGCTCGAGCTCGGTGTCGGTGACCGCCTCCGCCGCGAGCAGCAGCGGCCCGCGCGGCGTGCGGTAGGGAAGCAGCGAGGTCATCGGCCGCCCCTGCGGCGACCAGCTCACGGTGAGCACGAAGCGGCTCAGCCGTCCCAGGCCGGTGGAGGCCAGCAGCAGGTCGCCGTGCCGGCCGTCGCCCACCGGGACCCGGAGCGCCAGGCCGTGGATGTCGGGCAGCGCAGCGGGCAGACCCACCGCCCGCGAGCTGCGCACCAGCACGTCGTCCACGCCGGGCTCGTCGAGCCAGTCGACGCCGGTGGGCGGGTGGAGGCCCACCCGTTGCAGGCGGGCGTGGACCACGTCCCCGCGCGGGTGCAACGGCTTGGCCGCCGGCCGGGCGGCGACAAGGCGGGTGGCGCCGTCGAGCGCGGCCCCACCCGCACGGGCGAGGACGCCGAGTGCGCCGGAAGGTGTCACGATCACGGGTCCGACGTACCCGCGATCTAGGCTCCTATGTGATGACCTCGTTCACTGGCTTCCCGGTCGCCGCGCTCGACTTCTACGACGACCTCGAGATGGACAACACCAAGTCGTTCTGGACCGCCCACAAGGAGGTGTACGACTCCGCGGTGGCCGCGCCGATGAAGGCGCTGGTGGCCGGCCTCGAGGCCGAGTTCGGCCCGGCCAAGGTGTTCCGGCCCTACCGCGACGTGCGGTTCGCCAAGGACAAGACGCCCTACAAGACCCACCAGGGCGCGTTCGTGGCGCGCGCCCCGCGCACCGGGTTCTACGTGCAGATCTCGGCGCCCGGCGTGCGCGTGGGTGCCGGGTTCTACGACGCCGACGCCGCCCAGCTGGCCTCGATCCGCCAGGCGATCGACGACCCTCGCCGCGGCACCGAGCTCGAGCGCCTGCTCGCGGACCTGGAGGGCAGCGGCTGGACGCTGGGCGGCGACAAGCTCAAGACCGCGCCGCGCGGCTACGACGCCGACCACCCGCGCATCGACCTGCTGCGGCACAAGACGATGGCGCTGGGCAAGGACTACGGGTTCGCGCCGGTCATCCACACCCCCGAGCTGCTGGAGAGGGTCCGCGCGGACTGGCGCGAGGCGGCGTCGTTCGTGGCCTGGGTGACCGACAGCTGCTAGACGTCGGCCAGCGCCGGTACGACGAAGCGCCCCAGGTGCTGCACGAAGGAGACCGGCCGGTCGTCCGGCGGCATGACGTGCACCTGCTCCACGCCGAGGTCGGCGAAGCCCTTCATCTGCTCGACGAACGCCGCTCCTTCGGTGGCCGGGTCGAAGCCGGCCGACCACAGGATGGTCTTGCGGATCTCGTCGTACCGACGGCCCTCACGCTCGCAGTGCTCCTCGAGCACGCGGAGCTTGCGTGCCACCGCCTCGGGGCCGGCCTCCGGGTCGGCGAAGAGGTTGCAGGCGTCGGCGTACTTCGCGACCAGCCGCAGCGTCTTGCGCTCTCCCTGCCCACCGACCACCACCGGCGGCGTGCGCAGCGGGGCGGGCAGGCACAGCGTCTCCTCGAGGCGGTAGTGCCGGCCCTCGAACGGCCCTTCGTCGGGACCCCACATCTGCCGGACGATCTGCAGCGTCTCCTCCAGCCGCTCGAACCGCTCCGCCACCGGCGGGAACGGCACGCCGAGGCCACGGTGCTCGCGCTCGTACCAGCCGGCGCCGATGCCGAGCGCGGCCCGCCCGACGGAGAGCACGTCGAGCGTGGCCACGATCTTGGCCAGCAGCCCCGGGTGCCGGTAGGCGACTCCGGTGACCAGCAGCTGGAGCTCGACGCTGGAAGTGTGCGCGGCGAGGTACCCGAGCGTGGTGTAGCCCTCCAGCATGTTCAACGCGGGCCCGCCGACGAACTCCATCTGGAAGTAGTGGTCCATCAGCGAGACGTTGTCGACCCCCGCCTCCTCGGCGGCGGCGCCGAAGCCGGCCAGCGTCCCGGCGAGCGCCGGGGCGCCGCCCTCGACGTCGAAGCGGATCAGGTGGACACCGAGGCGCATGCGCTGCTCCCTCCGAAGCGGTCAGTCCGCAACAGCCTGCCCGGCCTCACTGTCCGGTGTCGAGCGACGCACCTCCGCGGCGAGCCGGTCCCACTGCTCGCGCATGCCGTCGGGGAAGTCGCCCGCGGCCAGCGCCTGAGCGAGCTCCCGCGCCACGTCGCGCACCTTGACGTTCACCAGCTGCGAGTAGCGGCGCATGAGCTGGAAGGCGGCGTCGGGTTCGAGTGCGTAAGTCAGCATCAGCGCCCCCTTGACCTGCTCGATGAACGGCCGCGAGCGGGACAGCCCGTCGAGCGCCTCCTCGACCTCGCGGCTGACCGACCCGCGGAACTGCTCGGTGACGTCGGAGAGGTAGCCCGAGTAGCCGGTCACCGCCCCGGAGTCGTCGAAGGTGCCGGCCCCCACGCTGAGCACCTGGCGCTGGTTGCCGAGCGCGTCGATGAGCCGGTGCAAGCGCGAGAACGTCTCGCCGGTCACGCAGACCCGCGAGATCAGCCGGGCGGTCTCCTCGCGGTCCTCGGGGTGCTTGTGCGAGAGCACGAGGTCCGCCGAGGGCACGACGTCGCCCGGGGTGAACCCATGGATGAGATACACCGGGTCGGACCACGTCAACGTGTCCGTGCTGCTGGTGTAGTGGAAGGAGCCGACCAAGGCCGTGCCGGCCACCGGCGGTTGCGTGGTCACGTATCTCTGAGCCTCGGGAGTGGTTCGTACCTACCGCGGCTGTGTTCTCAACGCGCAACCGAACTATAAACCGGCCTCGGCACCGCCTGCCGCGTCAGGTCGCTTCGGCGCGCGTCGTAGCCATGGCGCGGTCCACCTCCCAGTGCGCGCGGAGGGACGTGATCAGGCCCTGCCCGTCGACCCGGTAGACGAACACACCCTCGGCGTCCACGCGAGTGCCGTCACCGAGGACGCTGGTGATCGTGCCGACGTTGGCGCAGGAGTCGCCGCCGGCGAACGAGTCCTCGATCGTGAAGTGGAAACGCTGCACCGGCGAGATGGCCATGTCCCAGAAGGCGGCGATGGCCTCGCGCCCGCGGTGGCCGGTGCCGTCGGCGTCGAACATCGAGGGTCCGACCGGGTCCTCCACGAGGGCGTCCGGCGCGAACAGCGCGAGCCACTCAGCCTTGGCACCCCGAGCGACGGTCGCGGCGGAGACCTGCGAGGCGCGGCGCGCGGGATGGTCGTCGTCCGGGGCCTTCCAGGTGACGGCGTCGCTCTCGATCACGACCGAACTGTAACGCGTTCTAGTTCCGCCCCGCCAGGGCACGCCCGGGAGCCGCTCGGTGCTGGCCTCAGGAGACGCTGATCCGGGTGCGGATCCCGTCGCCCTTCATGCCCGGCTTGCAGGCGACCTCGTAGGTGCCGGACGAGAGGTCGACCGAGAACGACTGGCTGGTGCCCGGGCCGATGTTCTCCTTCTCGCCGACCACCTTGGTGAAGGCGCCGCCCTCCTTGCCGTAGACGTAGACCTCGGTCACCTCGCTGCCGGCGTTGGTGACCTTGAACGTCGCACTGCCGGCCGGCAGTGCCGTCTTCGAGACGACGCAGGAGTCGTCGCTCGCCTTGACGGTGTACGTCGGACCGCTCGACCCTCCGGCGCAGGAGGAGAGCGTGAACGTCGCGGCGAGGGCGACGGCCAGGGCGGGGATTCGCAGAGCCACGGGAGCACCTTTCGGCGAGGTCAGGTCAGGTCAGGTTTGCCTAACCTTAGTGCAGCCACGATGCAGCGCGGCGCGGGGGTCCCACGGCCCTTGGAGTGGCTGCCTAAACTGAACGGGTCGTTCAGTTCACTTCAGGAGGGAGAGCCGATGACCAGCACCACCACCAGCTCCAGCACGGGCAAGACCGTCGCAGGCGAGTCCGGGACGTTCACGCTCGGCGGCGACCTGCCCGTGGTCCGCCTCGGCTACGGGACCATGCAGCTGACCGGTCGGGGCGTGTGGGGGTACCCCGACGACCTCGACGAGGCGGTCCGGGTGCTGCAGCGGGCGGTCGAGCTCGGCATCACCTTCTTCGACACCGCCGACTCCTACGGGCCCGAGGTCGCCGAGGAGCTGCTGCGCAAGGCGCTGCACCCCTACGCCGACGACGTGGTCATCGCCACCAAGGCCGGCCTGACCCGGCAGGGCCCGGACGTGTGGACGCCGGTGGGCCGCCCGGAGTACCTCCGCCAGCAGTGCGAGCTCAGCCTGCGCCGCCTCGGCCTCGAGCGCATCGACCTGTTCCAGCTGCACCGCATCGACGCCCAGGTGCCGCTCGAGGACCAGGTCGGCGAGCTCAAGAAGCTCCAGGACGAGGGCAAGATCCGGCACATCGGCCTCAGCGAGGTCAGCGTCGAGGAGGTCAAGGCCGCCCAGGAGGTCGCGCCGATCGCCTCGGTGCAGAACCTCTTCAACCTCGCCAAGCGCGACGCCGAGCCGGTGCTGGAGTACGCCGAGCAGGAGGGCATCGGCTTCATCCCGTGGTTCCCGCTGGCCACCGGCGAGCTGTCCCAGCAGGACGGCCCGCTCGCCGACGCCGCGAAGCGCCACGACGCCAGCCCCTCGCAGCTGGCGCTCGCCTGGCTGCTGCGCCGCTCTCCGGTGATGCTGCCGATCCCGGGGACCTCCTCGGTCGCGCACCTCGAGGACAACACTGCCGCGGCGGGCCTCGCGCTCACCGACGAGGAGTTCGAGGCGTTGACCCGGGCCGTGTGATGACCGACCCCGAGACCGGCTTGCTGACCCAGCCGGCCGGGGCCCGCAGCAGACGGGTCCATGAGGCAGCCCTGGCCGCGGCGCGCGTGCTGCTCGCCGAGGGCGGGCTCGGTGCGGCGACCGTGGACGCCATCTCGGAGCGCTCCGGGGTCAGCAAGGCGACGCTCTACAAGCACTGGCCGTCACGCACGGCGATCGCCGCCGAGGCGTTCGGGAGGGACATGGCCGAGGCCGTGCCCCTCCCGGACACCGGTAGCACCGCCGGCGACCTGACCGAGTACCTGCTGCGGGTCAGCGCGTTCTACGCCAGCCCCGAGGGCCGGATCTTCTCGCAGCTGCTCGCCGCCTGCGTCACCGACGCGGGCGCCGCGCCGTACTTTCGGGTCTTCTTCCTGGCCGGGCGGCGCAAGGCGCTGGCCACGCTGTGGCAGCGCGGCGTGGAACGCGCGGACGTGGCGGCCGGCGTGGACCCCGACACGGCGATCGACCTGCTCTCCGGCCCGCTGGTCTTCCGGCTGCTGACCGGGCACCGGCCGCTCGACGAGCCCTCCGCGCGGACGGTCGCCAAGGCGGCGCTGCACGGGCTGCTGGCGACCTGACCGGAGCCCACCCCTTCGAGAACCACAGGAGAACCGATGCGTTACGTCAACCTGGGATCCACCGGCCTGAAGGTGTCCGCCCTGACGCTGGGCTGCATGAGCTTCGGGGAGCCGCAGAGCGGTACCCACCCCTGGACCCTGCGTGAGGAGGAGAGCCGGGGCGTGATCAAGCAGGCGCTCGAGGCCGGCATCAACGTCTTCGACACCGCCAACGTCTACTCCGCCGGCACCAGCGA
>CAVSLP010000007.1:0-394992 GCA_963728775.1 uncultured Actinomycetota bacterium
CATCGTCTCTGCTTCCCGGTCGGTTCGCTCGGTGCGACGTAGCACCGCGACCTCGCGCTCGAGCTCCTCCACCCGAGACCGTAGGCGTCTCGATTCCGCCTCCGCGGCCCCGGAAGCCGCGTCCGCTGCAGCCGAGGCTTCCGCGGCGACCCGCTCCGACCCAGCAGCGGCAGCCTCGGCCGTCTTCGCACGTGCACGTGCCTCGGCCAACTTGTGGCGTAGTTCAGAGTTTTCGCTCTTGAGCGCCGCCACTTGGTCCTTGTACTTTCTGCGAACTTGCTTGAGCTCGTCGGTGATCGAATCCAACTGACGTCGGGCATGTTCGGTGCGTTCCGACGTCTTACGTCTGATGGACGCTTCTTGTTCGGCCTCGGCAGCTGCCCCGGCCTCAGCCGCCAGATCCATCCAGCGCGGCGCGCGCAACAGGTAGGCCACGGCGGCAAGCTCGTTCGGGTCGGCTGCTGGCGGGCGCGCGCCCGATTCAACCGCGCGGGCCAGCTCGGCGGCCATCGCACGCACCTGGCTAGCGAGATGCTGCCGAAAGACACCATCCGTTTCGAGAGCACCAGCAATCTGGTTCCCGGCCAACTTGGCTCGGCGAGACGCCGCGAACGAGGCGACACTCCGAAGCTGCCTCGGAATCTGTTCGGTAGGCATGCGATCGAGACAGTCGCACGCGAGCGCGACTACCCGAGCACGCACTTGCGCAGGCAGGTGAACGGCCGATTCGGCCCTAGAAGACGAAGGGGGACCACTCATGCACGCTCCTGCGTCTCTTTCACCCGGTGGCCTCCCGGCGATCCTTGCTCCAGACGCTGATTGATGATCACGGACTCGACAACACCAGTCGCCAAGAAGGCGGCCAACATCAGGCCGATCGTCACAGGTTGCCGCTCAAGCGCGACCAAGAAACCGTTGTCGTGCCACACGTCGGCAATGGGGACGAAGAACGACTCCCTCTCAGCGCCGACCGCAATCACCGCCACCTGCAACGCGATCACTGGCGGAGCCAGCGCTCGGGCTAAGCGACCGATCCACGGGATGGAGAAAGCCAAGCCGGGCGCCAAGCACGTGATCAGTTCCAGTCCATACCGGTAGCCATAGTACGTGTCACCACCGTCAAAGGAATTGAACCGCAACTGGACCGCCGTATACACGAGCCCACCGGCGATCAGCCATCGGCTCCAGTCCGGTATGGAACTCCACGCCCGAACGAGTGACGGCAGCAAGAGCAGCAGTACCGGCGTCCAGATGAGCAGACCCCTATCGGGAGCCACGAGGAATCCCGCAAGGTTGTGGATCTGCGACCGCCCGGTGTCCCCAAGGACGCGGCCAAGCCGGTCATCGCCATACGCGCCGCCGATCGACCAGGGTCCAAACATCCAATGATTCCAGGCAGCGAGGATGCCCAGCGACGACACTGTTGGAACCGCGATACCCAATGCTGGTCGGAAGTCTCTTCGCGAGTACGCCACCCCCACCCCAAGAACAGCAGCGATGAGTGCCAGATGGGGTCGACCGAGCATGCCGAAGGCCACGAACGTCCCTGCAAGGGTCCACTGACTTCGGGTCGCCGCCCAGGCGGCGCCCGCAATTCCAAGTTGCGTGACGGTGTGAGTCCAGAGCCCGTTCGCAGACACCGACCATGTCGGCGTCGCGAGTCCGAATACCAGTGCGGCCGCCAACGCGAGCTGGGTTGACATGCTTCGTCGCAGTGCCAGGAAGAGCAGCATGACGGTGGTTGCCGTGAGGGCGGCCGCCGCTATCCCCCCTACCACGAGGTTGAACCCGTCCGGGTTACTGACTCGGTCAAGGAGGGCGTAGAAAGCGACGCCGACGATGATCGGACCGGCCATGCGCTGTGCGACGACGTGTCCGTTCGGTGCCATCGACAACCACTGATCGTTGGGGGTCCGGTTGCCGAGCACTTCTTCCAGCCAGGGCTCGTGGGCGGACGCCATGCGCCACGACTCGACAGCAGCCGCATGGGCATCGGCGGAGATCGAGTGCCGAGCAGCGGTCGTCGCATAGAGACCGAAGACCACCAATAACAGCACCAACGGCGCGAGCCATCGTCGGGAATGACGTGAAGCACCCGGCATGCCCTCTTTGCTCATTGGCTGAGTCTAGGTTCTCTTGGCAACGATTTAGGCGGATCGAGAGGCCCGGAAGGAGCTCGCAAGGGCCGGCCCGTTCACCTACACCACGCCCTGTGCCCTCGGAATGAGCTCGATCGCGTCGGAGCGACCGCACCAACGGCACGTGACAGCCTCCACCTCTTCGTGGCGGGTGTGAATGTCTTCCGCGGTGTGTTCGCCAGCGAGGTCGACGTGCCAGAACTCCGTCGTGCGACGGGTGCGTGTAAGGTCGAATCGGGTGAGGTTGCCGCACCCACCGCAGCGCTAGGAGCGTGGGTCAGTAACACGCCAGTCGGGGTGCTCGGCCGCTGGGCGGGTTCGGGAGAGACTTTGGTGTGCCAGCCGATGAGAACTGTGAGGGCCTGTTCGAGGTAGCGCCGGGCCAGTACGTCGAGGCGCCGAGCGCCTCGAAGGGGCCGGTGGACAAGACGTTCCGGGCGTTCGACCCGGGCCAGGATCTGTTGTTGCCGCCGTCGTTGGATGAGTGGCTGCCGGCCGACCACTTGGCCCGGTTCATCGCGGATCTGGTCGATGAGCATCTGGATCTGTCCCGGATCCACGCCGCCTATACCGAGGGGCGGGGTGCGCCGCCGTATGACCCGCGCCTGATGGTGCGGATCCTGTTGTATGGCTACACCACCGGGGTGCGGTCCTCGCGCAGGCTCGAGGCGGCCTGTGTCGACGTGGTCGCGTTCCGGTGGCTGGCCGCCGGGACGGCGCCGGACTACCGCTCGATCGCCCGGTTCCGCAAACGCCACCTGTCCGCGTTGGGGCACCTGTTCGTGCAGGCGCTCGCCCTGTGCCAGGCCGCGGGGATGGTGCAAGCTCGGGCAGGTCGCGTTGGACGGCACCAAGCTGCGGGCGAACGCCTCGCGGCGCAAGGCGATGAGCTATGCGCGGATGAGCGAGAAGGAGAAGATCCTCGCCCAAGAAGTGACCGATCTGTTGGCCGAGGCCGAGGCGATCGACAAGGCCGAGGACGCGAAGTACGGCAAGGACCGTCGCGGCGACGAGCTGCCTGAACAGCTGCGCCGCCGCGAGACCCGGCTGGCGAAGATCCGCGAGGCCAAGCAGGCGCTGGAGGACGAGGCCCGCGAACGCGCCAAGGCCGCTGCCGAGGCCAAGGCGCGTGACAAGGGCGAGGACGAGGAGGCCACCGCGGAGCGGGTCGCTCAGGCCGGCGAGAAGGCGGTGCCGAGGCCGAAGGCGCAACGGAACTTCACCGATCCGGAGTCGAAGATCATGAAGACCTCCGACGGGGCGTTCCACCAGTGCTTCAACGGCCAAGCCGTGGTCGACGCCGCGCATCAGGTGATCGTGGCCGCCGACGTGACCGACTGCGCTGCCGACGTGGCCAACCTGATCCCGCTGACCGAGCAGACCATCGTCAACACCGGGCACGCCCCGACCCAGCTGCTCGCTGATGCCGGCTACTGCTCCGAGGACAACCTGCAGCAAGGTGCTGTGGTCGGTGCGCAGACCGGGACGGAGTTCTTCATCGCCTCGGGCCGGGCCAAGCACGACGACCCAGTCCCGGTCGCGCCCCGCGGACCCGTCCCGAACAACGCCACCGTCAAACAGCGGATGGCCCGCAAGCTGGCGACCAAGCGAGGCCGGGCGGTCTACGCCCGACGCAAGACGATCGTGGAACCGGTGTTCGGGCAGATGGCCACCTTGCAGAACGCCAAACATCTCCTGCTCCGCGGCCTGGACGGTGCCCGAGGTGAGTGGCTGCTGCTCGCGGCCTGCCACAACCTGCGCAAGCTCCACGGCAAGATCGGTACCGACGGCCTGACGGGCCTGGCGACCAGCTGACGCGAGCCTGCGGCCAGCCCGAGCAGCCGCATGGAGGCCTCCAGGCGACACCGACGCCGAAGATCGCATCCGGGTGTCGCCACGACACCCCACCGACCGCCACCTGGATCAGCGACCGCCAAACAACAGCCAGCCGCGGTGGACGCTTACTGACCCGCGCTCCTAGCGGGTGGTGGCATCGGGTAGGGCGGAAGACACAGGTGCTCCTTCGTCGGCATTCCTCAAAGACGTTACCGGGCGGTCTCTGCCGACTGCCGTCGAGCTGGCCCGCGAAGACCCACCGAGGCAAGGACTCCCACGGCGAGGCAGATGGCCAGCCATGATCCGACCAGGTCGGGCTGATGGCGAAGTGCGAGCCAGAAGCTGTTGTCCGTCCAGACGTTCTCGAACGGCACGAAGAACGCCTCCACCGTGGCGCCGATCGTGATCGCGGCGAACTGAGCCATGACAACCGGAGGAACGACGGCCCTGGCGATCCGCCCCATGTGCGGCAGTGACAGAGCGAGCGCAGGCGTGATGCAGGTCAACAGCTCCAAGCCGTGACGGTAACCGTAGAACCCCTCACCTCCTGCGAAATGGTTCAGGCGCAGTTGCGCGATGGAGTAGAACAGCCCGCCGAGGCACAGCCACCGCGGCCAGGCCGGAAGCGACCGCCACGACCGCACGAGGGCAGGGACGAGCAACAGCACCACCGGCGTCCACACCAAGAACCCGCGGTCCGCGGAGAAGAGGAAGCCGAAATAGTTGCTGATCTGCGAATGCGCCAATCCCTGCCCTGCCTGTTCGATCCGGCTGTCGCCGTACGCACCGCCGATGGACCACTCCCCGAACGTGAAGCGGTTCCAGACCTCCAGGAGACCCAATGCCGCCACCGTCGGAACCGCAAGGCCGACGGCGGGCTTGGCCTGCCGTCGCGACAGGGACATTCCGATCCCCACCGCCGCCGCGATCAGCGCGACGTGCGGACGCCCCAGCATGCCCACGCCCAAGAACACCCCGGCCACCCACCAGCGCTCCCTGCTCAGCGCGTACGCCGCCCCGGCGATCCCCAGCTGCGTCACGGGATGGGTCCACAGGGCGTTCGCTGACACCGACCAGGTCGGCGTGGCGAGGGCGAACGCGAACGCGGCAGGCAGGGCCACCGAGGGAGGCAGCCGCCTCCTGACGCTCAGGAAGATGAGGAGCACCGCAGCGGCGCTCAGAGTCGAGGCCGCGAGGCCACCTGCCGCGATGCTGAAACCGGCTGGGGCCGAACTGCGGTCGAGGAGCAGGTAGAAGGTCACCCCCGCGAGGATCGGGCCCGCCATGCGCTGCGTCACGACGTGGCCGTTGGGTGCCTCGCTGAGCCAGGTCCCTCGCCTCTCAGCGCCATGGGTGCCCTTGAGCTCCTTGACATCAAGATCGTCCATCCATGGCCGGCCTGTGGAGGCCAGCCTCCAGGCGCCAGCCGAAGCGGCGTAGGCGTCTGTGTTGACGTGGTGTCGTTCGGCAGTCGCGGCGAAGACCCCCAACGTCGCCAGGAACAACATCAGCGGAAGGAGCCAGGTCGCCGATTGCCGAGCCCCGGGACGGTCGTCCGTGCCGGGGACGTCCGCCAACAGGCCGCTAGCCACGACCTGCTCGCGGGCCGACGGACAGCGAGGCAGGGTCGAGGCGGCCGCCGGCACATGCGGGCGAGGTGCTCATGCCGGTGACCGCGGTGAGCGTCTTCACGCTCGTCACTGTAAGGAACTCGCGGGCCGCTCATGGTGATACGGGCAAATCGGAAGGCAAACCCTCTCTGCCTCGTGTGGCGCAGCGATTTGGTCGGTGGTGACCCATACCGTCCTGTCCATGAGCAGCACCGTCACTCCCCCGGCCGCAAGCTCGGCCGGCTCTCGGTGGGAGTCCCAGCGCAGCTTCGACGACCTCGGGCGCCCGCTGCGCGACGTCACGTTCTGCGTCGTCGACCTCGAGACCACCGGGGGCTCCGCGCAGGGCGGGTCGATGATCACCGAGATCGGCGCGGTCAAGGTGCGCGGCGGGGAGGTGCTCGGGGAGTTCCAGACGCTGGTCAACCCGCACCAGGTGATCCCGCCGTTCATCGCGGTGCTCACCGGGATCACCGACTCGATGGTGGCCGGCTCCCCGCCCATCGAGCAGGTCCTCCCCCAGTTCCTGGAGTTCGCGCACGGCTGCGTGCTGGTCGCGCACAACGCACCCTTCGACGTCGGGTTCCTCAAGTACTTCGCCGAGCAACAGGAGCGATCCTGGCCGACCTTCGAGGTGCTCGACACGGCCCGGCTCGCCCGGCGGGTGATCACCCGCGACGACGCCCCGAACTGCAAGCTGAGCTCGTTGGCCACGCTGTTCGGGGCCGCCACCACCCCCAACCACCGGGCGCTCTCCGACGCCCGGGCGACCGTCGACGTGCTGCACGGCCTGATGGCGCGGCTCGGCAATCTCGGCGTGCACACCCTCGAGGAGCTGCAGACCTTCTCCTCGCGGGTCACCTCGGCCCAGCGCCGGAAGCGGCACCTGGCCGAGCAGCTGCCGCACGCGCCGGGTGTCTACCTCTTCCGGGACGACCAGGGCCGGGTGCTGTACGTCGGCACGTCGAAGGACCTGCGGACCCGGGTGCGCAGCTACTTCACCGCGTCGGAGACCCGCTCCCGGATGGGCGAGATGGTCGGGCTGGCGACCTCGGTGACCGGCATCGAGTGCGCGACTCCGCTGGAGGCCGAGGTGCGCGAGCTCCGCCTCATCGCCGAGCACAAGCCGAAGTACAACCGCCGGTCCCGGTTCCCGGAGCGGGTGCACTGGGTCAAGCTGACCGTCGAGCCCTGGCCCCGGCTGTCCCTGGTCCGGCAGGTTTCCGACGACGGAGCCGACTACATCGGTCCGTTCAGCTCCAAGCGCACCGCCGAGCGCTCGGTGGCGGCACTGCACGAGGCCTTCCCCATCCGCCAGTGCGGCGGGCGGATGCCGAAGCGGCCCGCGCTGAGCGCCTGTGCACTGGCCGAGATGGGCAAGTGCCTCTCACCGTGCAACGGCTCGGTCGACCCGACCACCTACGGCGACGTCGTGGAACGCCTGCGGTCGTCCCTCACGGCCCGGCCGGACGCCGTGATCGCCTCCCTGGCGACCAGGATGGCGGCGCTGGCGGCCGACGAGCGCTTCGAGGACGCGTCGTCGTGGCGGGACCGGCTCGCGGCGTTCCTGCGCGGGACGGCGCGCACCCAGCGGCTGCGCTCGCTCACGGGCTGCCCCGAGCTGGTGGCGGCCCGCAAGGAAGAGGGGGCCTGGGCGGTGCACGTCATCCGCCACGGACGGCTGGCCGCCGCCGGCCAGATCCCGCCCGGTGCGCACGCCGGCCGGTGGGTCGAGGACCTGCGGGCCGGCGCCGAGACGGTCCTCACGGGGCCCGGTCCCGCACCGGCCGCCACGGCGGAGGAGACCGAGAAGCTGCTGCGGTGGCTCGAGGCCGATGGCGTGCGACTGGTCCACGTCGACGGCGAGTGGACCTGTCCCCTCGGCGGCGCAACCAAGCACCTGCGGATCCACGACGCGGTCCGGGAGTCCCGGGACCAGCTTGTGCCGTTCCAGGACCGGCGGTCGCTCGGCACCGTGCACCAGCCCGTCCGCTAACGTGACCTCATGATCACCGCCATCGTGTTCGTCAAGGCCGACGTCGCGCGCATCCCCGAAGTGGCCGAGGCGATCGCCGCGCTCGACGGTGTCAGCGAGGTGTACTCGGTGACCGGGCAGATCGACCTGATCGCGCTCGTCCGGGTCCGCAACCACGAGGACGTGGCCACGGTGGTGGCGGACAAGCTGAACAAGGTGCCGGGCGTCACCGCCACGGAGACCCACATCGCGTTCCGGGCCTACTCCCAGCACGACCTGGAGTCGGCCTTCTCCCTCGGCCTCGATTGAGGAGAGTCGCGCTCAGCGGTGCGCTCGGCTCATCCGGCGGCGCGGGCGCCGGCCTCGACCCACCGGTCCAACGCCGCCTGGGCGTGTCCCGACGCGATTGACCGCTGCGCGCGCTCGATCCCGACGCCGAGCCGCTCTGCGAACGAGCCGGGTTCCGCCGCGTGCACGGCCAACGCGGCACCGGCGTTCAAGATCACGGCATCACGGACCTGGCCCCGGCTCACCGGCCACGAGCCGGCGCACGACCTCCGCGTTGTAGCCGGCGTCCCGACCACGCAGGCCCTCGGCGGTGCCGCCGCCCAGCCCGAACTCGGCCGGGTCGATGCTGAACTGCTCCACGGCACCATCCGAGACCGCCCAGACCTGGGAGGTGGTCGTGGTGGTCAGCTCGTCGAGCCCGTCGTCGCCGCGGAACACCCAGGCGTCGACCCCGCGGCGGGCGAACACGCCGGCCATCAGCGGGGCCATCCGGGCGTCGGCGCAGCCGATGGCCTGCGCCTCCGGCTTGGCCGGGTGGGCCAGCGGCCCCAGGAAGTTGAAGGTGGTGCCGACCCCGAGCTCGCGGCGGGTCGAGGCGGCGTGGCGCAGGGCCGGGTGAAACGCGGGGGCGAAGCAGAACGTGATGCCGGCCTCCTCCCCCACCCGGGCCACCTCGGCGGGCGGGAGGTCGAGCCGCACCCCCAGCGCCTCGAGCACGTCTGCGGAGCCCGCCTTCGAGGAGGCCGAGCGATTGCCGTGCTTGACCACCGGTGCGCCGGCGCCGGCGGCGACGATCGCCGCCATCGTGGAGATGTTCACCGACATCGACCGGTCACCACCGGTCCCGACCACGTCCAGCACCCGGCCCGGGATGACCAGCGGCGTGGCGTGCTCGTACATGGCCGCAACCAGGCCCTCGAGCTCCTCGATCGTCTCGCCCTTGGCGCGCAGCGCCACCGCGAAGCCGGCGACCTGGCTCGGTGTGGCCTCGCCGGAGAGGATCTCGTTCATCGCCCACGCCGTCTGGTCCGCAGCCAGGTCGGTGCCGGCGATCAGCGGCGTCAGGACCTCGGGCCAGGAATGCGTCGGACTCACCCGGCCGACTCTAGCGACCCGTCGGCACCGATGGCTCGGGGAGTTCAGCCTCCGGTCGGTGCGGCTCGGCTCAACCCGCGGAGCGGGCCGGGACCCGGGGCCGGAGCAGCCGGATGACCGCGTCGGCGAGCTGCATCGGGTCGATCGGGTGGGAGACCGCGGCCTCGGCGCGCGACCAGGTCGCCAGCCAGGCGTCCTGCGGGCGGCCGGTCAGCACCAGGATCGGGGGGCACTGGTAGATCTCGTCCTTCAGCTGCTTCGCGATGCCCATCCCGCCGGCGGGCACGGCCTCGCCGTCCAGGATCGCCAGGTCGATCGCCCCGGAGTCCATCTGCTGGATCACCACGGGCTCGGTGGCCACCTCGACGTACTCGACCGTAGGCAGGTCCGGGTGCGGGCGCTTCCCGAGCGCCAGGATCACCTGTTTCCGGGTGTTGGCGTCGTCGCTGTAGACGAGCACCTTCAACGGCTCTGCGTTCTTCGTGGCATCGGTCACGCGGGCGATGCTACCGGGCGCGGCTCCGGGAACCGCACCCCCTGTCGCGCTGCGACCTCAGTCGCGGGTCGGGCCGGGTGAGGTGCTGGTGCACCTCCGGGCCGCACCGGAGCGCCTCGTCCGACGGGGCCGGCGCGCCCGCCGCGCTCCGATGACCGCCAATGTGAAGAAGATGACCCGAAAACAAGGGGGGTCGGGGTGCCACGGGCGACGGTTACCGACATAATGACCGCGTGGCCTCAACTGCATCTGTGATTCCTGCTTCCCGCCTCCACGGGCACCATGACCGGCCGAGCATGGTCAGCGTCGGAACCATCGTCTGGCTCTCGAGCGAGCTGATGTTCTTCGCCGCCCTGTTCGCCAGCTACTTCACCATCCGGGCGGTGTCCCCGGAGCTGTGGTCGCTGGAGACGGAGAAGCTGAACGTCCCCTTCGCGTCGGTGAACACCACGATCCTGGTGCTGTCGTCGGTGACCTGCCAGCTGGGCGTGTTCGCCGCCGAGCGCGGCCAGGTCGGCCGGACCGGCGGGGTCCTCAACGTGAAGGGCTGGGGCCTGCGCGAGTGGTTCGTGCTCACCTACATCATGGGGTCGATCTTCGTGGCCGGGCAGGCCAGCGAGTACGTCTCGATGATCCACGAGCACGTGACGATCCCGTCGTCGCCGTACGGCTCGGTGTTCTACCTGACCACCGGGTTCCACGGACTGCACGTGACCGGCGGCCTGATCGCGTTCCTGCTGGTGCTGGGCCGCACGTTCATCGCGAAGAAGTTCACCCACGAGCAAGCCGTCAGCGCCATCGTCGTGTCGTACTACTGGCACTTCGTCGACGTCGTGTGGATCGGTCTGTTCGCGACGATCTACCTGATCCAGTAGCCATCCGCCGCCCTTCGAATCACGAACTTCGAGCAGACCGATCCGAGGAAATTTCGTGCGACTCCTGACCGCTCGACTCTCAGCCAAGCGCCGCAGCCCCTACGCCGGGGTCGTGGTGCTGCTGCTGGGGCTCCTGCTGACCGGCGGCGCGTACGCCGCGTTCTCCCCCGCCAGCGCCGACACCAGCACCACCGACCAGTCCACGGTCGCCAAGGGCCGCGCGCTGTTCCTGGTCGGCTGCGCGTCGTGCCACGGCCAGCACGGCGAGGGCATCGTCACCTCGCGGGGCACCCAGTACGGCCCCTCGCTGCACGGCGTCGGCGCGGCCGCGGTCGACTTCCAGGTCAGCACCGGCCGGATGCCGATGGCCCGCCCGGGGGTCCAGGCCCCGCAGAAGCAGGTGGTCTACACGCCCGAGGAGATCAGCCAGCTCGCCGCGTACGTCGCCTCGCTCGGCCCCGGCCCGGCGATCCCGACCGCGAACCAGTACGACCCGAACACGATCCCCGCGGACCAGAAGAACGCGGCCATCGTCCGCGGCGGTCAGTTCTTCTTGACCAACTGCACCGCCTGCCACAACTTCGCCGGCGCCGGTGGCGCGCTGCCGCAGGGCAAGTACGCGCCCACGCTCAAGGGCGTGCCCGCCAAGACCATCTACGAGGCCCTGATCACCGGCCCGCAGCAGATGCCGGTCTTCTCCGACACCGTCCTCAAGCCCAGCGAGAAGCGCGACATCATCGCCTACCTGAAGAGCCTCGAGTCCGCGCCGAAGTACGGCGGCTCGGAGCTCGGCTCGCTCGGCCCGGTCAGTGAGGGCCTCTACGGCTGGATCATCGGCATCGGCGCCTGCGTGGGCTTCGCCGTCTGGATCGCCTCGCACTCCACGCGTTCGAAGAAGGGAGCCAAGTCGTGACCGAGCACGACTCCGAGCTCGCCCAGGTCGAGACCACCGGCGACCCGATCGCCGACCCCGGCCTGCACGAGCACACGCCCCGTCCCACCGACGTGGAGCAGCACGCCGCCAAGCGCGCCGAACGGCAGATCGCGACCCTGTTCGGCCTGTCGAGCGTCTGCGCGATCCTCTTCGTGGTCGCCTACTTCACGTTCCAGGTCGGCCCCAACCCGGACACGATCTTCGGGTACGGCGCCTCCAACGTCACGCTCGGGCTGTCCCTGGGCCTCGCGCTGCTGCTGATCGGCGTGGGCGCCATCCAGTGGGCCCGCAAGCTGATGAGCGACGTGGAGATCGTCGAGGCCCGCCACCCGGTCGCCTCCAGCGAGACCGACCGCGAGGAGGCCGTCTCGGCCCTGAACACCGGCATCAGCGACTCCGGGATCGGCCGGCGGCCGTTGATCCGGAACTCCCTGCTCGGCGCGATGGCCACGCTCGGCCTGCCCGTGATCGTGGCGCTGCGCGACCTCGGTCCGCTGCCCGGCGACAAGCTGGAGCACACGGTCTGGCGGAAGGGCATGCGCGTCGTCAACGACATCGCGGGCACCCCGATCCGCCCCGACCAGGTCGAGATCGGTCAGCTGGTCAACGCCCAGCCGGTGGTGTTCTTCGAGACCAACGCCGCGGGCGACCCGAAGTTCGAGGGCGCCGAGCTCCAGGCGGCCAAGGCCAAGGCCGCGGTCATCCTGGTCAAGATGCAGCCAACGGACATCACCCCCGCCAAGGGACGCGAGAACTGGGGCGTCGGCGGGATCCTCTGCTACTCGAAGATCTGCACCCACGTGGGCTGCCCGATCTCCCTGTGGGAGCAGCAGACGCACCACCTGCTGTGCCCCTGCCACCAGTCCACCTTCGACCTCGCGGACAACGGCAAGGTCATCTTCGGCCCGGCCGCACGCTCGCTCCCCCAGCTCCCGCTCAAGCTCGACGCGGAGGGCTACCTGGTGGCCCAGAGCGACTTCACCGAACCGGTCGGACCTAGCTTCTGGGAACGTGGGTGAGAACGATGAGTACCGCAAACACCAACGGCACCACCGCCGCCAAGGCCAGCAAGAGCAACCCGCTCGCGGGCCTCGCCACCTGGGCGGACGATCGGGTCGGCGTCGCCGGGCTGGCCAAGAAGCAGATCCGGAAGGTCTTCCCCGACCACTGGTCGTTCATGCTCGGCGAGATCGCCCTGTGGAGCTTCGTGGTGCTGCTGCTCACCGGCACCTTCCTCACGCTCTGGTTCAAGCCGGGGATGGGCGAGGTCGTCTACAACGGCTCCTACGACCAGCTGCGCGGCATCCCGATGTCGGAGGCCTACGCGTCCACGCTGCACATCTCGTTCGACGTGCGCGGCGGCCTGCTGATGCGCCAGATGCACCACTGGGCGGCCACCCTGTTCGTGGCGGCCATGTTCGTGCACATGATGCGCATCTTCTTCACCGGCGCCTTCCGCAAGCCCCGTGAGATCAACTGGATGATCGGCGGGCTGCTGCTGATGATGGGCATCCTGGAGGGCTTCGCCGGCTACTCGCTCCCGGACGACCTGCTGTCGGGCACCGGCCTGCGCATCGCCGACGGCCTGATGAAGTCCATCCCCGTGGTCGGCACCTACGTGTCGTTCTTCCTCTTCGGCGGCCAGTTCCCTGGTGACGCGATCGTGTCCCGCCTCTACGCGGTCCACATCCTGCTGATCCCCGGCCTGCTGCTCGCGCTGATCGGCGCGCACATGCTGCTGCTCGTGTACCAAAAGCACACCCAGTGGCCCGGTCCCGGCCGCACGAACGACAACGTGGTCGGCTACCCGATGCTCCCGGTGTACGCGGCCAAGGCCGGCGGCTTCTTCTTCATCATCTTCGGCATCACCGCCCTGATGGGTGGCCTGCTGACGATCAACCCGATCTGGATGTACGGGCCGTACAACCCCTCCGAGGTCACCGCGGGCTCCCAGCCCGACTGGTACATGGGCGTGGCCGAGGGGCTGCTGCGGTCGATGCCCGGCCTGGAGTCCCATCTGTGGGGCTTCACGATCAGCTGGAACGTCTTCATCCCCGGGGTCGTGGCGCCCGGAATCATCTTCGGGGCGGTGCTGGCGTATCCGTTCATCGAGGCCTGGATCACCGGCGACAAGCGGGAGCACCACCTGCTCCAGCGGCCGCGGAACGCCCCCACGCGCACCGCGTTCATGGTCGCGATGATGACGCTCTACGGCGTGCTGTGGGCCGAGGGCGGCAACGACATCCTGGCGAAGGTGTTCCACCTGAACCTGAACTACATCACCTACTTCGCGCGGACGATGATCTTCGTGGGTCCGGTGATCGCGTTCCTGATCACCCGCCGCTGGTGCATCTCCCTGCAGCGGGCGGACCAGAACCGGCTGCTGCACGGCTACGAGAGCGGCGTCATCATGCGCTCCCCCGAGGGCGCCTACGCCGAGAAGCACCTGCCGATCTCCCTGGACGAGGCCTACACCCTCACCGCCCGGGACCGCGACCCTGTGCTGGCCGCCCCCCGGGCGGAGGACGAGCACGGCGTGGCCAACCGCAAGGTGCGGATGATGCGGTTGCGCTCCAGGCTCTCGCACTTCTGGTTCGGACAGAACATCCAGAAGCCGACCGCCACCGAGCTCGAGGAGGCGCACGCCCACGCGGCGCACGAGCTCGCGGTGCAGGAGGACGGCCACCAGCACCTCTCCGGCGGTGACTACGAGGGCGACTACGAGCTTGACGGCCAGGCCGCCGACGGTCACCAGTTCGACGGCCGGCACGGCATCGAGGGCGAGGAGCTCCGGAAGCACTGAGCTGCACGGCAACGGCCCCCGCGATCCTGCGATCGCGGGGGCTTTGCTGTCCCGTGCACGCCTCGCCGGGGAGGGCACCAGCGGCGCAAGGTCCAGCCTGCTGGCCGCCAGGGGCCGTCGCCTGCCGCGTGCTGGGCCCCTGACACACCCGCGTCGCAGTCGGTGGGATAACCAGCATCTCCTCGTGGCCGCGCACGTCCTCCCGGCCCGGGCGGTGGGGGCTGCAGCCTCGGCTCGGTGCCCCACCGGGACCGGCGGGCTGGCATCCGGCGACCGGCCCTCAGACCGTTCGGGCGCCGCCTGGCAGCACCGGCCACGTGGCCCGCCGCTGGCACGGAGAACTATCCCGCGCATCGGGGCGGCTTCCGCCCCCAACCCTCAGCACTGGATGCCCCTCAGAAGCCGGCCCGTCGTGCGGGGGCGCCGGGTCGCGCTGGTCGCTGGATCCCGGCTAAGCGACACCGCGGCGCTGACCACCATGTCGACCGGCCGCCCTGAGGCATCCGGCTGGCAACTTGGCGGCCGGCTCGACCTGCTGGGCCGGGGCCACGGTCCCGCGGGGCGGGGGCGGGCAGCCGCCCGGGGGCCGGTCAGGAGAGCGCGGAGCCGGCCTTGTACTGGGAGAAGGACTCGTTCCAGTCGCCGTAGCCGTTGGTGAGCGTCATGTGCCGGGTGCTGCCGGTCACGTCCACCACGTCGCCGCGCTTGGTGAGGTTGTACAGCCAGGCGGCGTTGGCGGTGCTCATCCCGACGCAGCCGTGGCTGACGTTGGCGTCGCCCTGGGACCCGACCGACCACGGGGCGGCGTGCAGGAACTCGCCGGAGTAGGTCACGCGCATGGCGTACTCCACGTCGGCGATGTTGTAGTACTCCGGGCTGTTCTTGCTGATGCCGGTGGTGGCGGCGTCCATCCGCTTGTGCCGGAACTTCTCGATGATCACCTTGATGCCGGAGCGGGTGCTGAACCCGTTCTTGCCGCCGGTGACCGGGATGGTGCGCAGCAGGTTGCCGTTGCGGTAGACCCGCATCCGGTGGGTGTGCAGGTCGACCTTGCTGATCATCGCGTCACCGACGTGGAACGTGGTGGTGCGGCTCAGCTGGCCGTAGATCCCGTTGCCCGCGGGGATGCTGTCGATGTCGGCCTTGACGGTCACGTCGGTGCCGGGCTTCCAGTAGTGCACCGGGCGCCAGTGCACCTCGTGGCTGCTGATCCAGTGCCAGGCACCCTTCTGGTGCGAGGTGTCGGTGACGTGCAGGTGCTTCTCGATCGAGGCCCGGTCGGTGACCGCCACGTCGAACTTGACGATCACCGGCATCCCGACGCCGACGGTCTCCCCCTGCAGCGGCGCGATGCTCGGGTAGGTCTGCTGGTCCAGGGTCAGCGGGTCGGTCTCGAACGAGGTGCGCTTCTTCGCCGTCAGCCCGTCCGCGTCCACCGCGACGGTCTTCACCTGGTAGCGCAGCCCGGGCTCGAGCCGGTCCGTGGACGTCCAGGTGGTCTTGTCGCCGGAGAGCTTGCCGTGCAGCACCTCGTGCTTCTTGCCGTAGGTCACCGCGACGCTGGTGAAGGTGCCCTTCTTCGCGTCCAGGGTGATCACCTTGTCCACGTGGACGGTGCCGTCGTTCTTGGGCAGGTTGGTCTGCAGCCGGACCTGGGACACCTTCGGCGCCGCCGAGGAAGGGGTGCTGGCCGGCGTACCGTTCGTCAGCTCCGTGCCGTCCGCGGTCTTGCCCGACGACGAGCAGCCGGCCACGGCGACCGACAGCGCGACCAGGCCAGCCATCGCGGCAGCGTGACGGCGCGCGGAGGCGCGCACCGAAGACCCGTGACGAACGGACATGGTTTCCCCTCGTAGACATATGAGACCTGCCCGTTCAGCCTAACAACCGGGGCCATGATCTCCCGCATCCGTCCGCGGTGGGGACGGTCACGTTCGCATTAAGGACCCGGCGTACGGCGCCGTCCCAACCGCCTGAAATCACCCCAAAACGGGACGGCCCCGGCCGCCAGCGCGACCGGGGACCGGAGCAGCCTCAGTGCGCGTGCTCGCCCACGTAGTACTCGTAGATCCAGCCGCACAGCGCCAGCGTGCCCAGCCCGACGCCGATGATGAACATCCACCAGGCGCCCATCGCGATGCCGAACACGCACACGCCGAGCGTGGCGCCGCCCCACAGCGGCCACCAGGAGTACGGCGGGAAGAACCCGAGCTCCCCGGCCCCGTCGGCGATCTCGGCGTCCCCCCGGTCCTCCGGCCGCGGCTCCATCCGGGAAGCGTGGAAGCCCAGGTAGAAGGTCACCAGCAGGGTCAGCAGGAACGTCATGGTCAGCGCCGACGTCCCGGTGGGGTCGTAGGTGATGAACCAGTACGCGGGCGCGACCAGCAGGAAGAACACCGTGCAGATCGCGAAGATCCAGGCCTCGGCCCTCATCAGACGTCCTCACCCTTCGTCTCGCCGTGGCGCGCGGCCCCGCCCTCGAGCTCGTCGCCCTCGGCGCCGGCCCCGCTGTGCACCATCTCCATCGCCGCCACCTCGGGGTGGTGCAGGTCGAAGGCCGGCGACTCCGAGCGGATCCGCGGGATGGACAGGAAGTTGTGCCGCGGCGGCGGGCTCGAGGTGGCCCACTCCAGCGACCGGCCCCAGCCCCACGGGTCGTCGATCTCGACCTGCGGGGTCTTGCTGGACTTGTAGACGTTGTACAGGAACGGCAGCGTCGAGGCGCCGAGCAGGAACGCGCCGATCGTGGACACCTGGTTGAGCGTGGTGAACCCGTCGCTCGGCAGGTAGTCGGCGTAGCGCCGCGGCATCCCCTCCACGCCCAGCCAGTGCTGCACCAGGAACGTGGTGTGGAACCCGACGAACAGCAGCCAGAAGTGCACCTTGCCGAGCCGCTCGTCGAGCATCCGGCCGGTCATCTTCGGCCACCAGAAGTAGAACCCGCCGAACATCGCGAACACCACGGTGCCGAACACCACGTAGTGGAAGTGCGCCACCACGAAGTAGGAGTCCGAGACGTGGAAGTCCAGCGGCGGGCTGGCCAGGATCACCCCGGTCAGGCCGCCGAACAGGAACGTGGTGAGGAACCCGACCGACCACAGCATCGGGGTGTCGAAGCTGATGGATCCGCCCCACATCGTGCCGATCCAGTTGAAGAACTTCACCCCGGTCGGTACGGCGATCAGGAACGTCATGCCGGAGAAGAACGGCAGGTCCACGGCCCCGGTGACGAACATGTGGTGCGCCCAGACCGCGACGGAGAGCACCGCGATGCTGATCGTGGCGGCCACCAGGCCGACGTACCCGAACACCGGCTTGCGGCTGAACACCGGCAGGATCTCGGTGACGATGCCGAAGAAGGGCAAGGCGATGATGTACACCTCCGGATGCCCGAAGAACCAGAACAGGTGTTGCCAGAGGATCGGGCCGCCGTTCGCGGCGTCGAACACGTGCGCGCCGAACGCCCGGTCGGCCTCCAGCGAGAGCAGCGCGCCGGCCAGGATCGGGAACGCGATCAGCACCAGCAGGCTGGTGACCAGCGCGTTCCAGGTGAAGATCGGCATCCGGAACATGGTCATGCCCGGGGCGCGCATGCAGATGATCGTGGTGATGAAGTTGACCGCGCCGAGGATGGTGCCCAGACCGGCCATCCACAGACCCATGATCCACAGGTCACCGCCGACCCCGGGGCTGCGCACCGCGCTCGACAGCGGCGAGTAGGCGAACCAGCCGAAGTCCGCGGCGCCCTGCGGGGTGAGGAACCCGGAGGCGGCGATCAGCCCGCCGAACAGGAACAGCCAGTAGCTGAACATGTTCAGCCGCGGGAACGCGACGTCCGGCGAGCCGATCTGCAGCGGCATGATCATGTTGGCGAAGCCGAAGAACAGCGGCGTCGCGAACAGCAGCAGCATGATCGTGCCGTGCATCGTGAACAGCTGGTTGTAGGTCTCGTCGTTGACGACCTGCTGGCCGGGGAACGCGAGCTCCGAGCGCATCACCATGGCCATCAGGCCGCCGATCAGGAACCACGCGAACGACGTGCCCAGGTAGAGCTTGCCGATCACCTTGTGGTCGGTGGTGGTCAGGACACCGACGATCTTCTGTCCCAGCGTCTTCTCCCCGGCGGGGATCGTGACGGGACGCGCGGTGGCGGTCACTGTCCGGCTCCGTTCTTTGTGATGCTCGTGCGGTCCCGGTTCCTCTGGATCTCGTCCTGGAGGCCGGCCTCGGTGGTGGCGTTCGACCCGCCGAGCGCCAGGCCGGTGTTGCCGGCCTTCTCCAGGCCGTGCAGGTAGGCGGTGTACTGGGCGGGCCGGACCACCTTCACGTTGAACAGCATCCGCGAGTGGTAGGCGCCGCAGAGCTCGGCGCACCGGCCCTTGTAGTCACCGATCCGGGTCGGCGTGAACGAGAAGTGGTTGTGCCGGCCGGGCACCACGTCCATCTTCATCAAGAACGCGGGCACCCAGAAGGAGTGGATGACGTCGGGAGAGGTCAGGTTGACCCGCACGGTCTGGTTGACCGGCAGCACCAGCGTCGGCCGGTACGCCGTGGTGCCGGCGTCGAAGACCGAGGTGCTGCCGTCGAGGTTCTTGTCCTTCACGTAGTTGAACGTCCACGACCACTGCTGGCCGACCACGTCGATGGTGTGCTCGGGGTGCTTGGTCTCCGCGAGCACGGTGTTCTGCGTCTGCACGGTGAAGAAGAAGAACACCACCACCATCACGATCGGCGCGATCGTGTAGAGGATCTCGATCGGCAGGTTGTAGCGCACCTGCACCGGGACCTCGTCGTCGCTGCGGCGCCGGAACTTGACCGCCGCGTACCCGATCAGCCCCCACACGAGGATGCCGACCAGGATCGCCGCGATCCAGGCGCCCTGCCAGAGGTGGTAGATGTGCGGCGCGCGGTCGGTCGCCGACTGCGGCATGGCCAGACGCCTGATCTGCGTCTTCTCTGCGGCGGAGCACGCGCTGAGCAGCAGCGTGCTCCCGGCGAGCACGGTGAACAGGCCGACCCTGCGCGCGCGCTTGGGGAGTTGCAGACCCACGAACGAGCCTCTCTCTCAAAACGACGGTCAGGCAGAACGTTACTACTGAGGCAACCCGGGTTTCGCCCCAGGTGGGCCGGTAGTTTCGGGTTGTGACATTTACGACGGACCCGCCGGGCCCGGCCCCGGTCCGCTACCTGGACTCGGCGTCCACCGAGCCGCTGCACCCGGCCGCGCGCGAGACCCTGCTGGCCTGCCTCGACAGCGGCTTCGCCGACCCGCTGCGGCTGCACCAGCCCGGCCGCAACGCGCGGTTGCTGCTCGACAACGCCCGGGAGGTCGTCGCCACCCTGCTCGGCGTCCGCCCGGACGAGACCACCTTCACCTCCTCCGGCACCGCCGCGGTGCACCTCGGCGTGCTCGGCCTGCTGGTCGGCCGCGCCCGGGTCTCGTCCCGGCTGGTGCACTCCGCGGTCGAGCACTCCGCGGTCTTCGCCGCCGGCGGCGTGGTGGGCGCGGCAGTCCGGGGGTACGTCGGACACCGTGCCGGTCACCGCGACCGGGGCCGTGGACGTCCCCGCGCTGCGGTCCGCGCTCGCCGAGCGGCCCACCGGCCTGGTCGCCGTACAGGCCGCGAACGGGGAGGTGGGCACCCGGCAGCCGGTGGCCGAGGTGGTCGCGGCGGCCGGCGACGTGCCGGTCTTCGTCGACGCCTGCGCGGCCGCGGGCCGCGTGGACGTGCCGGGCGGCTGGAGCGCGGCCGCCGCGTCCGCGCACAAGTGGGGCGGGCCCGCGGGGGTCGGCGTGCTGCTGGTGCGCAAGGGTGCCCGGTGGCGGCCGCCGTTCCCCACCGACGACCGCACCGACCCGCGGGTCGCCGGGTTCGAGAACGTGCCGGCGGCCCTCGCCGCGGCCGCCGCGCTGCAGGCGGTGGTCGCCGAGCGCGCGGAGGTCGGCGCCCGCCAGGCCGCCCTGGTGGACCGGATCCGCGAGCGCGTCCCGCGGCTGGTCGCGGACGTCGACGTGGTCGGCGACCCGGTCGACCGGCTCCCCCACGTGGTCACCTTCTCGGTGCTCTACGTGGACGGCGAGACCCTGGTCACCGAGCTGGACCGGCACGGCTTCGGGGTGGCGTCCGGCTCGGCGTGCACCGCCTCGTCGATGCGGCCCTCGCACGTGCTCGAGGCGATGGGGGCGCTCACCCACGGCAACGTGCGGGTCTCGCTGACCCGGGACACCACCGAGGCGGACGTGGACGCGTTCCTCGCCGCGCTGCCCGGGGTCGTCGCCGAGCTGCGCGCCCGGGCACACTGAGCGCCATGGACGCCGACGTGGAGCTCGACTGCCGCGGGATGCGCTGCCCGCTGCCGATCATCCGGCTGGCCAACAACATCGGCGACATCGCGGTGGGCCAGACGATGGCGGTGGTCGCCGAGGACCCCGCGGCCCGGCCCGACGTCACGGCCTGGTGCCGGATGCGGGGCCACGAGTACGTCGGCGAGGACACCGCCGCGGACGGGGTGCCGCGGTTCGTCGTACGCCGGCTGCGCTGACCGTCGTACGGGCGGGCCGTCGTGCTGGGGCCCACCGGCCCGTCACAACGGCACAATCGTCGCCGTTGGGCGCGTGAACCGGCCGCGCCCCCGTCACAACGGCACAATCGTCGCCGTTGGGCACGCTGAACCGGCCGCGCCCCCGCCACAACGGCACAATCGTCGCCGTTGGGCGCGCTGACCGGCCGGGTCGACGTCACAACGGCACAATCGCGCCGCAGCGGCGGCAGCGGGTCGCAGCGGCTGTCCCCGCGCGGGTCCGGGGGCGCACCGGCACCTGTGGATGAGCGCCGACGCCACCGGCCGGATTTCGGCAGGCTGCCGGGCATGGCACGTGTCCCCGAAACCCCCGAGCTCGACGTCCGGCGGCCGTTCACGCGCGCGGACGCGGTACGGGCGGGTGTCGACCCGAGAATCCTGCGCACCTCGCGCTTCCGCCGGATCTTCCGGGGTGTGTACGTCGACGGCGAGGTGCCCGAGTCGCCGTGGCTGCGGACCGCCGCGGCGCTGGCGCTGCACCCACCGACCGCGTTCGCCAGCCACACCAGCGCTGCTCGGGCGTACGGGTTGCCGGTCCCGACCCACCCGCTCGAACACGTCACCGTGCTGGCCCAGGAGCACCGACGCTTCCGTCCCGAGATCCGCAACCACGCGACGTGTCGACCGGTCCGCGTGGTCCGGCACCGCGGGATCCGGGTCTCGCACCCCTACCGGATGTTCGTCGAGCTGGCCTCGATCCTCTCCCTCGTCGACCTGGTCGTGGTCGGCGACGCGATGCTCAAGGTGTTCGACATCCCAGCAGCGCGGCTCGTCGAGGAGTGCGCCGCGAGCACGGACCAGCACGCGGGGGCTGCTCACCGGGCGGCCTGCTACGTCCGCGACGGGGTGGACTCCCCCATGGAGACGCGGCTACGGATGCTGCTCGTGCTCGCGGGCCTGCCGGAGCCGCAGGTCAACCACGAGCTCCGCGACGAACAGGGTCGGCTGCTTCGCCGCCTGGATCTCAGCTACCCGGAGCTGCGGCTGGTCGTCGAGTACGACGGTCGCCAGCACGCCGAGTCCCCGCAGCAGTGGGAGACCGACCTCGAGCGGCGCGAGGAACTCGACGACGGCCACTGGAAGATCCTGGTGGTCACCGCCAAGGGGATCTACCGCGAGCCGGAGCGCACGCTCGAGCGGGTCCGGCGGAACCTGGTCGAGCGGGGCTGCGCTGCCGTCCCACGACGGCTGTCCGACGCGTGGCAGCCGTTCTTCCCCGGGCGGCCCTGAGGCTGCGGTCGCCGGTGCGTGACGCCTCGCGCCCGGGGACCAGCCGCGCCGCCCCCACGGCGCGATTGTGCCGTTGTGACGGGTCCAGGTGCCGAAACGCCGCCGCAACGGCGCGATTGTGCCGTTGTGACCGGTCCGGGCGCCGAAACGCCGCCCCTACGGCGCGATTGTGCCGTTGTGACGGGTCCGGGCGCCGAAACGCCGCCCCTTCGGCGCGATTGTGCCGTTGTGACGGGTCCGGGCGCCGAAACGCCGCCCCTTCGGCGCGATTGTGCGGTGGTGACGGAGGCACCCCCCGCGACGTCAGGGGCGCGGCGTCCGCACGTGCGCGGCGATCTCCTGCGCCGCCTCGTCGCCGTACGCGTCGGCGAAGCGCTGGATGAACGCGGCCCGGTGCAGCGTGTACTCCTGGGTGCCGACCTTCTCCACCACGTACACCGCGAGCAGGCAGCCGAGCTGGGCCGCGCGCTCGAGGGAGAGCCCCCACTCCAGCGCGGCCAGGAACCCGGCGCGGAACGCGTCGCCGACGCCGGTCGGCTCGACCTTCCGGATCTCGGGGACGGCCGGTACCAGGATCGGCTCCTCCCCCTGGCGCTCGACCCGGACGCCCGCCGCGCCCAGCGTCACCACCCAGGTGCCGACCCGCTCCCGGATCTCCTCGGCGGACCAGCCGGTCTTCTTCTCGATCAGCGCCGACTCGTACTCGTTGGAGAACAGGATCGCCGCGCCGTCGACCAGGTCGCGGATCATCTCCCCGTCCCCGAACGCGAGCTGCTGGCTCGGGTCGGCGATGAACGGGTAGCCGCGCTCCCGGCACTCCTCGGTGTGCCGCAGCATCCCCTCCGGGTCGTTGGGCCCGACCAGGACGTACGTCGCCCCGCCGACCCGGTCCACGATCGGCGTCAGCTCGATGTCGCGGGCCTCGCTCATCGCCCCGGCGTAGAACGAGGCGATCTGCGCCATCGTCGAGTCGTTGGTGCACACGAAGCGCGCGGTGTGCTTGGTGTCGGACACGTGCACCGACTCGCAGTCCACGTTGTGCCGCACCAGCCAGGACCGGTAGTCGACGAAGTCCTCGCCGACGGCGCCGACCAGCACCGGGCGCAGTCCGAGGTTGCCGAGCCCGAAGGCGATGTTGGCCGCGACTCCCCCGCGCCGCACCTCGAGGTCCTCGACCAGGAACGACAGCGCGATCTTGTCGAGCTGGTCGACGACGAGCGAGTCGGCGAACTTGCCGGGGAACGTCATCAGGTGGTCGGTGGCGATGGAGCCGGTCACGAGGAGCGACAAGACAGGGTCCTCACGTGTGTGGTCTGGACACCGGAAGACTACCCGCCGGTACCGGTGCGGGTACCCGCCGGTAATCCGTAGCGTAAGCGTATGACGTACCAGCGCCTGGCCTACGACGATGCCTCCACGACCTCCGAGATGACCTCGGACTGCCAGGCCGTGGAGTCCGCCCTGCACCTGCCGCAGCGCCGCTCCGCGGCCGAGCGGGCCGCCCGGGCGGCGGTGAAGCCCGCCCCCAGCATCCTGTTCGAGGACTACCCGCGCGAGGTCAAGAAGCCCACGATCGAGGTCAGCGAGGCGGCGGCCCGGCTAGCCGCGGCCATGCACCTGCACCTCGACTGACCGGGCCCCACCCGCCCCTCGGCGCGACCCGGCGTCATGAGCACCACCCTCGGCCACTGGGCGGCACCGCTGGCTGCGGCCGCGGCGGTCGCGATGGTCATCGGGGTGACCTCCCAGCTGGCTCCCGGGGTGGGCGCCACCCGCGAGCCGCTCCCCGTCCCGGCGCCGACCGGCGGTTTCCGGCCGAGCCGGGTGCCGCTGCCGGCCCCGTCGTTCGACCCGGAGCTCCCGGCCGGCGTGGCCCCGAACCAGGTGGTGGTCAACAGCTACGCGAGCCACGGCCGGACCCTCACGATCAGCTACACGGTCGGGGTCGCCGGGTGCAACGCCCGCATCGACAAACCGCAGCTGGCCGAGACCCCCACCACGGTGACCGTCACCCTGCGCCGGCTGGTGACGAAGTCGCAGGCCCAGGTCTGCCCGCAGATCGCGCTGACCGACCACGTGGACGTCGCCCTGTCCGCACCGCTCGGCGGACGCGGTGTCCGCGACGGCACCACCCTGGCGCTGGTCCCCGCCGAGCGAACCGGGCACACCGTGCCCCGCACCCCGGTGCCGGTGCAGTAGGCCGCGCACGCACGCACGCGCCACGCCGGGCCGCGCTGCTGTCCCGGGACGCAGCCGCGGCGCGGCCCGGGACGGCCCGGGACAGCAAGGACCCCCGCCGGCACCCGGCGGGGGTCCTTGCCCTTGGGAGACCTGGGCCCTTGGGAGACCTGGGTCAGTGGAACGAGTCCCCGCACGCGCACGAGCCCGTGGCGTTGGGGTTGTCGATCGTGAAGCCCTGCTTCTCGATCGTGTCCACGAAGTCGATGACGGCGCCGTTCAGGTACGGCGAGCTCATCCGGTCGACGACGACCGAGACGCCGTTGAAGTCGGTCACGATGTCGCCGTCGAGGTTCCGCTCGTCGAAGAACAGCTGGTAGCGCAGCCCGGAGCAGCCACCGGGCTGCACCGCGATGCGGAGCTGGAGGTCGTCGCGACCTTCCTGCTCGAGGAGGGCCTTGACCTTCGCGGCGGCGGCGTCACTGACGTTGATGGCGTCGGCGCGGACCTCGGCCTGGGTGGTGTCGACCTGCTCGGTCATGGTGTGCTCCCAACGGCTTCGACTGCGGTTCTGCTCGTTCAATGGTCGCACATGTTGGGTTATTCCCAAGACATGATGTCCGCCTCACCGTGACCAGGTCCGCGCGGTGCGCTCCGCGAGCGCCGCGAGACTGCCCGCCGGGTCGGCGAAACTGGCCTGCTCCCCCACCAGGTCGACCATCGCGTAGGCCGACTCCACGCCCAGTGCCCGCATCTCCCGCGCGCCCACCAGCACCTGGCCGGCCAGCGCGATGCACGGCTGCAGCGCCTGCGCGGCGACCGCCGCGACGCCGTACGGCACCTTGCCGGAGCGCGAGGAGAAGTCGAAGGCGCCCTCGCCGGTGACCACCAGGTCCGCGCGGCGGGCCTTCTCGGCCAGCCCGACCGCGTCGGCGACCAGCTCGATGCCGGGCTGCCGGACCGCACCGAGCAGCAGCAGGGCGAACCCGAGGCCACCGGCCGCGCCCGCCCCCTTGGCGAGCGCGGTCTTCTTGTCGGTGGCCGATGCCAGCCTCTCCAGGGTGGCGTCCACGGCCAGCTTCCGGTCCTCGGCGACCCCCTTCTGGGGGCCGTACACGTTCGTCGCGCCGATCAGCCCCAGCAGCGGGTTGTCCACGTCGGTGGCGGCGACCAGCTCCACGTCCGCGACCAGGTCCCGGGCGGCGGCGAGGTCGACCGACTCGAGGGTGGCGAGGCCGCTCGGCCCGCGGTCGAGGGCGCCGTCCGGGGTGGCCGCCGCCCCCAGCGCCGCGAGCAGGCCCGCGCCGCCGTCGTTGGTCCCGGAGCCGCCCAGCCCGACCACCACCCGCCGGGCGCCCGCCTCGATCGCCACGCGCACCAGCTGCCCGGCCCCGCGGCTGGTCGCCCGCTCGGGGTCCCGGTCCCGCTCGTCCACCAGGTGCAGCCCGCAGGCCTGGGCGGCCTCCACGTACGCCGTGCCGTCGTGCAGCAGCACCGTCGCGGGCACCGGGGCACCGAGCGGGCCGGGCACGGTGGCGGCGAGCAGGTCCCCGCCCAGCGAGGCGTGCAGCACGTCCACGAACCCCGGTCCCCCGTCGGCCATCGGCGCGAGCTCGAGCTCGTCGTGCGGCGCGCGCCGGTGCCAGCCCTCGGCGATGGCCCGGGCGGCCTCGACCGCGCTCAGGGTGCCGGCGAACTTGTCCGGGGCGATGAGGACGCGCATGCGCCCATCTTGGCCCGCGGACCGGGTCACCGGCCGCCCCGGGTCCCGGGGGCGGGCCGGGTCTAGGTTGGCCCGGTGGCCGAGGACTTCTACATCCGCCCGATGCGGCTCGACGACGTGCCCGCGGTGGAGCAGCTGACCGCGGACGGGTACTACGACCTCGACGTGCGCACCCACCGGACCGGCTGGCCGGCGCCCGCCCGGCGCAGCCGCGCCCGCGCCGCCGGCTGGGAGCAGCGGCTGCGCCATCACCTCGCCCACGACCCGGGCGGGTGCTGGGTCGCCGAGGACGGCTCCGGGCTGATCGGTGCGGCCGCCTCGATGAAGCGTGAGCTGACCTGGCTGCTCGCCAGCTTCGTGGTGCGCCCGGACCTGCAGGGGCGCGGGGTGGGCCGGCTGCTGCTCGACGCCGCGCTGTCCTACGGCTCGGGCTGCCTGCGGGCGATGCTGGCGGCCTCCGAGGACCCGCTGGCGGCCCGCCGCTACCGGCTGGCGGGCTTCGACCTGCACCCGACGATGCTGATGTGGGGACCGGTGCCCCGGGAGACGTTGCCGGTCGTCGAGCACGTCCGCGAGGGGTCCGCCGGCGACCTGGACCTGCTGAACTCCGTCGACCGGCAGGTGCGGGGCGCCGCGCACGGCGCGGACCACGAGGTGCTCTCCGAGCTGTACCGGCTGGTGGTGGTCGACCGGCCCGCCGCGAGCGGGTACGCCTACGTCGAGCCGGAGGGCGGCGCGTACCTGCTCGCCGCGACCAACCGGCGCACCGCGACCGCGCTGCTGTGGGAGGCGCTCGCCGCCTCCTCCCCCGGCGCGCCGGCGCTCATCGCGCGGGTCACCCCGGCGAACGCGTGGGCGATCGACGTCGGGATGGCCGCCCGGATGCAGCTGCACACCCGCGGGTACCTCGCGCTGCGCGGGATGCGGCCGCCGGCGCCCTACCTGCCGTCTGGACACTTCCTGTGAGGCGGGACACCGCTGTGACAGGATGACGGCGTGACCACGACCGACCTGCCCCTGCTGTTCCTGGGCCACGGCAGCGACCCGAGCTCGGAGCGCGGCGTCGACTGCCCCGGGTCGCTGCCACCCGCCTCCGACCCGGCGCTGGTGGCCCGGGCGCGGGCCGCCAAGGAGGCGCTCGGCGAGCGGGTCTTCGTGCTCGGG
The DNA here is from genome assembly GCA_963728775.1 of uncultured Actinomycetota bacterium. GTDB lineage: Bacteria > Actinomycetota > Actinomycetes > Propionibacteriales > Nocardioidaceae > Nocardioides_B. The sequence goes on from CAVSLP010000007.1 coordinate 26,928, forward strand.
CACCACTACCAGCGCGACGAGGTCATCGCGTTCGCCGACGTCACCGGCGACTCGTTCAAGCTCGCCCGGGAGGCGGCGGCGCGCCCCGAGGCCGAGTACGTGGTGTTCTGCGGCGTGCACTTCATGGCCGAGTCCGCCGACATCCTCACCTCCGAGCACCAGAAGGTGGTCCTGCCCGACCTCGCCGCCGGCTGCTCGATGGCCGACATGGCCCGGCTCGCGCAGGTCGAGGACGCCTGGGACGCCCTCGCCGACGCGGGCGTCGCGGACTCCGTCGTACCCGTCACCTACATGAACTCCTCCGCCGACATCAAGGCGTTCTGCGGGCGCAACGGCGGCGCGGTGTGCACGTCCTCCAACGCGCAGGTGGCGCTGGAGTGGGCGTTCGCGCAGAAGCCCGGGGCCGACGGCGGCACCAAGGTCCTCTTCCTGCCCGACCAGCACCTCGGCCGCAACACCGCGGTGCTGCAGCTGGGGATCGGCCTCGACGAGTGCGTGGTCTGGGACCCGCTGCAGCCGAACGGCGGGCTCACCGCCGAGGAGCTGCGGGCCGCGAGGATGATCCTGTGGAAGGGGCACTGCTCGGTGCACGGCCGGTTCTCGGCCCGCTGCGTCGACGACCTGCGGGCGCGCATCCCCGACGTGCAGATCCTGGTGCACCCCGAGTGCACGCACGAGGTGGTCACCAAGGCGGACCTGGTCGGCTCCACCGAGTTCATCATCAAGACCATCGAGGCCGCCCCGGCCGGCTCGTCGTGGGCGATCGGCACCGAGCTCAACCTGGTGCAGCGGCTGGCGCAGGCCCACCCCGACAAGCACATCGTGTTCCTGGACGAGACCGTCTGCTACTGCGCGACGATGAACCGGATCGACCTGCCGCACTTCGTGTGGGCGATGGAGAGCCTGGTCGCGGGCACCGTGGTCAACCAGATCGAGGTGGACGCCGAGACCGAGCAGTGGGCGAAGGTCGCCCTGCAGCGGATGCTCGACCTGCCCGCCCGGTCCGCCGGCACGGACTAGCCTGCCCGGACGCCGCGCCGGACGCGGTCACAGGCCGGGCGCGCCCCACACCGGCATCCACCGGTTGAGCTTCGGCTCGACGGGGAGCTCGTTCTTCAGCAGGTCGCGCACCTGGATCTCCAGCAGGTTGTCCCGGTTGCGGCCGCCCTGCGGGGCGAACGGGTAGAAGGTGCCCTGCTTGTAGAGGTACACCAGCCCCAGCCGGCGCCGGGAGGCGTCCGCGAAGCCGACGAGCGAGCACAGCAGCCCGGGGCCGAACCCCTGCGCCTCCAGCGAGGTGTTCACCGTGTGCAGGTCGGTGACCAGCGCGGCCAGGTCGTCGGGGTCCTGCTGGGCCAGCAGCCAGGTGAACCCGAACTCGTCGGTGCTGCGCTCGACGTCCGGGTCGTCGTCGTTGTCCAGCAGCGCGACGATGTCCTGCTGCGCCTGCGCGAACGCCGCCCCCTCCGCGGCCCGGTAGCAGACCGCCCCGCGGCCGGTGGGCCGGAAGCCGGCCGCGGTCTGCAGGGTGATCGCGGCCGACGGCAGCGCGAACAGGGCGTCGAGGTTGGCCTGGACCGGCTTGGTGCGGCCGGTCAGCGCGTCCCAGAGCTTCACGGGCCCGCGGTCACCGGCCCGTCCCCGACGACGGGAACCCGCCGCCGTCCATCGGCTTGCCGAGCTCGGCGGAGATCTTCGCCAGCTGCTCGAGGCGCTGCTCCAGCGAGGGGTGCGTGGAGGTCAGCGTCTTCATCGTGGCGCCGCTGATCGCCGGGGCGATGAAGAACGCGTTCATCGGCTGCGAGGCGCGCAGGTCCTTGGTCGGGATCGCGGCGATCTCGCCGGTGATCTTGGTCAGCGCACTCGCCAGCGCCGAGGGCTTCTGGGTCAGGAACGCGCCGGCCCGGTCCGCGCACAGCTCCCGGTAGCGAGACAGCAGCCGGGTGAGGAAGAAGCTGACCGCGTAGACGACCAGGCTGATCACCAGCGCGAGCAGCAGCCCCGCGGCGCCGAACCCGCCGTTGTCGTTGTTGCTGCGCCGGCCGCCGCCGAAGATCATGCCGTACTGCGCGCCGCGGGTCGCCATCCCGGCGATGATCCCCGCGGAGCTCGCCAGCGTCATCACCAGCACGTCGCGGTGCGCGACGTGGGAGAGCTCGTGCGCGAGCACGCCCTCCATCTCCTCGGGGGTGAGCCGGTCCAGGATGCCGGTGGTCACGCAGACCGCCGCGTGGTCGGAGGAACGGCCGGTGGCGAAGGCGTTCGGCATGTCGGTGTAGGCGATCGCGACCCGCGGCTTGGGCATGTCCGCGAGCGCGCACAGCCGGTCGATCATGCCGTGCAGCTCCGGGGCCTCCTGCGGGGTCACCTCGCGGGCCCGCATCGCCTTCAGCGCCAGCCTGTCGGAGTTGTACCACTGGTACCAGGCGATGCCGAGGCCGATGATGCCGATCAGCACCGCGTAGCTCGGGAAGGCGTACATCAGCCCGACGATGAGCGCGACGAACACGCCCCCGAGCAGGAACATCACGAGGGTCATCCGGGCGGTCAGCCCGGCATCCCCGATAAAACGAGTTCTGGCCATCAGCCTGGGATCAGCCCGTCGTCCTCGAGCAGCTCCCGCACCTCCTCGATCGTCGCGTCGGCCGGCGGCAGGATCAGGTCGGAGTCCACCAGCGAGTCGTCCGGAACTCGGGCGCCCGCGGTGCGGACGTCGTTGAGCAGGGCGGCGAGCGCGTTGGCAAAGGAGACCTCGTCGGCGGCCTCGATCGCCGCCTCCACGTCCGCGTCGAGCCGGTTCAACGCGTCCAGCCGGTCCTCCGGCACCTCCCACTGGCCCTCAGCGAGGATACGCACGATCATGCCTGTCCCTCCTCCTTGGCGGTCTCGGTCTGCACGTCCGCGGGCGCGTCACCGGTGCCGCTCTCGAGGGCATCCCGGCCGCCCGAGCCGCCGGCCTTGAGGGCGGCGAGCTCGGCCTCCACGTCGGAGTGCGAGGACATCGCCTCGAGCTCGCGCGCGATGTCGTCGCCCTGCCCGATCGCGGTGGCGTCGTCGAGCGCGCCCGAGGCGATCAGCTCGTCGATCGCGCCGGCCCGGGCCTGCATCTGCGCGGTCTTGTCCTCGGCGCGCTGCACCGCCATCCCCACGTCGCCCATCTCCTCGGAGATGCCGGAGAACGCCTCGTTGATCCGGGTCTGCGCCTCGGCCGCGGTGTAGGTCGCCTTGATCGTCTCCTTGCGGGTCCGGAACGACTCCACCTTCGCCTGCAGTCGCTGCGAGGCGAGCGTCAGCTTCTCCTCCTCGCCCTGCAGCTGCGCCTGCTGCTGCTTCAGGTCGCTGATCTGGCCGGTGAGCCCGGACTTGCGGGTCAGCGCCTCACGGGCGAGGTCCTCCCGCCCGACGGACAGCGCCTTCTGCGCCTGGTCGGTGAGCTTCTGCGACTGCTGCTCGAGCTGGGCGGCCTGGAGCTCGACCCGCTTGCGGCTGGTCGCCACGTCGGCCACCCCGCGTCGTACCTTGGTCAGCAGCTCGATCTGCCGCTGGTAGCTGTAGTCGAGGGTCTCGCGCGGGTCCTCGGCGCGGTCGAGGGCCTTGTTGGCCTTGGACCGAAAGATCAGGCTGATGCGCTTCATGAGGCTCATGGAGTGCGGGCCCCCTTATCTGGGTCTGCGGGATGGGCGTTCGTCCATGTCCACACTACGGAACAACGCCCCGGCTGCGTAGCAGGTTCCCGCGGGTACCCTGGGCAGCGCGTCATCCCCTGTCCCCGGCTCGAAAGTCATCGCGTTGTTCCGTCGTACCAAGCCCGCGCAAGCCCCCGCCGAGACCACCATCGAGAAGGAGGGCGGCAAGGGCCGGCCCACCCCGAGCCGCAAGGAGGCCGAGGCGGCGGCCCGGGCCCGCGCCAAGGGCACGCAGGACAAGAAGGCCGCGGCCCGCGGTCAGCGGGAGCGCCGCGCCGAGCAGAACGCGAGGGTCCGCGAGGGGATGCGGACCGGCGACGAGCGCTACCTGCCGGCCCGGGACAAGGGCCCGGTGCGCCGGTTCATCCGCGACTACGTGGACTCCCGGCTGTGCATGGCGGAGCTGCTGCTCCCGCTGCTGATCCTGATCATGGTCACCCAGCCGCTGGCGCCGGCGCTGAGCAACGGGCTGTGGAGCGCGACCGTGCTGCTGGTCGGCCTGGACACCGCCTGGCTGGTGTTCCGGCTGCGCCGGGCGCTGCGGGCCAAGTTCCCGAAGGAGAGCCACAAGGGCGCGACCGGCTACGCGATCCTGCGCTCGCTGCAGCTGCGCTGGCTGCGGCTGCCCAAGCCCCAGGTCAGGCTCGGCGGCGCGCCGAAGCGCTGAGTCGCTACCCCTGCAGGCGCTGCTCGACCCGCTCCACCTTCGCGGTCAGCTGCCCGGTGCGCCCGGGCCGGATGTCGGCCTTGAGCACCAGCCCGACCCGCGGGGAGGTCGCGGTGACCACCTCCACGGCGCGCTTCACGACCGCCATCACCTCGTCCCACTCCCCCTCGATGTTGGTGAACATCGCGTTGGTCTCGCAGGGCAGTCCGGAGGCGCGCACGACGCGGACCGCCTCCGCGACCGCCTCGCTGACGCCGCCGTCGTCGTCGGTGCTGGTGGGGCTGATGCTGAAGGCCACGATCATGCGCCCAACGTAGACCGCCGGCCCCGGCGCCGTGCTTGGGGGCGGGGCTAGGGTCACCAGCATGGAAATTCGCAATCTCGGAAGCAGCGGACTGAAGATCTCGGCGATCGCCTACGGCAACTGGCTGACCCACGGCTCCCAGGTCGAGGAGGACGCCGCGCTCGCGTGCGTTCGCCAGGCCCTCGACGAGGGGATCACCACCTTCGACACCGCCGACGTGTACGCGAACACCAGGGCCGAGTCGGTGCTCGGCAAGGCGCTGCAGGGCGAGCGCCGCGAGGGGCTGGAGCTCTTCACCAAGGTCTACTGGCCCACCGGCCCCGGCCGGCACAACGACCACGGGCTGTCGCGCAAGCACATCCGGGAGTCGATCGACGGCTCGCTGCAGCGGCTGGGCACCGACTACGTCGACCTCTACCAGGCGCACCGCTACGACCACGAGACGCCGCTCGAGGAGACCATGGAGGCGTTCGCCGACGTGGTGCACTCCGGCAAGGCGCACTACATCGGCGTCTCCGAGTGGCGTGCCGAGGAGATCCGCGCGGCCCACGCGCTGGCCCGCGAGCTGCACATCCCGCTGGTGTCGAACCAGCCGCAGTACAACATGCTGTGGCGGGTCATCGAGGCCGAGGTGGTCCCGACCTGCGAGGAGCTCGGCATCGGCCAGGTGGTCTGGTCGCCGATCGCGCAGGGCGCGCTGACCGGCAAGTACAAGCCCGGCGAGCAGCCCCCGGCCGGGTCCCGGGCGACCGACGAGAAGGGCGGCGCGGACATGATCTCGCGCTGGCTCGACGACGATGTGCTCACCCGGGTGCAGAGCCTGCAGCCGCTGGCCGACGAGGCGGGGCTGTCGCTGGCCCAGCTCGCGATCGCGTGGGTGCTGCAGAACGACAACGTGTCCTCGGCGATCATCGGCGCGTCCCGGCCCGAGCAGGTCACCGAGAACGTGCAGGCCGCCGGCGTGACGCTGGAGGACGGCCTGATGAAGCGCATCGACGAGGTCCTCGACGGGGTGGTCCAGCGCGACCCCGCCAAGACCAAGTCGCCGGCCAAGCGCGACTTCGGCTGACACCCCCGTGTCGCGGCCGCCGGCCCCGTCCGGGTGCGGCGGCCGTGCCGGGGCGGCTACCCGGCGTACGGCGTCCCGCGCCGGCGCACCCACAGGGCGAGCAGCGGGTCGACGTACCGCCAGGGCCCGGTGTCCTGGTCCCGGGTGACGTGCTGGCCCTCCTTGCCGAGCTCGCGCAGCGCGCTCTGCAGCGTGGCCCGCGAGGTCTCGAACCGGCGGGCGGTGGTCGTCCCGGTCGGCGAGTCCCCGTCGGCCAGCGCCGCCAGCACCGCCTTCTTGCCCGACGACAGCCCGTCCCAGACCGCCTGGTGCGCCTCGTTGGTCATCGACAGCGCGCGGCGCACCACCGCGTCCGCCAGCGCGAGGCCGTCCAGGTCCGGGCTATCCGGGTCCGGGCCGTCCGGCAGCGTGGTCGAGCCCAGGGCCCGGGCGGCCAGCTCGCGGTGCAGCAGGTGCGCGAGCAGCATGGTCCGCTGCGGGTGCCCCGCCGCGGTCACCACCAGCGGCGAGAGCGCGCCGGCGGTGTCCTCCCCGAGCAGCTCGAACCGCTCGGCCAGCTCCACGGTGACCTCGTCGAGCGGCAGCGTGCCCAGCTCGAGCGGCTCCGCCTGCCCGTACAGCGGCCGCTCCCGGTCGCTGAACAGCCGGCGCATCAGTGAGGGCTGCGACCCGGCGTACACGTAGACCGCGGCGTCCCCGTGGTACTGCACGTGCGAGCGGAGCAGGCCGTCCAGGGACGGCCCGGCCGACAGCAGGTCCTGGAACTCGTCGAACACCACCAGGGTCGGGATCCGGTCCCGCTCGAACAGCGTGCGGGGCAGGTCGAGCAGCTCCGCGGCGACGGTCTGGGTCACCTCGGGGGCGGGCACCCGCTGCCGCGGGCCGAAGCTGATCCCCGGCCCCGCCGGGGTGAGCGAGAACCCGACCCGGGCGCCGAGCGCGTCCAGGTGGGCGCGGATCCGGGAGTCCCGCAGCCGGGTGTACGACGAGGCGATCCGCACGCACACCTCGGACAGCGAGGTGACGCCGTACAGGTCCACGTGCACGGTCCGCCACCCGGTGCCCGCCAGCCCGGCCGCGTGCGCGAGCAGCAGCGAGGTCTTGCCGAAGCGCCGGGGCCCGGCCAGCCGGACGTGCACCCGTTCGACCGCGGCCTGGTGCAGCCGGGCCAGCTCCTCGCGCCGGTCGATCAGCGCGTCCGGGGCGATCGGGGTCTCGAACGGGAACGGCCGGGTGAGCGTCATGCCGCCAGTATCCCGATTCCGTATCGCTAAAGCAATACGGTTTCGTATGTTTCTTGAACGCCACGGTGCTGAGAGGCCGCCGCAGCCGGGTCGCCGGGTCGCCGTCAGGCGTGCAGCGACATCGGCCCGTAGATCTCCCGGTCGCCCTCGAAGAGCCGCACCGCGTCCACGCCGTCCTCGAGCAGGTCGCGCCAGACCTCCCCCACCCACGACTCGGCGTCCGCCTGGGACGGGAACCGCGGCGAGGCGTCCACGCCCTCGGTGACCTCGGCGCCGTCCTTGTCCTCGAGCCGCCAGTGCCACAGCCGCTGCGGGGTGTCGCTGCTTCCGAACGAGGGCTCCAGCGAGTGCGTCATGTGGCGAGCGTAACGCCGGGCGCCGACCGGGCTCCGTTGACCCGGGCGCGAGCCGCGTGGGAGCGTGTCCCCCATACTGCCCCGCCTCGGGAAAGCCGGTCCGAAATCCGGCGCTGACCCGCAACCGTAGGCCGCGGTCCCCACCGGGACCCGGTGAGCCGGAACACCGAGACGAGGCAGCGGCTCCACTCATCCGTCGAGGTCTACGGGACGGAGCCGGGTCGACCAGGCGTGCCCCGCGCGGTGCCCTGCGGTCCGGTTCGCGTCTGTGAACCGCCGCAACAGAAAGGGCCCCTGATGGCCTCCGCACCTGCCCGTCGCCCCCGCACCCGCCGACGCCGCGTCGGCGTCGTCCTCGCGCTGCTGCTCTCCGCCCTGGTCGTCGGCGGCACCGCCGGCACGGCGCACGCCGCGAACGGCTACCGCTACTGGAACTACTTCCACGTCAAGAACGGCTCGTTCGCGTTCGCGACCACCGGCCCGGCCGGCTACGTGCCGAAGGACGGGGCCACCGAGGCCTACCGCTACGGCACCTCGACGACGGACCAGGGGCTCACCCCCCGCGCGGACCTGGCCAAGCTGGGCTTCACCGACGTCTGCGCGGACACCGAGGCGCAGGCCGGCAAGAAGCGCGTCGCGGTGCTGATCGACTACGGCACGAAGGCGGACGCCGCCGGCGCGAAGGTGCCCGCCCCGCGCGCCGCCTGTGCGGTGGTCCCCGCGAAGGCGAACGGACAGCAGGTGCTCGGCGCCGTCGCCGAGGTCCGCAGCAGCAAGGGCATGGACTGCGCCGTGGACGGCTACCCCGCCTCCGGGTGCGGCGCCCCGGTGAAGAACGCGACGGTCCCCGCGCACGAGAGCACCGTCGACTTCGCGCTGCCCACGGACGCCGCCTCCGGCACCTCATCGAACGGCGGCGGCAGCACCCCGCTGCTGGTCGGCGGCGCGGTGATCGTGCTGCTCCTGGTCGGCGGCGGGGTGCTGCTCACCCGCCGCCAGCGGACCGCCTGAGGCCCCGGCCCGATGCGCCCGCAGCACCGCCCCGACTTCCCCCGGAACCTGCATCCGGGGGCCTGGTGGCTGTGGGCGCTCGGCCTGGCCGCGGCGGCGAGCCGCACCCAGAACCCGGTGCCGCTGCTGCTGATCCTGGCGGTCACCGGCTTCGTGGTCGCGGCCCGCCGCAGCAGCGCCCCCTGGGCCCGGTCCTACGCCGCCTTCCTCAAGCTCTCGCTGCTGGTGATCGCGGTCCGGGTCGTCTTCCAGGTGCTGCTCTCCTCCGGCTCCCAGGGGCCCACCGTGCTGGTCACGCTGCCGGAGATCCCGCTGCCGCAGAGCAGCGGGCTCAAGCTCGGTGGCGTGGTCAGCCTCGAGGCGCTGCTGCAGGCCCTCTACGAGGGGCTGCAGCTGGCCACCATCCTGTGCTGCGTCGGCGCCGCCAACGCGCTCGGCAGCGCGCGGCGGCTGCTGCGCTCCGTGCCCGGGGCGCTGTACGAGATCGGGGTGGCCTGCGTGATCGCGCTGACCTTCGCGCCGCAGCTGGTCACCGACGCGCACCGGGTCCGGCAGGCGCACCGGCTGCGCGGCCGCCGCAGCCGCGGCCTGCGGAGCGTCCGGCGGCTGGCGATGCCGGTCCTGGAGGGCGCCCTGGACCGCTCGGTCGAGCTGGCCGCCGCGATGGACTCCCGCGGCTACGGGCGTACGACGGACACCGGCCGGGTCGCGCGGCGGGCCACCGGCGCACTGGTGTTCGGGGGCCTGCTCGGCGTGTGCGTCGGGGTGTTCGGGCTGCTCGACGCGGCGGCCACCGGGTGGCTCGGGGTGCCGATGCTGCTGGCCGGCTCGACGCTGGCCGGGCTGGGTGTGTTCGTCGGCGGACGCCGTACCGGCCGGAGCCGCTACCGGCCCGACCCGTGGGCGCTGCCCGAGTGGCTGGTGGCCGGGTCCGGGCTGCTCGCCGCGGCCGCGATGGTGGTCGAGGTCGCCGTCGCCCCGGAACGGCTGTTCCTGGCCAGCGTCACCGCGGTGCCGCCGGTCCCGGTGCTGGGCTGCGCCGGCATCCTGGCCGCCCTGCTCCCGGCGGTCGCCGCGCCCCCGCCGCCGGTGCCGCGGGCCGCGGCACCCGCACCCGACGACGCCCCCGTGGAGGTGGCCGCGTGATCGAGTTCGACCGGGTCTCCGTGACCTTCGCCGACGCCACCGAGCCGGTCCTGCACGAGGTGGACCTGACCGTCCCGGAGGGCGAGCTGGCGCTGGTGGTGGGCCGCACCGGGTCCGGCAAGACCACGCTGCTGCGCGCGATCAACGGGCTGGTGCCGCACTTCTCCGGGGGCACGCTGGCCGGCCGGGTGCGGGTCGACGGGCGCGACACCGCCCGGCACCGGCCCCGCGACCTGGCCGACCTGGTCGGCTTCGTCGGCCAGGACCCGCTGGCCGGGTTCGTCACCGACAGCGTCGAGGACGAGCTCGCCTACGGCATGGAGTCGCTCGGGCTGCCCGGCGACGTGATGCGCAAGCGGGTCGAGGAGACCCTGGACCTGCTCGGGCTCGCGGACCTGCGCGCCCGGCCGCTGGCCGACCTCTCCGGCGGGCAGCAGCAGCGGGTCGCGATCGGGTCGGTGCTGACCACCCACCCTCGGGTGCTGGTCCTCGACGAGCCCACCTCCGCGCTCGACCCGCTCGCCGCCGAGGAGGTGCTGGCCACCCTGCAGCGGCTGGTGCACGACCTCGGGCTGACCGTGGTGCTCGCCGAGCACCGGCTCGAACGGGTCGCGCAGTACGCGGACCGGGTGATCCTGGTCCCCGGCGACGGGCGGCCGGTGCTCGCCGGCACCCCCGAGGCGGTGCTGCAGGGCTCGCCGATCGCTCCGCCGGTGGTCGAGCTGGGCCGGATCGCCGGGTGGCACCCGCTGCCGCTGTCGGTGCGTGACGCGCGCCGCCGGGCCGCCCCGCTGCGCGACCGGCTCGAGCAGGTGGAGTCCCCGGACCGTCGTACGACGGAGGGGCCGGTCGTCGCGGCCACCGCGCACCTGGTGGTGTCCTACGGCAGGGTGCCCGCCCTGCGGGGCGTCTCGACCACGGTCGCGCGCGGCGAGGTGGTCGCGCTGATGGGCCGCAACGGCGCCGGCAAGTCCACGCTGCTCCGGGCGCTGGTCGGGATGAAGCGGCCCGGCAGCGGCACCGTCGAGGTGGACGGGCAAAGGCCCGCCGACCTGCGGCCCGCGCAGCTCCTGCGGCACGTCGGGATGGTGCCGCAGGTGCCCGGCGACCTGCTGTACTCCGCCTCGGTGGCCGCGGAGTGCCGCGAGGCGGACCGCGACGCCGACGTCGCCGCCGGCACCACCCGGGCGCTCTTCGAGCGGCTCTCCCCCGGGGTGGCGCCGGACCAGCACCCGCGCGACCTCTCCGAGGGGCAGCGGCTGACGCTGGCGCTCGCGGTGGTGCTCGCGGCCCGCCCGCCGCTGCTGCTGCTCGACGAGCCGACCCGGGGGCTGGACTACACCGCGAAGCACCGGCTGGTGGAGATCCTGCGCGACCTGGTGGCCGACGGGCACGCGGTACTGCTGGCCACCCACGACGTGGAGCTGGTCGCCGAGGTGGCCACCCGGGTGCTGGTGATCGCCGACGGCGAGCTGGTCGCGGACGGCCCGACCGCCGACGTGGTGGTCTCCTCGCCGTCGTTCGCCCCGCAGGTCGCCAAGGTGCTCGCGCCGCAGCGCTGGCTGACCCCGACCGAGGTCGCGGTGGCGCTGGCCCCCCAGCTGCACCGGGACAAGGCGGTGCCGCGGTGAGCGCCGCCGCGGACCTGGTGCCGGTCCGGCTCCGCTCCTCGCTGGCGCTCGGGCTGGTGTTCGCGGTGGGCGTCGTCGCGTTCGGCTGGCCGTTCCTGATCCAGCCCGGGGCGGCGCTGGACACCTCGCACTCCGGGGACTCCCCGATGGTGTTCGTGGTGCTGCTGCCGCTGCTGGCCGCGGTGGTGCTCGCCGAGCTGACCGCCGGCGGCATGGACGCCAAGGCGGTGGCGATGCTCGGGATGCTGGCCGCGGTCGGCGGCGCGCTGCGGGCGCTCGGCCCCGGGACCGCGGGCCTGGAGCCGAGCTTCGCGGTGATCGTGCTCGGCGGGCGGGTCTTCGGCCGCGGCTTCGGGTTCGTGCTCGGCGCGGTGACGCTGTTCACCGGGGCGCTGATCACCGGCGGCGTCGGGCCGTGGCTGCCGTTCCAGATGATCGCCGCCGGCTGGGTGGGGTTCTTCGCCGGCTGCCTGCCCGCGGTCCGAGGCCGCCGCGAGGTGGCGCTGCTGGCGGGCTACTCGTTCGTCGTCGGACTGGCCTACGGGCTGGTGATGAACCTGTGGTTCTGGCCGTTCGCGTCCTACGGGCCGGAGGTCAGCTACGTCGCCGGCGACGCGTTCGCCGCGAACCTCGGGCGCTACCTGCTGTTCTACCTGACCACGTCGCTGCCCTGGGACCTCGGCCGCGCCGTGCTGTCCGCGTTGGTGGTGCTGCTCGCCGGCGGTGCGCTGCTGCGCGCGCTGCGCCGGGCGTCGCGCCGCGCGGCCTTCCACGCCCCCGTCGCGTTCGAGCCGAAGTGATGGACCTGCGGCTGCTCGGCACCGGGTCGGCGGACGGCTGGCCGAACCCGTTCTGCGCCTGCCCCTCGTGCACCGCCGAGCGGTCCGCGGGCCGGCTGCGCGGCCAGACCTCGGCGCTGGTCGGCGGCACCCTGCTGCTCGACTGCGGCCCGGAGACCCCGCACGCCGCCCAGCGGGCGGGCTGGGACCTGACCGGGCTGCGGCACGTGCTGGTCACCCACGCACACCCCGACCACTGCGCCCCCGCGTTCCTGCTGTTCCGGTCCTGGGCGCACGACGCACCGCTCGACGTGGTCGGCCCGCCCGAGGTGGTCGAGGCGGCCCGGATGTGGGTGGCCCCGGACTCGCCGGTCGCGTTCCGGTCGGTCGGGCCCGGCGACCGGCTCCGCCTCGGGGCGTACGACGTCCGGGTGCTCGCCGCGCGGCACGGCGCCCCCGGGGCGGCGGTGCTCTACGACGTGGCCGGCCCCGACGGGCGGCTGCTCTACGCCACCGACACCGGTCCGCTCCCCCAGGACACCGTCGACGCCGTGCGCGGCGCGGCCTTCGACGTGGTGCTGCTGGAGGAGACCTTCGGGGACCTCGTCACGCACGGCACCGACCACCTCGACCTGGCCCGCTTCCCCGAGCAGGTCCGCCGGCTGCGCGAGGCCGGGGCCGTCACCCGCGACACCGACGTGGTCGCCGTACACCTCTCGCACCACAACCCGCCGACCGCGGAGCTGGGCCGGCGGCTCGCCGACTGGGGCGCGCGGGTCGTCGACGACGGCACCGACCTGGGACGCGCCCGCGCCGGCGGCCCGGGCCCGGCGCACGCTGGTGGTCGGCGGCGCCCGGTCGGGCAAGTCGCGGGAGGCGGAGCGGATGCTCGCGGCGGAGCCGGAGGTGACCTACGTGGCCACCGGCTACCCGGCCGAGCACGACGACGAGTGGTCCGAGCGGGTCCGCCGGCACCGCGCGGACCGGCCGGCGCACTGGGCCACCGTGGAGACCCTCGACCTGGTGCCGCTGCTCGGGGAGGCGGGGCCCGCGCTGCTGGTGGACTGCCTGACCCTGTGGCTGACCCGGGTGATGGACCGGCACCACGCCTGGGACGACGGCGCCTGGGCGGCCACCGCGGGGAAGGCGGTGCGCGACGAGGTGGACGCGCTCGTCGACGCGTGGCGCGGCACCGCCCGCCGGGTGGTCGCGGTGACCAACGAGGTCGGCCAGGGGGTGGTCCCGCAGACCGCGTCCGGCCGCCGGTTCCGGGACCAGATGGGCCTGCTGAACACCACGCTCGCCGCCGTCACCGAGGACGTCCGCTGGTGCGTCGCGGGCCGGGTGCAGCCGCTGTGAGCGCGTTCGGCGACGGGGTGCGGCTGTCGGTCGGCACGCTGACCGTGCTGCCGACCGCGCCGCCGCGGTCGGTGGGCCCGGAGGCCGCCGGCTGGGCGATGGCGCTGGCACCGGTGGTGGGGCTGCTGCTGGCCGCGCCGGCGGTCGCCCTGATCCGGGTGCTGGGCGGAGACGAGCCGCTGCGGTCGGCGTCCCCGGGCCGGCTGTCCCCGCTGCTCGTCGCCGCGCTGGTGGTGGCGCTGCTCGCGCTGCTGACCCGGGGCCTGCACCTGGACGGGCTCGCCGACACCGCCGACGGGCTCGGGTCCGCCAGGCCGGCGGGCGAGGCGCTCGCGGTGATGCGCCAGAGCGACGTGGGACCGTTCGGGGTGCTCACGCTGGTGCTGGTGCTGCTGGTCCAGGTGGGGTCGCTGGCGCAGCTGCTGACGCGCGGGTTCGGGACCCCGGCGCTGGTGGTCGCGCTGGTGGTCAGCCGGCTGGCGCTGCCGGTGGCCTGCTCCCGGGGGGTGCCCGCGGCCCGCCCCGAGGGGCTCGGCCACCTGGTCGCGGGCAGCGTGACCCGGCGCCGGCTGCTGCTGTCCGGCCTGCTGGCGCTGGCCGGCGCCGCGCTCGCCCTGGTGCTGGCCGCCGGGCTCTCCCCGACCGCGACGATCGGTGTGCCGGCCGGCCCCGGGCTGGTGCAGGCGACCCACTCCGGGTTCGGCTGGCTGCTGGCCGGCCTGGTCGCCACCGCCGGGGTGCCGCTGGCGGTGGCGGGGCTGCTGCTGCGCAGGTGCGTGCACCGGTTCGGTGGCGTGACCGGGGACGTGCTCGGTGCGTGCGTCGAGGTCGCCTTCACCGCGTCGCTGCTGCTGGCCTGCCTGGCGTGACGGGCGGCTGGTCCGTCGTACATCGCGCGGACCGTCGTACGCCGCCCGGACCGTCGTACGCCGCCCGGACCGTCGTACTCCCCGGACCGTCGTACTCCCCGGGGAGAACTGTCACTCCCCGGGGCAAGATCACCCAGGGAAGCGACAGATTGCCTGCATACCCTGGTAATCAGTCACCCCGGTCAGGGCTGGCGGACGCCGGGGGTGACGAACGGCGGCTTGGTCACCACGAACACCTCGCGCCGGCCGCGCACGTCCACGGACACCTCGGCGTCCTCGGCGACCTGGGTGCTGAGCAGCGCCAGCGCGACCCCCTTGCGCAGCGTCGGCGAGAACGTGCCGGAGGTGACCTCGCCGACCGGCACGTCGGCGGCCAGCAGCACCCGCATGCCCGGGCGCGGGATGCCCCGGCCGGTCGCCACCAGGCCGCGCAGCACCCGGGCCGGGCCGCGCTCCTTCTCCGCGCGCAGCACCTCCCGGCCCCAGAACGCCTCCTTCTTCCAGCCGACCGCCCAGCCGAGCCGGCCCTGGTTCGGGGTCACCTCGAGGCTGATGTCCTGGCCGTGCAGCGGGTAGCCCATCTCGGTGCGCAGCGTGTCCCGCGCGCCGAGGCCGCAGGCGAGCATCCCGTGCGCGTGGCCGGCCGCGGTCAGCGCGTCCCAGAGCGCGGGAGCCACCTCGTTGGCGCAGACCAGCTCGTAGCCGCGCTCGCCGGTGTAGCCGGTGCGGCAGACCGTGACCGGGGCGCCGTCCAGGTCGGCCTCGACGAACGACATGTACTCGTGCCCGGTGGGCAGCCCGACCGCCTCCAGCACCTCGTCGGAGCGGCTGCCCTGCACCGCGAGCACGGCGTGGCTGTCGTGGTGGTTCTCCACCCGCACCCCGTCGGGAGCGCCCGCGGCCAGACGCCGTACCACCTCGGCGGTGTTGGCCGCGTTCGGCACCAGGAAGACCCGCTCGTCGTCGTGCAGGTAGGCGATCAGGTCGTCCACGATGCCGCCACTGGCGTCGTCGCAGCACAGCGTGTACTGCGCCTTGCCGGGCCGGATCTTGGCGAGGTCGTTGGACAGCGTCGCGTTCACGTAGGCGGCCGCGCCGGGCCCGCTCACCACCGCCTTGCCGAGGTGGCTGACGTCGAAGATGCCGACCGTCTCGCGGACCGCGGCGTGCTCCTTGAGCACCCCGGTGGGGTACTCGACGGGCATCTCCCAGCCGCCGAACTCGGCGAACTTCGCACCGAGCGCGACGTGGCGCTCGTGCAGCGGCGACTTCTTCAACGCGGGTCCGTGGCTGCTCATGCGCCGAAACCTACCGCAGGCACCGGCGCGCCCCGCGGGGGTTAGAGTGCGACCGAGATCCGCTCGACAACGACAACTCGACAACGAGAAGGAGTCGGCCCGGGTGACGAGCTACACGCTGAGCAAGGCTGCCGCCGAGAAGACCAAGACCGACGCCGTGGTCGCCGGGGTGGTGCGCACCGCCAAGGGCCTGCAGCCGGCCCCGGGCGCGGAGGGGGTGGCCGCCGCGTACGGCCGCCGGTTCGCCCCGCTGCTGTCGACGCTGGGCTTCACCGGCAGGCCGGACGAGGTCGCGAAGATCCCCACCGGCGGCGTGGTGAGGTCGCCGATGCTGATCCTGGTGGGGCTCGGCGATGCCGACGCGGTGACCCCGGCGGTGGTCCGCCGGGCCGCAGGCGCCGCGGCCCGCGCGGTGTCCAACGCCGCCAGCGTCGCGCTCGCGCTGCCGGCGCCGGACGCGGCCCACGTGCGCGCGCTCGCCGAGGGCTACGAGCTCGGCGGGTACGCGTTCGGCGCCTACAAGTCCGCGGGCCCCGAGGAGGGCCCCGGCGAGGTGGTGATCCTGACCGGCACCGCCCGCAGCAAGGAGTCGGCGGCCGCGCTGGAGACCGCGCGGGTGGTCGCCGCGGCCACCATGCTGACCCGGGACTGGGTGAACACCCCACCGGGCGACCTGACCCCCGGCGCGTTCGCGGACGCCGTGGTCGCCGAGAACAAGCGGCGCAAGGCGGCCAAGGTGAGCGTCGAGGTCACCGACGAGAAGCAGCTCGCCGCCGACGGGTTCGGCGGCATCGTCGGCGTCGGTCGCGGGTCGGCGAACCCGCCCCGGCTGGTCCGGCTGCGCTACCGGCCGCGGCACCCGAAGGCCAGTCTGGCGCTGGTCGGCAAGGGCATCACCTACGACTCGGGCGGGCTGAGCATCAAGACCGCGGCGGCGATGCGCACCATGAAGAGCGACATGGGCGGGGCGGCGGCGGTGGCCGCCGCCACCTTCGCGATCGCCGAGCTCGGGCTGCCGATCGAGGTGAGCACCTACGTGCCGATGGCCGAGAACATGCCCTCCGGCAACGCCACCCGGCCCGGTGACGTGCTGACCATGTACGGCGGCCGCACCGTCGAGGTGCTCAACACCGACGCCGAGGGACGGCTGGTGCTCGCCGACGCGCTGGTGCTGGCCACCGAGGCGAAGCCCGACCTGCTGGTCGACGTCGCGACCCTCACCGGTGCCTGCGAGACCGCGCTCGGCGACCGGGTCGGCGGGATCTTCGGCAACGACGACGACCTGGTCGGCCGGGCGATCGACGCCGGCACCCGGGTCGGCGAGTCGTTCTGGCGGATGCCGGTCTCCGCCGAGATGACCGAGAAGGTGCGCACCTACAGCAAGGTCGCGGACCTGATGCAGCACAACGTCGACCTGTACGGCGGTGCGCTCTACGCCGCCGCGTTCCTGCAGGAGTTCGTCGGCGACGCGCACTGGGCGCACTTCGACATCGCCGGGCCGGCGTTCAACGAGAAGGGCCCCTACGGACACGTGCCGAGCGGCGGCACCGGGATCACCGTGGCCACCCTCGTCGAGCTGGCCACCGACCTCTCCTCCTGACTTGTCAGGCGTTGTGCGCGCTGGAGCGCGCAGAGCGCATGACAAGTCGGTCAGGTCTTGCGGCGGCGGTTGTACTCGCGCATCCGGGCCGGGTAGCCGACCACCGCGGCGTCGTACGACGGGATGCCGTGCTGGTTGGCGAAGCGGTGCGCCCACTCCACCGACGGCACCCGGCGCCGGGTCCACTCCCCGTCGTGGGCGACCAGCATCATCGTCACGTCGCTGACCGCGGTCCGCGGCTCGACGAACCCCTCGACGCCGCGCCGGGTCCGCGCGAACTCGGTGAGATGCTGCACGTCCGCGCCGTCCGCGCCCCGCACCGTGGTCGGGCCCGCACCCCGCGGCCGGCGCAGCCGCCCCCGCCCGCGTCTCCGGAAGCGGTCCATCAATCCCATTTCCCTAGTGTGGCCCAGGGATCTGAGGAATCGCTGAAACCACCCGGATCCCTGCGCGTGGCGCGCGCCCGCGAGCCGACCCCGACCGGGTGCGGACCCGATGTGGACAGAGCGACGATTGGTGCAAAGATGGCACCGGAATGCGACGCGAGGCGACCCCTCGCCGCACAACAGCACAGACCGGAGGGAAACGGGTGGCCGACAGCGCCAGCAACGACTTCGACGTGGTGATCCTCGGTGCCGGCAGCGGCGGCTACGCCTGTGCACTCCGGGCCGCACAGCTCGGGCTGAGCGTGGCGCTGGTCGAGAAGGGCAAGGTCGGCGGCACCTGCCTGCACGTCGGCTGCATCCCCACCAAGGCGCTGCTGCACGCCGCCGAGGTCGCCGACTCCGCCCGCGACTCCGAGCAGTTCGGCGTCAACGCCACCTTCGAGGGAATCGACATGGGCGGCGTCAACAAGTACAAGGACGGCGTGGTCTCCCGGCTGTACAAGGGCCTCACCGGGCTGGTCAAGGGCCGCGGCATCACCGTCGTCGAGGGCGAGGGCCGGCTGGCCGGGCCGCGCACCGTCGAGGTCAACGGCCAGCGCTACACCGGCGGTTCGGTCGTGCTGGCCAGCGGCTCCTACTCCCGGTCCCTGCCCGGCCTCGAGGTCGACGGCGAGCGGATCCTGACCTCCGAGCACGCGCTCACCCTGGACCGGGTGCCGGCCTCCGCGATCGTGCTCGGCGGCGGCGTGATCGGCTGCGAGTTCGCCAGCGTGTGGCGCTCGTTCGGCGCGGAGGTGACCATCGTCGAGGCGCTCCCCCGGCTGGTGGCCGCCGAGGACGAGGACGTCTCCAAGGCCCTCGAGCGCGCGTTCCGCAAGCGCAAGATCGGGTTCCGCACCGGCGCCCCGTTCCAGTCCGTCGAGACGAGCGAGCACGGCGTCCGCCTCACCGTCGAGGGCGGCGAGGTGCTCGAGGCGGAGGTGCTGCTGGTCGCGGTCGGCCGCGGCCCGACCACCGACGGCCTCGGCTACGAGGAGCAGGGGCTCACCATGGACCGCGGGTTCGTGCCCACCGACGAGCGGCTGCGGACCAACCTCGAGGGCGTGTACGCGGTCGGCGACATCGTCCCCGGCCTGCAGCTGGCGCACCGCGGCTTCGCGCAGGGCATCTTCGTCGCCGAGGAGATCGCCGGCCTGGACCCGGTGCCGATCGACGAGTCCGGCATCCCCCGGGTGACCTACTGCGACCCCGAGGTCGCCTCGGTCGGCCTGGACGAGGCGGCCGCCCGGTCGACGTACGGCGAGGACCAGGTGCAGACCCTGACCTACGACCTGGGCGGCAACGGCAAGAGCCAGATCCTCAAGACCCAGGGTTTCGTGAAGCTGGTGCGCCGCGCCGACGGGCCGGTGGTCGGCGTGCACATCGTCGGGGCCCGCGCCGGCGAGCTGATCGGCGAGTCCCAGCTGATCTACAACTGGGAGGCGCACCCGGAGGACGTGGCCCCGCTGGTGCACGCGCACCCGACCCAGAACGAGGCGCTGGGCGAGGCGCACCTCGCACTGGCCGGCAAGCCGCTTCACGCCCACTCATAGACTCAACCAGCGAAGCACCCCAAGGAGCGAAGGAACGCAATGGCGACCTCAGTCACCCTCCCCGCACTCGGCGAGTCCGTCACCGAAGGGACCGTCACCCGCTGGCTCAAGCAGCCGGGTGACCAGGTCGCGGTCGACGAGCCGCTGCTCGAGGTCTCGACCGACAAGGTCGACACCGAGATCCCCTCGCCGGTGGCCGGCACCCTGCTGGAGATCAAGGTGCAGGAGGACGAGACCATCGAGGTCGGCGCCGAGCTGGCCCTGATCGGCGACGAGGGCGAGTCCGGGGGCGACTCCTCCGGCTCCGGGCAGCAGGAGGCGCCCGCCGAGGAGACGCCGCAGGAGCAGCCCCCGCAGCAGGCGGCCACGTCCTCGGAGTCCCCCAACGGCGAGGCGACGCCCCGCAAGACCGAGACCGAGACCGCGCCGCCGGCGGCGCAGACCGACAGCGCTCCCCCGGCCCAGGAGACCGCGCCCAGCTCCAGCGACACCCGGCAGGAGTCCGAGGCCTCGCAGGGCGGCAAGTCCAGCTCCGGGACCCCGGTGACGCTGCCGGCCCTCGGCGAGTCGGTCACCGAGGGCACCGTGACCCGCTGGCTCAAGCAGGTCGGCGACGACGTCGCGGTCGACGAGGCGCTGCTGGAGGTCTCCACCGACAAGGTGGACACCGAGATCCCCTCGCCGGTGGCCGGCAAGCTGCTGGAGATCAAGGTGCAGGAGGACGAGACCGTCGAGGTGGGCGCCCAGCTGGCGGTGATCGGCTCCGGCGACGCGGCCCCGGCCGGCGGCGAGGAGCCGCCCGCACCGGCACAGCCCCCCGCCGAGAGCAGCCCGCCGCCGAGCAGCCCGCCGAGCAGGAGTCGTCCGGCGACGGGGCCGCACAGGCCCCGGCCGAGCCCGCCCCGGCCGCGCAGCAGGAGCAGCCGAGGCAGGAGGCCCCCGCCGCCCAGCAGGCGCCGGCGCCGCCGAAGCACGAGCAGGCCGCGCCGAAGGCGGCCGACGGCGAGACCGGCCCGTACGTCACCCCGCTGGTCCGCAAGATGGCCGCCGAGCACGACGTCGACCTGAACTCGCTCGAGGGCAGCGGCGTGGGCGGCCGGATCCGCAAGCAGGACGTGCTCGACGCCGCGAAGGCGAAGCAGGCACCCGCCCCGGAGGCGCCCGCCGCCGAGGCACCGGCCGCGGCCACCGGTGCGCCGTCCGGCGCGCCGAGCCCGCTTCGCGGCAAGACCGAGCCGATGACCCGGCTGCGCAAGGTGATCGCGAAGCGGATGGTGGAGTCGCTGCAGACCTCCGCGCAGCTGACCACCGTGCTCGAGGTCGACGTCACCCCGATCGCGCGGCTGCGCGACGCGGTGAAGGCCGACTTCGCGGCCCGCGAGGGCGTCAAGCTGTCGTTCCTGCCGTTCTTCGCCAAGGCCGCGATCGACGCGCTCAAGGAGCACCCGTCGCTGAACGCCGCGATCGACACCGAGAAGGGCGAGGTCACCTACTACGACCACGAGAACCTCTCGGTCGCGGTGGACACCGAGAAGGGGCTGCTCACCCCGGTGATCAAGGACGCCGGCGACCTGTCCATCGCCGGGCTGGCCCGCAAGATCGCGGACGTCGCGGAGCGCACCCGCGCGAACAAGATCGGCCCGGACGAGCTGGCCGGCGGCACCTTCACGCTGACCAACACCGGCAGCCGGGGCGCGCTGTTCGACACCCCGATCATCAACCAGCCGCAGGTGGCGATCCTCGGCACCGGGTCGGTGGTCAAGCGCGCCGTGGTGATCGACGACCCGAACCTCGGCGAGACGATCGCGGTGCGGCAGATGGTCTACCTCGCGCTCACCTACGACCACCGGCTGGTCGACGGCGCGGACGCGGCCCGGTTCCTCTCCGACGTCAAGCAGCGTCTCGAGGCCGGCCAGTTCGAGGTCTGAGCGACGCCGTACGACGCGGGGCCCGGTGCTGCTGGCACCGGGCCCCGCGCATGCCGTGGGCCCGGGGGGCGTCCGCGGCGTCGCGTCCGGGTTGTCGCGGTTCTCTAGGGTGAGCCCATGAGGTTCGTACTGGCAGGCGCATCGGGTCTGCTCGGCACCGCCTGGCGCGACCACCTGGCGCAGCAGGGCCACGAGGTGGTCCGGCTGGTGCGCGGCGAGCCGCTGTCGGACCGCGAGTCCCGGTGGGACCCCCACGCCGGCACGGTGGACGACGCGGTGATCGAGGGCGCCGACGTGGTCGCCTGCCTGTCCGGCTCGCCGCTCGCGGGCAACCCGCACTCCGCGAGGTACCGCACCACGCTGCACGACAGCCGGGTGCGCAGCACCGAGACGCTGGCCGGCGCGATCGCCCGCAGCGACCGGCTGCCGGTGTTCCTGGCCCAGAACGGCACCTCGTTCTACGGCGACCGCGGCGCGGAGGTGCTCACCGAGGACAGCGGCACCGCGCCGGGCAGCCTGCTCACCGAGGTGACCCGGGAGTGGCAGGCCGCCACCGAGCCGGCCGCCGCGGCCGGGGCCCGGGTCTGCGTCCTGCGCACCGCGCCGGTGATGGATCGCCGCGCCCTGGCGTTCCGGCTGATCCGCACCGCCTTCCTGACCGGGCTCGCCGGACCGCTCGGCGACGGCTCGCAGTACTTCCCGATCATCTCCCTGGGCGACTGGGTCCGCGCGGCGACCTTCCTCGCGACCCGCGAGGAGAGCAGCGGCCCCTACAACCTGTCCATGCCCGAGCCCTGCACCAACGCCGAGTTCACCGCGGCGCTCGGCGAGCGGCTGCACCGGCCCACCCGGCTGCGGGTCCCGGCGCTGCCGCTGCGCAAGGCCGCGGGCGGGCTGTCCGGGGAGCTGCTCGGCTCCTGCCAGGTGGTGCCGGCTCGGCTGCTCGCGGAGGGCTTCGTCTTCGAGCAGCCGGACCTGGACGCGGTGCTCGCCGCCGCACTGGCCTGATCCGACCCGGCCGCGGTTGTCCCGACCCGAAGTCGGGACCGCGCTCCCGTGCGGCCGGGACAGCTCCCGCGCCACGCTGCCGGTGCACGGCGCCGAACGAGGCGCCCCAGGCCCGGGAGGGCACCGTGACCGTCATCATCGACACCCCCGTCGCCGCCGAGCGGCACCCGCACCCGATCACCGGCCGCACCCGCTGGCTCGCGGCCACGCTGTTCCTGCTCGGCGGTGCGTTCCAGCTCACGGAGTTCCTGCTCGAACCGGCGTTCGCCTCCTCCCGGGAGCGGGTGCAGTGGTGGCTGGCGAACCCCACCCAGCTCGAGCTGTCCCAGGCGTTCGGCGTGCTGGCGATCCCCTGCATGCTCGGCACCTTCTACTTCGGCTACCGGCTGGTCCGCGACCAGTCCCGCCGGATCGCCGCCGCGGCCCTCGGGATGCTGGTCTGTGCCATGGTCGGCCTGGCGGCGATCCACGGCGTGGAGATGAGTGCGCACTGGGCGGCGCAGCAGGGCCGGGTCGACGCCGCGGTCGGCATCCTCGACGTGACCGACATCGGCATCTCCGGGGTCACCACGTTCGTGATGTTCCTGCCCGCGGCGGTCCTCGGCAACCTGCTGTTCGCGGTGGCGATGTGGCGCTCGCGCCACGTGCCCCGCCTCGTCGTCGCGCTGGTCCTCGCCTTCGCCCTGCTCGACTTCGGTGGCGGCCTCGGGGTCGCCTCCCACGCCAGCGGCCTGGCCGCCGACGCGGTGCTGGCCTGGGCGGTGGTGACCGGATACGTGCGAATCTCGCGCGCCGAGCGCGCCGCGCGAGCACACTGATCGACGACATGACCGAGCTCGTCCGGCGCGTGACCCCCGCGGCAGTCGCGGGGGTCACCGTCGTGCTCTCCGGCACGGCGGTCGCGCTGGCCGTCCTCGACCACCAGGACGCCGGGGTGCTGCTGGCCCAGAACGAGGCGAACACCTGGCTGGCCGGGCTCGGCTTCGGGATCGTCGGGGCGGCGGTGCTCCGGGACGCTCCCGGAAACCGGCTGGGGCCGTTGCTGGCCGCCGGCGGACTGCTCGCGGCCGTGTCCGCGCTCGGGAACGCGGTGGCGCAGGACCCGGGTCGCCCGCTCGCCGCCGCGGCCGCCTGGGCGGCCTCGGTGCTGTGGTTCCCGGCCCTCCTCGGCCTCACCCTGCTGGTGCCCCTGCTCTACCCGGACGGCCGGCTGGCGTCGCCGCGGTGGCGCTGGCCGGCCCGCGTCGGCTGCGCGGCGGCAGCCTTCGCATGCCTCGCGCTGGCCACCACCCAGGACGCGCTGGACAGCAGCGGCTTCCGGTTCGCGAGGAACCCGGTGGACCTGCCGCTGCCGGACGGCCCGCAGCTGGCCGTGGCCGCGGTCGGCTTCGCGGTGGCCGTGTTCACCGGGCTCGCCGCCGCGGTGGGGGTGCTGGTCCGGATGCGGCGGGTGCCCCGGTTCGAGCGCGCACGCAACGCGTGGTTCGCCGCGGCGATCCTGCTCGGGCTGCTCACCCTGCTGCCGCTGCCGCCGGCCGCCGACTTCGGCCTCAACGTGCTCTCGTTCGCGGCCCTGGGGGTCGGGATCACCCGCCACCGGCTGTTCGACATCGAGCCGGTGCTCTCCCGGACCCTGGTGTACCTGGTCCTCAGCGGCGCGGCGGTGACCGTCTACCTGGGCACCGCCGCCGTCCTCGGTGCCGGGACCCGCGCCGGGGTGGTGCCCGCGCTGCTCACCGCGGTCGCGGCCCTGCTGCTCGCCCGGCTGCAGACCCGGCTGCACGCCGGGGTCACCCGGTTGCTGTACGGGGAGCGCGACGACCCGGTCGCCGCGTTGCAGCGGCTCGGCGACCGGCTGGCGGCCACGCTGAGCACCGAGGACGTGCTGCCGGCCAGCGTGCAGGCGGTACGGCGGACGCTGCGGCTGCCGTACGCCGCCATCCGCCTCGCCGGGGAGGAGCGCCCGGCCTGCGTCGCGGGCGACGCACCGGCCCGCACCGTGGACCTCCCGCTGCAGCACGCGGGCGAGGACGCCGGGGTGCTCACCGTCGGGCTGCGCTCCGGGGAACGCGAGCTGGCCGACCGGGACGCCGAGCTGCTCACCCGGTTCGCCCAGCAGGTGGCCGTGGCCGCGCACGGGGTCCGGGCCACCCGCGAGCTGGTCCGGTCCCGGGAGCAGGTGGTGAGCACCCGGGAGCAGGAGCGCGCGCGCATCCACCGCGACCTGCACGACGGGCTCGGGCCCGCGCTGGCCGGGATCTCGCTGGGCCTGGAGACGGCCGGGCGGACCGCCGCCCGCGACGGCCGCGCCGCGGCGAGGCTGCTGGAGGACCTGCGCGCCGAGACCGCGGCCTGCGTCGACGACGTCCGCCGCATCGTGGCCGACCTGCGCCCGCCCGCCCTCACCGAGGCGGGCCTGGTGGGCGCGCTGCGCCGGCAGGGCGAACTCCTGGCGGCCCGCACCGGCGGTGCGTTGACGGTGCGGGTGGAGGCGGACGCGCTGGACGACCTGCCGGCCGCGGTGGAGGTGGCCGCCTACCGGATCGCCAGCGAGGCGATGACGAACGTCGCCCGGCACGCCCGGGCCACCCGGATGCGGGTCGGGCTGCACCGGGATGACGGGCTGCACGTGACCGTCGAGGACGACGGCACGGGCACTCCCCCGGCGGGCACGGGCACCGGGCTGGTGTCGATGCGGCACCGCGCCGAGGAGCTCGGGGGCACCTGCACGGTCCGGTTCCGCCGGGGGCAGGGCACCCGGGTGCACGCGGTGCTGCCGCTGGCCCCGGCGGCCCCGGTGGACGGGGTGGACGGGGTGGACGGGGTGGTCGGGTCGTGATCCGGGTGCTGATCACCGACGACCACCCGGTGTTCCGGCGCGGGCTCGGCGGGGTGCTGGACGAGGCCGGCGACATCGAGGTGGTCGGCCAGGCCGACGACGGCGACACGGCGGTCGCCCTCGCCCGCGACGTCCGCCCCGACGTCGTACTGATGGACCTGCACATGTCCGGCACCGGCGGCATCGAGGCCACCCGGCGGCTGCTCGCGGAGCTGCCGGACACCCGGGTGCTGGTGCTGACCATGTCGGCCGACGACGAGTCGGTGCAGGCCGCGCTGCGGGCGGGGGCACGCGGCTACCTGGTGAAGGGCACCTCGGGTGAGCGGATCGTGGCCGCGGTGCGGGCGGTGGCCGGAGGCGACGCGGTGTTCGGCGCCGACATCGTGGTCGGGGTGCTCGGCAGGCTGACCACGCAGACCGGCCGGCCGCGCGGCGGCGTCTTCCCGGTGCTGACCGAGCGCGAGGAGGAGGTGCTCGAGCTGATCGCCCGGGGCTGGTCCAACCGGGACATCGCCCGGCACCTGGTCGTCTCGGACAAGACCGTGCGCAACCACGTGTCGAACGTGTTCGCGAAGCTCGACGTCCCGGACCGGGCCCGCGCCATCGTGGTGGCCCGCGAGGCCGGCCTCGGACGCTGACCCGCCCGCCGCCCGGTCAGGGCCGGCGCACCCAGGCGACGCGCCAGCGGCGGTCCTTGCCGCGCACCAGCTGGAGCACGCTGGTGCTGGCCCGGTCGCGCGGCAGCGCGGTCGGGCGCCCGTCCCGCACCGCCGTCGCGCCGACCAGCCGGTCGGTGACCCGCAGCCGCCACCGCCCCGGACGGTGCGCCAGCACCGTGACCGCCAGCAGCTGCGTCCGCATCCCGCGGACCCGGTAGCCGCGGGCCCGGTAGCCCCGCAGCAGCCCCGCGTCGACCGCGGCGGCGCCCGACCCCGCGACGTACAGGTCGCGCAGCGCGGCCACGGAGCCGGTGGCGTACGCGCGGGACCGTCGCCGATCCCAGCGGTGCAGCACCGCGAGCGGCCGCGGCGGTGCCGCACCCCGGCGCGGCCCGGACCTCGCCGGCCCGGGGACGCCGGGTGCACCGGTCGCCGGCTGCCCGACCGCCACGGTCGGCACCGGTCGCGCCCCGCCGAACGGCGCCGGCTGCCTTGCCGGCTGCTGGGCCGGCTGCTGGGCCGCCCTCCCGCAGGCGGCGACCAGGAGCAGCCCGAGGACGCCGGCGAGCACGGGGCGGGCGCGGTGCGAGGTCATCGCACCAGGGTGGCCTACCCGCGGCCGCGCCCGCGGGCGTCGTCCACAGCCCCGGGCCCGGCACCGGCCGGCCGCGCGGGCTCACCGTCCCCGGGGGCGCCGGGACCACCCGCGGGGTCGGTGCCCACCCGCACCCCATCCGCCGCGCCGACGTGCAGCATCCGCGCGGTGCCCGGGTCCGCGTGGTCCGGGGTGTGCCAGAGCCGGGACGGCCACCACAGCCGGGGGCCGAGGTCGTAGCCCAACGCGGGGACCAGCAGCGAGCGCACCACCAGGGTGTCCAGCAGCACCCCGAAGGCGACGATGAACGCGATCTGCGCCAGGAACAGCAGCGGCAGCACCCCGAGCGCCGCGAACGTCGCGGCCAGCACCACGCCGGCCGAGGTGATCACCCCGCCGGTCACCGACAGGCCCTTGAGGATGCCCGGGTGGGTGCCCTGCCGCAGGGACTCCTCCCGGACCCGGGTCATCAGGAAGATCGAGTAGTCGATGCCGAGCGCGACCAGGAACACGAACCCGATCAGCAGCGTCGAGGGGTCGGAGGCGGGGAAGCCGAACACGTGGTTGAACAGCAGCGCGCTGATCCCCATCGTCGCCCCGAACGACAGCACGTTGGCGAGCAGCAGCAGCACCGGCGCGAGCAGCGAGCGCAGCAGCAGCGCGAGCACCACGAAGATCACCAGCAGGATCGCCGGGATCACCTTGGCCCGGTCGGAGTCCACCGTGGCGCGGGTGTCCAGCTGGATCGCGGTGTTGCCGCCGACCTTGACGTCGGTGCCCACCCGGTCGAGCTCCGTGCGCAGCGTCCGCACCGTGCTCGTCGCGGCCGCCGAGTCGGACGGGTCGGCCAGCGTCACGAACACGATCGCGTCCCCGTCGACGACCTTCGGCTGCGGCGGCTGCGGCCCGGACGGCGCCCCGGCCGGCAGGTACGAGACGCCGTTCGCGGCGACGCCGTCGAGGCCGCGGGCGACCCGCATCACCTGCTGCACGTCGCCCTTCGGGGTGAGCACGATCGCGGGGTTGGCCTGGTCGCTGCTGAAGTGCCGGTCGATGATGTCCTGCGCCTTGACCGAGTCGACCTTGGTGAGGAACAGGTCGGTCTGCGGGACCGGGTCCTCGTTGAGCGTCGGCAGGAACGCCGCGAAGCCGGCGAGCACCACCAACAGGCCCACCCAGATGAGCCGGGCCCGGCGCCCGACCAGGCGGGCCACCCGGCCCCAGACCCCCGTCACGTC
The DNA here is from genome assembly GCA_963728775.1 of uncultured Actinomycetota bacterium. Classification (GTDB taxonomy): domain Bacteria; phylum Actinomycetota; class Actinomycetes; order Propionibacteriales; family Nocardioidaceae; genus Nocardioides_B. The sequence continues at coordinate 54,192 of CAVSLP010000007.1, forward strand.
GGTGTGCTCCGAGCCGAACCGCGGGGCGAACGGCCAGAACGCCCGGCGGCCGAGCAGCAGCAGCACCGCGGGCAGCAGGGTCAGCGAGGACAGCATCGCCGCCGCGACCCCCATCGCGCCGACCGGGCCGAGCCCGCGCAGGCTGGACAGGTCGGACAGCAGCAGGCACAGCAGGCCCAGGATCACCGTCAGCCCGGACGCCACGATCGGCTCCAGCGCGGCGCGGTACGCCCGGCGCATCGCGTCGTACCTGGACTCGCTGTCGCGCAGCTCCTCGCGGTAGCGGGAGACGATCAGCAGCGAGTAGTCGGTGGCGGCGCCGACCGCCAGGATCGCGAAGATCCCCTGACTCTGCCCGTTCAGGTCGATGACGCCGTTCTTGGCCAGGTAGTAGATCGCCATCGCGGCGAAGGTGAGCCCCAGCATCGCCGAGCCGAGCACCAGCAGCGGCAGCACCGGCGAGCGGTAGACCACCAGCAGGATCACCAGCACCACGACCAGCGCGACCACGATCAGCACCCCGTCGATGCCGGCGAACGCGGTGATGAAGTCGCCGAGGATGCCGCCCTGGCCGCCGACCAGGGCGGTCAGCCCGGGCGGTGGGTCCTTGACCACGTCTCGCACGGCGTCCACCGCGGTGACGATCCGCTCGCCGTCGGGGGCGGTGACCGGCACCACCACCCGGGCCGCGGTGCCGTCGGCGGAGTACGTCGGCGGCGCGATCGCGGCGCCGTCCACGTTCTTCACCGCCGCCATCTGCCGGGTGTAGCCCCGGATGGTGGCCTTGTCCGCGGCGGTCAGGCCGCCGTCGCGCTGGTAGACCACGGTGGCCGGGATGCTCTCCCGGCCCACGAACTGCAGGAACCGGTTGAGCACCTCGGTCGACTCGGCGCTCTGCGGCAGGAACGAGGCGTTGTCGTTCTTCTGCACCTCGGCCAGCCTGCCGAAGTACGGGCCGGCCACGCCGCCCACCGCGAGCCAGACGACCACCAGCAGGGCGGGCAGGATCCAGCGCTTCGACCGGGGGGTCGCACTCGCCATCGGGACGCCTCTCGACTCGGACGGACTTGAGGGTTCCATAATCACCCCTCCACCCAACCGCCGCCCAAACCGACGCCCGGGCGGGCCGGGTTAGAGTCGTCGGGTGAGCGAACTCATCGTCAAGACCGTGGGTTTCGGCGACGCGGCCGTCGAGTACGTCGACGCCTGGGAGCTGCAGCGCGAGGTGCACGCGGCCGTCGTGGACGGCGGGCCGGACACCGTGCTGCTGCTCGAGCACCCGCCGGTGTTCACCGCGGGCAAGCGCACCGAGCCGCACGAGCGGCCGGTCGACCCCGGCGGGGCCTCCGTGGTGGACGTCGACCGAGGCGGCAAGATCACCTTCCACGGCCCCGGCCAGCTGGTGGGCTACCCGATCGTGCGGCTGCCCGAGCACGTGCTGGTCGTCGACTACGTGCGCCGGCTCGAGGAGGCGCTGATCGCGGCCTGCGCGGAGCTCGGGGTCACCACCGCCCGGGTCCCCGGCCGCAGCGGCGTCTGGCTCGCCGAGGATGACCGGGGCCCGGAGCGCAAGATCGCCGCGATCGGCATCCGGGTCAGCCGCGGGGTCACGATGCACGGCTTCGCGCTCAACTGCGACGTGGACCTGTCCTGGTACGACCGGTTCGTGCCGTGCGGCATCTCCGACGCCGGGGTCACCTCCCTGTCGGCCGAGCTCGGCCGCGACGTGACGGTCGGCGAGGCCGCCCCGGTCGTCGAACGGCACCTCGGCGGGCTGCTCGCCTGGACGCCGTACGACCCGACCCCGGACTACCCGGCCAAGCCGGAGCCGGGCGGCAGGCCGCGGCTGATCGACCCCGCCGCCCGCTGACGGGCGTGTCGGGTCGGCGTCCCGCGGCCCGCTGCGGAAGGCTGGCGGCCATGGCGAGCGACCTGGTCATCGAGACCTCCGGGCTGCGCAAGGTCTACCGCACCCGGCGCGGACGCGCCGTGGTCGCCGTCGACGACCTGGACCTGGCCGTGCCGCGCGGCGGCGTGCACGGGTTCCTGGGCCCGAACGGCTCCGGGAAGACCACCACCATCCGGATGCTGCTCGGGCTGGCCCGGGCCAGCCGCGGCGAGATGCGGCTGTTCGGCGAGCCGGTCCCGCACCGGCAGGCCGCGGTGCTCACCCGGGTCGGCGCGGTGGTCGAACAGCCGCGGTTCGTGCCCGCGTTCAGCGGCCGCAAGAACCTGCGGCTGCTGGCCCGCTCGATCGGTGCGCCCCGCAGCCAGGTGGAGGGCGCGCTGGCGCAGGTCGGGCTGGCCGGCCGGGGCCGGGAGCGCTACAAGGGCTACTCGCTCGGGATGAAGCAGCGGCTGGCGATCGCCGCCACCCTGCTCAAGTCCCCCGACCTGCTGATCCTCGACGAGCCCACCAACGGTCTGGACCCGGCGGGGATCCGCGACATCCGCGACATGGTGCGCGAGCTCGGCGAGAGCGGGGTGACGGTGCTGCTGAGCTCGCACATCCTGGCCGAGGTGCAGCAGGTCTGCCACTCGGTGTCGATCATCGGCAACGGCCGGCTGCTGGCGCACGGGCCGGTCGACGAGCTCGTCGGGGACAGCACGGTGCGCACCGTCCGGGTCGGCGTGGCCGACCCGGAGGCCGCGACCCGGCACCTGGAGGAGGCCCGCTACCGGGTGGTCCGCGACGGCGAGCACCTGAACGTCGAGGGCGCCGAGCACCCCGAGGACGTCACCCGGGTGCTCGCCCGGCACGGCGTCTACGTCCGCGAGCTCACCCCGGTGCGCGCCGACCTCGAGACGGTGTTCCTGCGGCTCACCCACGACGCCTCGCTGGCCGCCACCCCCGGCGGTGCGCGATGAGGACGTTCCTGGTCGAGCTGGACCGGTTCCGCTCCCGGCGCGCGGTCGTGCTCGTGCTGCTGGCCGGTGCGGTGCTCACCGCGCTGCTCGCGGGCACCGCCGTCTGGGACAGCCGCCCGGTCTCGGCGGCCGAGCACGCCACCGCGCGGGCCCGGGCGGCCGCGGACGCCGCCGACCCCGGGTTCAAGCGGGAGCTCGCGACCTGCCGGAGGCACCCCGGCCAGTTCTTCGGGCCGGGCGGCACCGCGCGGCAGTGCACCGGGATGCTCACCCCGCGGCCGGAGAACTACCTCGCCCGGCGTCCGCTGTCCCTGGCCGAGCAGCAGCACGACCGCGGGCTGACCCAGCTGGTGCTGCTGGCGGCCCTGTCGATCATCGTCGGGGCCACGTTCGCCGGCGGCGACTGGGCATCCGGCTCGATGAGCAACCAGCTGTTGTTCGAGCCGCGCCGCACCCGGGTGTGGCTGGCCAAGGCGGCCGCGGTCACGGTGGGCACGCTGGTGGCCTCGGGGGTGCTGGTGGCCGGCTTCTGGGCGTCGCTCTACCTGACCGCCGAGGCGCGCGGCCTGCCGCTCGGCGCGTCGGTGCAGGAGCAGGTCCGCTGGCTGGCGGCGCGCGGCGTGCTGCTCGCGGGGTTCGCCGGGCTCGGCGGCTTCGCGCTCACCATGCTGCTGCGGCACACCGTGGGCACGCTCGCGCTGCTGTTCGCGTACGTCGTCGGCGGCGAGGCCCTGGTCGCGCTGCTGCCGGTGGACCGGGCCGGCCAGTGGAGCCTCGCGCAACAACGTGTTCGCCTGGGTGCGCAACGGCACCCGGGTCTTCGACGACCGGCTGGCGTGCCCGCCGAGCCTCGACGCCTGCGACCGCTCCTACCTGGTGCCGCTGACGCACGGCGCGGCCTACCTCGGGGTGCTGCTGGTGGCCACGCTGCTGGTGTCCTGGCTGGCGTTCCGGCGGCGCGACGTCCCCTGATCCGCGGCCCCGCGCGGGCCCACCGCCGGGGCGCCGCGCGGATTGGGGCCACGGATCGGCCCGGCGTACAGTGGCCGGCGTGACTCAAGCCCCAGCCGCACCAGATCACGGGCCCGCGCCGGACGGCCGCAAGCTCCTCCGGCTCGAGGTCCGCAACAGCCAGACCCCGATCGAGAAGAAGCCCGAGTGGATCAAGACCCGGGCGAAGATGGGGCCGCAGTACCGCGAGCTGCAGAACCTGGTGAAGTCCGAGGGGCTGCACACGGTCTGCCAGGAGGCCGGCTGCCCGAACATCTTCGAGTGCTGGGAGGACCGCGAGGCCACCTTCCTGATCGGCGGCGACCAGTGCACCCGGCGCTGCGACTTCTGCCAGATCGACACCGGCCGGCCGGAGCCGCTGGACCGCGACGAGCCGCGCCGGGTCGCGGAGAGCGTGCAGACCATGGGGCTGCGCTACGCGACGATCACCGGGGTGGCCCGCGACGACCTCCCCGACGGCGGCGCGTGGCTGTACGCCGAGACCGTCCGGCAGATCCACGAGCTCAACCCGGACACCGGGGTGGAGAACCTGATCCCGGACTTCAACGGCAAGCCCGACCTACTCCGCGAGGTCTTCGAGTCCCGTCCCGAGGTGCTCGCGCACAACGTGGAGACTGTGCCGCGGATCTTCAAGCGGATCCGGCCGGCGTTCCGCTACGACCGCTCCCTCGAGGTGCTCACCTCGGCGCGCGAGTTCGGCCTGGTCACCAAGTCCAACCTGATCCTCGGCATGGGCGAGACCCGCGAGGAGATCTCCCAGGCGCTGCGCGACCTGCACGACGCGGGCTGCGAGCTGATCACGATCACCCAGTACCTGCGCCCCTCCTTGCGGCACCACCCGATCGAGCGGTGGGTGAAGCCCGAGGAGTTCGTCGAGCTCAAGGACGAGGCCGACGAGATCGGGTTCGCCGGGGTGATGTCCGGCCCGCTGGTGCGCTCGTCCTACCGCGCCGGCCGGCTCTACCGGCAGGCGATCGAGGCGCGGGAACGGTCCGCCGGCCACTGACCCGCTGACCGCACGACCGGGGTCTGAGACAATGGCCCGTCCACCTCGCAGAACAGCAAAGGCACCGCGCATGGCGAAGACCGACCAGCCCGCCAAAGAGAGCCGCCGGCAGCAGCTCCTGGCCAGCTACCGGATGACCAAGGAGTCCGACCCGAGGATCGGGCTCATCCTGCTGGGCACCTTCGTGGTCACCGCCGCGATCGCCTTCGGGGTGTTCGTGCTGGTCGAGGGCAGCTGGGTCTTCGCGCTCGTGACCGGCCTGATGTTCGGGCTGCTCTCGGCGCTGATCCTGTTCGGCCGCCGGGCGCAGAAGGCGATGTACTCCCAGCTCGAGGGCCGGCCCGGCGCGGCCGCAGCGGTGCTCGGCAGCCTCCGCCGCGGCTGGAAGGTCGACCCGGCGATCGCGTTCAACAAGAACCAGGACCTGGTGCACCGGGCGGTCGGCCCGCCCGGCATCGTGCTGATCGGCGAGGGCAACCCCAACCGGCTCCGGTCGCTGCTCGGCAACGAGCGCCGCAAGCACGAGCGCGTGGCCTCCGAGACCCCGATCCACGAGGTGGTGTGCGGCGACGGCCCGGACGCCGTACCGGTGAACAAGCTGGCCCGGCACGTCGCCAAGCTCGGCAAGCAGCTCAAGCCCGCGGAGATGACCGACGTGCTGGCCCGGCTCAAGGCGCTGGACGCCAACCGGTCCAACGTCCCGCTGCCGAAGGGCCCGATGCCGACCAGCATGAAGGGCGCGCGGCAGAACATGCGGGGCCGCTGAGCCCGACGACCCTCGGCCACGAGTCGCCTGCGCGCCCGCGCGGCGCCCCGCTCACCGGTGGGGTGCTTTGATGGAGGCACGACCGCGCAGGAGGGGGTGGGGCGATGGCCGTCCCGGGACGACGGGACCCGGTCCCGCAGGGGGCACCGGCCGAGCAGGCCGCGCGCGAGCTGTTCTCGGTCGACGCGTACCTGCGTGAGTTCGACGCCTCCGTCGAGGACGTCGACCGTGAGCAGGGCCGGGTGGCGCTGCGCCGCACCGCGTTCTACCCCGGCGGCGGCGGCCAGCCGCACGACCTCGGCCGGCTCCGCTGGGACGGCGGCGCCGCGCTGGTGACCCGGGTGGCCCGCGACGGTGGCCGGATCTGGCACTGGCTGGACGCGCCCGAGCTGCCCGAGCCGGGCGCCGAGGTGGCGGGCGAGCTGGACTGGGCCCGCCGACACCTCACGATGCGCACGCACACCGCCCTGCACATCCTGTGCGGGGTGATCTGGGCCGACCACCGGATCCCGGTGACCGGCGGCAACATGGACCCCGGCAAGGGACGCCTGGACTTCCCGCTGCCGTCGATGTCCGCGGAGTTCGGCCGCGAGGTCGAGGTCCGGGTCAACGAGGAGATCGCCAAGGCGCACCAGGTCCTCGTCGAGTTCGTCGGCCGGGAGGTCGCCGACGAGGACACCGCGCTGATCCGCACCGCGGCGAACCTGATCCCCCGCGAGATCGACCCGCTGCGGGTGATCGACATCGTCGGGCTCGACAAGCAGGCCGACGGCGGCACGCACGTGCTCAGCACCGCCGAGGTCGGTCGGGTCGCCGTCACCGGGACGGAGTCCAAGGGCAAGGGCAACAAGCGCGTGCGCCTCGAGATCCGCGACGCGTAGGCCGCCCGACCAATCCGCGCCGCCGTGACGTCCGAACCCCAGACATGACGGACTCCATCCCAGCCCGCCCGAGCGTCGCCGTGATCGGCGGCGGCGTGTCCGGGCTGACCGCCGCCTACCTGCTGCAGCGCACCCACCACGTGACGCTGTTCGAGGCCGACGACCGGGTCGGCGGCCACGCGCACACCCACGACGTCACGATGGGCGACGGCACCACCGCCGCGGTGGACACCGGCTTCATCGTGCTCAACGACCGCACCTACCCGATGCTGCGGCGGCTGTTCGACGAGCTCGGGGTGCGCACCCGGCCCACCGAGATGAGCATGAGCATCAGCTGCGACGGCTGCGGGCTCAGCTACAAGGGCGGCCGGCGGGCGAACGGGATCTTCGCGCAGCGCCGCCGGGTCGCCGACCCCCGGTTCTGGCGGTTGCTGGCGCAGATCCGCTCCTTCCAGAAGCGCGCCCTCGCGCTCCTGGAGGACGGCGACGACACCGGGCTCACCTACGGCGAGTTCCTCGACCGGCACGGTTTCGACCAGCACTTCGTCACCCACTACGCGCTGCCGGTGGTCTCCTGCGTGTGGTCGATGGGGCACTCCGAGGCGCTGGCCTACCCGGCCGCGTACCTGTTCGCGTTCCTGCGGCACCACGGCTTCCTCACCCTCGGCGAGGCGCCGACCTGGCACACGGTGGTCGGCGGTTCGCGCAGCTACGTGCAGGCGATCACCGCCCGCCTCGACGCCGTACGCCCCGGCGCGCGGGTCGCCGCGGTGAGCCGGAAGCCGGACGCGGTCGAGCTCGACACGGTCTCCCCCGACGGGGGGCCGGGCGAGCACCACAGCTTCGACAAGGTGGTCATCGCCACGCACGCCGACGACGCCCTTGCGCTGCTCACCGACGCCGAGGACGCCGAGCAGGACCTGCTGGGCGCGTTCGGCTACTCGACCAACGTGGCCTGGTTGCACCGCGACGCCGGTGCGCTGCCGGCGCACCCGCGCAGCCGGGCGTCGTGGAACTACCGGCTCGAGGACTGCGACACCCTCACCGACCGGACCCGCGTGTCGTACTGGATGAACCGCCTGCAGGGGCACGACGAGAGCGACCCGCTGGTGGTCACGCTCAACCCCGAGGCGGGGCCGGACCCGGACCACGTGATCGCGAAGATGAGCTACACGCACCCGACCTACACCGCGGCGTCGGTCGCGGCGCAGGAGCGGCTCGGTGCGCTGAACGGCGACCGGCTCGCGTTCGCGGGGGCCTACCACGGCTGGGGGTTCCACGAGGACGGCTGTCGCTCGGGCGTGCTCGCCGCGCGGGCCCTGGGGGTCGAGTGGTGACCGCCCCGGCCCGGGTGCGGGCCCAGGTCCGGCACCGGCGTACCCGCCCGTTCGCCTACGGGTTCGCGCACGGTACGACGATGTGGCTGGTCGACGCCGGCGACCCGAACGCCGCGTTCCCGCGCTGGCTGCGACCGTTCGCCTCGATCCGCAGCGAGGACCACTTCGCCCCCGGTGACGCTCGCCCGCTGCCGGCGAAGATCCGCACCTACCTGGACGCGCAGCGGGTGCCGTGGACGGCGCACCGGGTGCTGATGCTGGCCAACGCCCGGTCCCTCGGCTACGTGTTCGACCCGCTGACGACGTACTTCTGCTTCGACGCGGACGGTGACCTCGAGGGCGTGCTTGCGGAGGTGCACAACACCTACGGGGAGCGGCACTGCTACGCGTTGAGGAGTGAGCCGGAGGCACGCCGAGCGCAGCGAGGTGTCCCGGAGGCGAGCCCCGCAGGCGCGGAGCAAGAACCACAGAGCTACGCGTTGAGGAGTGAGCCGGAGGCACGCCGAGCGCAGCGAGGTGTCCCGGAGGCGAGCCCCGCAGGCGCGGAGCAAGAACCACAGAGCTACGCGTTGAGGAGTGAGCTGGAGGCACGCCGAGCGCAGCGAGGTGTCCCGGAGGCGAGCCGGGCCAGCGTGGACAAGGAGTTCTACGTCTCCCCGTTCTTCGCCGTCGAGGGCCGCTACGACATCCGCACCCGGCTCACCGACGCGCAGGTGCTGGTCGCGATCAGCCTGACCCAGGACGACCGGACGGTGTTCACCGCCTCCGTCGTCGGCGACCTCACCCGTGCCACCCGGGCGACGACGCTCGCCGCGGTGGCGCGCGACCCGCTCCCCTCCCACCGCGTGTCCGCCCTGATCCGCTGGCACGGGATCCGGCTCTGGTTACGCCGGCTCCCGGTCGTCGCGCGGCGGCCGCACCAGGCTCCGAAAGGAATGGCACCGTCATGACCACCTCGCTCGAACGCACCGCCGAGGCGCACGCCACCGGACGCAGCAACGCCTCGTCCGACCTGCCGCCCGCGCCGGCCTACGGGCTGCGCGGCGCGATCGCCCGCCAGGTCGTCCGGCGGATCCTGCACGGCGTGCCGGTCACCGCGCGGCTGCGCGGCGGCCCGGTGTACGGCGCCCCGGTGCTCGAGGCGCGGCCGACCATCGACATCACCCTCCCCGAGGCGTTCTTCGCGCGGGTGGCGCAGAGCCCGATGATCGGAATCGGAGAGTCCTACATGGCCGGCGAGTGGCGGGCCGCCGAGGGCACCGACCTGGCGGACGCGCTGGCGCCGTTCGCCGAGCGGCTGACCAGCCTGATCCGGCCGACGTTCTACAAGCTCCGGCACGCCGTCCTCCCCCGCGGCCTGAACCCGCAGAACACCGTGGCCGGGGCCCGCAGGAACATCGAGGCGCACTACGACCTGTCCAACGACATGTTCGCGCTGTTCCTGGACCCGACGATGTCCTACTCGTCGGCGCTGTTCGCGTCGCTGGCGCCGCCCCCGACCCCGGCCGATCTCGAGGCCGCCCAGCTCCGCAAGGTGGACGCGATCCTGGACGCCGCCGGCGTCGGCCCCGGGTCACGGCTGCTGGAGATCGGCACCGGCTGGGGCACGCTCGGGATCCGCGCCGCGCGGCGCGGCGCCGACGTGACCACCGTGACCATCTCGGCGGAGCAGGCGGCCCTGGCGCAGCAGCGGGTCGATGCCGCTGGGGTCGGCGACCGGGTGGAGATCGGGCTGCGCGACTACCGCGACCAGACCGGCCGGTTCGACGCGATCGTCAGCGTGGAGATGATCGAGGCCGTCGGCGAGGAGTACTGGCCGACGTACTTCGCGAAGATCGACGAGCTGCTGGCCGACGGCGGCACCGCCGCGATCCAGGCGATCCTGATCGGGCACGACCGGATGGTCGCCACCCGCGACACCTACACCTGGATCCACAAGTACATCTTCCCCGGCGGGATGCTGCCCTCCACCGAGGCGATCTCGCGGGTGCTGCGCGAGCACAGCGCGCTGCACGTCTCGAGCATCGCCCCGATGGGCCGGCACTACGCGCACACGCTGCGGCTGTGGCGGCAGAACTTCCTCGAGAACTGGCCGGCGGTCCGCGAGCTCGGCTTCGACGACACGTTCCGCAGGATGTGGGAGTTCTACCTGGCGTACTGCGAGGCGGGGTTCCGCACCGGCTACCTCGACGTTGCCCAGCTGACCCTCACCCGCTGACGAACCCACCGGCCTTCACCCGCGGCCCTGCGGGCTCGGCGGGCGGGATCGGCGAACGCGTCAGCGGCGCAGCGTGATCGTCTTGACCGCGAGGTCGTGCAGGCCGCGCTGGTCGGTGTTGAACACCAGTGGCGGCACCACCAGGCAGATCAGGAAGCTGCGCAGCAGTGCCTGCAGCAGGGTGACCGGGGTGTTGTCCAGGCGTACGACGGCCACCCGGGTGACCAGCTGCCCGAAGGACCCGCCGGCCAGCGTGGTCAGCAGGGTCGTCTCGACCAGGAACAGGGCCAGGGGCGCGAACTGGGAGAGCCCCGAGCCGCTCCAGGCCGCCGCGCCGAGGAACAGCGTGAGCACCAGCTTGCAGGCGAACCAGTCCACGACCAATGCCAGCAGCCGGCGGCCCCACCCGGCCACCGATCCGGGTCCGTCGGCGGGTAGCCCGAGGCGCTGTCCCGGGTACGACGTACCACTCGGTCCGGCCGGCGCTGGGGAAGGTGTCACGGCACCACGCTAGCGGTCGGCGTCGAGCGGCCGCGGACGCCGGCCGCCCTACGTGAGCCGGACCACGCCCCTGTTACATGGGCGAAACAAAGGGGATACGGTCAAGAAACCGCCACTACATAGGTTGCGGTCAGTGGTGCAGTGCCGCATCGCCGAATCTTTGTGAGAAAGCGCGACCGCTCTGCCGCGGTCAAGGAGGACGAATGTTCGCAAACAGCGACGAGCTGCTGAAGTACATCAAGGATGAGGGCGTTGAGATGGTCGACGTCCGGTTCTGCGACCTTCCCGGCGTGATGCAGCACTTCACCGTGCCCGTCTCCTCGTTCGACCAGTCGGTGTTCGACGACGGCCTGAACTTCGACGGATCGTCGATCCGCGGGTTCCAGGCGATCCACGAGTCGGACATGTCGCTGTTCCCGGACCCCACGACGGCCTACCTCGACCCGTTTCGCGAGCACAAGACGCTGGTCGTGAACTTCTTCATCCACGACCCGCTGACCGGTGAGGCCTACAGCCGCGACCCGCGCAACATCGCCCGCAAGGCGCAGGCGTACCTGAAGAGCACCGGCATCGGCGACACCGCGTTCTTCGCGCCGGAGGCGGAGTTCTACGTCTTCGACTCGGTGCGCTTCGAGACCACGCAGAACGCGGGCTACTACCACGTCGACTCCGAGGCCGGCGCCTGGAACACCGGCTCCGAGGACAACAACCGCGGCTACAAGGTGAAGTACAAGGGCGGCTACTTCCCGGTGGCCCCGTACGACCACTTCGGCGACCTGCGCGACGAGATCACCGTCGAGCTGGAGAAGGCCGGCCTGATCGTCGAGCGCGCGCACCACGAGGTCGGCACGGCCGGGCAGGCGGAGATCAACTGGCGCTTCGACGAGCTGCTCACCTCCGCCGACGCGGTGATGAAGTTCAAGTACATCGTCAAGAACGTCGCGTGGCGCAACGGCAAGACCGCGACGTTCATGCCGAAGCCGATCTTCGGCGACAACGGCTCCGGCATGCACTGCCACCAGTCGATCTGGAACAACGGCGAGCCGCTGTTCTACGACGAGGCCGGCTACGCGGGCCTGTCGGACACCGCCCGCTACTACATCGGCGGCCTGCTCAAGCACGCCCCGTCGCTGCTGGCGTTCACGAACCCGACGGTGAACTCCTACCACCGGCTGGTGCCCGGGTTCGAGGCCCCGGTCAACCTGGTCTACAGCCAGCGCAACCGCTCGGCCTGCATCCGGATCCCGATCACCGGCGCCAACCCGAAGGCCAAGCGCATCGAGTTCCGCTGCCCCGACCCGTCGTCGAACCCCTACCTCGCGTTCTCGGCGATGCTGTTGGCCGGCATCGACGGCATCAAGAACAAGGTGGAGCCGCCGCAGCCGGTCGACAAGGACCTCTACGAGCTGCCGCCGGACGAGCACGCCGACATCGACACGGTGCCCGCCTCCCTCGACGCGGTGATGGACTCCCTCGAGGCCGACCACGACTTCCTGCTCGAGGGTGGCGTGTTCACCGCGGACCTGATCGAGACGTGGATCGACTACAAGCGGACCAACGAGATCGCCCCGATCCAGCTGCGCCCGCACCCGCACGAGTTCGAGCTCTACTACGACATCTAGCAAGCGGGGCCTGCCGGCCCGCTGATGAATCAGCGAAAACGGCGGCTGACCTGCACTCTCGCCCTTCCGGCGCGGTGCGGCGTCGGCCGCCGTTTCCCGCGTTCCGGTGGACCGCTCAGACCAGCTCGCCGCGCTTCCTGCTCAGGTAGGCGCGCTCGGCGGAGTTCTGGGTCGCGGCGATCGCGGCGTCGTACTCCTCCTTCGCCTCGGCGCTCCGGCCGAGCCTGCGGAGCAGGTCGGCGCGGGTGGCGTGCCAGGCGTGGTAGCCCGTGAGCGGCAGCCGGTCGACCAGCGCGAGGGCGACCTTCGGGCCGTCCAGCTCCGCGACCGCGACCGCGCGGTTGAGCGCGACGATCGGCGACGGGTCGAGCCGGGTGAGCTGGTCGTAGAGCGCGACGACCTGCGACCAGTCCGTGTCCGCGCGCCGTGGGGGCGTCGGTGTGGACGGCGTTGATCGCGGCGAGCATCTGGTAGCGGCCGGGGCGGTTGATCGCGAGGCACTCGCGGACCAGCGTCGTGGCCCTCGGCGATCAGCGCGCGGTCCCAGCCGGCGCGGTCCTGCTCGTCGAGCGGGACGAGCTGTCCGTTCCGCACGCGGGCCTCACGCCGGGCCTCGGTGAGCACCAGCAGCCCGAGCAGACCGGTCACCTCCGGCTCCTCGGGGAGCAGCCGGCGGAGGATCCGCGTCAGCCGGATCGCCTCGCCGGTGAGCTCGGCGCGAACCGGGTCGCCGTCGCCGGTGGCGAGGTAGCCCTCGTTGAAGACGAGGAACAGCACCGTGAGCACGCCGCCGAGCCGCGCGGGGAGGTCGGCGGCCTCCGGCACGCGGTAGGGCACCTTCGCCGCCGCGATCTTCTTCTTCGCCCGGGTGATCCGCTGCGCCATCGTGGTCTCGGGCACGAGGAACGCCTGCGCGATCTCGGGCACGGTCAGCCCGCCGAGGAGCCGGAGCGTCAGCGCGATCCGCGCCTCCGGCGCGAGCGCCGGGTGGCAGCAGGTGAAGAGCAGCCGCAACCGGTCGTCCTCGACCGGTCCGGTGGGCTCGTGGGGCGTGTCGTCGTAGGACATGAGGGCCGCCTGATGCTTGGCGTCGCGCTGCTTCTCGCGGCGGATCCGGTCGATCGCACGGTTGCCCGCGGTGGTGGTCAGCCAGCCGCCGGGGTTGGGAGGTACGCCGGACTCCGGCCACTTCTCCAGCGCGGCCACGAGCGCCTCGCCGGCCGCCTCCTCGGCGATGTCGATATCACCGAAGCGGCGGACGAGCGAGGCGATCAGGCGGCCGTACTCCTCGCGGAAGACCCGCTCGACGGCCGCCGTCCCGTCCTGCATCGATCAGTCGTCGGTCGCGCCGGCTCAGGCCAGGCCCTCGAACGGACGGACCTCGACCTTGCCCCGGCAGGCCTTGGACCCCTCGGCCGCAAGCCGGAGCGCCACGTCGAGGTCCGGCGCGTCGATGACCCAGAAGCCGCCGATGAGCCTCCTTGGTCTCCAGGTACGGGCCGTCGGTCATCACCGGCGTCTCGCCCTGGCCGTCGACGACGGTCGCCGTCGAGGCCGGCTCAAGCCCGCCCGCGAAGACCCAGTAGCCCTCGGCGCGCAGCTTGTCGTTGAAGGCGCCGGTCGCGGCGAACGCCTCCTCCATCTCCTCCTTGGAGCCGTAGTTGCCGAACTCGTTCCTCTCGGCCGGGCCGTGCACAGCCAGCAGGTAGTGCGTCATCCCGTTTCTCCTCGGTTCCGGGCGGCCCCGGTGGCCGCCTTCTACCCCCACCACGAACGGCATCCCGCCGATACGACAACCTGCCACAGAAACCTTGCGATGGCGTCTGCTCGTATCGTGCATCTCGATGAAACTCGGACTCCCCCACCTGATCGATCCGCGCCTCGTGCCCCTCGTCGAGGAGTCCCGCGCCTTCTACGCGAACCGCAGGGCTGGGCGTGGCCCCAGCAGCTGGGAGGAGCTGCGTGCCGCCCGAGCCCGTCTCGCCCCACCCGCCGCCGCACAACCGCGGCCGGTCGAGGAGCTCGTCGCCGCCGACGGCCGCACGGTTCCGCTGCGGATCCACCTCCCCGTGGAGCAACCGGCAGTGGGAGTCCTGCTGGAGATCCACGGCGGCGGCTTCTACATGGGCTCCGCAGCCGGCAGCGACGTCCGCAACCGCCACCTCGCGGACGCCCTCGGTGTCGTGGTCGCCAGCGTGGACTACCGGCTGGCCCCGGAACATCCGTGGCCCGCCGCGCCCGAGGACTGCGAGACCGCGGCGCTGTGGCTCGCCGGCAACGCACGGGACCGCTTCGGCACCACCGACCTCGCCATCGTGGGCTCCTCGGCCGGTGCAACACTGGCGATCACGACGCTCCTCCGGCTGCGCGACCGCGGGATGTCCTCGGTCAACGCCGCGGCGCTCCACTTCGGAACCTACGATCTCAGCGCCCGAACGCCCGCGGGCCGCCTGATCGCCGACGAGTACTTCCTCGACGCCTACGCCGGAGCCGCCGCCGACCGCACGCATCCCGACCTCTCCCCGATCTACGCCGACCCCGCCGGCCTGCCTCCGGTCCTGATCGCTGTCGGGGACGCCGACATCCTGCTCCAGGACAACCTGGCCATGGCCGCCCGGCTGTCATCGGCCGGCGTGGACGTCGATCTGCGCGTCTACCCCGGGTCGCCTCATGGGTTCACCGGCCACCCGACCCCGATGGCGCGAGCCGCGCTCGACGAGACGCAGCAGTGGCTCACGGGCCACCTGGCCTCGACCTAGACCCGTGCCACGGAGGGTCCGAGTCCCCTCTCGGGGCCCCGCTGCTCACGTGTGGGTGGTGAACTGCTTCCTGCCGCTGCCGGCCAGCCACACGCTCCACGGCACGTCGTAGTCGGCGTACCCGTTGTCGCCGGAGGCCTTCCCGCGCGGAGTGCCCGTGATCATCACCGGGTCGCCCTGCTTGGACAGGTGGTAGTACCACCGCGCGTTGGCGTAGGAGAGGTGGACGCAACCGTGCGACGCGTTGCCGTTGCCCGGGTAGGGATCGGCGGTCGAGTAGTGCAGGAACGTGCCCGAGAACGTGATCCGCACGTCCCAGGGGAGGACGAGGTCGTAGTAGTTCGGGTTGTTCTTGTGGCAGGCGATCCCCACGCTGCACGACGTCATCCGGACGGTGCGCGACTTGTTGACCACGGCCATCGTCCCGTCCCAGGTCGGGAACTTGGGGCTGCCCGCGTTGCTCGGCATCGTGCGCAGCACCTTCCCGTTGCGGGTGACCACGGTCTTG
The DNA here is from genome assembly GCA_963728775.1 of uncultured Actinomycetota bacterium. Lineage (GTDB taxonomy): Bacteria > Actinomycetota > Actinomycetes > Propionibacteriales > Nocardioidaceae > Nocardioides_B. The sequence goes on from CAVSLP010000007.1 coordinate 69,669, forward strand.
TGCTTGTTCACGAAGACGTGGGTCCGGACGTCGGCGCCGATCGTGAAGGTCCGGGTGTAGCTGTGGGTTCCGTACCGCCCGTAGCCATCGCCGACGTGGTCGAAGCGGGCCACCATCGACACTGTGGTCCCGGGCTTCCAGAACTTCTTCGGCCGGAAGTCGACGCGTCGGAAGCCGAACCAGTGCCACGCCCCCGTGACCGGGACCGACGTGGTGAGGCTGATGTGCTGCTCGATCCGCTTGCGGGCCGAGACCTTCACCGGGTCCGTGAAGACCATCGAGATCGGCATCGCCACGCCCACCGTGGTGCCGCTGAGCGGGGCGATGCTGTCCAGCAGCATCGGGGGACCCGTCGGGTAGTGCTTCAACGTAGGGGTGGCCGTGGGCATCGACGGGAGCAGAGCAGTCGATGGCGTCGTGCCCACCGACGCCGATCTGGACGGCGACAGCGTGGAGCCAGCCGCGTCCGACGCGGAACCAGACCCGGCGCAGCCGGCGACCGTCAGCAACAACGCGCCCACGGCGACCGCGAACGCGGCGCGGGTCCATGCTCGGTTCATCAGGCGATCCGTCCTTCCCCGTGCGGCCGCCGTCGCGCCTCGGGAACAGCCCGCGGCGGAGACCACTCGATGCCATTCAACCCCGGACGCCCAAGAAGATCCCACATCCGCGCACCCGGTTGGTCCCGAGAAGGGGGGATCCGGGGATTCGCCTTTCGGATCGGGCCTGTGCGCTGGCCTGTCCCCGGTGGGGTCGTCCACCGGTGCGGCGGAGGCCCGCGTCGCCTTCTGCGATAGTGGAGGGCGGATTGCCCACCGCCAGCACAGCCACCGGGAGGAGGGACCACGTGAGCGCCGAGGAGGTCGACACGAAGGAGCGGATCCAGTCGGTTGCCTTGGAGCTGTTCCGCGAGCAGGGCGCCGAGCGGACCTCGCTGCGGGAGATCGCCGAACGCCTCGATGTCTCCAAGGCCGCGCTGTACTACCACTTCCGCACGAAGGACGACATCATCGCGAGTGTTGCGTCCCCCTTCCTCGACGGCTTCCGCGAGCTTCTCGAGGCCGCGGAGCAGCGCCCGGACGTCGAGCTGGCGCAGCGGCTCGTCGAGGGGTACATCGACCTGCTCCTCGCCCAGAGGCCACTCGTCGCCTGGCTGCGCGACGACCTCGCCACCCGCGCGCACCCGGCCATCGGGCCGGTGCTCACCGCCCTTGCCCAGCGGCTGAACGTGCTCCTCGGCGGCGCCGAGATGGGCTTCGAGGAACAGGTCCGCGTCACCGCCGCCCTCGGAGCCCTGGGCGCCGGCGTGGCCTCCTTCCCCGACGCGGAGTCCGCCGAGCTGCGCGGCCCGCTCCTCGAGGCGGCGTGGGCGGTGCTGGAGAAGTAGCCGGTTCCCGGTGTCGGCGGTTCTCCCCGGCCCCCTGGTCCGGCGAGCCCCCTGCGAAGTTACTTGCCGACCGGTAAGTAGGATGGTCCCGACGTCAGGAGCCGCCGCGAAGCGGCCCCGGCGCGTGCCGTGGACTCGTGACGACCTGGAGCGGAGGCAACGTGGTGATGCCGCAGCCAGACGGCACCCGGCTCGGCTCGGGCGCCATCCGCGTGGACCTCGAGGCCGTGCAGTTCCTGCCCACACGCCTCCAGGGCTGGCGGGGCGTCCGCGCCGTCCGTCTCCCCTACGCCGAGATGTCCGGGCTGGCGATGACCGAACCCACGGGTCTCGACCGGGGACGCCTCAGCATCCGGCTCCATGACGGCCGCGCGCTCGCCCTGGCCTTCGCTGCCCACCGGCTTCCCGAGATGCGGCGCGTCTACGCGGAGATCTGGGGCCACGTGCGTGCGGCTCGCGTCGACGATCCCGGTGCGGACAGGTGACCTGGTGCACCGCGGCGTCCCGGATCGCTGCACCGGACGCGAGCCTCCCGTGCCCCAGGTGACGGTGCGGCTGCGCGACGGAAGCGTCGAGGTCTTCGAGGACTGGATCTCCGGCTCCGGGCACCGTCGCATCACCCACCGGGTGGCTATCGAGGCCGACAGGCGCCTGGTGGTCCAGCAGAGGCTGGAGGTCACCAGGGCCGAGGATCCGGCCTCCTGGGAGACCGAGTACGACAGGGTCGTCGCCGGATACCGGGAGAGCGACTGGCTCTCCTTCGCCGACGACACCGGCCGGACCTGAGGACGGCGCGACCGACCGGGCCATGGACCCGGCCCCGAGCGAGTGGCACCGTGGAGTAACGACCCGCTCGAGGAGGTGGAGACGGTGCAAGGCACGGATCAGCAGACGCCGGCCGTTCAGACGTGTCCGGACTGTCGGGCTCTGGTGGCCGACCTCGACGCGCACAGCCACTGGCACGCACGCCTGGTCGCGGACCTGGCCAACGCGGTCGAGGCCGAGATCAAGAAGAAGTCCGCCACCGGTTGACCGGCCGCCCGGGCCGTCAGGGCGAGGGGCTCGAGGTGACCGAGGGGCTCGGAGTGCCGGCGCTCGCCGACGCGGACGGGCGGGGTGCCGCAGGAGCCAGCGTCGCCGTGACCACGTCCCCTCGGGGGAGCACGACGCGACCGGTGGCGCAGCCGTCGCCGCCGGTGACGTAGACGGCCAGCTTCCCGGCCGGTGCGCCCTCGAGCGCGACACCGGTGAACGCGTCACAGCCCGGCCCCAGGGCCTGCCGAGCCGGTGATGCCGGGTCGGTGGTCCGGACGATGTACGTCGACACGTGGGCGGTGGGTCTCGCCGTGCTGGGCTGCAGCGCGAGGTAGCCCCAGACCAGTGCCAGCGCACCCACCAGCCCGACCGCGAGGCCGAAGCTCCGGGCGCGGTCGGTGCGCACCTTCACCGCCAGGTACGAGGCGACGACGACCCACTGGGCGGCCTCGTCGAGGTAACCCTGCAGGATCTGCCCGCGACCCTTCTTCACCTCCGTCCAGAAGGCCCGGTCCGTGTCCCCCGCGGGGCCCGGGCCTGCATCGGCCAGCTCCTCGGCGACACTGTTCAGGGTGAGTTCCTCGAGCCGGACCCGGTGTCCCAGCTCATCGAGCGAGCCCACGCCGATGGGGAGCAGCACGCCGTGCTTCGCCTTCGCCCTGCGGGCGAGCCCCAGCTGGGCCGAGGAGACCGAGAGCCGCTCCCGGAGCGGCTTGTCCGTGGCGCCGGCACCCATCAGGGCCGCGAAGCCGGTCACCCCCGGCACGAGGACCGAGACGACCAGGAACAGGGTGACCCCCAGCAGCAGGACGCCGGCCACGACGGCCGCGCCGGGTCCGCTCCACCAGTCGACGTCCTCCCCGCCGAGCGGGGTGAGCGGCGCGGTGCCCACCACGGCCGCCAACGCCACCCCCAGCGCCGCAGCGATCCACTTCGCGGTGCTGCGGGCCTCACGTGCCGCCTCGGCCCAGTACCTGTCCGCCGTCGCGACGTCACTGGCACGGCGGGGCGGTTGGCTCGCCTCCGTGCCGCCGCCGGCGCCGGCCCCGGCGGGCGGCGTGGACACGTAGGCCGGCCAGATGATCTCGGTGTAGGCCCGCGGCTCGTCGGCGTCCTCCTGGTCCGCCTCGTGGCAGGCGTACCGCCGGGACGCGATGACCTGGTTCTTCGCGGTCACCGTGACCGATACGACCTCGGTTACGTTCGCCCAGTTCGGCTCGCTCATGTCACCCCAGTGAGTACGCGAATTCCGCTCAGTCTGTCCCCGAAGGCCCCCGCTTGGCACTGGCCCGTATGGAGCAACCTCTCCCCCTCCCCCGGTCCGCGGGTGGCGCGCGGGACTGCCCTGCTCAGCAGCTGCTCGGCGCCGGGGCCAGGCTGCGGCGCAGGCCGTCGCGCAGCCAGACCTGGTGGCCGCACACCTGACGCACCACCCGGTAGTGCGTGGCCAGGTCCAGCCGGGTGGTGCCCCGCGGGTCGAGGTCCCAGTGCTCCAGCCCCGACCACACCACCACCCAGTCCGGGGCGCGCCGAGAGGTGAGCAGGCGGTGCAGCCGGTGCAGCCGGGGGTCCAGCGTGCGCATCGGGAGGGTCCACAGGTGCGGGTACGGCGAGCCCAGTCCGCTCGCCTGCTGCACCTCCACGTGGCCGTAGAGCACCGTGGCGGTGTCCCCCGCCCGGCTGGACGCGGCCACCCACTGCCCGGTCCGCTGGCCCTCGGTCGACGCGTCGCCCCAGCCGCCCAGCACGGCGAGGGCGGTCGCCACCAGGGCCGACCCGACGGTGAGCAGCGCCACCAGCCGCAGCTCCCGCGCGTGGGGCGCCCACAGCCCCACCGCCAGGGCGAGCATCGGCGCCACCTGCAGCAGGTAGTGCGGCCAGTAGCTGCCCCCGGCGACGATCCCGACCGTCTCGACGGCCAGCGTCGCCGCGATCGCCCAGGCCACCGGCGGTCCGGTCAGGTGGCAGCGCCAGGCCCCGCGGGCCAGCACCACGACCAGCGGAATTACCCCGCTGACCACCGCCAGGCCCAGCAGCGTCAGCGCCCGCGTGGCCGGGGCGTGCAGGCTGTAGTCGGCGATCACGTCCAGGGCGGAGCCGCGGAACCCGAACAGCGAGAACCACGCCCGGGAGACGCTGACGCCGGCGACCAGCGTGTACCCGAGTGCCCCCAGGAGTACGACGAGCCCGCCGACCAGCCCGCCCAGCGCGACCCGAGCCCCGCGGCGCGCGGGCAACCGGCCCTGGACCACGGACGCGACCAGCAGCGCCGTCGCGAACACGAACGCGTCGCCGAAGTTCTGCTTGACCATCACCGCCAGGCCACCGCTGAGTCCCGCGAGCACCGCGATGCCGGCCCCCGGCCACCCCGGCCGTCGTACCGCCGCCACGGTGAGCGCCACCGCGAGCATCACCAGCCCCACCGCGAAGATCTCGCCGTCCGCCTCCTGCGCACCGAGGGCCGGGCTCACGGTCAGCGCGGCCGCGGTGACCGCCGCCCACCGGGCACCGCGCTCCCCGACCAGCTGGTGCGCCGCCCAGGCCGCGCTGGCCACGAACAGCAGCACGAACGGGAGCACCAGCACCCGGACGAACGGGTCCCACGGGACCACCGACGCCAGCCGGAACAGCAGCAGCAGGCCCGGCGGCCGGTCCACGAAGTAGTGGCCGTAGAGGTTCGGGCCGCCGAGGTGCCAGGCACGCGCGACCGTCAGGTAGCCCGCCTCGTCGGGGTGCAGCGCGCCGACCAGGTACCCCAGCCGCAGCACCACCACCAGCGCCGCCAGCACCACGACGAACCGCCGCGTCGAGGTGCGCGGGCGCGCCGGAGCGAGCAACAACGGGGTCACGGTCTCAGTGAACCCTGCCAACCTGAAGGCTGGATGAACGCGGCGTCACCCCCAGAACAGCCGCTCGACCACCTGCCGGGCGCGCCGGGTCACCCGCAGGTAGTCGTTCACCAGCTCGTCGGACTCACCCGGCGCGTAGCCGCGGATGAGGGCGACCGCGGCACGCTCCCGGGTGTCGTGCGGCAGCGAGTCGGAGGGCCGGCCACGGACCTGGACGATGGCGTTGCGCAGCCCGCTCGCGGTGCGCCACGCCGCGGCCAGCGCATCGGCGTCCGGCCGGTCGAGCAGCTGCGCCTCGACGGCGGCGCTCAGCGCGTCCAGGGTCCGGGTGGTCCGCAGCCCGACGACCGCACCCGCGTGCTGCATCTGCAGCAGCTGGACGGTCCACTCCACGTCGGCGAGGCCCCCGCGGCCGAGCTTGAGGTGGGTGGCCGGATCGGCGCCGCGCGGCAGCCGCTCGTCGTCCACGCGGGCCTTGATCCGGCGCACCTCGCGTACGTCGTCCTCGCCGATGCCGCGCGCCGGGAACCGGATCGGGTCGATCAGCTCGGTGAACCTGGCGCACAGCTCGCGGTCGCCGACCATGGCGGACGCCCGCAGCAGCGCCTGGCTCTCCCAGACCGCGGACCACTTGGCGTAGTAGGCGGCGTAGGACTTCAGGGAGCGCACCAGCGGACCCTGCTTGCCCTCGGGGCGCAGGCCGGCGTCCACCTCCAGCGCCGGGTCGGTGCCGGGCAGCGCCAGCAGCCGGCGCAGCTCGTTGGCCACGTCGTGCGCCGCGCGGGAGGCGTCCTCGGCGGCGCCCTCCTCGAGCGGCTCCATCACGAACATCACGTCGGCGTCACTGCCGAACCCGAGCTCGTGCCCGCCGAACCGGCCCATCGCCACGACCGCGATCCGCACCGGCAGCGGCATCCGCCGCTCCGCCTCCACGGCCACCCGGGCCACGGCGAGCCCGGCCTCCAGGGTCGCCGCGGTCACGTCGGTCAGCGCGTAGCCGACCTCGGCGACGTCCAGCATGCCGAGCAGGTCGGCCACCGCGATCCGGAACAGCTCGCGGCGCCGGACGGCCCGGACCGCGGTGATCCCCTCGACCGGGTCCTGGTGGCGCAGCCCGGCGCTGAGCATCTCCTTCTCGAGCGCCTCCCGGGTCAGCGGCCGTAGCGCCTCGTCGGCCGCGAGGATGCGCACCCCCTCGGGGGCGCGCTGGAGCAGGTCGGTCGCGTAGCGGCTGGACGCGAGCACCACCGCGAGCCGCTGCGCCACCTGCCCCTCGTCGCGGAGCGTCTGCAGGTACCAGTGCGTCGAGCCGAGGGCGTCCGAGATGCGCCGGAAGCCGAGCAGGCCGGCGTCCGGGTTCGGGGCGTCGGCGAACCACTCCAGCATCGCCGGCAGCAGGGTGCGCTGGATGTTCGCGGTGCGGGAGACCCCGCTGGTCAGCTCCTCCAGGTGCCGCAGGGCGGCCAGCGGGTCCTCGTAGCCGAGGGCGGCGAGCCGCGCCTCGGCCGCCTTCGGCGACAGCCGGGCCTCGTCCCCCTGCAGCTTGGCGACCGCCGCCAGCAGCGGCCGGTAGAACAGCTTCTCGTGCAGCCGGCGCACCTCCTGGCTGTGCCGCTTCCAGTGCTTGTCGAGCTCGGCGACCGGCTCGCGCAGCAGCCCCATCGACCGGCCCAGCGCGCGCAGCTGGGTCTCGTCGTCGGGGACCACGTGGGTGCGGCGCAGCTGCGCGAGCTGCATCCGGTGCTCGAGGGTGCGCAGGAACCGGTACGCCTCGTCGAGCGCCGCACCGTCGTCGCGGCCGACGTAGCCGCCGCGCGTCAGGTGCGCCAGCGCGCTCAGCGTGGCCGGGTCCCGGATCGCCTCGTCGGCGCGGCCGTGCACGAGCTGGAGCAGCTGGACGGCGAACTCCACGTCCCGCAGCCCGCCCGGGCCGAGCTTGATCTGCCGCGCGGCCTGCTGCGCCGGGATGTGGGCCAGCACCCGGCGGCGCATCGCCTGCACGTCGGTGACGAAGCCCTCGCGCTCCGCGGCCGACCACACCAGCGGCGCGATGGTGTGCACGTAGTCCCGACCCAGCGGCAGGTCCCCGGCCACCGGGCGCGCCTTGAGCAGCGCCTGGAACTCCCAGGTCTTGGCCCACTTGAGGTAGTAGCCCTCGTGGCTGGCCAGCGTGCGTACCAGCGGCCCGGCCTTGCCCTCCGGGCGCAGCGCCGCGTCGACGGGCCAGATCGTGCCCTCGGCGGTGTGGTCGGAGCAGACCCGCATCAGGTTCGACGCGAGCTGGGTGCCGGCGCGGACACCGGCCTGCTCGTCGTACCCCGCGGCGGGCTCGACCACGAAGATCACGTCGACGTCGCTGACGTAGTTGAGCTCGTGGCCGCCGCACTTGCCCATCGCGATCACCGCCAGCCGCGCGGCGGCGGCGCTCTCCCCAACCCGGGCGCGGGCGATCGCGAGCGCGGCGTCCAGGGTGCCCGCGGCGAGGTCGGACAGCTCGGCGGCGACGTCGTCGACGCCGACCCCGTGGGACAGGTCGCGCGAGGCGAGCCGGACCAGCAGCCGGCGGTACTCCACCCGCAACGCGTCGACGGCCTCCTCGTCGGGCTTGCCGGCGACCGGGACGTCCACCGCCGGGTCCGCCCCCACCGCCCGCATCAGGGCGGCGCGCATCGCGTACGCCGCCGGTCGGGTCGAGCCGAGCGCCGGGTCGGTGAGGTCGTGCCAGTGCCCGGGGTGCCGCAGCAGGTGGTCGCCGAGCGCCGAGCTGGCGCCCAGCACGGACAGCAACCGCATCGCCGACCCCTCGTCGTCGGCGAGCGCGTCCAGCATCCCGTCGCGGTCCTCGACCCGGTCGGCCAGGTCGGCCAGGAACCCAGCGGTCTGGTCGGGGTCGGCGGTGGCGGCCACCAGGTGCACCAGCTCGTCGGCGGCGGACCCGAGCCGGCGCAGCGCCGTGAGCGAGCGCTCCACCTCCCGGAACCCGAGCCGGGCCAGCCGGCCCGACGTGGTGCTGATCCGGCCGTTGCTCATCGCGCGACCACCCGTCGGGTCAGCTCGGCGAACCCGGTGGCCAGGCCACGCCAGGTGCGGCGCTGCTCCTCGCGTGCCGCCGCGACGGCGGCGACGTAGGCGTCCACGTCGAGCCCGCGCTCCACGGCACCGTCGCGGTCCTCCTCGGCCCACGGCCGGATGATCTCCTCGCCGGCCTCGGGGTGCCACTGCACCCCCCAGACGGTCGGCGCGAACCGGGCCGCCTGCAGCTCCCCGGTGCCGGCCCGGGCGAGTACGACGGTCCCGGCGGGGAGCTCGGTCACCACGTCGGTGTTCCACTGCACGGCCCGCGCCGGACCGCTCAACGGCGCGAACAGCACGTCGTCGGAGACGGCGGCCGTCCAGCCGACGTCGAGCACGCCGATCTGCTGGCCGGCCGGGTTCGGCGCCGCCGCGCCGCCGAGCGCGACCGCGGCCAGCTGGTGGCCCAGGCAGATCCCGAGGGTGGGCGTGCCGTGGCCCGCCGCGACCCGCAGCAGGTGCTTGGTGTCCGTCAGCCAGGGGTGCTGCGCGTCGTCGCCCGCACCCATCGACCCGCCGAGCACCACCAGGCCGGCGTGCCGTGACAGGTCGGCAGGGAGCGCGTCACCGCGGTAGGGACGCCGTACGTCCAGGGGCGCGCCCGCCTCGGCGAGCCACTCGCCCATCCAGCCGGAGGGGCACTGGGCCTCGTGCTCGACGACCAGCAGCGGAGAAGTCACCCGTCGAATCTATCGGCCGGCCGCCTCAGAGCACCGGCAGCATCCGGTCACGCTCGAAGGCGGACACCTGGATGCGGTACTCCTCCCACTCCGCGCGCTTGTTGCGCAGGAAGAAGTCGAACACGTGCTCCCCCAGCGTCTCGGCGAGCAGCTCGGAGCTCTCCGCGACGTTGATCGCGTCGTAGAGGCTCTTGGGCAGCGGGTCGATGCCGAGGCTCTTGCGCTCGCGCTCGTTGAGCGACCAGACGTCGTCCTCGGCCTCGCGCGGCAGGTCGTAGCCCTCCTCGATGCCCTTCATACCCGCGGCCAGCACGATCGCGAACGCCAGGTAGGGGTTGCACGCCGAGTCGATGGTGCGCAGCTCGATGCGGGTGGACTGGCCCTTGTTCGGCTTGTACATCGGCACCCGGATCATCGCGGAGCGGTTGTTGTGGCCCCAGCAGATGTACGACGGGGCCTCCCCGCCCCACATCAGCCGCTTGTAGGAGTTCACCCACTGGTTGGTCACCACCGCGATCTCCGAGGCGTGCTTGAGGACGCCGGCGATGAACTGCCGGCCGGTCTTCGACAGCTGGTACTCCGAGCCGGCCTCGAAGAAGGCGTTCCGGTCCCCCTCGAACAGGGACACGTGGGTGTGCATGCCGGAGCCGGGGTGGGTGGTGAACGGCTTGGGCATGAACGTGGCCCAGATGCCCTGCGAGAGCGCCACCTCGCGCACCACGGTGCGGAAGGTCATGATGTTGTCCGCGGTGGACAGCGCGTCCGCGTAGCGCAGGTCGATCTCCTGCTGACCCGGGCCGCCCTCGTGGTGGCTGAACTCCACCGAGATGCCCATCGCCTCGAGCATGGTGATCGCCTCGCGCCGGAAGTCCGAGCCCATGCTCTGCGCGGTGTGGTCGAAGTAGCCGCTGCGGTCCACCGGCTTCGGGTCGCCGCCCGGGGTCGGGGTGTCCTCGAACAGGTAGAACTCGATCTCCGGGTGGGTGTAGAAGGTGAAGCCGAGCTCCTTGGCCTTCGACAGGGTCCGCTTGAGCACGTAGCGCGGGTCGGCGTACGACGGGGAGCCGTCGGGCATCACGATGTCGCAGAACATCCGCGCGGTCGCGGGGGCGTCGCCGCGCCACGGCAGGATCTGGAAGGTCGAGGGGTCCGGCTTGGCGAGCATGTCCGCCTCGTACACGCGGGCGAACCCCTCGATCGCGGAGCCGTCGAAACCGATGCCCTCGCTGAACGCGCCCTCGAGCTCGGCCGGCGCGATCGCGACGGACTTCAGGTAGCCGAGCACGTCGGTGAACCACAGCCGCACGAACCGGACCTCGCGCTCCTCGAGCGCGCGCAGCACGAAGTCTTCCTGCTTGCCCATCGGGGCGCCTCCTGAATTTGTCGTTCGACGGCAGATTCATCCGATCACAGTCTGTCCCGGACATGTTTCGCGCCGGTTAACGCACGCTCCGGCGACCGCCCGGGTCGCCGACCGCCCGGGTCGCCGCTCGCGACCCCGTTCAGCACTCGGGCACGTTGCGGTGCAGCTCGTCCAGCCAGGCCCGGGCGTTGCCGTCCGCGGGGGCCCGCCACTCCCCGCGCGGGGACAGCGCGCCGCCGGCGACCACCTTGGGGCCGTTGGGCAGCGCCGAGCGCTTGAACTGGCTGAACCCGAAGAACCGCTGCACGAACACCTCCAGCCAGTGCCGGATCGTCGCCAGGTCGTACGACGTGCGCCGGTCGGCGTCGAAGCCGGGCGGCCAGGCCCCCGCGTCGACGTCGCACCACGCGTGCCGGGCCAGGAAGGCGATCCGGCTCGGCGGGAAGCCGTAGCGCAGCACGTGGAACAGGTTGAAGTCCTGCAGCGCGTAGGGCCCGATCGCGTCCTCGGTGCTCTGCGGCCGCTCCCCTTCCGCGACCGGGACCAGCTCCGGGGTGATCTCCTGGTCGAGGATCTCCCGGAGCACGGCGCCGGTCTGCTCCCCGAAGGTGCCCTCGCTGATCACCCAGCGGATCAGGTGCTGGATCAGGGTCTTCGGGATCCCGGTGTTCACGGCGTAGTGCGACATCTGGTCCCCGACGCCGTACGTGCACCAGCCGAGCGCCAGCTCGGAGAGGTCACCGGTGCCGAGCACGATGCCGCCGCGGTGGTTGGCGAGCCGGAACAGGTAGTCGGTGCGCAGCCCGGCCTGGACGTTCTCGAAGGTGACGTCGTAGCGCGGCTCGCCGTCTGCGAAGGGGTGCCCGAGGTCCGCGAGCAGCTGCCGGGCCGCCGGCCTGATGTCGATCTCCTCGAAGGTGACCCCCAGCGCCTGCGCGAGCCGGGTCGCGTTCGCCCGGGTGGCTTCGCTGGTCGCGAAGCCCGGCAGCGTGAAGGCGTGGATGTCCCCGCGCGGCCGCCCGAGCCGGTCCATGGCGTTCGCCGCGACGATCAGCGCGTGGGTGGAGTCGAGGCCGCCCGAGACGCCGATGACCACCTTGGGGTTGCCGATCGCGCGCAGCCGCTGCTCCAGCCCGGAGACCTGGATGTTGTAGGACTCGTAGCAGTCCTGGGCGAGCCGCGCCGGGTCGTCGGGGACGAACGGGAACCGGTCCACGCGGCGGCGCAGCCCGACGTCCCCGGCCGGCGGCGAGAGCGTGAAGTCGACCGTGCGGAAGGACCCGGCGCCCCGGTCGGCCAGCGTGCGCCGGTTGTCGTCGAAGGTGCCCTGCCGGAGCCGCTCCTGCCGGATCCGCATCAGGTCCACGTCCGCGACCGAGCGCCGCGCGCCCTCGGGGAACCGCTCGGTCTCGGCGAGCAGCTCGCCCAGCTCGTAGACCAGGGTCTGCCCGTCCCAGGACAGGTCGGTGCTGGACTCCCCCAGGCCGGCCGCCGCGTAGAGGTAGGCCGCCAGGCAGCGGGCGGACGCCGAGCGCACCATCAGCCGGCGGTCGTCGGCACGGCCGACCGTGATCGGGCTGCCGGACAGGTTGGCCAGCACCGTCGCCCCGGCCAGCGCCGCCTCCGCGCTCGGGGGGACCGGCACCCACAGGTCCTCGCAGACCTCGAGGTGCAGCACCAGGTCGGGGACGTCGACGGCCCGGAACAGCAGGTCGGGGCCGCACGGCACCGGGACCCCGCCGAGCACCAGGGACTCGCCGCGACGGTCGTCGCCGGGGGCGAAGTGCCGGCGCTCGTAGAACTCCCGGTAGGTCGGCAGGTAGGACTTCGGCGCGACCCCGAGCACCCTCCCGCCGTGGATCACCACGGCCGCGTTGAGCAGCCGGTTGCCGTGCCGGAGCGGGGCGCCGACGACCAGCACCGGGGTCAGGTCGGCGGTGGCCGCGGCCAGCTCACCGACGGCCCGCTCGACCGCGTCCAGCACCGCCTCCTGCAGGAACAGGTCGTCGACGGCGTAACCGGTCAGCGCCAGCTCCGGGAACACCGCCACCGCGACACCCTCGTCGTGGCAGGCGCGTGCCTCGGCGAGCACGGCCGCGGCGTTCGCGGACGGGTCGGCGACGCTCACCGGGACGGTGCAGGCCGCGACCCGGGCGAAGCCCTGGGCGTAGGCGGAGTTGAAGTCCACGCCGCGAGTCTGCCAAATCCCGCGCGACCGTGCGCAGTGACCGACGACACAGGCGACCGCGACGGGGCGCGGGTCTAGCCTGGGACGTGGTCCGGGGACTCCACCAGGGAGCCTCGAGAGCACAGCAGGAGGAACCATGAGCGAGACCGCGGCTCCCTACGGCAGCGGCCCGGAGACCCCCAAGGCGCCGGCCCGACGCGTGCGCACCCACCACCTGCGCGAGATGAAGGAGCGCGGCGAGAAGTGGGCGATGCTCACCGCCTACGACATGTACACCGCCCAGACGTTCGACGAGGCGGGCATCCCGGTGCTGCTCGTGGGCGACTCGGCGTCCAACAACGTCTTCGCGAACGAGACCTCGCTGCCGGTGACCGTCGACGAGCTGATCCCGCTGGTGCGCGCGGTCACCCGCTCCGTCAAGCGCTCGCTGGTCGTCGCCGACCTGCCGTTCGGCTCCTACCAGGCGTCGGCCGAACAGGCCTTCCACACGTCGGTGCGTTTCATGAAGGAGGCCAACGCCCACGCGGTGAAGCTCGAGGGTGGCGCGGAGATGGCGCCGCAGGTGGACCTGCTGACCGCCTCCGGCATCCCGGTGATGGCGCACATCGGTTTCACGCCGCAGTCCGAGCACAACCTCGGCGGCTACCGGGTGCAGGGCCGTGGGGACGCCGGGCAGCGCCTGGTGACCCATGCCAAGGCGATGGAGGAGGCGGGCGCGTTCGCGCTGGTCATGGAGATGGTCCCGGGGGACGTCGCCGCCGAGATCACCAAGACCCTGCACATCCCCACGATCGGGATCGGTGCAGGCGTCGACTGCGACGCGCAGGTGCTCGTCTGGCAGGACATGGCGGGGATGCGCACCGGCCGGATGCCCAGGTTCGTCAAGCAGTACGCCGACCTGCACGGCGTCCTGCTCGAGGCCGCGCAGAACTACGCGGCCGACGTCGCGAACGGCACCTTCCCCGGGCCCGAGCACACGTTCTGAGTCGCTCCTACGCGTTCGGCCCGAGGCCGAGCATCAGCGCGAACCACAACCCGATCGCCAGCACCGGGAGCACCAGCACGCGGCCGGGATGCCGGGTGAACCAGGCCATCGCCAGCAGCGTGAACGCCAACCAGGCAAGGGGCATCAGCGCCGAGTGCAGCCAGCTCGGCAGCGCGATCGCGGAGTACCCGTAGAGGAAGAGCGCGACCGCCATGCCGCCGACTCCGATGAACGGCCCGGATTGATCGAGGTTGTGGCTCGCCATGGAATTCTGCTGCTCTTCTCTTTCGCGGTCGAGAATTCCCAACAATACAAAGGAATTCTCCAGCTTCGCCAGACCCGGTTACCTCACCGGTGAGGTTGCACCAAGCGCGACACGCGATGCGACTTTCTCGATTTCACTCACCACACGCCTCAATGTTGCCAAGATCATATGCGGCGGCCACGCGTGTGACCGTCCCCAGGACCAGGGCCGACACCCCGTCGGCCGTCGCGACCCAGGAGGCACCCGTGCCTGCAGCAAAGAAGAGTGCGGCGAAGAAGTCGCCGGCCAAGAAGGCCGCGAAGAAGTCGCCCGCAACCAAGACCACCGCCAAGAAGGCGCCCGCCAAGAAGACCACCGCGAAGAAGGCGTCCACCGCCAGCAGCGCGGCGAAGAAGGCGCCCGCCAAGAAGGTGACGACCAAGAAGGTCGCCGCCAAGAAGGCACCGGCCACGAAGAGCGCCGCCAAGAAGGCGCCGGCAACCAGGAGCACTGCCAAGAAGGCGCCCGCCAAGAAGAGCACCGCAAAGAAGTCACCCACCGCGAAGAAGGCGGTGACCAGGAAGGCGCCGGCGACCAAGTCCGCCGCGAAGAAGGCCGCGACGACCGCGAAGAAGGCGGCCACCAAGAAGGCCCCGGCGAAGCGGACGGCAGCCAAGACCACCAAGTCCGCCGCGAAGAAGGCACCGGCCAAGAAGACCACCGCAAAGAAGTCACCCGCCGCGAAGAAGACGGTGACCAGGAAGGCGCCGGCGACCAGGGCCGCGGTGAAGAAGACCACCGCCAAGCGCACGCCGGCGGCGAAGACCACGGCGCGCAAGAGCACCGCCAGGAAGGGCGCCGCGAAGCGGGCCTGAGAGCCGCCCTCGACACGCACGAGGCCCCCGCCGGTCGGCGGGGGCCTCGTGCGTGCTCGTGCTCAGTCCTCGAGGTCGTCGTCGTTCCAGTTCGGGTCGTGGTCCCACTCCTCGTTGCGCTCCTGCACCTTCTCCAGGGCGCGGGACGCCTCCTCGGCGGTGGTGTAGGGACCGAGCCGGTCCTGGTTGCGGCAGCCGTCCACCCCCTCGACGGCATGGTGGTTGAGGCAGAACCAGTACTCGCCGTCACTCATCGGTGCACTCCTCGTCCTCCGGCGGGCCCGTCGTACAGGGCTGATGGTGCCCTTCACCACGGAAACTACACTCGAGGCCGTGACTGCCATCGCCCCCGCCGCCATCTCGCCCCGGCGTGCCGTGCCCGCGCACATCGCGCGCCCGGAGTACGTCGACAACGACGCCCCGACGCCGTACGACGGGCCCGAGGTGAAGGATGCCGAGACCATCGAGCGGATGCGGGTCGCGGGCAGGCTGGCGGCCCAGGCCCTGCAGCTGGTCGGCAAGCACGTCGCACCCGGCGTCACCACCGACGAGCTGGACCGGGTCGGCCACGAGTTCTTCTGCGACAACGGCGCCTACCCCTCGACGCTGGGCTACCGGCACTTCCCGAAGTCGCTGTGCACCAGCGTCAACGAGGTGATCTGCCACGGCATCCCGGACAGCCGGGTGATCGAGGACGGCGACATCGTCAACGTCGACATCACCGGCTACCTCGACGGCGTGCACGGTGACACCAACGCCACGTTCCTGGCCGGCGACGTCGACGAGGAGAGCCGGCTGCTGGTCGAGCGCACCGAGGAGTCGCTGCGCCGGGCCATCAAGGCGGTCAAGCCGGGACGGCAGATCAACGTCATCGGGCGGGTCATCGAGTCCTACGCCAAGCGGTTCGGCTACGGCGTGGTGCGCGACTTCACCGGCCACGGGATCGGCACCGCGTTCCACTCCGGGCTGATCGTGCCGCACTACGACTCGCCCTACTACGACACCACGATCGAGACGGGGATGACCTTCACGATCGAGCCGATGCTCTGCCTGGGCACCGCCGAGTGGGACATGTGGGACGACGACTGGACCGTGGTCACCAAGGACGGTCGCCGCAGCGCCCAGTTCGAGCACACCCTGCTGGTCACCGACGAGGGCGCCGAGGTCCTCACCCTGCCCTGAGCGGGCTGCTGGGCGTTGCCGGGCGGGATCTGAGGCGGTCCTCCCCTCGAAGATAGGGAGCACGCCGGATGTCCGAGGCGCCTCTTACCGGGAGGGTGGCTGGTGCAGACCAACCACGAGCCCTGGAGCACGAGATGATGCACCCCAGCGACCACCCGACCGCTGCGATGGTCCTTGCGAGCCACCGCCTGCACGAGGACCTCGCCGTCACCGACGCCCACCGAGCCGCCCGTGCTGCCAGGGCTGCCCGTGCCGCACGATGGGACTCCCACGCCACCGGCCGGATCCTGCGTGTGTGGCTGTTCGCCACCCTGCGGGGCGCCGTGGGCCGGGCGTGAGCCGCCGGCAACGTGCAGCGCGCGAGACCGGTCAGAGCAGGTCGTCGAGGGAGCCGTGGCCGGTCTCGGCGAGCCGGCGCTCGACCCGGAGCACACCGACCTCGTGCTCGGCGTCCCCGGACATCACCGCCGCCAGGCGCAGGTGCGGCAGCGCGTCGGCGTACCGGGACTGGCGCTCGAGCACCCGCCCCAGGGCGAAGCGTGCCCACACGTCGGTCGGGCAGTCGTCCACCAGGGTGTGCAGCTCCTGCTCGGCGCGGGCGAGCTGGGCACTCTGGAAGTAGGCCCAGGCGCGCAGGGTGCGCAGGCTCGTGGACTCGGGCTCCTTCTCGATCGCCGGGTCGAGAAGCGCGAGCGCCGCCTTCGGGTCGCGGTTCTCGAGCAGGCGCCAAGCCTCGTGGTAGGCGTCGGCCGGGTGGTTGGTGCGGCTCGGCGGCTGGAACGTCACTGCGGTCTCCTCCCGTCCCCTCAACGGTGCCACGCGCCGTCCACATTCCCGCCCAGGGGGCGCCCGGCGCGGCGCGGGAGCCGGCCGGGCGGCCGGACCGGGTGCGGCCGCCGACCTCAGGCGTCGGGCGGTCGCCGGGGAGCGGGTGCGTAGCCCTCGACCGCGAGCCAGGCCCGGGCCCGGCCCCGCCCGATGCCGAGCCGGTCCGCCAGCTGAGGATCCGACAACCCAGCGATGAACAGCTCCATGTCGTGGTACGCGTCGCGGGAGCCCGCCGGGTCGACCCACAGCCAGCGGTCCGGGTCGTCGTCGAGCTCCTCGTCGATGTCCTCGGCATACTCGAGCGCCGGTCGCGGCCAGACCTCGCCGCTGCGCAGGTCGACCCGCCCACCACCGTTCACGGGGTCGCCTTCGAGAACGTCGGCGAGCTCGTCCAGGTCGACCGCGAGGGGCCTCAGCAGCGGCGACGGTCCGTTGCCGAGGCGGGCGTCGAGACTCTCGGCCAGCTCCTCGTCCCCCTCCCAGCCGCGCTCCCGCAACGCCGCGCCACAGGTCCGCGCCAGGTCGTCCGAGGCTCCCACGTGGTCCGCGAGCGCGGCAAGCAGGCCGTCGCCGATCAGCTGGAGGGCGTCGTCGGGCCACGGCGCGTCCCGCAGCTCGCGGACGACGGCCGCGCCGTCGCCGCGGAAGACCGCACCCCGCAATCGGGCACGTTGTTCCCTGTCCTGCACGCTCACCATTGTCAGGGTACGAGTCCAGGCGCGTGCACCGCGCCGCGGGGACGGTTCACGAGGGCGGCCGGCCCGCCGCCGCGACCGTTGCCGCGGCGCCGCCCGCCGACCTCCACGCGCCGGGGAGCGTGACGAGCGCGAGCGCCGAGGTCGGCATCCGCACCCACTCGCCGGTGAGCAGCAAGATCAGCTCCTCGAGCCCGGGGTTGTGCCCGACCAGCACCACCGTGCCGGCAGCGGCTGGCAACCCGCGCACCACGCGCAGCAGCGCGCTACCGGAGGCGGCGTACACGCGCTCGTCGATCCGGGCCGGCGGGGCCGCCTCGAGCTCCGCCGCGACCAGCTCCCAGGTGCTGCGCGCCCGGCGGGCCGGCGAGACCACGGCCAGGTCGAGGTGCGCGCTGCTCCCCGCGAGCCAGTGACCCGCTTCGGGGGCCTGTCGCTTCCCCCGCTTTGTCAGCGGCCGGTCGACGTCAGGCTCGTCACCGGACCAGTCCGACTTCGCGTGCCGCAGCAGGATCAGGGTGCGGTCGGCCATCCGGCGCCCTCGTCGTATCCGCGCATGCCGTCAGTCTGGCGCCCAACCGGTGGGATCCACGCTCTGCCGGCGTGCCGCGTCGTAGAGGGCCTCGGCCGCATCGTGCCGGGAGGGGAACAACCCGGGCAGCGCCTCCCCGCCGAGCCCGATGGCGCAGTACAGGTCACCCACGCGGCCGCCGAGTCCGATGCGTGACCGCCAGTCCGCCCGGACGGTCACGCGCCCGAGGAGCGTGGCCCCGGTGTAGACCGCCTCACTGCGGGTGCCACGCAGGCGCTTGTAGCTGAAGTACGTCATCGCCATCCCCTCCACGGGGCGTTGGTCCGCGTGCTTGACTCCAGCCTCACCCCGTCGGCTGCGGTCGCGCATGGGCCGATCGGCCTAACCCTGCGTGCGCCGATCGGATGAGCCGTGGGTGGTGGATGAGCTGGCCTGTAGGCCGGGTTCTGTCCCCGCGCGCCTCGCGGCTCTCGCGGTCGGCGACCATCCATCTAGGGCTGCCGTTGCCGACAGCCTCGTGCGGTCTACCCGCGAACTCGGGCGGGCCGCCCTCGATCGTCCGCGCAGGCGCCCGTCGTACGACGGGTCGTGCTCCAGGCGCCCTCTTGACCTTGCTCCGGGTGGGGTTTACCGAGCCGTTCCGGTCGCCCGGAACGCTGGTGGTCTCTTACACCACCGTTTCACCCTTACCGCTCCTGCCGAGGCAGGGACGGCGGTCTGTTCTCTGTGGCACTGTCCCGCGGGTCACCCCGGGTGGGCGTTGCCCACCACCCTGCCCTGTGGAGCCCGGACCTTCCTCGGGGAGTCTCCTCCACGCGGTCGCCCGGCCAGCTCATCCGCGGACCAGTGTAGGGGGTGAGGGGAGGTTGCGCGCGACTCAGAGGGCGAACCGGACCGTCCGCGCCGCCAGGTCGGCCTCGGCGAGCCGCACCCGCACGTCGGTGCCGAGCGGCAGCTCCGCGGCCCCGGTGACTGTCGCCTCGATGGCCGGCTCGTGCACCATCACCGCGCCGCGCCTCGGGTCGTCCTCGTCGACCTGGACCACCACCCCGTCGAACTCCTCCCCCACGTGCGGCCGGAGCACCGCCGCCTCCACGAGGTCGAGGATGTCGTTCTCGTACTGGTGCGCCTTGCGGTCGGACTCCTGCATGGTGCGGGGCAGCTCGTCGAGACGGTCGAGCACCCAGGACGGCACCTCCGTGCCGGCGCACAGCGCCACGCAGATCTCGCCGGCGTAGCGGTCCACCAGCCGCCGCAGCGGCGCCGTCACGTGGGCGTACTCCGATGCCAGCGCGGCGTGCTCGGGCTGGGCCGGCACCTCGCCGTTGAACCCGACGTACCCCGAGCCGCGCAGCAGCAGCGTGCAGGCCATCACCATCGCCGCGTGGTTCGGACTGCCGGGGTCGAGCGACCGGATGAAGTCGGGGTAGAGCTGCTCGGCGGGCCAGCCGATCCCCAGCGCCTTCGCGGTCCGGTGCAGCCGCTGCACGTCCCGGGGGTCCGGCGGCGGCAGCGTGCGCAGCAGCCCGACCCGGGCGTAGACCATCAGCGAGGCCGCACCCATCCCGGTCAGCAGAGAGATCTGCGCGTTCCACTCCTCCACCGGGAGCATCCGCCGGAACTCCAGGGTCCACCGCTCGCCGTCGACGTCGATCTCCTGCTCGGGCAGCGGGAGCGAGACGCCGCCGCGGGCCGCCTCCCGGCGCTTGCGGAGCTCCCCCACCTCGCGCAGCAGGGTGAACATCTCGTCGGCGGTGCCGTCGTCGAGCTGCCGCTGCAGCCCCGCGTAGTCGTGCCTCGCCCGGCTGCGGACCCGGGCCCGGACGACGTGCACGTCGGTGCCCTCGCCGGTGGCGTCCACCCGGATCGTCCACAGCAGCGCCGGCCGCACCTCGTCCGGGAGCAGCGAGGCCGCCCCCTCGGACAGCACCGTCGGGTGCAGCGGGACCCGTGAGTCCGGGCCGTAGAGGGTCTCGCCGCGCCGGTGCGCCTCCTGGTCGACCGGGTCGCCGGGCGAGACGAACGCCGCGACGTCGGCGATCGCGTAGTGCACCAGGTAGCCGTCGCCGTCCCGCTCGAGGTGCACCGCCTGGTCGAGGTCCAGCGAACCCGGTGGGTCGATCGTCACGAACGGGAGGTCGGTGCGGTCCAGGTCGGGCAGCCGGACCCCGCGGGCCGCCCGCTCGGCCGCGGCCTCGACCTCAGGCGGGAACTCGGGGCTCACCCCGAGCTCGTGCTGGATGGCCGCGATGCCGTCCTGGAGCCTCTGCCCGTCCGCGCCCAGGACCTTCACGACTCGTCTCGGCACTACCGATCACCCCTCGGCCTCGTCTCGTCCGGCCAGCATAGGGTGAGCCCGTGCTGATCCTGCTGCCCCCGTCCGAGGGAAAGACGGCTCCCCGCCGGGGCAAACCGCTGGCGCTGTCCTCGCTCAGCTTCCCCGCCCTCCACGAGCCGCGCGCCGAGGTGCTCGACGCCCTCGTCTCCCTGTGTACGACGGACCGCGGGCCCGACCCCGGCGGAGCGCGGGAGGCCGCGGCGGCGACGCTGGGTCTGGGGAACACCCAGATCGGTGAGGTGGACCGCGACGCCGGGCTGGCGGAGGCGCCCACCGCGCGTGCCGACCGGGTGTACACGGGGGTGCTGTACGAGGCCCTGGACCCGGCCACCCTCGGCGCTGCCGCGCGGCGCCGGGCGACCTCGTGGCTGGCGGTCACGTCGGGCCTGTTCGGCCTGCTCCGGCCGCACGACCGGATCCCGGCCTACCGGCTCTCCGGTGACGTCGCGCTGCCCGGCATCGGCACCGTGTCGACGTACTGGAGCCGACGGC
Organism: uncultured Actinomycetota bacterium; assembly: GCA_963728775.1. Taxonomy (GTDB): domain Bacteria; phylum Actinomycetota; class Actinomycetes; order Propionibacteriales; family Nocardioidaceae; genus Nocardioides_B. The sequence continues at coordinate 90,414 of CAVSLP010000007.1, forward strand.
TCGACGGGGCCGTCCGCGAGGCCGCCGGGCGGGGCCTGGTGGTGGACCTGCGCTCGTCGACGTACGCCTCCTTCTGGCGCCCGGGGGCCGACCTGGCCCCACGCGTCGCGACCCTGCGCGTGCTGCACGAGGTCGACGGGAAGCGCAAGGTGGTCTCGCACTTCAACAAGGCCACCAAGGGCCGGATCGTCCGGGCGCTGCTGGAGGACGGGAGCGCCCCCGGCACCCCCGACCGGCTCGCGGAGCGGCTCGGCGCGTCGGGCTGGAAGGTCGAGCCGGGCGAGCCCGGTCGCACCGGGACCAGCCTCGACGTGGTCGTCACCGACCTATGAAGGCGGACTCCAGCGGCCGCGCGTTGAACATCCGCATCGAGGCGTTCCCGTCGTCGAAGAACGACAGCACGGTCACCGAGGCCGGCGCGAGCTCCATCCGGTAGACCGCCTCCAGCGGCGCGCCGAGGGTCCGTGCGACCAGCACCTTGATCGGCGTGACGTGGCTGACCGCGAGCACGGTGCGGCCCCGGTAGGTCTTCAGCAGCGCGTCCAGGCTGGCCAGCACCCGCTCCTGCACCTGCTGGAACGACTCGCCGCCGCCCGGGGTGTGGTGCAGCGAGCCGAGCCAGGCATCGAGGTCGTCGGGGAACTCCTCGCGCACCTCATCGAAGGTCTTGCCGTCCCACCGGCCGAACTCCATCTCCGCGAGCCCGTGGTCGAGGTCCACGGCCTTGCCGAGCCGCTCGGCCAGGATCTCCGCAGTCTCCCGGGTGCGGCGGACCGGGGAGCTGACCACCGCGTCGACCTCCTCGGCGAGCGGCGCCAGCCAGTCGGCCGTCGCGCGCGCCTGCGCCCGGCCGTCCGCGGTCAGCGCCGGGTCGGAGCCGCCCAACCCGCCGGAGAACCGCTTGTCCACGGTGTGCGCGGTGACGCCGTGCCGGACCAGGACGAGGGTGGTCGCCTCGCCGGGGCCGGCCCAGCCGCGGGGCGCGGGCGCCGCCGTCCCGGGTTCGGGGTGCGCCGCCTCCCCGGTGGGCGTCTCAGCCGGTTCGGCCGGTGCCCTCCTGCCCGCCGGCTTGTCTGCCTCCCGGTCCAGCGCCTCGTTCAGGATCCGGTCGGCGTGCTTGTTCTTCTCCCGCGGGATCCAGGTGTAGGCGGTGCCGGCCGGGGCGAGCCGGTTGGCGGCCATCGCCAGCGGCCGCATGTCCGGATGCTTGATCTTCCAGCGGCCGGACATCTGCTCGACGACGAGCTTGGAGTCCATCCGGACCTCGAGGTCGGCCTCGGGGGCGTGCTCGAGGTAGAGCTCGAGACCGGCGATCAGCCCGCGGTACTCCGCGACGTTGTTGGTCGCGACCCCGATGGCCTCGGCGCGCTCGGCGATCACCTCGCCGGTGTCCCCGTCGAGCAGCACCGCACCGTAAGCCGCCGGGCCCGGGTTGCCGCGCGAGCCCCCGTCCGCCTCGATCCGGACGGACGCGTGCCGACCGGACATCAGATCCCGGACTCCGAGGTGCGCACCAGGATCCGGTTGCACTCCTCGCAGCGCAGCACCTCGTCGGTGGGCGCCTTGGCGATCGCCCCGAGGTCGGCCGCGGTCAGCTCCAGGCTGCAGCCGCCGCAGCGACGGGCCCGGAGCGCCGCGGCGCCGACGCCGCCCTTCTGGTCGCGGATCTTGGTGTAGAGCGCCAGCAGGTCGCCGGGGACCCCGTCGGCGGTGACCTTGCGCTCGGCGGTCACCTGTGCGGCCTGCTCGTCGATCTCGGCGGCCCTCTTGTCCCGGGCGGCAGCCAGCTCCGCGACCCGGGCGTCGAGCTCGCCGGACCGCCCGGTGAGCTCGTCGAGCTCGGCCTGGGCGGTCTCGAGCTGCTCCATCACCTCGAGCTCGGCGTCCTCGAGCTCGGAGATCCGTCGGTCCAGGGAGACCAGCTCCTGCTGCATGTGCTGCAGGTCCTTGGGGTTGGTCACCAGGCCGGCATCCATCCGCTCCCGGTCCCGGGTGCGGCGGGTCTTCACCTGCTCGACGTCCGCGTCGGCCTTGCGCTGCTCGCGGGTCAGGTCGTCGACCCGGATCCGGGCGTCGCGGGCCCGGTCGCCGACCCGGGTGCGCTCCGCCTCCAGCGCGGCGAGCTCCTTGGTCTCCGGCAGGTTGCGCAGCTGGTGGCGCAGCAGGTCCAGCTTGGCGTCGAGCTCCTGGACGTCCAGCAGCTTGAGCTGCGCGAAGGCGTCGGCTTTCAGCGTCTGCTCCTTGGGTCGAGGGCGGGTGCGGTCAGCTGCCGACGCGGAACGTCCATGGGTCCGTGCTCGCCGTGCTGACGCGGGTCTCCACCGTATCGCCTCGCTCGCGGAGCGCGTCGGCCAGTTTCCGCTCCACCACGGGAAGCCAGGTCCACTCCGCCGCCCAGTGCGCCACGTCGAGCAGCGCCGGTCCCCGGTGCTCGAGGAACTCCCCCGCCCGGTGGTGCCGCAGGTCGGAGGTGACGTAGACGTCGGCCTCGACCCCGAGCACGTCGTCGAGGAAGGAGTCGCCGGCCCCGCAGGCCACGGCCACCGTCTCGACCGGCCGGTCCGGGTCGCCGGCGGCGCGGACCCCCTGGGCGGTCGCGGGCAGCGCCGCGGCGACCTGCTCGGCGAAGCCGCGCAGCGTGGTCGGGGTGGCGAGGCGACCCGCCCGTCCGTGCCCGCGACCCGCGCCGCGGGGCGCCGGGTTGGCGAGCTCCAGGACGTCGTACGCCGGTTCCTCGTAGGGGTGCGCGGCGCGCAGGGCGGTCACCACCTCCCCACGCCGGGAGCGCGGCAGCACCGCCTCCACGCGGACCTCCTCGACCACCTCCACCTCACCGACCCGGCCGATCGCGGGCCGGGCGCCGTCCAGCGGCCGGAACCGGCCCTCGCCCGGAGTGGAGAACGTGCAGGAGTCGTAGTGCCCGATGGTGCCCGCACCGGCGGCGGCGATCGCGTCGCGTACGGCGTCCGCGTGGCTGTGCGGCACGAAGGTGACCACCTTGTCCAGGGACCGGCCGCCGGTGCCGAACAGGACCTGCGGGTCGACCAGCCCGAGGGCCAGCGCCAGCGACTCGTTCACCCCGTCCGGGGCCACGTCGGCGTTGGTGTGCGCGGTGTACAGCGCGGCACCATGCCGGAGCAGCTCGTGGACCACCCGTCCCTTCGGCGTGGACGCGGGCACCCCGTGCACGGCACTCAGTAGCAACGGGTGGTGGGCGACGACCAGGTCGGCGCCCCAGTCGGTCGCCTCCGCGACGACCGAACGGACCGGGTCGACGGCGAACAGCACCTTGCGCACCGGCTGCTCCGGGTCCCCGCAGACCAGGCCCACGGCGTCCCAGCCCTCGGCCCAGGACGGGGGGTACCAGCCGTCCAGCAGTTGCGTCACGTCGTTGAGTGCGGCCACCACCCGAGCCTATCGAGGCGCGCCCTGCCCCGTCCGGCTCAGGGAGTACCGCGCGTCCTGCCGGCTCTCCTCCTCGAGCCAGCGCAGCAGCACCGCCCCCAGCGCGGGGACGATCGTGAACATCCCGGCCACCCACATCAGCGTGCCGGCCACGTGCTGGTCGTGCAGCGCCGTCCAACCCCACGACGGCGGGTTCGCCAGGTAGTGCGGGTACATCACCCGCGGCGCGTTCGCGAGGGCCACCCCGAGCAGCGACATGATCGGCATCGCGAGGAAGAGGTAGAGCAACCGGCCCGGGTAGGACAACCGGTGCGGGGCCGGGTCGACGCCGATCGCGGTCCACCAGAACATCACGGCCGTGGCCAGATAGACCACGTGCTCGACCTGGTGGACCCGCTCGTGCTCGAGCGCCAGCTCGTAGAGCGGCGTCAGGTGGGTCCCGACCAGGACCACCGCGAACGCACCCATCGTGGTCACCGGGTTGGTCAGGATCCGGACGGTGCCGCTGCGCAGCACCCGCACCAGCACGCGGCGCCGGCACCACACCGGGTCGGCGCGGAGCACGATGGTCAGCGGCGCCGAGAGCACCAGCAGCGGCGCGGCGACCATCTGGAGCAGCAGGTGCTGGACCATGTGCGCCGTGAAGGACGTGTCGGACAGCACGTCGGGAGGACCGTCGACGGCCACCAGCACGGCCGCCAGGCCGGCGACGAGCGCGAGGAACCGCGACCACGGGAACGCCTGGTGCCGGACGAGCACGGCCCTGCGGCAGGCAGACAGGTAGAGGACCAGGGTCAGTGCCACGCCCACGGTGGGTACCGGGTCCAGCACCCAGGACGTCAGCAGGTCCTTCATCGTGCCCACCTGAGCCTCCGGGTCTCTGGCAGGTGCCCCGGGGCGCTCGTCGCGGCACCGGCACCGGGTCTTGCAACCCTTGTGGTGAGCGTGGCAGTTCAGGCTCCGAAGGCCGCCCACATGACAAACCTGTCATGCCCGCCCACACGCCACTCATTACAGAACGTTCATGGTCGACGCCCGCGGCGTAACACCGGAGTACACACACAAGTGTTCAATTCAAGAACGCCGATGCCGGGGGCCGCAGCACGCTGCACGATGTGCGGCGTCGTTGCCGGGCGGAAGCAACGAGGGAGGGGCTCATGTTCACGAGACACGCCAGCGTCCAGCCCGACGCCCACGCGGGCCCGCCCCCCGGCCGCCGTCGGCCCACGAAGTCCTGGGCCGTGCTCGTGCTCGCCTGCGCGCTGCTGCTGGTGGGCGCGGCCTGCACGAAGTCGTCGACGCCGTCGAGCACCTCCTCGAAGAGTGCCACCCCGACCCAGTCCAACGGCTCGCCGTCGCCGACGAGCGCGACGAGCGGCGTGGCCGCGGAGGGGATTCCCACCTACGACGTGAGCGTGAAGAACTTCCAGTACAAGGGGATGCCCGCCACGGTGCCCGCCAACCAGCCGTTCCGGGTCTCGTTCACCAACAAGGAGTCCTTCCCGATCATCCACGAGTACGTCGCGCTCAAGCTGACCAACGGCAAGACCGCCCAGGACGTCATCGCCGACGCCAAGAAGAAGGGCGACAAGGCCGAGGACGACTGGATCCACGTCGGCGACAGCGGCGACATCGAGACCAACGGCAGCGTCGTGATGACCTTCGACCTGCCACCGGGCAACTACGTGGCCACCTGCTGGCACACCGGCAAGGCCGGCGGCGGCGAGGGCCCACCCCACGTCGCGATCGGCATGATCGCCAGCTTCAAGGCCACCACGAGCGCACCGCTGCCCGCCACCACCCCGCAGGTGCCCACCTACGACGTGAGCGTGAAGAACTTCCAGTACAAGGGGATGCCCGCCACGGTGCCCGCCAACCAGCCGTTCCGGGTCTCGTTCACCAACAAGGAGTCCTTCCCGATCATCCACGAGTACGTCGCGCTCAAGCTGACCAACGGCAAGACCGCCCAGGACGTCATCGCCGACGCCAAGAAGAAGGGCGACAAGGCCGAGGACGACTGGATCCACGTCGGCGACAGCGGCGACATCGAGACCAACGGCAGCGTCGTGATGACCTTCGACCTGCCACCGGGCAACTACGTGGCCACCTGCTGGCACACCGGCAAGGCCGGCGGCGGCGAGGGCCCACCCCACGTCGCGATCGGCATGATCGCCAGCTTCAAGGCCACCACGAGCGCACCGCTGCCCGCCACCACCCCGCAGGTGCCCACCTACGACGTGAGCGTGAAGAACTTCCAGTACAAGGGGATGCCCGCCACGGTGCCCGCCAACCAGCCGTTCCTGGTGTCGTTCACCAACAAGGAGTCCTTCCCGATCATCCACGAGTACGTCGCGCTCAAGCTGACCAACGGCAAGACCGCCCAGGACGTCATCGCCGACGCCAAGAAGAAGGGCGACAAGGCCGAGGACGACTGGATCCACGTCGGCGACAGCGGCGACATCGAGACCAACGGCAGCGTCGTGATGACCTTCGACCTGCCACCGGGCAACTACGTGGCCACCTGCTGGCACACCGGCAAGGCCGGCGGCGGCGAGGGCCCACCCCACGTCGCGATCGGCATGATCGCCAGCTTCACGGCCAAGTAGCGCCATGAGCCGCGAGCCGACCCCTGCCGCTCGTCCTGCCGGGCACCCTCAGGTGCCCGGCAGGAGGTCGCGGCTGCGCGCCCTCCGCGTGCTGCTGTTGCTGCCACTGCTGCTCACCGCCGGCTGCGTGCGAGCGGGCATCTCGCCGAAGGCGCACGAGGTGCACAACCTCTTCTACGTGATCACCTGGCTGGCGCTGCCGGTGTTCCTCTTCGTGGAGGGCATGCTGCTCGTCTGCGTGATCTGGTTCCGCAAGCGTCAGGGAGACCACGCCCAGCCGGTCCAGGACGAGGGCAGCCGGAAGGCGATCTACGCGTTCTTCGCGGGACCGCTGGTCATCGTCGTGATCCTCCTCGCGTTCGGGGAGACGACGGTCGCACGGATCGACCGCATCGATCCGCACCCCAAGGAACAGCTCGTGATCACCGGGTTCCAGTGGGAGTGGTCAGCGAACTACGTCAAGGAGGCCGTGAACGTCACCGGCAAGACCAACAAGTCGCAGATGGTGATCGAGCTCCCGGTGAACGAGTCGACCGAGGTGACCCTGAAGTCGAACGACGTGATCCACGAGTTCTTCGTTCCCGACCTGCTGTACATGAAGAACGCGGTCCCGGGCCATCCCAACCGGTTCTCGATCAAGCCGACGGTGGTCGGCACCTACCAGGGCCAGTGCGCGCAGTACTGCGGCCTCTGGCACGCCCAGATGAAGTTCAAGGTCAAGGTGGTGCCGCGCAAGGAGTTCGACGCGTGGGTGCACCAGCAGCGGAAGGCCGCCCAGGCGAAGGCCGCGCAGGCCGCCTGTGCACCGAAGGGCAGCACGATCACCCTGACGGCCAAGAACATCACCTGGGACAAGACCTGCATCGGAGTCCTGCCCGGGCAGCCGTTCAAGGTCACCATCATCAACAAGGACTCCGGGATCGACCACAACTTCGCGATCTGGGTGAGCTCGAAGCTGAAGAAGCGGCTCTACCAGACGCCGAACGTGACCGGACCCACGACCAAGACGTTTACCGGCCCGGCCCTGCCGCCGGGGAAGTACTACTTCCAGTGCGACGTCCACGGACCCGCGATGTCGGGCACCTTGGTCGTCGGGAAACCCACGTCGTGACGAGGCGAGAACCATGACAACCACGGAACGCGCGGCGAGCCGCGCCACCCCGCGTCCCCGGCCATCACGGGTGCTCGACTGGTTGATGACCACCGATCACAAGAAGATCGGGATCATGTACCTGTTCAACTCGTTCGCGTTCTTCGCGATCGCGGGCGTGATGGCGATGTTGATGCGCACCCAGCTGATGAGCGCGAACAACACGTTCCTGTCGCCGAAGGTCTACAACGAGACGTTCACCATCCACGGCACGTTGATGATCTTCCTCGTGGTGCTGCCGCTCTTCTCCGGCTTCGGGAACTACTTCGTGCCGTTGCAGATCGGTGCCCTGGACATGGCCTTCCCCAGGGTCAACGCGCTGTCCTTCTGGCTGCTGCCGGTCGGCGGCCTGACCGTGCTGGCCGGCTACCTCACGAAGGGGGGCGCGGCCGCCGCCGGGTGGACCAACTACGTGCCCCTGGCCCTGCAGGGCGGGACCGGTCAGGACCTGTGGATACTCGGCCTGATGATCGTGGGCACCAGCTCCCTGCTCGGCGCGATCAACTTCATCGTCACGGTGCTGCGGCTGCGCGCACCGGGGATGAGCATGGTGCGGATGCCGATCTTCACCTGGGCGACGTTGAGCACCTCGATCCTGGTGGTGCTGGCGGTGCCGTCCCTGACGGCCGCCCTGATGATGCTGTTCGCCGACCGGCACCTCGGCACGGTCTTCTTCGACCCCGCCCACGGGGGCGCCGTCGCGAACTACCTGAACACCTTCTGGTTCTTCGGTCACCCGGAGGTCTACATGCTGATCATGGGCGCCTGGGGGATCACCTCGGAGATCCTCCCGGTGTTCAGCGGGAAACCCCTGTTCGGCTACCGCGGCGTGATCCTGTCGCTGCTGCTCGTGATGGCGCTGTCGTTCACCGTCTGGGGCCACCACATGTACACCACCGGGCTCGTCGACGACCCGTTCTTCTCCGTGACCACGGAGCTGATCTCGGTCCCCACCGGGGTGCTGTTCTTCAACTGGCTGTTCACCCTGTGGCGAGGGAAGCTCCGGTTCGAGCCACCGATGCTGTTCGCCCTGGGGTTCGTCTCCCTGTTCGTCATCGGCGGTATCGACGGCGTCTGGATGGCCTCGCCCGCGATGGACTACGCGATCCACGACACCTACTTCGTGGTCTCGCACATCCATTACGTCCTGTTCGGCGGCAGCATGTTCGCGATCATGGCGGCGATGTACTACTGGTTCCCCAAGATGACCGGCCGGATGCTCAACCGCCGTCTCGGCCAGATCCAGTTCTGGCTGCAGTTCATCGGGTTCAACGTGACGTTCTTCCCGATGCACTTCCTCGGCCTGGACGGAATGCCACGCCGGATCTCGTTCTACACGGCCGACACCGGCTGGGGGCCGCTGAACTTCCTGGAGACCATGGGTGCCTACCTGATCGGCGTGAGCATGCTGGTCGCGTTGACCAACCTGATCATCACGCTGCGCCGTCCCCGCGACGCCACGCCGGATCCCTGGGCCGGGAACACCCTCGAGTGGGCGACTTCGTCGCCGCCACCACCGCACAACTTCGACACGCTCCCGGAGATCCACTCCGAGCGTCCCGTGCGAGACCTGCGGCTGAGCGGCCAGCAGGAGGCCGGATCGGAGGCCGCGACATGACCGCGTCCGCACAGAACCCGGGGCTCGGCGGGCCGGCTCCGTCCGAGGCGGTCGACCGCCGCGCGGTGATCCGCGCGAGCAGCTCGGTGACCGGGATGACCTTGTTCGTGGCCTCGGAGGCGGTGTTCTTCGCGGCCTTCTTCGGGATCTACGCCTCGTCGTACACGGCCGCGAGGGACTGGCCCCCGGCCGGCGTGGCCTCGCCCTCCCTGCTGCTGCCCAGCATCGGTGTCGTGGTGCTGCTGGCGAGCGCGGTGACCATGACGATGGCGCTGCGGGTGCTGCGCCGTCCCGACTACCCGCACGGCCTCGCGACCTGGCTGGTCGGCACGCTGGTCGGTTCGGTGGCCTTCGCGGTGCTGGTGGCGGTGAGCATCGTGGACGTGAACATGGGCATCGGCGACAACATCTACGCGACGTTGTTCTACTCGCTGATCGGGCTGGAGCTCGCGCACGCGGTCGGCGGGGTGGCACTGCTCGGGCTGGCCGGGGTCCGCACCTGGACCGGCGAGATCGCGCTGCGCCGGGACCCGGTGCAGGCCGGCGCCATCTACTGGTACTTCGTGGTCGGCCTCGGGATCGCGATCTACGTCGTGCTCTACCTGGGAGCGAGCCTGTGAGCCCGACATCGCACCGCAGCGAGGGAGGTGACCCGACATGAGGTTGCTCGCCGTCATCCTCCGGGCGCTCGGCGTGTTCATCATCGTCTCGGGCGTGGTCTACGGGGTGCTCGCGAAGGAGTACGAGGGGCTGACCCTGATGCTGACCACGGCCGGCGGGGCGCTGCTGGTCGGGTCATACCTGATCCAGGGCGTCCACCGGGCGCAGGAGGAGCGCAACCAGGGCGCCCCGGAGCCGAGCGACGAGGAGCCCCACGTCGAGCCGACGATCTGGCCGCTGGTGTTCTCGCTGTCCATGATCGGCCTGGTGCTGGGCGCGGTGGCCGCGAGATGGATCCTGGCCCCCGGGCTGGTCCTGCTCTTGGTGTCGTTGCTCGGCTGGGCCCTGGACGTCCGCCGCCAGTGGCAGCACCACCACGCCCACGGAAGCGGGCTCGACGGGGTAGCAGACAGCCACTAGCGGGGGCACTATTGGGGAGGTACGCGTGAGCAGAGGATCGAGACTCATGGCGCGTTCGTACGACCAGTGTGTGCGCTGCGGGAAGGCGACGCCCTGGGGCAGGTCGGTGTGCCGGGAGTGCAACCCCGCCGGGCTCCCGGAGCCGAGCCCGGCGCAGTACCACGCCACCGTCTTCCTGACCGTGCTGGTCGCCCTCACCGTGCTCGTCGTCCTGGCCATGGTCCTCGGCTGAGGGTCGGGAGAGCCGGGGTGGCGACGCAGCGGCGCCGCGAAGCGGGTCGCCGCGGTCGTCGCCGACGCGGGTGCCCGCCGGGCGGTGTGCTCGCCGCGTGGCTGCTGGCGCTGGCGGGCACCCTGCTGGTCGCGGCACCGGCACAGGCACACGCTGTCCTGGTGTCCTCCACGCCTGCTGACGGCGCCCGGCTGGCCGCCACGCCGGGGGTGGTCACCCTCGTCTTCGACGAACCTCTGTCGCCACGCCTGTCCCGCGCGCACCTCGTCGAGCCGAACGGGCACCGGTCCGAGGCGACCGTGTCCGGCAAGAAGATGCGGATCCCCACGACGGGGAACACGCCCGGCGTCTACGTCGTCGACTGGAAGACGGTCAGCCAGATCGACGGCCACACGATCACCGGCTCCTTCCGGTTCGGGGTGGGGGTCGCGGTGTCCGGGTCGTCCTCCGCGCCGGGACCCGGACCGGCGGACTTCGGGGTCGCCGTGCTGCGCGGGGTCGAGTACGTGCTCATCCTGCTGCTGTTCGGCGTCGCGCTGCTGGACCGGCTCGCCCGCGGGACCGCGCTGCAGCAACCGGTCGTCCCCCTCGCAGCCGCGCTGCTGGTCAGCGGGGTGCTGGTGGTCGCCGCCGAGGCGGTCGCGGCGAGCTCCGGCGTCTCGGCGGCCGGTGCCGCCGCCTACCTCTCCAACGGGGTCACCGGCTGGAGCCGGCTGCTCCGCGTCCTGCTGGAGGCCACGCTGCTGGTCGTCGCGGTGCTCCGCGGCCGGATCTCCTTCGGCGTGCTCGCCGGCATCTGTTGCGCGCTCGCGGTGGCCGGGCACGGCGCGGACGTCGAGCCCGCCTGGCAGGGGGTGGCCGTGAACGCCGCCCACCTGGCGGCGGCCGGACTCTGGGCCGGGGGCATCATGGCGCTGGCGCTGGTCCGGATCCGCGGCCAGTGGCCACGCGTGGGCGCCGCGCTGCTCCCCCGGTTCTCGCGCGTCGCACCGTGGGCGTTCGCCGGGTCGGTGGGCCTCGGCGTGGTCCAGGCCGCGCAGCTGCTGGGCGACCCCGCATCGGTGCTGACCACTGGCTACGGGCTCACGCTGGTGGTGAAGGCCGCCGCCATCGCCGCGATGCTGCCGTTGTCGCTGCTGGCGTGGCGCCGGGTGCGCGTGAGCGTGCGCGCCGAGGCCGCGGTCGCCGTCGTGGTGGTGGCGGCCGCGGCGGCCCTGGCGGCCTTCCCGGTGGTGCCGAAGGAGGCCCGGGAGGCGGCCGAGGAGCGACCGGCGGGGGCGGCGGGGGCGGCGGACACCGGGACACCGGCGGCGTTCCCCGCTCCGGGTGACCTCACCCTCGGTGGGCGCGCCGGGGCGGTGATGGTGGGCCTGACCCTGCACCCCGGGCGACCGGGGCCGAACACGGTCCGGGTCTACCTCGCGAACCCCGCCACCGGCGCGACCACCGCCCGCGTCCGCGCCGGTGGAGGCTGGCAGGAGCTCACCCGGTGCGGTCCCCGGTGCCGCACCGGGACGCTGCGCCTGGCCGGCCCCACTCGGGTCTCCGTGGCCGTGTCCGGCGCGCGCGGCGGCACCGCCGGCTTCGACGTACCCGCCCTGCCCGCACCCGACGGGTCCGCCCTGGTGCGTGCCGCGACGAGACGCATGGACGGGCTGAGCAGCTACCGCGTCCGCGAGAACCTGTCCGGGATCCGCAGCCGCTACACCTACGCGCGCCCGCACCGGATGTACGTGCGCACGTACTGGGCTGCGGGCCCCTCGGACACGCTGTGGGTGGGCCGTGCCGTGTACCGGCGGGAGGGCGACAGCAAGCCCTGGCAGCTCAAGTCCCGGGGCGTGCTGGCCCCGGTGCCGTACTTCGTGTGGAACCCGTTCAGGCCCTTCAGCTGCGTTCGCGTCGTCGGCAGCGGCGTGGTGGCGGGCACCAACGTGACGGTGCTGTCGCTCTTCGGAGGCCACGGCCGGAGCCCGGCGCCGGTGTGGTTCACCGTCTACGTGGACCCGAGGGCGAACCTGGTGCTCCGGTCCCGGATGTGGGCGCCCAACCACTTCATGGACGACCGCTACTACGACGTCGACCGGCCGGTGCGCGTGCCCAGCCCGACCGCGGGTTGACGCACGTCCACGCGCGGCAGCCGGATCTCGAAGCTGGCGCCCGGCCGTCCCGGCCGATGCGAGACCCGCACCGACCCGCCGTGCGCCTCGGCGACCGACTTGACGATCGACAGGCCGAGGCCGACGCCGTGCCGATGCGCCGTCTGGTCCCCGTTCCCCCGGGTCCACCTCTCGAAGATCTTGGCGTCGTCGGTCTCGGCGACGCCCGGCCCCTCGTCACTGACCGCGAGAACCTGGTAGGGACCGTCGGCCCAGGAGCACAGCTCGATCGCCGTTCCGTCGGGGGTGTGCGAGACGGCGTTGCCGATCAGCTCGTCGAGCGCGTCCATCACCCGGTCCGCGTCGAACCTGATCCACGCCTCCTCCGCCGCGCCGAGCCGCAGGGTCGGGCAGACCGCCTGCCAGCGCTGGTGAGCCTGTTCCAGCAGCTCCAGCACCGAGGAGACGCCGGGGCGGACGAACCCCATCCGGTCGCTCCTGGCCAGCAACAGCAGCCGGTTGGTGATCCGGCCCAGCCGGTGCAGCTCGTCGACCACCAGCTGCAGGTCGACCAGGGCTTCCGGGTCCGTGGTCGACCGCTGCAGCACCTCGGCGTTGCCGAGGGCGATGGTCAGCGGCGTGCGCAGCATGTGGGAGGCGTCCTGGATGAACCCCTGCTCCCGGCGCAGCAGCTCCAGGTTGCGCTCGGAGACCCGCTCGACCTCCTGCTGGGTGGCCAGCGCCCGGCGCACGAACCAGACCATCACCAGGAACACCGTGGCCATCAGCGGTATCTCGGTGAGCTCGTCGAGCGACTGGTCCCCGGACGCGACGTCCAGGGTCATCGTGACGCTGGTCAGGACGACGATCAGGCCGAGCACCACGGCGGTGGCTCGCACGCTCCAGACCCGCCAGCCGTAGACGAGAGCCAGGGAGATCCAGATGAAGTGGAACGGCACGGTCGCCCACTCCCGGAACAGCAGGATCGCCACGGTGTTGACGACGACGAACAGCCACCACCACACCTCGGCCGAGTGCCGCCGCCACAGCCCCCCGAGGCGTTCCCGGCCCTCAGTCAAGGTCGATCCCGTAGCCCATTCCGCGGACCGTGGAGATCACTTCCGGTCCGAGCTTCCCTCGCAGCCGCCTCACGTACACGTCCAGCACGTTCGTCCGGGGGCTGAAGTAGTAGCCCCACACCGATGCCAGCAGCCGCTGCTTGGACACCGCGCTGCCGGCATGGTCCAGGAGCTCGGCCAGCAGCATCGACTCGCGCCGGGTCAGGGGCACGACCTTGGTCCCGAGCTTCGCCTCCTGCCGCACCGGGTCGAGCACGATCCGACGCGCGTTCAACGTGTGGGGCTCGCGCACGCCACGGTGCCGCAGCTGCACGTGGACCCGCGCGAGCAGCTCCTCCAGCGCGAAGGGCTTGCCGAGGAAGTCGGCGGCGCCCATGTCCAGGCAGCGCACCTTGGACGCGGTGTCCGTGAGGCAGGAGAGCACGAGGACCGCCTGCCCGGGCTTGCGGCGAAGCAGCCGCTCCAGCACGTGGATACCGTCCACACCGGGCATCAGCAGGTCCAGGATCACCACGTCGTAGCAGTTCTCGAACGCCATCCCGAGGCCGCGCTCGCCGTCCTCGGCGGTGTCGACCTGGTACCCCTCGGCGCGCAGCGCCCGGCTGACGAACCGCAGGATGTTCGGCTCGTCGTCGACCGCGAGCACCCGACTCCCCACCATCGCGACTCCAGCACGAGGCATGCCCTAAACCGTGCAAAGTCCCGAGCCGACGACGGTACCCAGATACTCTGGGTACCTGGATTCTACCAGTGAGGCGACCTGTCGGATGGTCACGATCGGGAGACTGGTCCGCCGCCCCCTGGGGGCGGCGATCGGCGTCGCGCTCCTCGTGACCGCGGGCTGTGGGGGTCCGGCGGCCGCACCCCCGGCCCCGACGCGGTCGGCAACCCTGGCGGACTGCCCCGCCGGTGACGGCACCCCGATCGAGGGGGTCCCTCCACTGTCGCTCCCCTGCCTGACACGACCCGACCTCCCGGTGCGGGTCTCCGCGGTCCACGCGCGGCCGGAGCTGATCAACATCTGGGCGTCCTGGTGCGCGCCCTGCCGGCAGGAGATCCCGTTGCTGCAGGCGGCCCACTCGGCCGTGGGCTCGCGGGTCCTGTTCCTCGGGGTCGACGTCCTCGACTCGCGCTCGAGAGCGACCCGGTTCCTGGCGGCGCACGACGCCACCTACCCGCAGGTGTTCGACGACCGGGGCAGGTTCGCCAGGTCACTCGGGTTCGTGGGGGTGCCCAACACTCTGGTGGTCGACGCGGACGGCCGGGTGGTCTACCGCCGGGCCGGGGAGCTGAGCGATGCCCAGCTACGCGAGGCGTTGAGTCGCGTCGGCGTGGACCTTCCCGGCTGACCCGGGGTCAGGATCCGGAGGCCTCGGGCTGCGCCACCGCCGCCTGCCCGACGATCTGCCCGGCAATGAAGTGCGAGGCGACCGCCAGCATCAGCATGATCGGGTCGTACGAGGCCAGGGCCAGGGTGACCAGCACCGAGGTGAGCACCAGGAGTACGTACGACGCGCGAAGCGAGATCATCTCGAGCCAATCAGTAGAACTGCCGCAGGCGGGGGCGCACCTTCACTCAACTCGAGAGTGCCCGCGACGGTAGGGGTCAAACAGGGTCGGAGGCCATTTCCGCAGTGACCTTGTGCCCGGTCTCACGGCACGCACCGGGCGCTTCCGGGAGAAACCGGGTGGGCCCCGGAGCGGATCCGCCGGGTCCGGGGGTGCCTCCTCGCGGTGCTACGGCTGGGTGGTGGCCAGCTGCTGCTGGGCGCCGGCGAGAGCGTTCCGGAAGGCTTGGACGTGGTGCCCCGTCGCTTCGTCGGTCGCCTTGGTGATCGCCCTCCTCACCGCCGGTTCCAGCTGGGCGGCGGAGGAACGTGGGTAGGCGAGGATCAGGGCGGCGCAGCCCAGCGGGATCGTCGTGGCTGCCTGACCCTTGACCTTGGTCCCGGCGAGCACGCGCCTGGCCT
The DNA here is from genome assembly GCA_963728775.1 of uncultured Actinomycetota bacterium. Taxonomy (GTDB): domain Bacteria; phylum Actinomycetota; class Actinomycetes; order Propionibacteriales; family Nocardioidaceae; genus Nocardioides_B. The sequence goes on from CAVSLP010000007.1 coordinate 105,650, forward strand.
CGCCGAGAGCGCCGCCCATCGCCGCTGGTCGGACATCGTCACCGAGACGGGGCCGTCGAGGTCCTTGCTGACGAGGATCGCACCGTGCAGGTAGGTCTCGGCGTCGAGCACGGCCTGGTAGTCCTCGTGGGCGGCGTCTTGGGACAGGTAGCTGCCGATGAGGACGTCGGTGGTCTCGTGGTCGAACGGCAGTGTGAGAACCCGGAGCCCTTCGGCCGGCAGCGAGAGGACTGTGCGTCGTTCGTCGGGCGCCGAGAGGACCCTGCGCCCTTAGCTGGGTAGTGAGAGGACTCTGAGTCCTTGGGTGGTCAGGTTCATCCGGACAGTCCATGGGTGGCGTGGGCGTGGTGGGCGACGGCGTGGAGGGCTTCCTCGTCCTCGGCGGTCGCGTGGGGCTGGAGGTCGAAGACGACCTTCTTGATGGTGCCGGTGAACGCGAACGGCGCTCGGTCGGCGTAGCTGAGGTCGACGACACCGCCGTTGTCCCGGCCGACGTCGAGGCCCGCGTAGGCGGAGAACCGCATCGGCACGCTGTGGTCCATCCGGCCGCCGCCGACCTTGGTGCCGTTCACGACCAGGGTGACTCCCCGCCGGTGGCGGGCTTCGCCGCGTCGGCAGCGAACTCCATGCGCACGTTGACCTGTACGGGAGGCAGCTCGGTGTCGGCCTGCTGGCGGTACACGAAGACACCCATCATCGAGTAGGTGTGGGTCAGCCGACCGGCGTCGACGAACAGGGAGAAGCCGCCCAGGTGGTCGGCCCCGGCGACGATGACGCCTTCGGCTCCCTGCTCCGGGACGACGAGGTCGGCGCTGATGGCGTAGGAGCGGTTGTAGATGCGCGGGATCATGCCGGGTGCGACGTTCTGGACGTCGCCGCCGAACTCGAACGTGGTGGTCTTGTCGAGGGGTGGGGTGATGCCGAAGAAGGCCGAGAGGGTGGCCAGCAGCGGGAGCACCTTGTACTTCTCGGCCTCGGACCAGAACAGGTCCTTGAGCTCGTGGACCTTGTCGGGGTGGTCAGCGGCGAGGTCGTGGGCCTGGCTGAAGTCGTCGGGCAGGTAGTACAGCTCTGCCGGGTCGGCGTCGGGATCCCACACGTCGGGGGCGTAGGGGCGCAGCGCCTCGGGGGTGACGACCCACGGGATGCGAGGTGTCCGCATGGCCAGCCACCAGCCGTCCTTGTACATGGCCCGGTTGCCGATCGTCTCGAAGTACTGCTGGGTGTGCCGTTCGGGGGCGGCCGCGTCGACCAGCGAGTCGGCGAAGGTGACGCCGTGCAGCGGTTCCTGCTCGATCCCGTCGACCCGGGCCGGGGCGGGGACGCCGGCGATGTCGAGGATCGTCGCGCCGACGTCGGTGACGTGGGTGAACTGGGAGCGCAGCCCCCCGGGGTCCACGATGCGCTCGGGCCAGTGGATCACCATCGGGTTGCGCGTCCCGCCCAGGTGCGACCCGACCTGCTTGCCCCACTTGAACGGGGTGTTCCCCGCCCACGCCCAGGCAGCCGAGTAGTGCGGGTCCATGATCGGGCCGCCCCACGACTCGGTGCCGCCGTAGCGCTCGGCGAGCTGGAGCTGCATCTCGTCGGTGAGCGGGATGCCGTTCTGCATCGTCATCTCGTTGAACGAGCCGGTGACGGTGCCCTCGAGGCTGGCGCCGTTGTCGCCCCAGATCCAGATCACCAGGGTGTTGTCGAGCTCACCGAGCTCCTCGATGGCGTCGACGACCCGGCCGACGTTGTGGTCGGCGTTCTCCGAGAAGCCGGCGTAGACCTCCATCTGCCGCGCGTAGAGGGCCCGCAGACGCGCCGGTACGTCGTCCCAGGCCGGGAGCGCGTCGTCGCGAGGCGTGAGCTCGGCGTCGTCGGGCACCACCCCGAGCTGCTTCTGCCGCTCGAAGACCTCCTCGCGCAGCCGGTCCCAACCCTGGTCGAACTGCCCCTTGTACTTGTCCGCCCACGCGGAGGCGACATGGTGCGGGGCGTGGCTGCAGCCGGTGGAGAAGTAGACGAAGAAGGGCTTGTGCGCGTCTTGGCCGCGCACGCCGTGCAGCCACTCGATGGTCTTGTCGGCCATCGCGTCCGGAAGGTAGTAGGGGTTCTCCTCGTCGTAACTCCGCCGGTGTCCCGATGATCTTCTGGTTCTCGGCCAGGCACGGATCCCACTGGCCGGAGTCGCCGCCGAGGAATCCGTAGAAGTAGTCGAACCCCCAGCCGTTCGGCCAGCGACCGAACGGCCCGGCGGGCCCCCTGCTGGCCGTCGGGGGTCAGGTGCCACTTCCCGAACGCGGCGGTGCTGTAGCCGTTGTCGCGCAGGATCCGGGGCACGGGTGCGCATTCGAGCGGAAGCATCGCGGTGTAGCCCGGGAAGCCGCTGGAGAACTCCCCCACCGAGCCGAAGCCGACGGCGTGGTTGTTGCGCGCGGTCAGCAACGCGGCCCGCGTCGGTGAGCACAGGGCGGTGACGTGGAAACGGTTGTAACGCAACCCGGCCCCCGCCATCCGCGTGTAGTTCGGGGTCTGGATGGGCCCGCCGAAGGTGCTCGGGTTCCCGAACCCCGCGTCGTCGATCAGGACCAGCAGCACGTTGGGAGCACCCGGGGGTGGTTCCGGATGACGGATCAAGCCCCAGTCGGGCTCGGACCCGCGCAGCGTGCGGTTCGCCGTCCCGGCGAAGGGTGACGGCTCCAGCGGCAAGGTGGTGCGGTCCAGGTCGGGCATCTACGGCTCCCGGTGGGGTAGGCGGGCGACGCCGCGGCACGAGAGCCGGCAGGCCCACGCCTGCGCGCCAGTTCCTTCACCCTCACCGTGGGACACCGGCACAGCCGAGTCCTCATCCGCTGCAGGTGACCTTTCCCTGCGCCGTTCGATGGGATGGACGTCAGCCCGGGAGTGGCAGGCCAGGAACGATGCCCCCGCCGGATGACGGCTCGGCGGCGAGGCGGCATCGCCCGTCGGAGAGATGGCAGTCGATGATGTCGCCGATGAGGCTGTTCCCGCCTTGTCCGAGCGCGACGGTGTCGTCGTCGAGCCACTCGAAGATGGTGAAGGAGATCCCGACGTCCGAAGGTCTGGGCTGGGAGCCGGAGGGGAGGTGGAACCGCACGGGTTGGCCGGTGGCGGTGTCGAAGGCCCGGGTCTGGGCGCCGTCATCAGTCACGGGTACCAGCCGTCGGCCGACCGGACGGAAGGATGGCGCGTCATGTGAGCTCCTGGCTTCCGTGGGCGTGCCGGCCTGCCAGGTGTCGCCGATCACGAGTGTCCGCGTTCGACCTTGCAGGTCGACGAGGTAGACCTCCTGACCCGCACGCTCGACCCGGCCGCTGGTCACGTCGAACCGGAACTGATGCTCGATGGCTCGGCTCTCGTCGCCGACGCGGTCGAGGCGTTTGAAGTACACGTGCTGACCAACCAGCGCATCGGGCGTGCAGGCCGACCTGGACGAGGGAAGGTGCGACGGTTCAATGGTCGCGTCGCACGACGGGATCCGATGGCGGGCCACCTCGCGGCCCGCGCCGGTGTCGTAGACGACCAGGTCGCCGCGCGACGCAGGTTCGCAGTCGAACCATGCGGCCAGCGGACCAGCGTTCCCGGTCGCCAGGCCAAGATCGTCAGGGGCCCCCGCCGAGACGACGCACGCCTGCGCGGCGATCTTCCGCGGGCGACCGCCATCGGTGAACCACACGCTGTGGTCGTCCTGCGCGTACACCGCACCGGCGTCGGTGACGAACATGGACCAGTCCAGCACCGAGTGCAGCACCTGGTCGATCTCGACCTCGCGGTCACCCACGTGAAGGGTGCCGACCCGAGTGCTTGCCGTGTCGTTGCCAGGGTTGAGCTCGGAGAGGTCGTCGCTCCACACGATCTTGCGGGTCTGCGGCACCACAGTCCGCTGGTTCTTGTCCGTCTTGTCCGTCTTGGTCGGCTTGTCGACCGGCCCTTGAGACTGGTGCTGCAGGTCGGCGGCGACGATGCCGCCGACTGCGAGCGCCGCGACGGCCGCGACGGCTGACAGCACGGCGGTCATGCGGCGTCGGTGCAGCCGCTGCTCGCCCCGCACGATGACGTAGGTGGCATCAAGGGTGGGGATCTCGACACTGTCCGCGTCCTGACGGAGTAGGTCTCGAAGCGTGTCGGTCATGAGTTCACCGCCTCGTCGCCTAGCGAGGCCGTGAGGAAGTTCGCCCCCAGGCGGTCACGGAGCCGGCCCAGACCGATGGAGACCTGGCTCTTGACCGCGCCGACAGAGCAGCCCATGACTTCCGCCGTCTGAGCCTCGGAGAGATCCTCGTAATAGCGCAACACGATCGCGGCGCGCTGCCGTGGCGGCAGGGTGCGCAGCTGGGCCACCATCGTTGCGTGAGTCGTGACGGCCTCGCCGGGGTCGGGCGCAGCAGTGTCCGGCAGCAGACCCGTGGGTCGTTCGTGGAACGACCGACGTCGCCGCCACGAGATCGCGGTCGTGACGATCGTCTTGCGCGTGTACGCCTCGGCCTTGCTGACGTCTCGAAGCCGGGACCAGGCGACGTAGGTCTTGATCAGCGACTCCTGCAACAGATCCTGGGCCAGCTGGTGATCGCCCACGATCAGGTAGGCCGTGCGGAACAGGCTCGCGGACCTCACCGACATGAACTCGGTGAAAGCCGTGGCCTCCCGCGCGTTCCGCACTGCCATGGCCACCCTCGATCGTCAGGAACCGGCGCGCACAACAACGATCCTCTACCTGTTAGACGCAGTCAGCACCGCCGAAGGTTCAGAACCGACGATGGACTCGAGTCAAGTGGGTGGGCGCAGCAGGGATCGAACCTGCGACCACCTCCTTGTAAGGGAGGTGCTCTACCGCTGAGCTATACGCCCCGACGCAAAGCGCGGGTCAGCCTACGCGAGCCGCGCCGGGGCCGACAAAACCGGCCCGGGACATGCGTACGGCCGCTGGCGTCTCGGGTCACCAGCGGCCGTAGCAATCACTATTCAACATCCAGCCGGCCCGAGCGTCCGAGGTTTCCCGGAAAATCTGCCAATTCTTTACCTTGGCCGCTCCGGTCTAGGCAGCCAGGTCCGCGACCACCTTCAGCTGCTCGTCCAGGTCCCGTGCCTGCGGCATCGCGTTGTGCACGTTCCAGCGCAGCACGCCGTCCTTGTCGACGATGAACGTCGACCGGTTCGCGCAGCCGCGTTCGGCGTCGAAGACGCCGTACTTCTCGGCCACCGCGCCGTGCGGCCAGAAGTCCGACAGCAGCGAAAACTCCAGCCCGTCCCGCTCGGCGAAGGCGCGCAGCGAGAACATCATGTCGCAGGAGATCGCCAGCAGCACGGTCTCCTCGGAGTCGAACCGCGGCAGGTTGTCGCGTACCTCGCAGAGCTCACCGGTGCACACGCCGCTGAACGCGAAGGGGTAGAACATCACCACCACCGTCTTCTCGCCACGGAACGACGACAACCGGACGCTCTGGCCGTGCTGGTCCTTCAGCTCGAAGTCGGGGGCCGGGTCCCCGACCCGCAGCCCCGCCGGGGTGGTCGACTCGGAATCAGCCACGATCGCCTCTCTTCGTCACACATGTCGGAACTCTCCCGGTCCATCCTGCCACCGTCCCGGTGGCGGCCCCGAGGCGCCTACTCGTGGTCGACCAGCTCGCGCTTGAGCACCTTCCCGGTGGCGTTCCTGGGGAGCTCGTCGAGGAAGACGATCTCGCGAGGCACCTTGTAGCGCGCCAGGTTGTCCTTGACGTAGGCCTTCAGGTCGTCCTCACTGACCTGCTGGGAGTCGGAGAGTACGACGAACGCGCGCAGCCGCTTGCCGAAGTCCTCGTCGTCCACCCCGACCGCCGCGGCCTCGACCACCGCCTCGTGACGGGTGAGGCAGTCCTCCACCTCCTTGGGGAAGACGTTCTCGCCGCCGGAGACGATCATCTCGTCGTCGCGGCCCTCGACGAACAGCCGGCCCTGGTCGTCGAAGCGGCCCACGTCGCCGGAGGACATCAGGCCCTGGTGCATGTCCTTGTGGCCGCCGCCCGTGTAGCCCTCGAACAGGATCCCGTTGCCGACGAAGATCCGCCCGGAGGTCCCGGCGGGCGCCTCGTTGCCGTCCTCGTCGAAGATCCGCACGATCGTGGCGTACGGCGTCTTGCCGGCCGTCCCCGGTGCCTCGCGGAGGTCCTCGGGGGTCGCGACCGTCGCGTAGGCGACCTCGGTCGAGCCGTAGATGTTGTAGAGGGTGTCCCCGAACTGGTCCATCCAGTTGACGCCGAGGTCGCCCGGGAGCGCGGACCCGGACGCGGCCACCACCTTGACCCGGGAGAGGTCGTAGGAGTCCAGGGTCTGCTGCGGCAGCTGCATGATCCGCTGCAGCATCACCGGGATCACCACCAGCGAGTCGCAACGGTTCTCGGTGACCGCCCGCAGGCACGACTCCGGGTCGAACTTGCGGTGCAGCACCACGGTGGTGCCCAGCAGCATGGACAGTGCCCAGTGCGCCCATCCCCAGGTGTGGAACAGCGGCGCGGCGACGTGGGTGCGCCAGCCCGACCGCAGCGGCAGCCGGGACAACAGCGCCACGGCCGCGTCGATGCCCGCCTCGCTGCGCGGCGCGCCCTTGGGGGTGCCGGTCGTGCCCGAGGTGAGGATGATGACCCGGCTGGCCTTCTCGGGGGCCGCCGGGGCCGCGGTCGACCCGTCGGCGATCAGCGCCTCGAGGGTGTCCAGGCCCGGGTCGGGGTCCTCGCACCAGGCGAGGACCCGGTGCCCGGACCCGGCCTTGGCCAGCAGCCCGCTGAACTCCTCGTCGTGGACCAGCACGCTGGGCTTCTCCCGCTCCAGCACGTCCACGAGCTGCGGGCCGGCGAAGGCGGTGTTCAGGTAGAGCAGGTCCGCGCCGAGCTTCGCCGCCGCGATGCTGGCGTCCACGAAGCCGCGGTGGTTGCGCGCCATGATCGCGACCCCGTCACCGGCGCCCACGCCGCGGGCGCGCAGCGAGTCGGCCAGCGCGTTGCTGCGCTCGTCCAGCTCGCGGAAGGTCAGCTCGCCGAGCTCGTCGACGAGCGCGACCCGCTCCGGGTTGAGGATGGCCTGGGCGCGAAACCCGCCCGCCGGCCCGGTGCCCCACTGCACGAGGGTGGTCGCCGTCCGCAGCAGCAGGTGCGGCGGATAGGGCCTGATGATGCCGGCGCTGGTGAGCACGCGGAGGGTGGTGAGCTGCTGACCGACGAGCCCGACGGCCTTTCCGACGATGGCCAAAGTGGACCTCCTGTGACGGACCCGGAACGGTGACGTTCAATGTAACGAGGAGTTACAGATCGGGCCACCCGGGCCGCGGGGCGGTCCCGTCGCGGGTCAGTGCGGGGTCTTCGGGGCCACCAGCCGGGTGGCGGTCCAGTCCTTGCAGATCGAGGCGGTCGAGGTCGTCGACAGGCCCGCCACCGGGGCGGCCTCCGCGACGTCGGCGGCGTCCACCGCACCGGGCCGGCCCACCTTGGGCGTCAGCAGCCAGATCACCCCGCCCCCGACGAGGTCGGTCAGCGAGTCCACCAGGGCGTCCACCAGGTCGCCGTCGTCGTCACGCCACCACAGCACCACGGCGTCCACCACGTTGCCGTAGTCACCGTCGACCATGTCGGCGTCGATCGAGTCCTCGATCTCGACGCGCAGGCCGTCGTCGACGTCCTCGTCCCACCCGAGCTCCTGGACGACCATTCCGGACTTGAACCCCAGCCGAACGCCGGTGGTCTGGGTGGCAGTGCTGTCAGGGCCACCCGAGGTCGCGCTCAACTGACTCCTCCAAACGTTTTCGGTCCGACGGTCGTTTCCCCCCGGCCCTGAGTTGCTGTCTAGCGCGTAGTCCACCCGAAGTAGACGACGGGCGCAAGACGTCCCACGGTTGTCAGGCTAGCGGCCGCCGGGCCCCGGCCCGCTACTGGTCGGTAAATTCCGTGTGCAGGCTCCGCGTGACACGATGCATGGTGGAGGCAACGCGATCCGGACGCCTCCGCACCGAAGTTGGAACGTGACAAACACGCGGAACGTGAGAGCAGAGGAATCGTGGCAACAGGTTCTCAGCAGTCTTCTGGGCAGCCCACCGGACGCCCCTCGGTGATCCACGAGGGCCTCCCCACCCAGCTCCCCGACATCGACCCCGAAGAGACCCTCGAGTGGCTCGCCTCGTTCGACGCGATGCTCGACGACCGCGGTCGGGACCGGGCGCGCTACGTGATGCTGCGGCTCCTCGAGCGGGCCCGGGAGAAGCAGGTCGGGGTGCCGGCGCTGCGCAGCACCGACTACATCAACACCATCCCGCCCGAGCGGGAGCCGTGGTTCCCCGGCGACGAGGATATCGAGCGCCGGATCCGCGCGTTCATCCGCTGGAACGCCGCCGTGATGGTGTCGGCGGCCAACCGCAAGGGCCTCGAGGTCGGCGGCCACATCGCCACCTACCAGTCCGCGGCCTCCCTCTACGAGGTCGGCTTCAACCACTTCTTCCGCGGCAAGGACCACCCGGGCGGCGGCGACCAGATCTACATCCAGGGCCACGGGTCCCCCGGCATCTACGCCCGCGCGTTCCTCGAGGGCCGGCTCACCGAGCAGCAGCTCTCGCACTTCCGCCAGGAGGTCCAGCACGGCGTCGGCAAGGGCCTGCCGTCCTACCCGCACCCCCGGCTGATGTCGGACTTCTGGGAGTTCCCGACCGTCTCCATGGGCCTGACCGCGCTGAACGCGATCTACCAGGCCCGGTTCAACCGGTACATGCACAACCGCGGGGTCAAGGACACCAGCCAGCAGCACGTCTGGGCGTTCCTGGGCGACGGCGAGATGGGCGAGCCCGAGTCGCTCGGCGCGATCGGCGTGGCCGCCCGCGAGGAGCTCGACAACCTCACGTTCGTCATCAACTGCAACCTGCAGCAGCTCGACGGCCCGGTGCGCGGCAACGGCAAGATCATCCAGGAGCTGGAGTCCACGTTCCGCGGTGCGGGCTGGAACGTGATCAAGGTGGTGTGGGGCCGCGAGTGGGACGACCTGCTCGCCCGCGACGTCGACGGCGCGCTGGTCAACCGGATGAACTCCACCCCGGACGGGCAGTTCCAGACCTACTCGGTGGAGACCGGCGAGTACATCCGCGAGCACTTCTTCGGCGGGGACCCGCGGCTGCGCAAGATGGTCGAGCACATGACCGACGACCAGATCCGCAAGCTCCCCCGCGGCGGGCACGACTACCGCAAGGTGTACGCCGCGTTCGACGCCGCCACGCGGCACAACGGCCAGCCGACGGTGATCCTGGCCAAGACGATCAAGGGCTGGACGATCGACTCCCTCGAGGGGAAGAACGCCACCCACCAGATGAAGAAGCTGACCAAGGACGACCTCAAGCGGTTCCGCGACCGGCTGCACCTGCCGATCAGCGACCACGAGATCGACGAGGCCGAGGTCGCGCCGTTCTTCCACCCCGGCCAGGACGCCCCGGAGATCGACTACATGCTCGAGCGGCGCCGCCAGCTCGGCGGCTCGCTGCCCAAGCGGGTCAACCGGTCCCGGCTGCTCAAGCTGCCCGGGGACGAGGTCTACTCCGAGCTCAAGCAGGGCTCCGGCAAGCAGGCGGTGGCGACCACCATGGCGCTGGTCCGGCTGCTCAAGGACCTGGTCAAGGACGAGGAGATCGGCCCGCGGATCGTGCCGATCGCCCCCGACGAGTACCGCACCTTCGGGATGGACTCGATGTTCCCGACCGCCAAGGTCTACAGCCCGCACGGGCAGACCTACGAGTCGGTGGACCGCAAGCTGCTGCTGGCCTACAAGGAGTCCACCCAGGGCCAGCTGCTGCACGAGGGCATCTCCGAGGCCGGCGCGATGGCCTCGGCGACGGCGGCCGGCTCGGCCTACACCACCCTCGGCGAGCACATGATCCCGTTCTACATCTTCTACTCGATGTTCGGGTTCCAGCGCACCGGCGACTCGATCTGGGCGATGGCCGACCAGCTCGCACGCGGCTTCCTGGTCGGCGCCACCGCGGGCCGCACCACGCTCACCGGCGAGGGGCTGCAGCACGCGGACGGCCACTCCCCGCTGCTCGCCGCGACCAACCCGGCGATCGTGCACTACGACCCGGCGATGGCCTACGAGGTCAGCCACATCGTCCAGGACGGCCTGCGCCGGATGTACGGCTCGTCCGAGGAGCACCCGCAGGGCGAGGACGTCATCTACTACCTGACGGTCTACAACGAGCCCACGGTGCAGCCGAAGGAGCCGGAGAACCTCGACGTCGAGGGGCTGCTCAAGGGCATCTACCACGTCGCCGTACCCCCGCAGGTCGCCGGCGACGGCGGCAACCCGCCGCGCGTCCAGCTGCTCGCCTCGGGGGTCGGCTTCCCATGGATCACCGAGGCCCAGCGGCTGCTCGCCGAGGACTGGGGGGTGGCCGCCGACACCTGGTCGGTGACCTCCTGGAACGAGCTCGCTCGCGACGGGGTGGCGGCCGAGGAGTGGAACCTGCTGCACCCCTCCGACGCCGTGCGGGTGCCCTACGTGACCGACAAGCTCAAGGAGGCCGAGGGCCCGTTCGTCGCGGTCAGCGACTACATGCGGGCGGTCCCGAACCAGATCGCCAAGTGGGTGCCCAGCGACTTCCATGTCCTCGGCACCGACGGCTTCGGGTTCGCCGACACCCGCCCGGCCGCCCGGCGGTTCTTCCACGTCGACGCCCCGTCGGTGGTGGTCGCGGCCCTGCAGGCCCTCGCGCAGCGCGGCGAGATCAAGTCGGAGACGGTGCAGGAGGCGTTCGACCGGTACCGGATCGACGACCCCACCGCGGTGCGCGGCGTCCAGCAGGAGGGCGGCGACGCCTGAGCACGGCTCGAAAGGCGTCGCCGCGGTCCTCGCTGCCCGGCCGACAGGTCAGGCGATGTCCATCGCGGCCACGCGGTCGTCGACGGGCAGCGGGGTCGCGCGGCCGGCGCGCAGCAGCGCGCGCCAGTGACCGCGGTCGTAGGTCGCCGGCTCGGTGCTGCGGATGAAGTCGTTGACGATCTTCACGAAGCGCTGCGGGTGGTCCTTGTGCGGGAAGTGGCCCGCGTTGGCGATCACCTCGACGGTGGCGCTGGGCGCGAGCTCCGCGGCGATGCCCGCGTGCCGCACCGGGATCACCGCGTCCTCGGTGCCCCAGACCACGCACATCGGCATCGCCTGGGTGAGGTAGGCCCGGTCGGCCATCGTCACCACCTGGCCACGCCAGTCCACGACCGCCGAGACCACGTGCCGGATCGCCGCGCGGGCCCGCTTGTCCTTGAACGAATCCACGATCTCGGCCACCTCGTCGAGGTCGCGCGCCCGGGAGACGCCGGAGCAGGCCAGGGTGCGCAGCGCGGTCTTGGCCGCGTGCCGGACCCCGGGCAGGGTCACCACACCCATCGCCTGGTGGAAGCCGGGGAGCGTGATCGCCCGGATCGCCGGGGTCACCTCGGGTCCGAGACCGCCCGGCGCGACCAGCACCATCCGCTCGGTGCGCTCGGGGAACTGGTAGGCGAACTGCATCGCCACCCCGCCGCCGAAGCTGTGCCCGACCACGGTGACCCGGTCGATGCCGAGCACGGTGAGCAGGTCACGCATGCCGTTGGCGTAGCCACCCACGCTGTAGTCGGCCCGCGGCTTGGCCGACCTGCCGTGCCCGAGCAGGTCGGGGGCGATCACCGTGTAGCGCCGGGCCAAGGAGGTGATCACCGGCTCCCACGTGGTGTGGTCGCAGCCGAGCCCGTGCAGGAGCAGCAGCGCCGGCCCGCTCCCCATCTTCACGAAGGCGCGGTCGTGGCCGTGGATGGTGAGGTACTTGACCTCGGGTGCCTTCGGCAATGGTTTGCTCCTCAAACGGGTGCCTGCCCGGCACTGTAACCAGGACATGTTGCAAATAGCACGCGAAAACCCTGTAACGATTACGAAACCCCCTGCGGAGTAGACCGGACCGCCGCGCGCCAAACATCGCGTCCACGGGTCAGTCACTAGGCTCGGCACATGAGCACGCCGGAGACGGGTCGCCGGGGCCGGTCCCGCAGCGCCGTCGCGCGCCGCCTGCAGCAGTCCTCGGGCGCGCTGACCACCTCCACGCTGAACCGCATGGAGCGGGACATGCCGTGGTTCGGGCGGCTGTCCGCCGAGGACCGCTCCTGGATCGGCCTGATCGTGCAGGCCGGCATCAACGCCTTCGTGACCTGGTTCCGGCACCCGGAGGAACGCGCCACGATCACCGCCGAGGTGTTCGGCGCGGCGCCGCGCGCGCTGACCGGTGTTGTGAGCCTCCACCAAACGGTGGAAATGGTGCGGCTGACCATCGAGGTGGTCGAGGAGAACGTCGTCGACGCCGTCGGTGCCGAGGACGCCGAGTCGGTGCGCGACGCGATCATCCGCTACGCCCGCGAGGTCGCGTTCGCGACCGCCGAGGTGTACGCCCGGGCCGCCGAGATGCGCGGCGCGTGGGACGCGCGCCTCGAGGCCCTGGTCGTCGACTCGGTGCTGCGCGCCGAGGCCGACGAGACGATCCGCTCAAGGGCGAGCGCGCTGGGCTGGGAGGCCAAGGGAGACGTGGCGGTGGTCCTCGGCCGGGTCCCGGACGTCCCGGGCCAGGGCCGCGAGAGCATCATCGACGAGGTACGGCGGTCCGCCCGTCGGCTCGGCCTGGACGCCCTGTGCGCGGTGCAGGGCGACCGGCTGGTCGTCGTGCTCGGTGGGGTCGAGAACCCCGACAAGGCAGGCGCATCGGTCGCGGAGCACTTCGGGCCGGGCCCGGTGGTGGTCGGCCCGGTGGTCCCCGACCTGGTGAGCGCCGGCGCCTCGGCGCGTGCCGCGGTCGCGGGGCTGCGCGCCGCGCCCGGCTGGCCGGAGGCGCCCCGCCCGGTGACCAGCGACGACCTGCTGCCCGAGCGGGCCCTCTCCGGCGACGGCCACGCCCGCCGCCAGCTGGTGCAGGAGGTGTACCTGCCGCTGCGGGACGCCGGCGCGTCCACGCTGGAGACGGTCGCGGCCTACCTCGAGCACGGCGGCTCGATCGAGGGCACCGCCCGGGCGATGTTCGTGCACGCGAACACCGTGCGCTACCGGCTGCGCCGGGCCGCCGACGTCACCGGGCTGGCCCCCGGGGACCCCCGGCACGCCTACACCTACCGGATCGCCCTGACCCTCGGACGGCTTGCGGCACCCAACCCGTCGCCGACCCACGACTTGTAGGGTTCCCACAAAGTCTCGGGGGGAATCTTCGTCTGCGCCGCGGAGGCGGTGAGGTCCCCGCGCCGGGCACAGTGGTCCTGTGCTCGTCATCGTTGCTCCCGGTCAAGGCGCTCAGACGCCCGGATTCCTCGCCCCCTGGGTCGCGAACGCCACGTTCGCCGACCGGCTGACCTGGCTGTCCGCGGTCGCCGGCCTCGACCTGGTGCACTACGGCACCGAGGCGGACGCGGACACGATCCGCGACACCGCGGTCGCCCAGCCGCTGCTGGTGGCCTCCGGGCTGCTGGCCGCGCTGGAGCTGTTCCCGCACCCCGCCGACGCGTTCGGCCGGATCGGGGCGGTCGCCGGGCACAGCGTCGGCGAGCTCACCGCGGCCGCCGGCGCCCGGGCGATCACGGCCGAGCAGGCGATGGTGCTGGTGCGCGAGCGCGGCCGCGCGATGGCCGCCGCGGCCGCCGCCACGCCGACCTCGATGACCGCGATCCTCGGCGGCGACCGCGAGGAGGTGCTCGCGAAGCTGGCCGAGCACGGCCTGACCGCGGCCAACGACAACGGCCCGGGGCAGATCGTCGCCGCCGGCACCACCGCGCAGCTCCAGTCGCTCGCCGACGACCCGCCCGCGAAGGCGCGGCTGATGCCGCTCTCGGTGGCCGGCGCCTTCCACACCGAGCACATGGCGCCCGCGGTCGACGTGCTCGGCCGGCTGGCCCGCTCGGTCTCCACCCACGACCCGCGCACCCCGCTGATCTCGAACCGCGACGGCCAGGTGGTCCACGACGGCCGCGAGGTGCTCAAGCGGATGGTCAGCCAGGTCAGCAACCCGGTCCGCTGGGACCTGTGCATGGAGACCATGCTGGACCTCGGCGTCACCGGCATCCTGGAGATGCCGCCGGCGGGGACGCTGACCGGGATCGCGAAGCGCGCCCTGAAGGGCGTCGAGACCTTCGCGCTGAAGACCCCCGACCAGCTCGACGACGCGCGCGCGTTCATCGACAAGCACGGCTCCCAGTCGGCCCTCGACACCGCCCCCACGTGGCGGATGCTGGTCTCCCCGTCCAAGGGCACCTTCCGTCAGGTCGCCGACCTGCACGAGGGCGACGCCCTCCCGCCGGAGAGCACCATCGGGGCGGTCCACAGCCGCGGTGACCAGACCCCGGTCTCCGCGCCGCACGGCGGCACCATCGTCGAGTGGCTGGTGGAGGACGGCGACCTGGTCTCCCCCGGCCAGCCGCTGATCCGCCTGCACCCGGAAGGAGTGGCATGAGCACCCTGAACCCGTCGGACGGCGCCCGGCACGCCACGATCCTCGGCATCGGCAGCTACCGGCCCAGCCGGGTGATCCCCAACGCGGACATCATCGAGGCGATCGACTCCAGCGACGAGTGGATCCAGCAGCGCTCCGGGATCAAGCAGCGGCGCTGGGCGGCCGAGCACGAGACCGTCCAGTCGATGTCCGTCGACGCCTCGCGCACCGCGATGGAGCGCGCGGGTGTGGACCCCGGGCAGATCGACGCCGTCGTCGTCGCCACCGTGTCGCACATGCTGCAGACGCCCGCCGTGGCCACCGCGGTCGCGCACGAGCTCGGGCTGAACCGCCCCGCGGCCTTCGACATCTCGGCTGCGTGCGCGGGCTTCTGCCACGGGATCGCGCTGGCCTCGGACATGGTGCGCGGCGGCAGCGCCAAGCACGTCCTGGTGATCGGCGTGGAGCGCCTCTCGGACCTGACCGACGTCGGCGACCGGGGCACCGCGTTCATCTTCGCCGACGGGGCGGGCGCCGCCGTGGTCGGGCCGTCCGACGAGCCCGGCATCGGCCCGGTCGTCTGGGGCTCCGACGGCGAGCAGTTCGACCTGATCCGGCAGAAGGAGGACTGGCGCGAGGTCATCAAGCTGCAGGACCCCGTGATGCCGCACCTGGTGATGCAGGGCAACCCGGTCTTCCGCTGGGCGTCCTACGAGATGGCCAAGGTCGCGCACGCCACCCTTGACCGGACCGGGATCGGCGTCGACGACCTCGACGTGTTCGTCCCGCACCAGGCCAACATGCGCATCATCGACGCGATGGCCCGGTCCATGAAGCTGCCCGAGCGCGTGAAGATCGCGCGCGACATCGCCGAGCAGGGCAACACCTCCGCGGCGTCCATCCCCCTCGCCCTCGACCGGATGATCGCCGAGGGCGAGGCGAAGAGCGGTGACACCGCGTTGCTCATCGCCTTCGGGGCCGGCCTGGCGTACGCCGCCCAGGTCGTCAAGGTCCCGTAGCCAGCAGTCGCCCGGGTACGACGTACCCGGTCCACCACCCAACCCAGAAGGAGAGCCAGCAGATGGCCACCACCGAGGAAATCCGCGCCGACCTTGCCGAGATCGTCAACGAGGTCGCCGGCATCCCCGCTGACGACGTCCAGCTCGACAAGTCGTTCGTCGACGACCTGGACGTCGACTCCCTGTCCATGGTCGAGGTCGTGGTCGCGGCCGAGGAGAAGTTCGACGTGAAGATCCCCGACGACGAGGTGAAGAACCTCAAGACCGTCGGTGACGCCGTCGCCTTCATCGAGCGCGCCCAGAACGGCTGACTCCCCCGCCTCCGGTACCGGTGGTCGGACCTGACCCGCGGTCACCCGCACCACCGATGCCGGAGGGACACACCCAGCAGCATCCCAACCCGTCCCCGCGGACCCTGTCCCCGCGATCCCAGAGGTGAACCAAGCCATGAGCGCCACTCGAGTCGTCGTGACCGGACTCGGCACCACGTCCCCGGTCGGCGGTGACGCCCCGACCACCTGGGCCGCCCTGCTGGCGGGCCGGTCGGGGGTCGCGCCGATCAAGCACGACTGGGCCGACCAGCTGCCCACCCAGATCGCCGCGGAGGTCGCGGTCGACCCGACCGACGTCCTGGAGCGGGTCAAGGCCCGTCGGCTGGACCGCTCCGGCCAGCTCGCGCTGGTCGCCGCCCTGGAGGCCTGGGCCGACTCGGGTCTCGCCGGGGACAGCCCGGCCGAGCACCCGGTCGACCCGGAGCGGCTCGGCGTCGCGATGGCGTCGGGGATCGGTGGGGTGCAGACCCTGCTGTCCAACTACGACACGCTCAAGGAGAAGGGCCCGCGCCGGGTCTCGCCGCTGGCGATCCCGATGCTGATGCCGAACTCCCCCGCCGCGAACATCGGGCTGGCGATCGGCGCGCGGGCGGGCGTGCACACCCCGGTGTCGGCGTGCGCGTCCGGCAACGAGGCGATCGCGCTGGGCATCGACATGATCCGGCTCGGCCGCGCCGACGTGGTCGTGGTCGGCGGCACGGAGGCGGCCGTGCACGCGCTGCCGATGGCGGCGTTCGGGCAGATGATGGCGCTCTCGAAGCGCAACGACGAGCCGGAGAAGGCCTCCCGTCCGTGGGACAAGGGCCGCGACGGCTTCGTGCTCGGCGAGGGCGCCGCGGTGCTCGTGCTCGAGTCCGCCGAGCACGCCGAGAAGCGGGGCGCCCGGGTGTACGCCGAGGCCGCGGGCGCCGGGATCACCGCCGACTCCCACGACATCGCGCAGCCCGACCCGTCCGGGCTCGGTGCCACCCGCGCGATGAAGATCGCGCTGCGCGAGGCCGGCATGGAACCCGGCGACGTCAAGCACATCAACGCACACGCCACCTCCACCCCGCAGGGCGACGTGGCCGAGGCGGGCGCGATCCGCAACGCGCTGGGCGAGGCGGCCGGGGGCGCCGTGGTGACCTCCACCAAGTCGATGACCGGGCACCTGCTCGGCGCCGCCGGCGCGCTGGAGTCGCTGTCCACCGTGCTCGCCCTGCACCACCGGGTGATCCCGCCCACGATCAACCTCGACGACCCCGAGGACGTCGGTCTCGACATCGCCAACGAGCAGCGCACGCTGCCCGAGGGCACGATCGGCGCTCTCAACAACTCCTTCGGCTTCGGCGGTCACAACGTCGCCATCGCCTTCCGCAGCGTCTGATCCCGACGTACTCCCAGGAGCGCACATGACCACCGCACCGGCCGCCCCCACCGCCAAGCCCGCGAAGCCGCCGCGCGAGGAGGACCCCCGCAACCCGAACCACCGGCTCGCTGCCCTGTTCGACGAGGGCACCCTCGAGCTGATCACCGAGGACGACGGGTCGGGCATGCTCGCCGCCGTCGGCAACGTGAACGGCACGCACACCGTGGCGTTCTGCTCGGACGCGACGGTGATGGGCGGCGCGATGGGCGAGGTGGGCTGCAAGGCGGTCGTGCACGCCTACGAGCGGGCGCTGGCCGACCAGGCCCCGATCGTCGGGCTCTGGCACTCCGGCGGCGCCCGGCTGGCCGAGGGTGTGCTGTCGCTGCACGCGGTCGGGCTGATCTTCCACGCGATGACCAAGGCGTCCGGCAAGATCCCGCAGATCTCGGTGGTGCTCGGCCCGGCGGCCGGCGGCGCCGCCTACGGCCCCGCGCTCACCGACGTGGTGATCCTGGGCCCCGAGGGCCGGATCTTCGTGACCGGGCCCGACGTGGTCCGCTCGGTCACCGGCGAGGACGTCGACATGCTGCGGCTCGGCGGCCCGGAGCCGCACGGCCGGCGCTCCGGCGTGGTGCACATCCTCACCGAGAGCGAGCAGGAGGCGATCGGCCGGGCCCGCACGGTGGCCGGCCTGCTCGGCGCCCAGGGCACCCTGGAGGTCAAGACGGTCGAGGACCGCGACCTCGCGCAGATGCTGCCGGAGTCGAAGAAGCGAGCCTACGACGTGCACCCGCTCGTCGAGGCGATCCTCGACGAGGGCACCGCGCAGGAGCTGCACGCCCGCTGGGCCCCGAACATCGTCACCGCGCTGGGCCGGTTCGGCGGGCGGACGGTCGGCGTGATCGCGAACAACCCGCTGCGCCTCGGCGGCTGCCTGGACTCGCTGTCCGCGGAGAAGGCGTCCCGGTTCGTGCGCATGTGCGACGCGTTCGGGGTGCCGCTGATCGTGCTCGTCGACGTGCCCGGCTACCTGCCCGGCGTCGGCCAGGAGTGGGACGGGGTGGTACGGCGCGGGGCGAAGCTGCTGCACGCCTTCGGCGAGGCGGTCGTGCCCCGGGTGACGCTGGTGACGCGCAAGACCTACGGCGGCGCCTACATCGCGATGAACGCGCGCTCGCTCGGCGCCACGAAGGTGTTCGCGTGGCCCGGCGCCGAGGTGGCGGTGATGGGCGCGGTCGCCGCGATCCGGATCCTGCACCGCCGCAAGCTCCTCGAGGTGGCCCCGGAGATCCGTCCGCAGGTGGAGGCCGAGCTGGCCGCCGAGCACGAGCGGATCGCCGGCGGCGTGGACAAAGCGGTGGAGATCGGCGTCGTGGACGAGGTCGTCGAGCCCGGCGGCACCCGCACCGCGCTGGCCCGGGCGATCGCCGACGCGGGCCTGATCGCCCGCGGCGCGCACGGCAACATCCCGCTCTGACCCGGCGCCGCGCACGTCGTAGGGTGACGACGTGCGCGCATCGGACCTGGTCGAGAGCTACCCCATCGTCAGCGTCGGCACCCCCGCCCGGGAGGCCGCCGCGATCATCGGCACCCAGCGGATGCCCGGGGTCGTGGTGCTCGACGACAACGGCCGGCCGCTCGCGGTGCTCGGCAGCTCCCAGGTGCTCAAGTTCCTGATCCCGGGCTACCTGCAGGACGACCCGTCGCTGGTCGCGGTCTACGACGAGGCGACCGCCGACAAGTGCGCGTCCCGGCTCGACGACAAGACCGTCCAGGACCTGCTGCCCCCCAAGGACGGCCGGGCGAAGCTGCCGGTGGTGGATCCGGACGCGAACGTCCTGGAGTGCGCCGCGGTGATGGCCTCGCTGCGCAGCCCCCTGCTGGTCGTCCGCGGCGACGACGGCATCGTGGGCGTGGTCACCGCGTCCAAGCTGCTGTCGGTCCTGGTCGGCTGAGGCGGAATGACCTTCACCCACATCGCGGCACTGCTGGTCTTCATCGGTGCCTACGTGCTGATCGCCACCGAGCGGGTGCACCGGGTTGCCGCCGCGCTCGGGGGCGCCGCGCTGATGCTGGCGCTCGGGCTCACCGACGGCAAGGCCGCGTTCTACTCCTCGGACTCCGGCATCGACTGGAACGTCATCTTCCTGCTGCTCGGGATGATGATCATCGTCGGGGTGATCCGGCGCACCGGCCTGTTCGAGGCGCTGGCCATCTTCGCCGCCAAGCGGGCACGTGGCCGGCCGTTCCCGGTGATGGTGCTGCTGGTGCTGATCACGGCGGTCGCCTCCGCGATGCTCGACAACGTCACGACGGTGCTGCTGGTGGCGCCGGTGACGTTCCTGGTCTGTGAGCGGCTCGGCCTCGCGGTGACGCCGTACCTGATCGCCGAGGTGATGGCGTCCAACATCGGGGGCACCGCGACGCTGATCGGTGACCCGCCCAACATCATCATCGCCAGCCGCGCCGGCCTGTCGTTCAACGACTTCCTGGTCCACCTCGCGCCGTTCGTGGTGCTGATGCTGGTGGTGTTCGTGGCGCTCAGCCGATTCCTGTTCCGGGACGCGTTCACCGCGGACCCGGACCGGGTCGCCGAGGTGATGCGGCTCTCCGAGCGGGAGGCGATCCAGGACCGGCGGCTGCTGGTGCAGAGCCTGGTCGTGCTGGCGCTGGTGCTGGCCGGGTTCGTGCTGCACCCGCTGCTGCACTACGAGCCCTCGGTCGTCGCGCTGCTCGGCGCCGGCCTGCTGGTGCTGATCTCCTCGGTCACCACCGAGGACGCGATCGCGGACGTCGAGTGGGAGACGCTGGTCTTCTTCATGGGGCTGTTCGTGATGGTCGGGGCGCTGGTCGAGACCGGCATCATCTCCTCGCTCGCGGACTGGCTGGCCGAGGTCACCGGCGGGAAGCTGCTGCTGACCACGGTCGTGCTGCTGCTGGTCTCGATGGTGCTGTCCGGGATCGTGGACAACATCCCCTACGTGGCGACGATGGCACCGGTGGTCGCCGCGCTCACCCACAACCACCCGGGCGAGAGCGGCGACGTGCTCTGGTGGGCGCTCGCGCTCGGCGCGGACCTCGGCGGCAACGCCACCGCGGTCGGGGCGAGCGCCAACGTGGTGGTGCTCGGGCTGGCCAAGCGCTACGGCTCGCCGATCAGCTTCTGGGAGTTCACCAAGTACGGCATCGTGGTCGTCGCCGCCTCGGCGGTGCTGGCGATCCCGTACCTGTGGCTGCGCTACTTCGTGCTCGCCTGACTCTGGACACGCCGAGGCTGCGCGAACAGTGGTCACGTACGACGGCTCGGTCCGGGCCCGGCACGCCCTTCGTGACCACTCCTGTGCAGTGCCCGGGAGCGGCGAGCCCGACCCTCATAGGCCGCTCAGCCGAGCGGCTGCACCGCCGCGGCCCGGCCGTCCACGAGGTGCTCGGGACGGACCGGGACCCGGCTCAGCGCGAGACCGGTCGCCGCCCGGATCGCGGCCACCACCGCCGGGGTCGAGGAGATCGTCGGCGGCTCACCCACCCCCCGCAGTCCGTACGGCGCGTGCGGGTCGGGCAGCTCGAGGACGTCCACCAGCATCGGCGGCATGTCGAGCACCGTCGGGATCAGGTAGTCGGTGAACGACGGGTTCCGGACCAGCCCGTCGAGCACCTGGATCTCCTCCATCACCGCGAGGCCGAGGCCCTGCGCGCTGCCGCCGTGGATCTGGCCGAGCACCGCGGCCGGGTTGATCGCCCGGCCGACGTCCTGGGCGCAGTCGAGCGCGACCACGCGCACCAGCCCGAGCTCCACGTCCACGTCGACGACCGCCCGGTGGGCCGCGAACGCGAGCTGCACGTGCGCGTCACCCTGGCCGGTCTCCGGGTCGATCGGTGTGGTCGGCCGGTGCCGCCACTCCACGGTCCGCTCGACCAGGTCGTCGCCGAGCAGGTCGGCGAGCTCCACGACCGGGGCCCCCGCCCGGGACACCACCTTGCCGCCCTCGAGCACCAGCTCGTCGGGGTCGGTGCCGGTCCGGTCCGCGGCCAGCCTTCGGACCACGTCGGCGACCTCGCGGCAGGCGGCCCGTACGGCGCCGCCGGTGACGTAGCTCTGCCGGGACGCGGACGTGGACCCGGCACTGCCGACCTGCGTGTCCGCGGTCTGGATCGAGACCCGCTCGACCCCGAGCTCGGTGCGGGCGATCTGCGCCTGCAGGGTGACCAGCCCCTGGCCGACCTCGACGGCCGCGGTGTGCACCAGCACCACCGGTTCGCCGCCGATCACCTCCAACGCCACCCGGGCGGTCGAGTAGTCGTCGAAGCCCTCGGAGAAGCAGATGTTCTTGATCCCCACCCCGTAGCCGACGCCGCGCACCACGCCCTCGCCGTGCGTGGTGTTCGCGACTCCCCCGGGCAGCGTGCGCGGGTCGCCGGCCCCGACGAGCTCGACGAGCGGTGGTGGCAGCGGCATGTCGCGCACCCGGCGGACCAGCTCCGCCACCGGTGCCGCGGAGTCGACGCGCTGCCCGGTGCCGATGACGTCGCCCTCGGCGAGCGCGTTGCGGATCCGGATCTCCGCCGGGTCGAGGCCGACCGCCTCGGCCAGCCGGTCCATCTGCGACTCGTAGCCGAACGCGGCCTGCACCGCACCGAACCCGCGCATCGCGCCGCACGGCGGGTTGTTCGTGTAGGCGCCGTAGCAGTCGATCGACACCGACGGTACGACGTAGGGGCCGGCGCCGAGCGTGGCCGCGTTGGCCACCACCGCCGGGGTGCTCGACGCGTACGCGCCGCCGTCGAGGACGATCTCGGCCCTGACGTAGACCAGACGGCCGTCGCGGGTGGCGCCGTGCTCGTAGTGCATCCGCGCGGGGTGCCGGTGGACGTGGCCGAAGAACGACTCCTCGCGCGAGTACACCATCTTCACCGGCCGCCCGGTGCGCAGCGCGAGCAGGCAGGCGTGCACCTGCATGGACAGGTCCTCGCGGGCGCCGAAGGCGCCGCCCACTCCGGCGAGCGTGATCCGGACCAGGTCCGGCGGCAGCCCGAGAGCCGCGGCCACCTGGCCGCGGTCGACGTGCAGCCACTGGGTGGCCACGAACAGGTCCACGCCGCCGTCGGCGGCCGGCACCGCCAGCCCGGACTCCGGCCCGAGGAACGCCTGGTCCTGCATGCCCACCTCGTAGTCACCGGACACCACGATCTCGGCGGTCGCGGCCGGGTCGCCGTGCCGGACCCGGACGTGGCGCACCACGTTCCCGCCGGGGTGAAGCGACTCGGTGGGCCCGAACACCGCGGCCCGCGAGTCGGTGACCGGCGGCAGCACGTCGTACTCCACCTCCACCAGCGCCAGCGCCCGCCGCGCCGTCTCGGGGTGGTCCGCCGCGACCAGCGCGACGGGCTCGCCCTGGTAGCGGACCCGGTCGACGGCAAGCACCGGCTGGTCGGGCCGGTCCAGCCCGTAGGCGTTGGTGCCCGGCACCTCCTCGTGGGTGAGCACCGCGAACACGCCGGGCAGGGCGAGCGCGCGGGCGGTCTGCAGGCCGGTCACCCGGGCGTGCGGGTGCGGGCTGCGCAGCGTCGCGCCCCACAGCATCCCGTCCATCCAGAGGTCGGAGGAGTAGGCGAACTCGCCCTTCACCTTGAGGGTGCCGTCCGGTCGCACCGGGCTGTCGCCGACACCCGCCGAGATCGCGCCGGTCAGCACGTCGGCCACGTCACGTCCTGGCATCGTTCACCTCCCCGCCCGGTCCCGCAGCCGCCGGGCGCCGCGTGCCGCGTCCGCGGCGAGCGCGGGCTCGTCGGCGGTGAGCAGCACGTCGTCCTCGACGACGGTCTCGCCGTCGACCAGCAGCATCCGCAGCGGCGGCCGGGAGCCGAGCACCAGCGCGGCCACCGGGTCGACGATCCCGGCGTGCGGCAGCGCGTCGACCCGCCACAGCGCGACGTCGGCGAGCTTGCCGACCTCCAGCGAGCCCAGCTCGTCGGCCCGGCCGAGGCAGCGTGCCCCGCCGACGGTGGCGACCGCGAGCGCCTGCCGGGCGGTCAGCGCCGCGGGGCCGCCGCGCAGCCGGGCGACGAGCAGCGCGGCGTGCAGCTCCGCGGCCATCGAGCCCTCCTCGTTCGAGGCGGCACCGTCCACCCCGAGGCCGACCGGCACGCCGGCCGCGAGCATCGCCGCCACCGGCGCGGCGCCGGCGCCGAGGCGCGCGTTGCTGGTCGGGCAGTGCGCGACCCCGGTGCCGCTCTCCGCGAACCGGGCGATGGCCTTGTCGTCGAGGTGCACCCCGTGCGCCAACCACACGTCGGCGCCGGTCCAGCCGAGCTCCTCGACGTACTCCGCGGGAGCGCAGCCGAACTGCTCCCGGCAGAACGCCTCCTCCTCGACCGTCTCGGCGAGGTGGGTGTGCAGCCGGACGCCGCGTTCCCGGGCCAGCGCCGCGGCCTCGCGCATCAGCTCTCCGGTCACCGAGAACGGCGAGCAGGGCGCCACCGCGACCCGGAGCATCGACCCGGGCGAACCGTCGTGGTGGCGGTCGATCGCGGCGGCGGTCGCCTCGAGCGCGGCGTCCCGGTCCTCGACGACCTCGTCCGGCGGCAGCCCGCCGTGGGACCGGCCGAGGTCCATCGACCCGCGGCACGGGTGGAAGCGCAGCCCGATCCGGCGCGCGGCGTCGATCTCGGCGTCGAGCACGTCGCCGCCGTCGCGCGGGAACACGTAGTGGTGGTCGGTGCTGGTCGTGCACCCGGTGCGGGCCAGCCAGCCGAGCCCGGCGGCCGCGGCGGCGCCCACCACGTCGGCGTCGATCCGGGCCCACACCGGGTAGAGCTCGGTCAGCCAGCCGAACAGGTCCTGCTGCTGGGCGAGACCCCGGGTCGCCCACTGGTAGAGGTGGTGGTGGGTGTTCACCAGGCCGGGCGTGGCCAGGCAGCCGGCGGCGTCGACCACCCGGTCCGGGCGCACGTCCACCGGCGCGCCGCCGGGGCCGACCGCGACGATCCGGTTGCCGTCCACCACGACGTGCCCCTCGTCGTACTCCGTGCCGGCCGCGTCGACGCAGGCGACCGCACAGCCCTGCAGCACCGTCCTCATGCCGGTTCACCCCCGCGGGCCGCCAGCCGGACCGCGGCGAGGATGTGCTCGTAGCCGGTGCAGCGGCACAGGTTGCCGGCCAGCGCCTCGCGGATGTCGGCGTCGCTGGGGTCCGGGTCGCGCGCCAGCAGGTCGTGGGCCGCGACCACCAGGCCCGGCGTGCAGAACCCGCACTGCACGGCACCGGCCGCGACGAACGCCTGCTGCACCCGGTCGAGCCGGTCGCCGTCGGCGAGCCCCTCGACGGTCAGCACCTCGCGGCCCTCCGCCTGCCCCGCGGCGACCAGGCACGCGCACACCGGCACCCCGTCGAGGTAGACGGTGCAGGAGCCGCACTCGCCCTGCTCGCAGGCGTTCTTCGAACCGGGCAGGCCGAGCCGCTCCCGCAGCACGTAGAGCAGGCTCTCCCCCGGCCAGACGTCATCCGCGACCCGCGCCTCGCCGTTGACCGTGCACGTCACCCTCATGCGGCGACCTCCCGCCGGTAGTCGTGCCAGGCCCAGGCGAGCGTCCGCCGGGCCATCACCGCGAGCGCGTGCCGCCGGTAGCCGGCGGTGCCCCGGACGTCGTCGATGGGGCTGGACGCGGCGGCCACCAGCTCCCCGAACCGGCGTACGACGGGCTCCGGCAGCGGCTCGCGCGACTCCCAGGCGCCCGAGGCGGCGAGCTCGGCTTCGAGGTAGTCCTCCGCCTCGGCCGCCGCGCGCGGGGTCGGCGCGGCCGAGCCGATCCCGGCCCCGACCCGGCGCCCGGCCACGTCGAGGGACAGCCCCACGGACGCGACCGCGATCACCATCGCGTTGCGGGTGCCGATCTTGGCGAACTGCTCGGGGCCGGTGGCGCACGGCACATGCACGGCACGGATCAGCTCGTCGGGCTCGAGCACGCTGCGCTTGACGCCGGTGAAGAACTCGGCCACCGGCACCCGCCGCCCGCCGCGCACCGACGCGACCTCGACCACCGCCCGCGACGCGAGCAGCGGCGGATGCGCGTCCCCGGCGGGGGACGCGGAGCCGAGGTTGCCCCCGACCGTCCCGCGGTTGCGGATCTGCGGGGAGCCGACGGTGCGCGAGGCCATCGCCAGCCCGGGGAGCACCTCGCGCAGGTCGGCGATCACCTGCGCGTAGCTGACCCCGGCGCCCAGCTCGACCACCCCGTCGCGCACCGACCACTGCCCGAGCTCGGCGACCCGGGTCAGGTCGAGCAGCCCCTCGGGCCGGCGCCGGTCGAAGTTCATCTCGACCATCACGTCGGTGCCGCCGGCGATCGGCAGCAGCCCGGGTGCGGCGGCCTTCGCGGCCAGCGCCTCGGCCCAGGTGGTCGGCTGCACCATCTCCACGGCTACCACGCCCCCGGGTCGGCGACCGCGCCGTCGGCGAGCACGGTGCCCTCGATCAGCCCGTACGGGCGGTCGGCCACGGAGAACACCTCGCCCGGGTTGTCGCACCCGAACGGCGCCAGGTCGACCAGGAAGTGGTGCCGGTTGGGCAGCGACAGCCGCACCTCGGCCACCCCGTCGAGCGAGGACACCAGGCGCTCGCCCATCGCGAAGAGGGTCTGCTGCAGCGAGCGGCTGTAGGTGTCCGCGAACGCGTCGACGAGCGCGCGCCGGGCGGCGGCGAAGCAGGCGCCCCAGTCGTCCGGCGGGGACGCGTGCCGCCAGCGCGCGTCGACCGACGTGCACAGGATCCGGTCGGACGTCTCCGCGAGCGTCGTGTAGGCGTCCTTCGCGAACCCCCGGAACTCCGAGCCGGTCGAGCTGAGCAGCAGCAGGCCGGTCAGCCCGGACACGACGTGCTGCTGCCCGTCGTACGTCACGGTCGCGGTGCGTACCTCCCGGCTGGTCTGGGCGAAGGAGTGGTCGGCGCCGTCGAGCCGCGCCCAC
Source organism: uncultured Actinomycetota bacterium (assembly GCA_963728775.1). Classification (GTDB taxonomy): domain Bacteria; phylum Actinomycetota; class Actinomycetes; order Propionibacteriales; family Nocardioidaceae; genus Nocardioides_B. Next base: position 131,752 of record CAVSLP010000007.1, read on the forward strand.
GCGTGCTCCTCCACGTGCACCCGGGCCCGCTCGATGCTCGGCTGCGACTCCACGAAGTGCCGCGCGAGCAGTCCCGCGAACTCCTCGATCTGCCCGACGCCGTGCTCGCGGGCGAACGCGTAGACGGTGTTCTTCTGGGTGTCGGTCGGGAGCACGGTGGCGTTGTCGCCGCGCAGGTGCACCGCGGTCATCTCGCCGGACAGCGCGACGCTGACGTCGAGGTCGTGCAGCACGTGGCGCTCGGTGTCGCGGTCCACCTTCAGCAGGCGCACCTCCGCCTTGCCGTACCGGTTCTCGCCGAGCACCGCCATCTCAGTCAGCTCCCGCGGTAGGTCGAGTAGGCGAACGGGCTGAGCAGCAACGGCACGTGGTGGTGCCGGGCTCCGTCGGTGACCGCGAACACCACGACCACCTCGGGGTAGAACGTCTGCACCCCCTGGGCGGCGAAGTACTCGCCGCTGCCGAACACCAGCCGGTGGGTGCCGACGTCGGTCGCCGCGCCGTCGAAGTCGGCGATCCGGCCGTCCACACCGGTGGCCGTCTGCGCGACCCGCTTCCAGTGCCCGTCCACGAGGTGCTCCCACCGCACGAAGACGCCGGCGGCAGGCTCGCCCCGGGCCCCGTCGAGGACGTGGGTGGACAGGCTCATGTGCTCACCAGCCCGGTCAGCCGGAGCGCGACGATCTCGGCGAGCTCGCGGAGCACGACGGCCCGCTCGGTGGCGTCGTCGTTGCCGAGCCGGGCCCGCAGCGCGTCGTACATCTCCGGGCCGCTGCGCCCCGCCGCGCGGATCAGGAAGATCCGCCCGAACCTGGCTTCGTACTCCCGGTTGCCCTCCGCCTGCCGGGCCGCGAGGTCGTGGTCGGCGCCGAGCGCCCCGGCCTGCTCGCGCCGCGACCAGGTGTCCTCGCGGGCCGCGCCGGCGCGGCGCTCGCCGATCCTGGCGTGCCCGGACAGGGCCTGGTCGAGGGACGCGTCGTCGAGACCGGCCACCAGCGCGGCCGAGGTGCCGAGCAGCGCGTCCAGCGAGGGGTACGGCCGCGCGGCCGCCATCGCGTCCACCCACGCCGCCGCGGAGCAGCAGGCGCGCAGCTCGGCGGCCGCCTCGTCGTCGGCCAGACCGTTCAGCCACTCGACGGACCGCTGCCCCACCGTGTCGCGCGATGTCTCCATCAGCCCTCCGTGGCCACAGGTCTACACCACCGGGGGCGCCGCCGCAGCAGGTTTCGCGCTGCCGGGGCCAGCGGTTCAGGCGAGCTCGCCGAGGACCCGCAGCCGGGCCAGCCCGCCGTCGGGGAAGACGTCGAGCCGCACGTGCGTCACCGGTTCGTCGGCGGGGACCGGGAACTGGTGCCGGGTGTCCGGCTGGACCCGGGTGCGGGGCAGCAGCTCCCGCCACGCGCGGTCGTCCTCGACCGCCGAGGTCCGGCCGTCCAGGCCGCGCAACCGCACCCAGCCGGGTGCGTTGCCGACGAAGCACGACGCGTCCACGACGACCCGCCGCACCACGCCCGCCGCGGCCAGCCGGACCGTCACGAAGTCGTGGCCCCCGCCGCGCCGCCGGGCGTTCTCCCAGCCCTCGCCGGTGTGCCGGGCCCGGCCCGGCATCAGCAGGTTGCGGGCCGAGGCGTAGTACATGTCCGAGCACGCCACCACGTCGGCGCCGTTCTCGAGCGCGGCGAGGTCGATCGTCCCGGTGAGCAGAAGCGGGTCCGGGACCGGCCGGCCGTGCACGCGCAGCCGGGCCACCCCGCCGTCGGGGTGGATCGAAAGCCGGACGTGGGTCCAGCGGCGCCGGTCGCCGACCGGGAACGCGTTGGCGGTGTCGCCGCGGACCGGGGAGCGCGGCACCAGGGGCACCCAGGTCGCCGCACGCACCTCCGCGACGGACGGGTATCCGTCGAGCGCGGCCGCCTCGACCGAGACCTCCGGCGGGTAGTTGCCGGTGAAGAACGCGGTGTCGACCACGACACCGGCCACCGTCCCGGGGACCCCGAGCCGGACCACCGCCTCGTCGCTGCCGTCCTCGCGCCGGCGCCGGGTCTCCCACCCGTCGTAGACCTTGCCGCGCGGCCCGAACGCCGCCGGGTCGAACACCGCAGGCCCGGGGTTGAGCAGGTTCTCCTTGGCCGCGAAGAGCTCGTCGTTGGCGTGCACCACCGAGCCGCCGAGGGCGCGCCCGGCCAAGTCCGGCAACGTGGTGAAGTCCGCGCTCATCCGTCGCCTCCCCGGCTCAGCAGCCGCCCGTGCGGCGCTCCTGCGATGTCGACCGGCCGTCCGGCCAGCCAGGTCCGGCGCACCACCCCGGTCAGCTCCTGGCCGGCGTACGGCGTGAGCGGGTTCCGGTGCTGCAGCCGCGCCTGGTCCACCAGGAACCGGCCGTCCGGGGCGAGGACGCAGAAGTCCGCGTCGCCCCCGGCCGCGATCCTGCCCTTGCGCGGGAGCCCGGCGCGCGCTGCGGGGCCGGAGGCCATCCACCGGACCACGTCTGCCAGCGTGTGCCCGCGCCGTCGCGCCTCGGTCCACACGACGGGCAGGCCCAGCTGGAGCGAGCTGATCCCGCCCCAGGCGTCCGCGAAGCGGCCGGTGCCCATGTGCTTGAGGTCCGCGGTGCACGGCGAGTGGTCGGAGACCACGCAGCCGAGCGTCCCGTCGGCGAGCCCCCGCCACAGCCGCTCCCGGTTCGCGGCGTCCCGGATCGGCGGGCAGCACTTGAGCTCGGTGGCGCCGTCGGCGATGTCCTCGGCCGCGAAGGTCAGGTAGTGCGGACAGGTCTCACCGGTGACCGGCACCCCCGCGCCGTGCGCGTCCGCGAGCAACGGCAGGGCCCGCGCCGTCGACACGTGCACCACGTGGGCCCGGCATCCCGTCCGCCGGGACGCGTCGACCACCCCGGCGACCGCCGCGACCTCGGACGAGTCCGGGCGCGAGCCGAGGAAGTCCCGGTAGCGGGTGCTGCCGGGAGGGCTCGTGCCGAGCGCGTCGCCGTCCTCCGCGTGGACCAGCAGCAGGCCCCCGAAGCCGGCCACCGCCTGCATCGTCGCGTCGAGCCCGGCGGCGTCCAGCGCCGGGAACTCGGGGACACCCGAGTCGGCCAGGAAGCACTTGAAGCCGAACACGCCGGCGTCCCACAGCGCGCCGAGCTCGCGGTGGTTCGCCGGCACCGCGCCGCCCCAGAAGCCGACGTCGACGTGGCAGCGACCGGCCGCGGCGGCGCGCTTGGCCTCCAGCGCGGCGACGTCCAGCGTCGGCGGGACGCTGTTCAGCGGCATGTCGATGAGCGTGGTGACCCCGCCGGCGGCGGCAGCGCGGGTCGCGTGCGCGAACCCCTCCCACTCGGCGCGGCCCGGGTCGTTCACGTGCACGTGGGTGTCCACGAGGCCCGGCAGCAGCACCTCGTCCTCGGCGAGCCGCTCCACCCGCGCGCCGGTGAGCCGCCCGAGGGCCGCGACCGCGCGCACCCGGCCGTCGCGGACGCCCACGGAGCAGGCGACCTCGGCCCCGTCGACCACCGCCCGGGGCGCCTCGACCACCAGGTCCAGGTCGGCCATCTCAGACCAGCGACTGCCGGTAGGCGCGCCAGCCGCCGAACTCGGTGATGTCGGCGTGCCGGTCCCGCTCGCCGGGGCGCAGCACCATGCACAGCGTCGCGCGACCGTCGGCCAGCTCGACCACGCCGAGCTCGAGCTCCGGCGGCTCGTCCGGCAGGAACCGGTCGCGCAGCACCTCCAGCGGTACGTCGTACAGCTCGCCCCGCACGCTGCCGCCCGCGCCGGGACCCGCGGGGCACAGGCCGGGGAACTCGTCGCGGACCGAGTGCAGGCGGTACTTCGCCGCCGTGCGCGCCTCGCCGACGAACGGGTGCCCCTCGATGTTGTGGTGCAGCCGGCCGCCGCGCATGCCCTCGCCGTTGGTCATCAGGTACACCATCACGCCACCGTCCGTGCCCCAGGAGTCCTCGGCCGTGCCGAGCCGCTCACATGCTCCCACCCCGGGCCGCCGGCCGCAGGGGTTCCGCGACGCCTCGGCCGCCGCCGCGCTCAGACCACCTGGTGCAGCCAGCGCACTGGGGCGCCGTCGCCGGCGTGCCGGAACGTCTCCAGCTCGTCGTCCCAGGGCTTGCCGAGCAGCTTGTCGATCTCGGTGAGCACCGTGGTGTCGCCGAGCGCGGCCTTCACCACCGCGGCCTTGAGCCGGTCCTCGGGGATCATGATGTCGCCGTGGAGGCCGGTGACGGCGTGGAAGACACCCAGGTCCGGGGTGTAGGAGTAGCGCCCGCCCTCGGTGCCCGCGGCGGGCTCCTCGGTCACCTCGAAGCGCAGCTGGTTCCAGCCGCGCAGGGCAGAGGTGATCGCGGCGGCCGTGCCCGCGGCCCCGGTCCAGGAGAACTCCGCGCGGTACGTGCCGGCCTGGGCGCCCTGCGGCGTCCACTCCAGGTTCACGGCATTGCCGAGCACACCGCCCACGGCCCACTCGATGTGCGGGCACAACGCAGACGGCGCAGAGTGGACGTAGAGCACGCCCCGTGTCGCTGTACGTGTGGTCACCGTGGCCTCCTGTCGATCCGGCGTTGAGGTACGCCTTCCCCAGCGGTCTCGTGCGGATCGATGCAGGTCCGGTGACGGACGAATTGTGAAGTTGTGCTGCCATTGTGACGCACAACCGGCGTCGCACACCACAATGACACCAATTTTCTCAACAGTCACGCGATCCGGGTGACTGCCGGCGGCCGGTCAGCCGACGCGGCCGCGGGCCTTCAGCCGGGTGTTCGGCATCGGTGGGGCGAGCAGCCGGTCCCCGGCGAAGTCCCGGACCACGCCGTAGCGCGGCGGCTCGTGGCCGAGGCCGGTGCCGTTCCAGTCCGCGCGCTGCTCGACGATCTCCTCGTGGCTGCGGCCGATGAAGTTCCACCACATCACGATCTCCTCGGTGAACGGCTCACCCCCCAGCAGCAGCACCACGGTGTCCGCCGGGCCGCCCGGCTCGGCGCTCAGGGTCAGCCCGGCACGTCCGCAGCCCAGGTAGGACATCGCGTTGCGCGGCACCTCCAGCCCCGCCACGGTGGCGGCACCCTGGGCCACCAGGACGCCGTACTCGAAGTCGCGCTCGAGGGGCACGGTGAGCGAGGCACCCGGCGCGAGGGTGACCTCGGCCCCGACCAGCGGCGTGAACGTGGGCGCCGGCGAGGTCTCCCCGGCCAGCGTCCCGGTGAGCACCCGCACCGCCACGCCGGGCTCGGACCAGCCGGGCAGCCCGGCGAGGTGGGTGAAGTCCGGCGGGGTGGTCTCGCGCACCGCGTCCGGCAGGCACACCCACAGCTGGACGCCGTGCAGGCGGGTCGGCGCCTCGGGGGGCGACACCTCCGCGTGGCAGATGCCGTGCCCGGCGGTCATCACGTTGAGCTGGCCGGGGCGGATCGGCTGGTGCGAACCGAGACTGTCAGTGTGCAGGCCCAGGCCCTCGAACAGCCAGGTCACCGTCTGCAGCCCGGTGTGCGGGTGCGGTGGCACCCACATCCCGCCGGTGGTCTTGATGTCGTCGGGGCCGTAGTGGTCCAGGAAGCACCAGGCGCCGACCATCCGGCGGTTCTTGTTCGGCAGCAGCCGGCGCACGTGCGTGGTGCGGCCGAGCACGACGTCGCGGGCCTGGAGCGGCTCGTGCACGGTCTCGAACGTGCTCATGGCGCCATCCTTGCACCGCGCAACAAGACTTCGCGTGGGCGAAACATCGACGTGGCCGTCCGGAAACCTCGACCACGCAGGCTGGTGGCGCACCCCCGAGGGAAAGGAGTCCGCCGTGACGATCTCACTGGTCCGGACCAGGTACGGCGCCGAGGCCGACGTGGCGCCGGTGACCGCGATGCACGCCCGCTGCTCGGCCCACACGCTGCACCGTCGCTTCCACGCCGCCCTGCCGCACGTCCGGGACCGGCTGGCCCGGCAGCTGCTCGGCCCCGTGAACGGGTGGAGCCTGCTGGCGGAGCACGACGAGCAGGTCGTGGGGATGGCCTGCGCCGGCCCGCTGTCCAGCCACGACCTCGAGGTGGGCCTGCTGGTGCAGGACAGCCACCAGGGCCGCGGGATCGGCACCCGGCTGCTGCGCGAGGTCGCCGCGGACGCGAACCTGCGCGGCTACCGGGTGGTGCACTGCCTCACCCAGCCCGACAACGACGTGGTTCTCGAGGTGATCCGCAGGGCCGGGCTCACCGGGTTCCCGACCTGGTGCGACGGGGTGCTGCGCGTGGAGATGCCGCTGGTGCCGCGGCCGGTCGCGGTGCCGTTGCCCGCCTAGCGAGGCCGCACCTGGACGCAGCACAGCCCGGGCACGGGGTCCAGGCGCGCCTCGAGGCCCTGGCAGCCGAGCCCGTCGGCCACCCCGGAGACGAACGCCCGGTTCAGCCCGCAGACCAGCCGGGTGTGCTCGCGGGCAAGGGCGTCGAACGGGCAGTTGGCGAGCACCAGCCGGCCTGGGTCGGCCCGGGGCTCGTATCCGTAGCCCGCGAGCGCCCCGGCGAGCCGCGCCAGCTCGGGGCCGGGGGGCGCCGCTGCCGCCGCTCCGGCGCGCCGCCCGTGCTCGGTCGCCGCCTCGTGCACGGCGTCCCCGACCGGCAGCCCCTCGTGCGTGGCCCGGTCCACCGCCTCGGCCAGGATCTGGCCGGCCAGGTCGTAGCGCCGCTCGGGCAGCGAGACGGCCAGCTCGCGCGTGGACCGCCGGTAGAGCTTCGACGGCCGCCCGGCACCCGGACCGCTGCGGCCGGACAGCCGTCGGTACTCGACCTCGAGCAGCCCCTCCGCCACCAGCCGGTCGAGATGGAACTTCGCGGAGTGGATCGCCATCCCGGTGCCCCGGGCGGCCTGCTCGCGGCCCACCGCCTCGGGCTGTGCGGCGACGTACCGGTACAGCGCGCGCCGGGCGGGCTCGGCCAGCGCGCCGATCCCGGCAACCCGGTCCGCGAAGTCGTCGGTCATCCCACCCTCGCTTCTAAAGGACAACTCCATTGACGGAATACCCGTCACCGTCCTAAAGTCAACACTACTCTTCTTTAGAAGCCGGAGGGCCCCGATGACGCACACCCCCGTCGCCCGCCTCGCCCCGGTCGGCGGCGCCGAGCACCGGGCGCAGCCGCCGGAGGTCGACCTCGCCGCCGCCGAGCAGGCGGCCGCCGACCTGCTGGCCGCCCTCGGCCTCCCCCTGGACACTCCCGACCTGGCCGAGACGCCGCGACGGATGGCCCACGCCTACGCCGAGCTGCTCACCCCTCCGACGTTTGAGATGACCACCTTCGCGAACGCCGAGCGGTACGACGAGCTGGTGCTGGTGACGGACATCCCGGTCCGCTCGGTGTGCGAGCACCACATGCTGCCGTTCGTCGGGGTGGCGCACGTCGGGTACCTGCCCGGCCGGCGGATCGTCGGCCTCTCGAAGCTGGCCCGGGTCGTGGACTTCTACGCGCGCCGGGCGCAGACTCAGGAGCGGCTGACCCTGCAGGTCGCCGAGCACCTGCGCGAGCGGCTGGCCCCGCGAGGCGTCGGGGTGGTGGTCGCCGCGGAGCACACCTGCATGACGCTGCGCGGCGCTCGCGCGGCGGGCACACGCACGGTGACGTCGGCGCTGCTGGGACACCTGCGCGACGACCCCGTCGCCCGCGCCGAGTTCCTGACGCTGACCCGGCCGCCCAAGGAGGCGTGATGAGCGAGACCTACGTGGTCGTCGGCGGCGGCCTGGCCGCGGCCACCGCGGTGACCGAGCTGCGGGAGGCCGGGTACACCGGCAGCCTGCTGCTGTACGGCGAGGAGCACCACCTCCCCTACGAGCGGCCGCCGCTGTCCAAGGGCTACCTGCTCGGCAACGACGAGCTCGAGTCCGCCTTCGTGCACCCGCCGGGGTGGTACGACGAGCAGGACGTGGACCTGCGCCTCGGCACCGCGGTGACGGCCGTGGACACCGACGCCCGGACCGTCACGGCCGGGGACGGCAGCGTGTCCTACGACCGGCTGCTGCTCGCCACCGGCGCGACCCCCCGACGGCTCGCGGCGGCGGACGCCGGCGGCGCCCCGGTGGCCTACCTGCGCACCATCGAGGACAGCAACCGGCTCAAGGCCGCGTTCGGCTCCGGCCGCCGGGTCGTGGTCGTCGGCGGCGGCTGGATCGGGCTCGAGGTCGCGGCCGCCGCCCGCACCGCCGGGTCCGACGTGACCGTGCTCGAGTCGCTCGACCTGCCGCTGCTGCGGGTGCTCGGCCCCGAGGTGGCCGAGGTGTTCGCCGACCTGCACCGGGCGCACGGCGTGGACCTGCGCACGGGCGTCACGGTCGCGGGCGTGGACAAGGACGGTCCACGGGCCGTCGTACGCCTCGGGGACGGGAGCACCGTGGCGGCGGACCTGGTCGTGGCCGGGGTCGGCGTCGCGCCGAACACCGCGCTCGCCGAGGCCGCCGGGCTGGAGGTCGACAACGGGATCCTGGTCGACGAGCACCTCGGCACCTCCGCGACGGGCGTGTTCGCGGCGGGCGACGTGGCGAACGCCCACCACCCGGTGCTCGGCCGGCGCCTGCGGGTCGAGCACTGGGACACCGCGATCGAGCAGGGCAAGGTGGTCGCGCACAGCATGCTCGGTCACGACGTGAGCTACGACCGGATGCCGTACTTCTACACCGACCAGTACGACCTGGGGATGGAGTACGTCGGCAGCGTCGGGCCCGAGGGGTACGACGAGGTGGTGCTCCGCGGCGACACCGGGAAACGGGAGTTCACCGCGTTCTGGCTGCGCGGCGACCAGGTGCTGGCCGGGATGCAGGTCAACGACTGGGACGCGACCGACCCGATCCGCGCGCTGGTCGGTGGCCGGGTGGAGCCGACCCGGCTGCGCGACGAGACGGTCACGCTCGCCGAGCTCGCCGAGGCGTGACCCGGCGGTCCGTCGGCCGGCGGGTCAGATCGAGGTGACCGGGCTCACCGGCTCCCCGAGCCGCATCAGCCCGGTGAGGATGTCCTCGGCCAGGCCGAGGCCCCCGAGGTGGCTCTCGCCGGCCATCGTGGTCAGCGTGGCGTCCGGGAGCCGGTCGACCACGTGCACCCCGTGCCCGAACGGGATGATGTGGTCCGCGTCGCCGTGGAACCAGAGCACCGGGACGGCGACCTCCGCGAGCCGGAACCCCCAGTCCCGGGAGAACAGCAGCAGGTCCGACAGCGGGGCGGTCACCTGCTTGCGGCTGCCGTTGAGCAGGTCGTCGAGGAACATCGCCTTGAACTCCGGCCGGCCGAGCAGCCGCTTGTCCCCCTCCGGCTGCAGCACCGCGTACAGGTCCAGCGCCCGCCCGGCCAGCGGCCGCACCATCCGGATCGCGAAAGTCAGCCCGACCCCGATCGGCACCCGGGCGACCGAGACCAGCGGCGCTAGCTGCGCGGCGACCCCCACCGCTCCCCCGCCGATCGCGTCCGAGCCGACCACCGGCGCCACCCCGCCGATCACCGCGACCCCCGAGACCCGCCCGGGCAGCGCGGCACCGGCGGCCAGCGCGTACGGGCCGCCGCCGGACAGCCCGATCACCCGCATCGTGCCGATGCCGAGGGTGTCGGCCAGCAGCACCAGGTCCTCGGTCCAGTCCCGGACCGAGGCGTAGACGTGCGGGGTGGACGAGCCGATCCCCGGCCGGTCCACGCCGATGATCCGCAGCCCCTCCCGCTCGGCGAACGCGCGGGCCTCGAGCGGGATCTGCCGGCGCGCCCCCGGGGTCCCGTGCATCCAGACGATCGCCTGGCCGTGCGGGGAGCCGAACTCGGCGAACCCGAGCCGGCGGTCCCCGCGGACCGCGACGGTGCCCTCGAGCCGGGGTCTGGCGACGTCGCTCATGGCTGGATGGTGGCACGGAAACACGTTCTACTGCTCGTTTTGAGGCGTACCTCACCCCCGTCCGGAAACTCCCCCGCCGGCCTTCGCGATTCCCCCGCGCGACGGCCCGCGGGCGGGAAAGAATCTCCCCAGCGTCGTGGCCATGTCGGCCTCACGCACAGTGAGGGAGCACACCGCCATGAGTCCACGAGGACTGCCCTTGTCGGGCGCCCGGAAGACCCGACGCCTCGCCACCGCCGCGGCCACCGCCGCCGTCGCGCTCACCGTCGCCGGGATGAGTACGGCGCCCGCGCAGTCGGCCCCCGACGCGGACTGTCCCGCGGCGTACCCGCTCGGCTCGGTGACGCCGGACCTGCCGGTGCACGGGCTGACCGTCAGCCAGGGCACCACCCCGGACCCGTTCACCGGCACCACGCTCGGCGTGCTGCACGACGGCATCGCGCCCGGGCTCGACATGATCCTGGTCCGGCTCACCTCGCCGGAGGTCGACAGGGCCGGGATCTGGCAGGGCATGAGCGGCTCCCCGGTCTACGCCGCCGACGGGCGGCTGCTCGGCGCGGTCGCCTACGCGCTGGCGGCCGGCACCACCCCGGTCGCCGGCGTGACCCCGGCCGCAGACATGCAGAAGCTGCTCAGCGGCGGCGGCGCCGGCGGCGGCACGCTGCGCTCCGACGTCGCGATCCCGCCGAGGCTGGCACAGCGGATCGTCGGCAGCGGCGCGGCGAGCAGCACCGACGTGGCCGGCGGGATGTCCCAGCTGGTGCTCCCGTTCGGCATCTCCGGGATGGCCAACGCCACCCGGCTGCACCAGTTCTCCAAGGCCCTCGGCCTGCGCAACACCCGGCCGATGGCGGCCGGTGCGGTCGGCGCCCAGGGCCCGGTGATCCCGGTCGTCCCCGGCGGCAACGTCGCGGCCTCGATCTCCTACGGCGACGTCACCACCGCGGGCCTCGGCACCGCGACCGCGGTCTGCGGCAACGAGGTGCTGGCCTTCGGCCACCCGATGAACTTCTCCGGACGCTCCACGATGACCATGCACGGCGCGGACGCGATCTACGTGCAGGAGGACCCGACCTACGCCAGCTTCAAGGTCGCGAACCTCGGCGCCCCCGGCGGCACGATCACCGACGACCGCCGGGCCGGGCTGCGCGGCCTGGTCGGGCCGGCACCGGCCACCTCCGGGGTCACCTCGCTGGTCACCGTCGACGGCAGCTCGCGGACCGGGACGACGCGGGTCAGCGTGCCCGACGCCGTACCGGACATCGCGATCGCGCACGTGGTCGGCGACCAGGACCGGGTGCTCGACAGCATCGGCGGCGGCAGCAGCCGGTTCGTCTGGACCATCCACCTGCGCCGGCAGGACGGCACCCGGCTCACCGTGCACCGCTCCGACGCGTTCGCCGACCAGAGCGACATCTCCTACGCCACCGTCTTCGACCTCGCCAACGCGCTCTACACGATCCAGTACGTCGGCCTCGACAAGGTCACCATCGACTCGGTCGACACCACCTCGACGATGTCGCACGACTACGCGCAGTACACGCTGGGCGCGGTGCAGCTGCGCCGGCACGGCTCCTGGCGGACGCTGCACCGGAACGGCAACCTGCGGCTGGTCGCGGGCAGCACGGCCCGGTTCCGGGTGCACCTGCACTCCCGGGAGCTCGGCCCGCTCGTGGTGCGGACCTCGGTGCCGGTGCCGGTGCACGCCGGGAACAAGGGCGGCGTCCTCCAGGTCTTCGGCGGCAACACCGGCGGGTTCGGCGGCGGCGGTGACGTGTTCGCCGAGGGCAGCGACTCCGCCTCCTCGAACCCGACCGGCTCGCTCACCGACCTGCTCAAGCAGATCACCTCGGCCCCGCACCATGACCAGGTCGTGACGGACGTGACCTGGGTCGACCGGGCGGGCGCCCAGACCAACCACAAGCAGTCCCGGGTCTCCGCCGGCCACGTGGTCGACGGCAGCTTCTCGATGTCGGTGACCGGGGTCCGCAGGCGCTGAGCCTGGGTAGCCTCGGGCCATGGCACGGATCCGCGTCGGCATCTCCGGCTGGACCTATCCCGGCTGGCGCGGCGACTTCTACCCGACGGGCCTGGTGCAGCGGGAGGAGCTCGCGTACGCCGCCGCGCGGTTCACCTCGATCGAGATCAACGGCTCCTTCTACTCGCTGCAGCGCCCGACGTCGTACGCGTCCTGGCGGGACCAGACGCCGGACGGCTTCGTGTTCGCGGTCAAGGGTGGCCGGTTCATCACGCACCTGAAGAAGCTCACCGGGGTGGAGACGGCCCTCGCGAACTTCTTCGCGTCCGGTCTGCTGGCGCTGGGACCGAAGCTGGGCCCGATCCTCTGGCAGCTGCCGGAGAACCTGGGCTTCGACGCTGACCGGCTGGAGTCGTTCCTCGCCCAGCTGCCGCGCAGCACGTCCGAGGCGGCCGATCTGGCGCACCGGCACGACGCGAAGGTGCCCGACGACCGGGCGCTGACCAGCACGGACGCGGACCGGGCGGTGCGGCACGCGCTGGAGTTCCGCAGCGGCACGTTCGCCACCCCCGAGGCCTACGACCTGCTGCGTCGCCACCACGTGGCGTGCGTGGTCGCGGACACCGCCGGCCGGTGGCCGCACGTGGAGGAGGTCACCAGCGACTTCATGTACGTCCGGCTGCACGGCGACCGGGAGCTCTACAGCAGCGGCTACAGCGACGAGGCGCTCGCGCACTGGGCGGATCGCTGCCGGACCTGGCGCGCCGCCGGGCAGGACGTGTTCGTCTACTTCGACAACGACGCCAAGGGGTTCGCGCCCCACGACGCGCTCGCGCTGCTCGCCCAGCTCGCCGACGGTCCCGGTGACCGGCCGGCGCCGGGCACCGTCCCGTGACCGCAGGATGGTCGACCGCGGGTCAATCGGGGCACGGGCGCGTACATTGAAACCCGTCGGTCCGTGCGCAGGCCTCCACCGGGGGGTGGCGACGCGGCCGCGCGGAGGGGCATTGCCATGACGAAGGCACGCATGGGACACGCGGGGGGCTCGCGGGGCGGGGAGCCCGCGGCGATCGAGTTCGAGGGTCACGGCGAGACGTACCGGGGCACCGGTCCGCTGGGCCGGCAGTGGCTGATCCGGCGAACACTCACCGGGTGGCAGCTGGAGTTCCGCGACCCGGGGGACGTCGACGCGACCTACGCGGGCAACCACGCCTCGCTCGTGGCCGCGCAATCCGAAGCGAACCGCTAGCGACTCCCACCCGTTCCCGCGGTACGACGCCCGTCGGCGACCGCGCGGGCGAGCGCGGCGGCCCGCGCCGAGCGCAGCACGTCCTCGAGCAGCAGCGGCTTCTCGTCGGGCCCGGCGAGCGGGATCCGCCAGTTCGGGTACTCGTCGTGCGTGCCGGGCTGGTTCTGGGTGCGGGGGTCGCCCACGGCGTCGGTGAGGGCCACGCACAGCAGCCGGGCGGGGGTCAGGGTGAGGTAGCGGTGCAGCGCCTGCACGGTCTGCTCGTTGTCCGCGCCCTCGTCGAGCAGCCCCCGGGACCGCAGCTCGGCCAGCCAGGACTCCCGCTCCGCGTCGTCGGCCTCGACCTCCTCCTGCAAGGTCCGGGTGAGCAGGCCGAGCCGGTCGCGCAGCCGGACGTGCTCGCCGTCCAGGTAGCCGGCGGTGGGCGGCAGGTCGTGGGTGGTCACCGAGGCCAGGCAGTACTCTCGCCACCGCTCGGCGGCCAGCGGGCGGCCCTGGTCGTCGCGCTCGAACCACAGCACGGAGGTGCCCAGGATGCCGCGCGACCTCAGGTAGTCCCGGGCGGACGGCTCGACCACGCCGAGGTCCTCGCCGACCACGACCGCTCCGGCCCGCTGCGCCTCGAGCGCCAGGACGCCGATCATCGCCTCGTGGTCGTACCGCACGTAGGTGCCCGCCGACGGCGGCTGGCCCCGCGGGATCCACCACAGCCGGAACAACCCGATGATGTGGTCGACGCGGACCCCGCCGGCGTGCCGGAGCACGGCGCCGATCAGGTCCCGGAACGGCGCGTAGCCCTCCTCCTCGAGCCGGTCCGGCCGCCACGGCGGCTGGCTCCAGTTCTGGCCGATCTGGTTGAACGGGTCCGGCGGTGCACCGACCTCGATGCCCGAGGCGTAGCTGGACTGGAGCCGCCACGCGTCGGCGCCGCCGGGGTGCACCCCGACGGCGAGGTCGTGCATCGTGCCCAGCGACATCCCCGCGTCGACCGCCTTCGCCTGGGCGAGCTGCAGCTGCTCGTCGAGCACCCACTGCAGCCAGGTCTCCAGCTCCACGTCCGCCTCGCGGTCGGCGGCGTAGGCGACGACCGCCTCCGAGCTCGGGTCGCGGAGCTCCGGCGGCCAGGTGCGGTAGTCGTTGCCGTGCTCCTGCGCGAGCACGCACCAGGTCGCGAAGTCGCGTAGCGCCTCGCCGTGCCGGGCCCGGAACGCCTGGTAGTCGAGCTCGCGCCCGGGGCTGCGCGGCACCGCGTGCACCAGCGCCAGCGCCTTCCGCTTGGCCGTCCAGGACGTGTTCCGGTCGATGGTGTCCGCGTCGTCGAGCACCCGGTGCACCTGCTCGGCGAGCTTCTCCACCCGGGTACGTTCACGGCGCGGCAGGTCGACGTACTCGGGGATCCGCTCGACCCGCAGGTAGAGCGGGTTGAAGAACCGGCGGGAGGTGGGCAGGTACGGCGAGGGCTCCATCGGTGCGACCGGCTCCGCGGCGTGCAGCGGGTTGACCAGCAGGTAGTCGGCGCCCAGCTCGGAGCCGGACCACACCGCGAGGTCGGTCAGGTCCACCAGGTCGCCGACCCCCCAGGACCGGCTCGAGCGGACGCTGTAGATCTGGGTGGCGAAGCCCCAGCAGCGGCGCTCCCCCATCCGCTCCGGCAGCCCCAGCCACGCCGGCGTGACGATCAGCGTGGCCGCGGCCTCCCGGTCACCGGAGGCCGCCCGGACGGTGTGGTAGCCCAGCGGCAGGTCGTCGGGAACCTCGAAGGTGGCCTCCCCCACGGTCCGCCCGTCCACCTGCCGCGGCTCCACCCAGTGGTCCACCTGGCGCAGGTCGCGGTGCCCGCCGGTCTCGAGGTCGAGCCGCACCTGCGCCGGCTCGCCGTGGTCGACGTGCACCCAGAACGTGCGCGCCCGCCCCCGGGTGGCGACCACGCACGGCGGCAGCATCCGCCGCCAGCGCTCCTCGCGGCGGCGCTGCAGGGCCGCGGCCGGGTCGGTGACGTCGACGCCCAGGGCCGCCAGCACACCGGCGACGGTGTCCACCGGGACGTCGACGGGCCGGCCGCGCCAGTCCGTGTAGTGCGTCGCGACGTCGTAGGAGCGGGCGAGCTCGAGCAGGGCCGGGGAGAGCGTAGACACCCCCAGATCATCGCCCATCGGCTGGCGCGGACGACGACGGCGCTCCCGCACCGGACGGATCTGCTCGCCGGGTCAGCCGATCCGGACCGCGCCGGAGTAGGGCATCAGGTCCACGGGCGCGACGACCACTCCGACGCTGGGGTTCTCGGCGTTCACGATCTTGCCGTTGCCGATGTACATCCCGACGTGGCTGACCGGCTGGTAGTAGAACACCAGGTCACCGGGCTGGAGCTGCGACCGCGACACCGGTGTCCCGTAGCCCATCTGCGCCGCCGAGTTGTGCGGCAGGCTGACGCCGGCGGCGCGCCAGGCCATCATCGTCAGGCCGGAGCAGTCGAAGGCGCTCGGCCCGGACGCGCCGTACACGTAGGCCTTCCCGACCTGCGCCAGGGCGTACTTCACCGCGGCGCCGGCGCGCCCCGATGCGGGGACGCTGGGGGCCGGGGCGCTCGGCGCCGGGATGGCCGTGGGCGAGGGGCTCGCGGCCCGGCCGGCGGTGCTGCGGCTCGCCCGGGCCGCCGCCGCGGCACGGGCCGCGGCGCGTGCGGCGGCCTTGTCCTTCAGCCGTTGCAGGAGTGCCTTCGCCTGGCTGGCCTTCTTGTCGATGCTGGCCTTGTCGGCCGCCATCTGGCGCTCGGTCGCCGCGACCTGCGCCACCATCCGGCTCGCCTGCTGCTGCCGCATCGACAGTCGCTTCGCCTCGACGGCGAACGTGGCCATCATCTGGCTCTGCTGGTCGCGGTACTGCGAGACGGTGGTCAGCTGGTCGATGAAGGCGTTGGGGTCGTCGGAGAGGAAGACCTTCATCGACGACAGCGAGCTGCCCTGGTACTCGCTGACCACCGCGGACGCGACCTGTTGGCGCACGGCCCGCACCTTGGCCCGCTCCCGGTGCAGATCCGCACGCACCGCGGCCAGCCGGGTGCGCGCCTGCGCCAGCCGTTCGCGTGCGCCGTTGTAGCGCTCCGAGGCCTGCTCGGCCTGGTGGTAGAGGTCGTCCACCCGGGCCTGCACGGACTTGATGCTCGGGTCGGCGTGGCTGGGGGTGGCGACGAGCACCGCGCCGCCGAGGGCGGTGAGGCACAGTGCCGCGAGGGCGTGGGTGATGCGCTTGCGGCCGTCGGTCACGAGCGGGGGTCTCCTCTGGTTCCGAACGCCTGACCGGATGCGCGCCCGTTCCCTCCCGCGACCCCGACGAGCTCGGCGCCGGCGGCAACCGGCCACGATCTCGCGCGCGTCCCCCGGGAACCAGGTGCACCGGCTTCGCACCCCGGCATCCCCGGCCGGGGCTCGAACACGACGCGGCACCCGAGCCGACCCGTCCTGGTCAACTGTTGCGGGCACCTGGTCAGTGAGGTTGTGACCCGCATCCGGGCCGGCCAAACAGGTTGAAGGCCCCGGATCCCGACTTTCTGCGAGTCGGACCCGCCGGGAGGGCTAACGCCCGGCGCTGCTCGCCCCGGCGGCGAGGTCGGCCACGAAGTCCTCGGCGAACCGCTTCACGCCGTCCCACTCGGTGTACACGTAGTCGCGCGAGGTGTCGGCCCCGAGCTCGCCCGGCTTGTCCTGCGCGATCTTCTTCATCAGGTGGCGTTTGACGAAGCCGTAGTGGGTGTAGAGCAGCGCACCGGCGAACAGGGCGACCTTGGCGGGCCGCCACCGTGTCTGCCGCTCGAACTCCTCGACGTAGCCCTCGGCCTCCTCGGTGTCCCCGTGCGCGGCGAGGCTGACCGAGAAGAACGCCGACGGGAGTCGCTGGAGCGCGTCGCGGTTCTTCTCGACGAACTCCACGGCGTGCTTGTCGTGCTTGCCCATGTGGATGGACGCGCCCAGGATGACCCCGTCGCAGTCGTCGGGAACCCCGCGCCGGGCCGTCTTGATGTCCACTGCCTCCACCTCGTGGCCGTGGCCCCGGATCACGTCGGCGATGAACTCGGCGATCTCCGCGGTCTGCCCCTCGGTGGTCCCGTACGGGATGAAGACCTTGCTCACGATCGCTCCCTCCCTGGTCGCGAGGTGCGTCCGAGGCCGGTGCGGGCCCGCGGGCACCGTGAGCGGCAATCTGCCAGCCCGCCGGCGGGCCGCCCAGAGGCGAAGGTCACGGCCCGGAGGGGAAAGTCGGCCGCCCCGCGGTTCTCCGACCGGTCACGCGGTGGCCTGCTGCTGGGGCGGTGCCGGATGTGGCTGCCAGCCCGGCGGCGGGTCCTCGCCGACGCGTCCGTCGACCGCCTCGCGAAGCAGGTCGGCGTGGCCGGTGTGCCGCCCGTACTCCTCGATCAGGTCGCAGAGCAGCCGGCGCAGGCTCGCGTGGCGACCGTCCGGACCAGACATGTGCACGAGCTGGCCGGGGCCACCCTCGGCCAGGGCCGCGGCGAACCTGGCGCGGGACTGGTCGACGGCTCGGTCCCAGAGCGAGTACAGCGCGTCGGGGGTGTCGGCAGCGGCGGAGGTGAACTCCCAGTCCGGGTCGGCGTCCCAGTCGACGTGGTCCCACGGTGCGCCGAGCGGCGTACCGCTGAGCTTCTCGCCGGAGACATGCTCCTCCACCAGCGCGAGATGCTTGAGCAGCCCGCCGAGGGTCAGCGAGGACGCCCCGACGCCGGTCCGCAGCCCGGGCGCGGCGAGGCCGTCGGCCTTCCACCGGAAGGTGGCACGCAATCGGTCGAGGGCACCGAGCAGATGTTCGGTCTCGGTGCCGGCGAGCGGAGGTTCCCACGGGGTGTCGTTGTTGTCCATGGCGGCAGACTAGAACCCATTGCGGACGTTGTCCGTCCGGGATTGGTCGGGGCACCGGGCCGCCCCAGCGAGGCGGCCGGCCAGGGTCATCGAGGGGTCAGCACGCAGAACTCGTTGCCGCCGGGGTCGGCAAGCACCACCCAGCTGACCTCGCCCTGGCCGATGTCGACCCGCCTCGCCCCCAGGGAGACGAGCCGCTCGACCTCGGCCTGCTGATCCGAGCCGACCGGCGGTGCCACGTCGAGGTGCAGCCGGTTCTTCCCGGCCTTCGCCGCCACCGGCGGACCGCCCCACGAGATCTTCGTGCCGCCGCCCGGCGACTGGATCGCGGTCTCCTGGTCCTGGTCCCAGACCAGCGGCCAGCCCAGTGCCTCGCTCCAGAAGTAGCCGACCTGCTGCGTGCCGTCACAGGTCAGCTCGCCGACGAAACCGCAGCCGGCAAGGAACGCGTTGCCCGGCGGGATCACGCAGAACTCGTTGCCCTCGGGGTCGGCGAGCACCACGTGCTCGTCGTCTGGGCCCTGGCCGACGTCGAGGTGCCGGCCGCCGAGCCCGAGCGCCCCGGCGACCGTCGACTGCTGGTCGTCGAGGGAGGTGCTCGTCAGGTGCAGGTGCAGCCGGTTCGGACCGACCTTCGGCTCCCGGGTCGGCTGGAAGCGGACGCTGAACCCGAGGTCGTCGCTCGGCCGCAGGGTGAGCCCGTCCTCGGCGATCCTCCGGTCCAGCACGCCGGCCCAGAAGCGCGCCAGCAGTTGGGGGTCGTTCGCGTCGACGCAGAGCGCGACGAGGTGCGAGGTCATGGGGATCTCCGATCCGCTGACGGGCGCCGCGGACCGGGAACGTCGTCCACGCAGCGAGCCGTGGACCCACGGTAGGGCGCTCGGGGATCACGCGGCAAAGCGATTTGGGGACAGCCAGGCTTTCGTTTTTCCCGGCTAGTTTCACCGAGTGCCTCGACGGACCGTGTCTAGGGGCGCGTGGCGAGGCTGAGCCATATGTCGACCGCGAAAACGCCTTGCGCCCGGGCTCCGCGGCCGCCGGTGAACCGCCTGCGTGCGAGATGTAGCAGCGCACGAGTGCTGCCTGAGCGAGGTCTAGCGCCCGCCGCCACCGCCTGCGCCGCCGGCGTCGCCTCCGGACCCGCCCGGGTGGCCGCCGGCGTGCCCTCCGTGGTGGCCGCCGAGCCCGTGGTGCGCGCCGGGGTGGGCATGGTGTGCGTGCCCCGGCAGCTGCGAATGCGTCGACCAGGCGACGCCGGGCTGGTTCGCGACGGTGATCATCGCGGCCGCGAAGTAGCCCTTGCTGTAGGGCAGGAACGCCTCGCCGGCCTCCCAGTAGGGCAGCTGCTGTCCGGCCAGTCGGACCGTCCGCAGGTCCGGGCGCTCGCCGTTGGCCACCCGCGCGGCGTCCTGGGCCCAGGCCGGAACGGTCCGGGTGCCACGCCCGGGTCGGGTCCACACCACGTTCCGGGTTGACGGACCGTGCAGAGGGTTGAAGAAGCACGGCGGCCGCAGCTCGGGCACCGGGAGACCGGCCACCCGGGCCCGCACGCTGGCCAGTGCGTAGCGGCCGGTCGAGAGGATGTCGGTGACCCTGCTGACCTCCTCGGGGTCCTCGAGCCGCGACACCAGCCGCTGTGCGGCCTCGTAAGCGTCCAGCGCCCGCTGGGTAGTCCAGCCGGCCCGCCTCGTCGAGCGGGTGCCCGGCGACCTCGGCGTCCAGACGCTGCAGCTGCTCACCGAGGAACGTGACGTCCTCGTCGGCGAGCGAGCGGACCGCGGCCAGCTCCTCCTCGCGCTGCCGCCGCCGGCTCAGCCGTCTCCCCCCACCGACGCGCCCCGACCGCGCTGGCCGCCGCCAGGACCAGGCCGAGCAGCCACTCCATGACGTTCCCCCTTCGTGACTCGTCACCCTAGCCGCCGGGCAGCCGCGAGAGCGGGTCATCGCGCGAGGCGCTCCCGAGGAGACCGGTTACTCTTTGGCGGCGCTGCGGCACGGTGACACTCGGTCCCATGTTCAGCGGCGACCCCTGGCGCCGCGTTGCTGACCTGGGAAGACGCTTGGTAGGGCGGGTGGGACTCGAACCCACGACCCAAGGATTATGAGTCCTCTGCTCTAACCGACTGAGCTACCGCCCCGCGACACGCACCGGCTGCCGGTGGCGTCCGCGGCGGAAGCCTACGCGCCCGCGCGCCGCTCGCCCGGGACCGCCTCGGAGCCGAGCGGCATTTGGCCAGAGAGTTAGGTTAGCCTAATCTGAGATCTCGACGCCCTTTCGTCACCCGATTCGGAGCAACCTCGTGAGCCTGCCCACCACCTTGCTGCTCGGCCTGATCGCCGGTGCCACCATCGTGCTCGGCCTGCCGGTCGGCCGGCTGCGCCGCCCCACCCCGAGCCTGCGCCTGCTGCTCAACGCGGTGGCGATCGGCGTGCTGATCTTCCTGGTCTGGGACGTGTTCTCCGCGGCCTGGGAGCCGATCGACGCGGCGCTGGCCGCCACCCACGAGGGCGACAACCAGCTCGGCACCGCGGTCGGCTACGGCCTGCTGTTCACCGGTGGTCTCGCAGTGGGCCTGCTCTCGCTGGTCTGGTACGAGCGCTGGATGGGGCGCAAGGTCGCCGCGAAGCCGGCCCAGGACCCCGTGCGCCCGCAGGGCCCGGGCGCGATGACGATCGGCGAGGTCCAGCCGCCCCGCGGCCTGCGGTCCTGGTCCACCGCCCGGCAGCTGTCGTTGCTGATCGCGGTCGGCATCGGGCTGCACAACTTCGCCGAGGGGCTCGCGATCGGCCAGTCCGCCGCGGCCGGCGAGATCGGCCTCGCGCTGATGCTGGTCATCGGTTTCGGCCTGCACAACGCCACCGAGGGCTTCGGCATCGTCGCGCCGCTCACCGGTGACCTGGACGGCGAGGGCAACCCCCGCCGGCCGAGCTGGCCGTTCCTGCTGGTGCTCGGCGCGATCGGCGGCGGCCCGACCTTCGTCGGCACCGTGGTCGGGCACAGCTTCACCAGCGAGCCGCTCAGCGTGGTCTTCCTGACGCTGGCCGCCGGGTCGATCCTCTACGTGATCACTCAGCTGATCAGCGTGGCCGCCCGCGCCAAGCGCAGCGACCTGCTCGCCTACGGCCTGCTGCTCGGCCTGTTCGCCGGGTTCTTCACCGACGCCATCGTCACCGCCGCCGGAGTCTGAGGCACTGGTCCCGGGGGTCTCCCTCCAGCGGAGACTGACCGGCACGGCCCGTCCCGTGCCATCCTCGGAGCATGACGGAACAGGCACCTCCCCCGCTGACCCCGCTCGACGAGGACTGGGAGCGCGCGCTCTGCGTGGTCGCGCACCCCGACGACATGGAGTTCGGCGCGGCCGCCGCGGTCGCGCGCTGGACGGGCCAGGGCAAGCAGGTCGTCTACTGCATGGTCACCAGCGGCGAGGCCGGGATCGACGGCATGCACCCCGACCAGTGCCGCACCGTGCGGGAGGCCGAGCAGGTCGAGTCCGCGCGCATCGTCGGCGTCTCCGCGGTGGACTTCCTCCGGCTCCCCGACGGCGTCCTGGAGTACGGCGTCCCGCTGCGTCGGGCGATCGCCGGGGTGGTGCGCCGGCACCGCCCGGAGGTCGTGATCACGAACAACTTCCGGGACTCGTGGGGCGGGGCGAACCTGAACCAGGCCGACCACATCGCCACCGGCAAGGCCAGCCTCGACGCCGTACGCGACGCCGGGAACCGGTGGGTCTTCCACGAGCAGGTCGAGGCGGGCCTGCAGCCGTGGGGCGGGGTCAAGGCGGTCTGGGCGGCCAGTTCGCCCCTGGCCGCGCACGGCGTGGACATCACCGACACGCTCGACGCGGGCGTCGCGTCGCTGCGCGCCCACCGGGCCTACATCGACGGGCTGGGCTGGGAGAACTTCGACCCTGCCGAGTTCCTCGAGAGCATGTCACGCGCGAGCGGCAGCCGACTGGGCGTGGCGCACGCCGTGGGCTTCGAGGTGCTCCCGATGGGATGGGGCGGCTAGCGGCGCCGTGAAACGAGGAACGGGCCCCTTGCGAGGGCCCGTCTCAGCTCCCCCGGTTGGACTCGAACCAACAACCCTCCGGTTAACAGCCGAATGCTCTGCCAATTGAGCTACAGGGGATCGTGCGACGGATAGGTTAGCAAGGATCCGTCCGGGCGCTAAATCGGGACACCGTCAGCCAACCACCCCATCGGCGCGCAGTACCGCGACCCGCTGCGCGTCGTAGCCGAACTCGGCCAGCACCGCCTCCGTGTGCTCTCCCAGCCCCGGCACCGGATCCATCCGGGCGGGGACGTCGGCGTAGGTGATCGGCGGCAGCACCGCATCGATGGTGCCGCGCTCGGTGCCCACCTGGCGCCACCGGTCCCGCTCGCGCAGCTGCGGGTGCTCGATCATCGCGTGCAGGTCGTTGAGCCGCGCCGCCGGCACGCCCGCCGCGTCGAGCCGGTCGGCGAGCTCGCGGCTGGTCAGGACCGCGGTCATCCCCGCGATCAGCGCGTCCAGCCGTGCCCGGTGGCGGCACCGCAGCACGTTGGTGGCGAAGTCCGGGTGGTCGACCAGCTCCGGCCGGTCGAAGACGTCGGTCATCAGCTGGGACCACCCGCGCTGGTTCTGGATCCCGATCAGCACCTCCCCGTCGCGCGTGGGATAGGCGTCGTACGGCGCGATCGCGGCATGCCCCACGCCGGTGCGGGGGACCCGCTCGCCGGTGTGCTTCGCCAGGTACATCGGGTGGCCGAGCCACTCCACCAGCGCGTCGAACATCGACACCTCGATGCTCGCACCCTCGCCGGTGCGCAGCCGCCGGAACAGCGCGCTGAGCACCGCGGAGAACGCGTAGAGCCCGGCGGCGATGTCGGCGCTCGGCACCCCGGTCTTCGCGGGGTGCTCCTCGGTGCCGGTCACCGAGATCAGCCCGGCCTCGGCCTGGACCAGCATGTCGTAGGCCTTCCGGTCCCGGAACGGTCCGGCCGACCCGTAGCCGGACATGTCGACGACCACCAGCTCGGGCCGCCGGCGGCGCAGCTCGGCGGCCGAGGCCCCGAGCCGGGCCGCGGCACCGGGCCCGAGGTTCTGGACCACCACGTCCGCGCGGTCGACCAGCTCGTGCAGCATCGCCCGACCGCGCGGGGACTTCAGGTCCAGCGCCACCGACTCCTTCGACCGGTTCAGCCACACGAAGTGGGATGCCAGCCCGGCGACGCTCTCGTCGTAGCCGCGGGCGAAGTCGCCGCCGTCGACCCGCTCGACCTTGATCACCCGGGCGCCGAGGTCGGCCAGGTGCCGGGTGGCCAACGGTGCGGCCACCGCCTGCTCGAGGCTGACCACCATGACCCCCTCGAGCGGGAGACCGCCGGCGTGACCCGGGGTCACCGCCTGCCCCCGCGCCGCGCGCCCTCCCGGGCGCGGGCGACCAGCTGGCGGGCGATCACGTCCTGCTGGATCTCATTGGTCCCCTCGCCGATCACCATCAGCGGCGCGTCGCGGTAGAACCGCTCGACGTCGTACTCCTTGGAGTAGCCGTAGGCGCCGTGGACCCGCATCGAGTCGAACGCGGCCTCCACGGCGACCTCCGAGGAGAACAGCTTGGCCATCCCCGCCTCCAGGTCCGCGCGCTCGCCGGTGTCGATGCGCTGCGCGGCGTCCGCGGTCAGCAGCCGCGCGGCGCGGATCTTGGTGGCCATCGTGGCCAGGTGGTTGCCCACCGACTGGTGCTTCCAGATCGGCCGGCCGAAGGTCTCCCGCTCCTGGCTGTAGGCGAGCGCGGCGTCGAACGCGGCCTGGGCGACCCCGACCGCGCGAGCGGCCACCTGGACGCGGCCGACCTCGAGGCTGCGCATCATCTGCCGCCAACCCGACCCGGGCTCGCCGCCCACCAGGTCCGCCGCCGGGACGTCGACGCCGTCGAAGGTGACCGTGCACGCCTCGACGCCGCGGTAGCCCAGCTTGGGCAGGTTCCCCGAGACGGTGACCCCGTCCTGGTTGCCGACCAGCAGCACGCTCATCCCGGCGTGCGCGGGCTCGGCGGACGGGTCGGTCCGGCACAGCACCGCGATCCGGGCGGACCGCCGGGCGTTGGAGATCCAGGTCTTCTCGCCGTCGAGCACGTAGGTGTCCCGCTGCGGGTCGAGCCGGGCACGCGTGGTCATCGCCTGCAGGTCGCTGCCCCCGGCCGGCTCGGTCAGCGCCATCGTCATCCGCAGCTCGCCGGACGCCATCGCCGGGAGGTGGGCGGCCCTCTGCTCCTCGGTGCCGAACTCGCGCAGCAGGTGGCTCATCACCGAGTGCCCACCGATCGCGCCGGCCAGGCTCATCCACCCGCGGGCCAGGGTCTCGGTGACCAGCGCGAAGCACGCGGTGCTGACCCCGGCGCCGCCGTACTCGGCAGGCACCAGCAGGCCGAAGCAGCCCAGCGCCTTCATCTGCTCGATGAGCGGCTCGGGGTAGACGTCGTCCTGCTCGAACTCGCGGACCCGCGGCCGGACCTCCTCCTCGACGAAGTCCTCCACCACCGCGACGACGTCGCGTTCGTCGTCGGTCAGCAGCCGCAGCGCACCGAAATCCATATCAGATATATTATGCAGGTACTGCCGGACCGGCAACGCGACCCCACGACCAGGAGACCGGCCGATGACCCAGGGCACCCACCGCCTGGCCCCCCGCACCCAGCTCGCGGACGACGTCGCGGACTACGTCCGCGACCTGATCGTCTCCGGGCACGCCCGCGCGGGAGAGTTCCTGCGGCTCGACGCGCTGGCCGAGCAGCTGGGCACCAGCGTCACCCCGGTCCGCGAGGCCCTGGTGTCCCTGCGTGGCGAGGGATTCGTCGTGCTGCAGCCCCGGCGCGGCTTCGTGGTGGCGCCGTTCACCGAGCAGGACGTCGGTGACGTCTACCGCGTGCAGGCCTACCTGGCCGGCGAGCTCGCCGCACGGGCGTGCGGCAACCTCTCCCCGGACGGGCCAGCCACGCTCGCCGACCTGCAGGGCGCCCTGGAGGCGGCCCACCAGCGGGCCGACGCCGACGAGGTCGAACGGCTCAACCACGAGTTCCACCGCACCATCAACGTCGCCGCGCGGTCGCCCAAGCTGGCCCAGTTCCTGGTCACCGCGACCCGCTACTCCCCCACCCGGTTCTTCGCGCAGATCGACGGCTGGGCCCAGGCCTCCGCCGACGACCACCGGGCGATCCTGGCGGCCCTCACCGACGGCGACCCGGAACGCACGCGGACCGCAATGGCGGACCACGTCACCAAGGCCGGGGCGCTGCTCACCGCGCACCTGCGGGCCCGGAGCGTCTGGGACGGCGGGGAGTCCCGATGAGCCGCCTGGAGCCGATTCCGCCCGCGGGCCTGGATGCCGAGCAGGCCCGGCTGTACGCCGCCATCACCGAGGGCCCTCGCGCCCAGGGACCCCAGCACTTCGCGCTCACCCGCGACGACGGCGCGCTGCTCGGACCGTTCAACGCGCTGCTGCTGTCCCCCGGTCTCGGCGGGGCGCTGCAGGAGCTCGGCGCCGCGGTGCGCTACCGCACCGACCTCACAGCCCGGACCCGGGAGCTCGCGATCCTGACCGTGGCGGCGCACTGGTCGTCCGTCTTCGAGCGGGACGCGCACGAGAGCGTCGGCCGCGCGGTCGGGCTGACCGAGCGGGAGATCGACGACCTGCGGGCGGGCGTGGTGCCCGCGCTCGACGACCCGCACGAACGGGCCTGCGCCCACCTGGTCCGCGCGATGGTGACCGACCGCGACGTCGACGACCGGGCCTGGCAGACCTGGGCCGAGACGATCGGGGAGCGCACCGTGTTCGAGCTGACCACCCTGGTCGGCTACTACGCCACCCTGGCCCTGCAGCTACGGGTGTTCCGGGTGGGCTGACTGCGGGTTGACCAGGGCAGGCTCTCACCTTCCCGGGATGATGCGCGGCCATCGGAGCACGGCAAGAGTCGGTTTGCGGGGACCGAACCTGGAGCGTCGAGCAGCGGTCCGTGAAGGCAGGCGGCAAGGCTGCGCCACGCTCAGCCCAGAGGAGCGGACATGGGCCAGCGGAACAACGAGAGCCGCGCCGGTGAGTGGTGGGACGACGCGACCGGACGGTCGGAGGCAGAGATGACGATCCTGCAAGGCGCGGCTCTTCTCTCCGCCGTCCTGATCGGCCTCCTCCGTGTGGTGGACGCGGTGCTCGAGGCATGGCCGCTCCCCGGTAGCCGGGTCAAGAAGTAGCGGCGCTGCCGGACACGGCATGTCCCGAGCAGGGCACAGTGATCGCCCCGCGTGACACCACAACCCCGCCCCGAACCCGTCACAACGGCACAATTGTCCGCGCGGAACACCGGAACGGCGCCCGCGACCATCACAACAGCACAATTGTGGTTGTGCGGGTCGGAGACCGGCAGCGGCCCGTCAGGGAAAAGGCTCAGCCCGACGGCTCTCCCTGGCCGGTCAGCACCGGCCGGAGCGCCTCGATCGCGTGCTGCCGGTGCGCGTCCAGGATGCGCAGCACCTCCCCGACCCGACGGTCCTCGACGGCTCGGACCAGCATCCGGTGCTCTTCCAGCACCCGGTCCCGGTTCGGCTCGTCGGTGTAGTAGACCGACCGGTACACCTCGGTCGCGTCCCACAGCTGTCGGATCATCCGGACCAGCCGCGGCAGGCCGCACGCCTCGAACAGGGCCCCGTGGAACCGCCGGTTCGCCAGCGTCATCGCCGGCACGTCGAGGACCCCGGCGGCCCGCTCCACGTCCCGGGCCGCGCGCTCGAAGTCCGCGACCGCGCCGGCCGTCATCGCGGGGACCGCGATCCGCACCGCCTCGGCCTCCAGCAGCTCGCGGATCCGGTAGACCTCCAGCAGGTCCGAGAGCGAGAGCAGCGCGACGACGTAGCCGCGGTGGGCCGCGTAGCGCACCAACCCCTCGCCCTCGAGGATCTTCAGCGCCTCTCGCAGCGGCACCCGGCTGACCCCGAGGTCGAGGGCGAGGCCGTCCTGCACGATCCGCTCGCCCGGCCGCAGCCGGCCGGACGCGATCATGCTGCGCAGCTCGGCCAGCACGGCCTCCTGGGTGGTCAGCGACCGGCGGAACGCGGCGGTCACCGGACGTCGTCCGTGTCGAGCCACCGCACGATCTCCTCCTGGTCACCGCCCAGCGCGGGCGGCGGCTGCCGGTAGGTCGCCGGCGACCCGGACAGCCGCACCGGGTGCGCCACCTGCGCGGAGCCGGCGACGTCGACGATCGGGTCCAGGCCCAGCGACGCCGCCAGGTCCATCCCCTGCGCCACGTCGTTGATCGGGCCGCACGGCACCCCGGCCTCGGTCAGCCGTTCGAACCACTCGTCCGCCGTGCGCTCGACAAGGACCTCGCCGAGCAGTGCCGCCAGCTCGTCGCGATGCGCCACCCGCTCGCCGTTGGTCGCGAACCGCGGGTCGCCGGGCAGCCCGGACAGGCCCAGGCAGTCGCAGAGCGCCGAGAACAGCCGGTCGTTGGCCGCCGCGACGACCAGCCGGCGGTCCTTGGTCTCGAACGGCTCGTAGGGGCAGATGCCGGGGTGCCGGATCCCCATGCCGCGGGCGACGTCGCCGGTCAGGGCGTAGGCGCCGCCGAAGTTCACCAGTCCGGACAGCATCGACGACATCAGGTTCACCTCGACCAGCTGGCCCTCCCCGGTGACCCGGCGGTGGTTCAGCGCGGCCAGCATCCCCACCGCCGCGTGCAGCCCGGTGAGCACGTCGGCGGTGGCGATCCCGGTCTTGGTGGGGGTCTGCGGGTCCGGACCGGTCAGACTCATCAGGCCCGACACCGCCTGCACGACCAGGTCGTAGCCGGGCAGGCCCACCCCGCCCGCGCTGCCGAACCCGGTGATCGAGCAGAACACCAGCCCCGGGTTGGAGCCGCGCACGGACTCGTAGTCGAGCCCGAGCCGACGCAGGCTGGCCAGCCGCAGGTTCTGGACCACGAGGTCGGCGCGCGCCACCAGGCTGCGGGCCCGCCGCAGGTCGTCGGGGGTGCTCAGGTCCAGCACCACGCTGCGCTTGTTGCGGTTCACCGACAGGAAGTAGGTGCTCTCCCCGTCCGCGGTCCACGGCGGACCCCAGTGCCGGGTGTCGTCACCGCGCGGCGCCTCCACCTTCACGACCGTCGCGCCGAGGTCGGCGAGCAGCATGGTGGCGTACGGACCGGCGAGGATCCTGCTGAAGTCGGCCACCAGCACGCCGTCGAGCGGGCCCGCGGAGCCGCGGGACGATCCGTTGACGGTCAGCGGGCTCACCCGTCCTCTCTGCTTGCCCCGCGACGGGGCCCGGTCACGTATGCGATGTATACACTACGCCCTGGAGGAGGCGTTCGTCGTGACCCAGCTGAGCACAGGCACGCTGCGCAAGGGCACCGCGGAGTACCGCCGGGCGAGCCTGGTGCTGTTCGTCGCGGGGTTCTTGACCTTCGCCATGCTCTACGTCGTGCAGGGCCTGATGCCCGCGATCAGCAGGGACTTCGGGGTCTCGCCCGCCTCGGCCAGTCTCACCCTGTCGCTGACCACGCTGCCGCTGGCCGTCGCCGTGGTGCTCGCGGCGGCCTGGTCCGAGGGGCAGGGCCGGCGTCCGCTGCTGATCGGCTCCCTGCTGGTCGCCGCGCTGCTCACCCTCGCGGCGGCGGCCAGCCCCGGGTTCCCGACCCTGCTCGGGCTGCGGTTCGCCACCGGGCTGGCGCTGGCCGGCTTCCCCGCCGTCGCGATGGCGTACGTCGCCGAGGAGTTCCACCCCTCGGGCCTGGGCACCGCGATGGGGCTGTACATCAGTGGCACCGGGCTCGGCGGGATGACCGGTCGGCTCGCCGGCGGGCTCGTCGCCAGCGTCGCCTCCTGGCGGGTCGCGATGGCCGGCGCCGCGCTGGTCTGCCTGGCCGGCGCGGTCTGGGTGGCGCTGCAGCTGCCCGCCTCGCGCAACTTCGCGGCGACGCCCGGGCCGCTGGGGGCCCGGCTGGGCGCGATGCGCGAGCCGGCCCGGGACCCGGTGATCCTGAAGCTCGCGGTGGCCGGGTTCGTGCTGATGGGCAGCCTGGTCTCCTTCTACAACTACCTGCAGTACCGCCTGGCCGACCCGCCGTTCGCACTGTCGGCGACGGTGATCCCGTTCGTGTTCCTGATCTACCTGTTCGGGACGCTCAGCGCGAACTGGATGGGACGGCTGACCGACCGGCGAAGCCGCAAGCGGGTGATGCTGCTCGGGCTGGCGATCATGGCCTGCGGGGCGCTCGTCTCCCTGGCCGACTACCTCCCGGCCGTGCTGCTCGGGACCGCGGCGATGGTCTTCGGCTTCTTCGGCGCCCACGCCGTCGCCAGTGGCTTCGTCGGCGCCTGGGCTAGACAACGACGCGCGCAGGCGTCGGCTCTGTACCTGTTCGGCTACCACTCGGGCTCGGCGCTGGCAGGATTCCTCGGCGGCCTGTTCTTCGGCGCCTTCGGGTGGCGTGGGGAGGTCGGCACGGTGCTGGTGCTGCTCGTGGTCGGCACCGTGGTGGTGGCCTGGCTGCCGGCCGTTTCCGATCGCACGGAGGTGAGTGATGCGGCCTGACGAGATAGCGAACGCGTTGCGCCGCGCGGTGCACGAGCGCACCATCCCGCCGGGGCACGCGCTCAACCAGGACGTGCTGGCCCGCCAGTTCGGGGTCAGTCGGATCCCGCTGCGCGAGGCCCTGCGCACCCTCGCCGGCGAGGGCCTGGTGATCATGAAGCCCGGGCTCGGCGCCGTGGTCACCGAGCTCAAGCCCGAGGAGGTGGAGGAGCTCTACGGCCTGCGCCAGCGGCTCGAGCCGCCGCTCGCCCCGGAGATCGTGGACCATGTCCGGCGCCGCGACACCGACGACCTCGCCGCGCTCGTGGACACCATGGCCGCCTACACCCCCGAGCAGTTCGAGGAGTGGTCCAGCGCCAACTACCGGTTCCACCGCAGGCTCTACGAGCTCTCCGAGCAGCTGCACTCGGTGCGCCTCGTCGTCCAGGTGCTCAACCTCGTCGAGCCCTACGTGCGGATGCACGCCCACGTGCTCGGATCGCGGCCCCGGATGCAGCAGACCCGGGCGGACACGGTGGCCGCCCTCCGGGCCGGGGACGCCGGCCGGCTGCACGACGTGATCGAGCACGGCATCCTCGTCGGGCGCTCCGAGCTGGTGGCCGCGATGGCCTCCCCGGAATCGGAATCGCTGCGCTGACCAGCCCCGCGGGCCGCGCATCGGATCCAATATTCGATCCTTGCACTGTGCTGCAGGTCACTGTATACAGTGTATTACATCCACCGGCCAGCCCCTGAGAGGTGACCTTCATGACGTCCAGATCGAGAGTGGCTCTGGCAACGATCGCCGTGTGTGCCCTGGCGACCACGACCGCGTGCGGCTCGAAGGGCAGCAGCTCCGCGGCCGGCAGCGGGTCGGACACGCTGACGCTCGGCGCCTCGCTGTCACTGACGGGGGCGCTGGCACGTGAGGGGCAGCTGACCAAGGAGGGTTACCAGCTCTGCCAGCAGAAGGTCAACGACGCCGGCGGGGTGGACGTCGGGGGCAAGAAGATGAAGCTCAAGATCAAGTACCAGGACGACACCTCGACCCCGGACGTCGCGGCCCAGCTCGCCGACCAGTTCAACGACCAGGGCATCAAGCTCATCCTCAGCTCCTACGGCTCGGCGAACGTCGAGGCCCAGGCCGCGGTGATCGAGCGCAACGGCCAGGTGATGGCCGACTCGGCCGGCGCGAACAACGAGATCTTCAACAAGGGCTACAAGCGCACCTTCGCGGTGCTCTCCCCCGCCACGGAGTACGCCTCCTCGATCGTCAAGGCCATCGACGAGATGGCGAGCCCGCGGCCGAAGAGCATCGCCTTCCTTTCGGCCGACGACGGGTTCTCCAAGACGGTGACCGACGGCGCCGTCAAGACGGCCAAGAAGCTGGGCTTCACGGTGCTGCCGACCGAGTACTTCCCCGCGGGCAGCACCGACGTCAGCTCGGCCCTGAACAAGGTCAAGTCCAAGAAGCCCGACGTGATCATCGGCTCCGTGCACCTCGAGGAGGGCGTGGCGATCGTCAAGCAGTCCAAGGAGCTCGGCGTCAAGCCGCAGGGCTTCGGCGAGACCGTGGCGCCGCCCACCCCCGACTTCTCCAAGACCCTGGGCGCCGCCGCGAACGGCGTGCTCGGCTCGAGCCAGTGGACCGAGACGACCAGCGGCCAGGACAAGTACTTCGGCACCGCCAAGGACTACGCGGCCGACATCAAGTCGAAGTTCGGGCACGCGCCGGACTACCACGACGCCGAGGCCAGCGCCGCCTGCCTGGCCCTGGTGCTCGCGACCGAGAAGGCCGGCTCCACCGACGCGGACGCCGTGCGCAACGCGATGGCGAACCTCGACACCGAGTCGTTCTTCGGCAAGATCAAGTTCGACCAGACCGGACAGAACGTCTACAAGCCGATGTCGGTCATCCAGATCCAGGACGGCAAGGTGCTCACCGTCTGGCCCAAGAGCTCCTCCGAGACCCAGATGACCTGGCCCGGAAACAAGTGACCTCCTTCCTGCAGGCCGCCCTCTACGGCCTCCTCCAGGGAGGGCTCCTCGCGCTGATCGCGGTGGGGTTCTCCCTGGTCTGGGGGGTGATGAACGTGGTCAACCTGGCGCACGGGTCCTTCGTGATCCTCGGCGCCTACATCGGCTGGGAGCTGAACAAGAACCTCGGCCTGGACCCGTTCCTCGGCATGTTCGCCGCCGCCGCGGTGATGTTCGTGTTCGGCTACGCGATCCAACGGTTCCTGATCAACCTGGTCGTCAACGGGCCGATCTTCATCACGCTGCTGCTCACGTTCGGGCTCGAGCTGCTGGTCGTGCAGGGCATGAACATCGCCTTCACCGGCAACTTCCGCAGCATCGGAACCAGCTACGCCAGCAACGGCCTCGACCTCGGCAGCGTCCGCGTCCCGGTCGGCCGCCTCCTCGCGTTCGGGGTGGCGGTCCTGCTCACCTTCGCCCTGGTCGCCCTGGTCAGCCGGACCCGGGTCGGCACCTCGATCATGGCCACCGGGATGGACCGCGGCGCCGCCCGGCTGATGGGCATCCGGGCCCGGCACGTGTACGCGCTCACCTTCGGCATCGCCGCCGCCCTGGCCGCGGTCGCGGGCACCATGGTGGGCACCGTCGGCACCTTCAACCCGGCCGCGGCCGGCGGCTACACGCTGCTCTCGTTCGTGATCGCCGTCCTCGGCGGGCTCGGCAACATGTACGGCGCCCTGGTGGGCGGGCTGGTGATCGGCCTGGTCGAGTCGCTGGCCGGGCTCTACCTCCCCGGCACCTGGATCAACGCGCTCGCGTTCCTGGTCCTGGTCGTGGTGCTGATCTTCCGTCCGTCCGGCCTCGTCGGCCGGGCCTACTACGCCGCCCGAGTCGAGGTCTGATGACGGAGCACGCCACCACCCACGCACCGCCCGCCGACGGCACCGCCGCGGACCGGCCACCCTCGTCCACGAGCGCCGTCCGGCGGTTCGGGCCCTGGGCACTGGGGCTGGTGCTGGTGCTGGCGATGCTGGGCCTGCAGAGCCAGCTGTACGTCGGGCAGGAGCGGACCGTCTCGGCGATCTTCATGTTCGTGGCGCTGGCCCAGGGCTGGAACCTGATCGGGGGGTTCACCGGCTACGCCTGCTTCGGGCAGGTGGTGTTCTTCGGCATCGGCGGCTACTTCACCGCGGTGGCGATGACGCACTGGGGGATGAACTTCTGGCCGACGCTGATCCTCAGCGGGCTGTTCGCCGCCCTGTTCGGCGCGCTGATCGGGCTGCCGCTGCTGCGGCTGAAGGGCCACTACTTCGCGATCGCCACCCTCGGGGTCGCCGAGGGGATGCGCGAGGTGGTCACCAACCTGCCCCGGCTCACCGGCGGCGGGGCCGGGATCACCATCCCCACGGTCGGCACCAAGGCCACCACGGTGTACCTCGGCAACGACGGCTTCTACCTGCTCTTCCTGGTTCTCGCCGCGCTCGCGGTCCTGGTCGCCGGCCTGGTGTCGCGCAGCAAGTTCGGGTTCGCGCTGCAGGCGGTCAACCAGGACGAGGACGCCGCCGCGTCGATGGGCATCAACACCACCCGGGCCAAGGTCGCGGCGTTCAGCCTGTCCGGCCTGATCACCGGGCTGGTGGGCGCGACGTACGCCTTCCAGCAGGCGGTGATCTTCCCGGAACGGCTCTTCGACGTGGACATCACCGTGCTGATGGTGGTGATGGTGGTGATCGGCGGCAGCGGCACCGTGCTCGGCCCGTTGCTCGGCGCCGTGGTGCTCCAGTTCCTCTCGGAGTACCTGCGCCAGAACTACACCAGCGCGCACACGCTGATCCTCGGCGTGATCATCATCGTCGCGGTCATCCTGATCCCCCAGGGGGCGGTCAACTACGTGAAGGAGGCCCGCCGGTCCGGCGAGTACTCCCTGCTCGCCAACGTCCGGAGGTATCGACTGTGAGCGCGCCACCCCTCCTCGAGACCCGCGGGCTCGGCCGGCGCTTCGGTGGCCTGCAGGCGGTCTCCGACGTCTCGTTCAGCGTTCCCGCGGGCCAGGTGCTGGGCGTGATCGGTCCCAACGGGGCGGGCAAGAGCACCTTCATCAACCTGGTCACCGGGCACATCAAGCCCACCTCGGGACAGGTGCTGGTCGACGGCAAGGACCTCACCGGCGCGAAGCCGTGGAAGGTCGCCCACGCCGGCGTCGCCCGGACGTTCCAGATCGTCAAGCCGTTCCGCGGGATGACGGTCCGGGAGAACGTCGCGGCCGGCATCCTCTACGGCCCTGCCCACCAGAACCGGATGGCCCCCGCGCTCCGGATGGCCGACGAGGTGCTCGAGGAGGTGGGCATCGCCCACCTCTGGAGCCGCAGCCCCGGCGAGCTCTCGGTCGCCGACGCGCGCCGGCTGGAGTTCGCGAAGGCGCTCGCGCTGCGGCCCCGGCTGCTGCTCCTCGACGAGGTGATGGCCGGGCTGCGGCACAACGAGATCGAGCCGAGCCTGGAGCTGATCCGCAGCCTCAAGGAACGCGGGCTGACCGTGATCGTGGTG
Organism: uncultured Actinomycetota bacterium; assembly: GCA_963728775.1. Taxonomy (GTDB): domain Bacteria; phylum Actinomycetota; class Actinomycetes; order Propionibacteriales; family Nocardioidaceae; genus Nocardioides_B. The sequence goes on from CAVSLP010000007.1 coordinate 165,773, forward strand.
GAGCACGTGATGAAGGCGATCCTCGCCGTCAGCGACCAGGTGCTGGTCCTGCACCAGGGCGAGGTGCTCACCTCCGGCGAGCCACGCAACGTGCTCTCCGACCCGCGCGTGATCGAGGCCTACCTCGGCAAGAAGTACGCCGCACGCCGAGAAGGAGGACAGCATGCTTGAGGTCACCGGGCTCTGCGCCGGCTACGGACGGGTCCAGGTCCTGTGGGACATCGACCTCTCGGTGCGCGAGAAGGAGATCGTCGCGCTCGTCGGCCCCAACGGCGCCGGCAAGACCACCCTGCTGCGTGCGCTGTCCGGGATGGCGGAGGTCAGCGACGGCGGCATCGAGTTCCGCGGCACCGCGCTCAGCGGGCGGTCCATCGAGTCGATCGTGGACCTCGGCATCTCCCACGTCCCGGAGGGCAGGCGACTGTTCCCGGGACTGACCGTGCGGGACAACCTGCGCCTCGGCGGCTGGCGGGTGCGCAACACCGAGATCGACCGGGTCGTCGACATGTTCCCCCGGCTCGGCGAGCGGCTCGACCAGGTGGCGGGCAGCATGTCCGGCGGCGAGCAGCAGATGTGCGCCATCGGCCGGGGGCTGATGAGCCAGCCGGACCTGATGATGATCGACGAGCTGTCCCTCGGCCTCGCCCCGGTCGTGGTCGAGGAGATCGCGGAGCGGCTGCCGGACATCGTCGCCGCCGGCACCGCGATCCTGCTGGTCGAGCAGGACGTCGACACCGCGCTCAACGTCGCCGAGCGGGCCTACGTCCTGGAGACCGGCCGGATCGCGATCTCCGGCAAGGCCGGCGAGCTGCTCGCCGACCCGCGGGTGCAGGAGAGCTACCTGGGCATCGGCTGACACCCGGGCCCACTACAGGCCGCCGAGCTCCTCCGCCGCGGCCCGCAGCCCCGCCTCGGCGAGCCGGCGCACCTCCGGGTCGTCGGGGTCCACCCCGGCGTCGAACTCGTACGCCCAGACGATCTCCCCGGTCCCGGTCGGCGGGCGCCGAGCCACCACGAAGAAGCCCTGCCGGCCGGCCACCACGACCCGCCGCTGGAGCACCACGCTCGCGGTCACCCGCTCCCGGACCAGGGTCAGCAGCTGCCCGGGCTCGGCGATGGTGAACACGTGCACCGGGCGCACCCGCCCGAACTCCCCCACCTCGGTGACCCGGAGCCGGTCCTCGTCGCGGTCCCAGTCCGCGGTCTCCACCCGTTCCCAGGGGACCCGCAGGTTCGGCTCGGCCCGCTCCGGCGGCACCACCAGCAGCGCCGCGCGGGTGCCGACCAACCAGCTGCCGTCGGCGGCCCGCGTCCCGGCCAGCACCCGCTCGCCGCGGGCCAGCCCGGCGCGCGTGAGGACCTCGGCGGGCACGTCGACGGCCCGCCTGAACGGGTTCCTCACTCGACGCCGCCGATCGCCTTCTCGCGCAGCGTGCGCCGGTGCTGCTCGAGCGCGACGAGCTCGCCGAACATCCGGTTGTAGTCGGTCGCCTGCTCCACCGGGTTGGTGCGCTGCAGCTTCGACTTCAGGTCGGCGATCCGGCGCATCGCGGTCAGCTCCTGCAACCGGTAGACGTGCGCCCCCACGTAGGCGGCGTCGGGCTCCTTCGCGGACCGCAGCGGCTCCACCGCGAGCGCGCTCAGCGCCCGGGCCGCCGGCTCGTCGGTCAACGTGTCGCGGAGCTTGGTCACCCAGACCTCGCCCGGGGGCGCGGCCGCCGGCCCCCCGCAGGCGGTCACCGCCTCCCACACCGCGCGGTAGGTCGGGTGCGTGAAGTCGTCGCCGTCCACGTCCTTCGCGAGCCGCTGCACCACCGCCGGGTGCTGGACCACCAGCTTCAGCGTCTCGCGCTCCAGGCTGAACCGGGGGTCGCGCAGGTCCGGCAGCGGCGGCGCGGCGGGCCGCTGCTCGGCGCCCGCCTCCGCCGGGTACGACGGTCCGCCCGGCGTCTTGGGGCGGCGGCGGTCCTCGCCCTTCGCGGCCCGGCCCGCTGCCCGTCGTACCTCTGCGCGGGCCTGCTCCACGTCCACGCCGACCATCCCGGACAGCTCGCGGGCGAACGCGTCGACCTTGGACCGGTCCCGGATGCTGACCACCAGCTTGGCGGCCTCGCGGAGCGCGTCGATCCGGCCGTCGGCCCGGTCGAGGTCGTAGCGGCCGACCACGTTGCTGAGCACGAACCGGTAGAGCGGGATCCGCCGCGCGACCAGCTCGCGCACGGCCGCGTCGCCCTTCTGCAGCCGCAGGTCGCAGGGGTCGAGCCCGTCCGGCTCCACGGCGACGTAGGTCTGGCCGACGAACTGCTGGTCACCGCCGAACGCCCGCAGCGCCGCCTTCTGGCCGGCGGCGTCGCCGTCGAAGGTGAAGATCACCTCGCCGCGGAACTCCTCGTGGTCGTGCAGCAGCCGGCGGAGCACCCGGCTGTGGTCCTCGCCGAACGAGGTGCCGCAGGTGGCCACCGCGGTCGGCACCCCGGCCAGGTGGCAGGCCATCACGTCGGTGTACCCCTCGACCACCACCGCCTGGGAGGCGCGGGCGATGTCGCGGCGGGCCAGGTCGATGCCGTAGAGCACGTGGCTCTTCTTGTAGATCGGCGTCTCGGGGGTGTTGAGGTACTTCGCCTCGATCCGGTCGTCGTCGAACAGCCGGCGCGCGCCGAAGCCGATCACGTCGCCGCTGGTCTCCCGGATCGGCCACAGCAGCCGGCCGCGGAACCGGTCGTAGTGGCCGCGGTTGCCCTGCGCGACCAGGCCGCCGGTGACCAGCTCCTCGTCGCGGAACCCCTTCTGCCGCAGGTGCTTGTAGAGCGCGTCGCCGTCGCGGGGCGCGAAGCCGATCCCGAACGTCTCGGCGACGTCGCGGTCGAACCCGCGCTCGGACAGGAACTGCCGACCGGCCAGCGCGTCGGGGGTGGCGAGCCGGTCGACGTAGAACGCCGCGGCGACCTTGTGCGCCTCGATCATCCGCGGCCGCAGGTGGCTCTCCCGCTTCTGCGGGCCGGCGTCCCCCTCGGTGTAGCGCAGCTGGACGCCGTACCTTGTCGGCGAGCCGCTCGACGGCCTCCGCGAAGCCGAGCCCGTCGATCTTCTGCAGGAAGTCGATGACGTCGCCGCCCTCGGAGCAGCCGAAGCAGTGGTAGAAGCCCCGGCTCGGGGTGACGTGGAAGGACGGCGACTTCTCGTCGTGGAACGGGCACAGCCCCTTCTGGGAGCCGCCACCGGCGTTGCGCAGCGTCACGTAGGACGAGACCACCTCGTCGATCCGGGCACGCTCGCGCACCAGCGCGATGTCTTCCTCACGGATCAGCCCAGCCACGGGGCCGAGTCTACGGGCCGGGTGCCGCACCGGACGGGCCGACGTCCACATGGCCCAGCGGTGCGCCGACGGTCGGCTCACTCAGTTCGAGACCGCTCGCCGAGGGCGCCCGCGAGAGCAGTTTCGCACTGAACCAGGCCGCCGCTGAACCACGGCCGCCGCTCAGTCCGCGTGCCGCTCGGTCCGCGCCGCCGGCAGTCGACGCCACGCCAGCAGGGCCACCGCCGCCAGCGGCAGGCCCAGCGCCGCGACCTGGACCGGCACGGGCACCGCGCCCGCGGTGGCGGCGAAGCCGACGTAGACCGCGAGCGCGACGACCTCCGTGCCGAGCCCGGCGACCGAGGTCACCGTGGCCCTCGCCGGGCCGGTGATCACCTGCTGGACCCGGGCCTCGGACACCACCATCGCGTTGTTGAGCAGGCCGTAGCCCGCCGCGACGGCGCAGAACCCGAGCATCGGCGAGGCGAGGGCGCCAACCGTGATCAGCGCGGCCGCACCGAGCAGCAGCCGCCCCATCGCCGCACCGCCCATCGCCGAGGAGCGCCCGGCCAGCGCCGTGCCGACGACCTGGCCCGCCACCACCAGACCGATGAGCCACGGCACCAGCGAGGTGGGCACGTGATGGGCGCGCGCGACCAGCGGGAAGTACTCGTCGTAGGCGCTGGCCCCCACCACCAGCGCGGACAGCGCCACGGCGCGACGGACGTCGCGTGCACCGCCCGCCTCGGCGAGGCCGGCGCGCAGCATCGCCACGTAGCGCAGCAGCACGGTCCCGGTCACCGCGGTGACCTCGCCGGCACGGGGATGCCGGCGGTGCGCGCTCACCGGCAACGTGGCCGCCAGCCCGCCCTGCACGGCCGCGATCGCGACGCTGGCCCAGCCGACCAGCGGGTAGCCGCCCCACGCGAACAGCGGCGCGGCCGCCACCGAGGCGACCAGGTTGGCGGTCATCGCGGCCGAGTGCGACCAGCCCACGAGGCGCGGGTAGTGGGTCTCCGCGTCGCGGGCCACCAGCTCGTCGTACAGCAGGGACTCGAAGGTGCCGGACATCATCGCGCTGCTCAGTCCCCACAGCGCGAAGCCGGCGGCGAACCCGGCGTACGTCGGCCGCAGCATCCAGGTGCCGAAGGCCGCCGCCTGCACTCCTGCGCTGGCGACCAGCAGCCGACGGCGGTCGACGGTGTCGGCCCAGGCACCGGAGGGCACCTCGAACAGGAACGAGCTCAGCGACCAGACGACGAACAGGGACGAGACCTGCGGGACCGAGAGGCCGTGGTCCCGGAACAGCAGGGCGTACACGCCGTAGAGCGGGACCAGGTCCCGCGAGGCGTAGTAGGTGAGCACGCGGGCCGAGAAGACCCGCGGCAGGACCTAGGTCTGACTGGACGGGTAGCGCATCCTCACACCCTAGCCCGCTCGTGCCAGGCCAGCGCCGAGGCGTCGGTGAGGGAGGCGACCTGGTCGACCACGACCCGCAGCCGGGCCGCCTCGGAGCCGGCCGCCAGGAAGTCGGCGCGGAACGCCGGCTGCAGCTCGGCGGGCCCGGCCTGCGCCAGCCGGGACACCAGGTCGGCGACCACGGTGCGCTGCCGATCCAGGATCGCCACCCGGTCGCCGGCGCGCATCACGTAGTGCGCGGCGATCCCCTTCAGCGCCGCGATCGCCAGCCCGGTCTCCCGGGGCACGACGAGGTCGGCGTCGTAGCGGGCCAGCGGCCGCGCGCCGTGCACCTCGAAGGTGGCCTGCTGCACGCCGGTGCAGAACATCCCGATCAGCGCGCTGGTCAGGTTCTTCAGCGCGGCCAGGGCGGCCCGGCTCCCGTCGTACGGCGTCGAGGGCCACGAGGCCACCCGGCGCAGCCGCTCCAGCGCCTCGTCCATCTCGGCGTCGTCGACGTCCGGGAGGTACCAGTCCCGCACGGTCGCCCACACCTCGCGGCGCTCCCCCGGGTCACGCAGCCGGGACAGGTCGACCGGCCCGGCGACGATGCCGTCCTCGAGGTCGTGCACCGAGTAGGCGACGTCGTCGGCGAGGTCCATCACCTGGGCCTCGACGCAGCGGCCGGCGCCGGCGACCCCGTCGCGCAGCCAGGTGAACACCTCGAGGTCCTCGTCGTAGACCCCGAACTTGCGGCCGGCGCGCGGGGTGCCGTCGGCGTAGGCACCCTGCGGCGCGACGGCGGCGGCGCGGGGCCAGGGGTACTTCGTGCTCGCGTCGAGGGTCGCGCGGGTCAGGTTCAGCCCGACCGAACGGCCGTCCGCGTCGACGGTCTTGGCCTCCAGCCGGGTCAGGATCCGCAGCGTCTGCGCGTTGCCCTCGAACCCGCCGCACGCGGCGCTGAGCTCGTCGAGCGCGCGCTCCCCGTTGTGCCCGAACGGCGGGTGACCGAGGTCGTGGGCCAGCGCCGCGGTCTCCACGATGTCGGGGTCGCAGCCCAGGGTCCGACCGAGGTCGCGGGCGACCTGGGCCACCTCGAGGGTGTGCGTGAGCCGGTTGCGCACGAAGTCGTCGGTCTGCGGTCCGACGACCTGCGTCTTCGCGGCCAGCCGCCGCAGCGCGGCCGAGTGCACCACCCGGGCCCGGTCCCGCTCGAACGGGGTCCGCTCGGGTCGCTTCGGCGGCTCGTCCACCCAGCGGGCGCGCGCCGACTCGTCGTACTGCTGCCTCGACCCCATCGGGAGCGACCCTACTGGCACCCGCCGACAGCTCGTGGGGGGTTGACCCCGGTGGCTAGGCTCGCAGCCGTGAGTGTTGTGACGGGCGACACGTCCACCCGGCTGTGCGACTGCGCCGCCGTGCACGGGTACGTGAAGCGGGTCTGCTTCAAGACCGGGCCACCGCTGCTGGTCGGCACCGAGCTCGAGTGGCTGCTCGCCTTCGCGGACCGACCCGCGGACGTCGTCCCGATCGGCCTGCTGCGTCAGCTGCTCGGTGACCTGGACCCTCCGCCCAACGGCAGCACCCTCACCTTCGAACCCGGCGGCCAGCTCGAGCTGAGCTCGCCCGCCCTCCCCGGCCCGTCCGCCTGCTGGCGGGCCCTCGCGGCCGACGTCGCCCACGTGCACACCGCCCTCGACGGGGCCGGGCTGGTCCCGCTCCCCACCGCGGTCGACCCGCTCCGGGTCCCCCGCAGGCAGCTGCGCCACCCCCGTTACGACGCCATGGAGGCCTACTTCGCGGCGGCCGGCCCGGACGCCGCGCGGCACGGCCCGGTGATGATGAACAGCACCGCCGCGACCCAGGTCAACCTCGACGTCGGCGCCTCCCCCGCCGAGGCCACCCGCCGCTGGCGGCTGCTGCACGACGTCGGACCGGTGATGGTCGCGGCGTTCGCGAACTCCCCGGTGCTCGCCGGGGAGCACACCGGCTGGAAGTCCGCCCGACAACGGGTGTGGCAGTCCCTGGACCCGCAGCGCACGGCCGTCCCGGTCGGGCACCCGGACCCCTGGCGGGCCTGGGCGGAGTACGCCCTCGACGCCCGGCTGATGCTCCGCGCCGGCGGGGGCAGCGACTGGTCCGTGGTGCCGGGGCCGACGTTCCGCGACTGGGTCGAGCGCCGCCTCGGCCTGCCCGCCCCCACCGAGGCCGAGCTGGCCACCCACCTGACCACGCTGTTCCCGCCGGTGCGGCCGCGCGGCTGGTTCGAGGTGCGCTACGTCGACGCGCAGCCGCTGGCCTGGTGGCCGGTGCCGATGACCGTGCTCGCCGCACTGCTCGACGACCGCGGGGCCGGCGACGCAGCGACGGCCGCCTGCACGCGGGTCCGCGACGCCTGGGACCGGGCCGCGCGGACCGGGCTCGGCGACCCGGCGCTCGCGTCGGCCGCCCGCGCCTGCTTCGCGGCCGCCCTGGACGCGCTCCCCCGGCTGGGCACCGACCCGGCGCTGGCCGGGCTGGTCGCGGAGTTCACCGACCGTTTCGTCGCCCGTGGCCGCTGCCCCGGCGACGAGCCCCCCGAGACCGTCCGAGCCGCCCTGGAGGACCAGTGACCACCACCCCCGGCACCGCCCCGACCGCGCTGTCCGAGGACGCGCTGAAGCAGTACGTCGCCGACGAGCTCGACCGGGTCCGGCAGCGCAGCTTCGGGCTGACCACCACCGTCCTCGACGAGCACGAGCTGCTGGCCCAGCACTCGCGGCTGATGTCGCCGCTGGTCTGGGACCTGGCGCACGTCGGGAACTACGAGGAGCTCTGGCTGCTGCGTGAGGCGGCCGGCGTCGACGCGATGCGCCCGGAGCTGGACTCCCTCTACGACGCGTTCGAGCACCCGCGCTCGACCCGGCCGACGCTGCCGCTGCTGCGTCCCGGTGAGGCCGGCGACTACATCGGGCTGGTCCGCCGCAAGGTGCTCGACGCGCTGGACCGGGTCCGGTTGGACGGCGCCGGGGCGCTGCTCGACGACGGGTTCGTGTTCGGCATGGTCCTGCAGCACGAGCACCAGCACGACGAGACGATGCTGGCCACCCACCAGCTGCGGCGCGGCGAGCCGGTGCTGCCGCGCGGGGACGCCCTCCCCGCCCCGGCCGCGCTGGTCGCCTCCGCGGAGGTGCTGGTGCCCGCCGGCACGTTCCCGATGGGCACCTCGGACGACCCGTGGTCCTACGACAACGAGCGGCCGGCGCACGACGTCGACGTGGCGTCGTACCTGATCGACACGGTGCCGGTCAGCAACGCCGCCTACCGGGCGTTCGTGGAGTCCGGCGGCTACGACGACGAGCGGCTGTGGGCCCCGGCGGGCTGGCGGTGGCGCTGCGAGTCCGGCAAACGGGCGCCGGCGTTCTGGATCCGGGAGGGTCGGTCGTGGCTGCGGCGCCGGTTCGGCCGGGTCGAGCCGCTGCCCGACGACGAGCCGGTGCAGCACGTGTGCTGGTACGAGGCCGACGCCTACGCCCGCTGGGCCGGCCGCCGGCTGCCGACCGAGGCCGAGTGGGAGAAGGCCGCCTGCTGGGACGCCGCGACGCGCACCAAGCGGCGGTTCCCCTGGGGCGACCGGCCGCCCTCCCCGCAGCTGGCCAACCTCGGGCAGCAGCGGTTCCGCCCGGTCGCGGCGGGGTCCTTCCCCGACGGCGCCTCGCCGTGCGGCGCGCTGCAGATGCTCGGCGACGTGTGGGAGTGGACCGCCTCGGAGCTCACCGGCTACCCGGGCTTCTCCTCGTTCCCCTACAAGGAGTACTCCGAGGTGTTCTTCGACGACGGCTACCGGGTGCTGCGCGGCGGCTCCTGGGCGACCGACCCGCTGGCGGTGCGCGCCACGTTCCGCAACTGGGACCACCCGATCCGGCGGCAGATCTTCGCCGGCTTCCGCACCGCCCGGGACGCCTGATGTGCCGGCACCTGGCGTACGTCGGCCCGCCGCGGTCGCTGCACGAGCTGGTGATGGCGCCCCAGCGCTCGCTGGTGACCCAGTCGTGGTCCCCGCGGCTGCAACGGCACGGCCTGGTCAACGTGGACGGCTTCGGCGCCGGCTGGTACGTCGACCAGCGACCGGAGCCGGTCCGCTACCGGCGCGCCCAGCCGATCTGGACCGACGCGTCGTTCGCCAGCCTGGCCCCCACCGTGGCGAGCCGCTGCATGCTCGCCGCGGTCCGGTCGGCCACCCCCGGGTTCGCGCAGGACGAGTCGGCCTCCGCGCCGTTCACCCACGACCGGTGGCTGTTCAGCCACAACGGCCGCCTGGACGACTACCTGACCGCGCGCAAGGCGCTGTGGCAGGGCTGCTCGACCACCCGCGACGCGCTCGCCGCCGTGGACTCGGCACTGCTGTTCGGGCTCGCGGTCAGCGCCTGGGAGGCGGGCGCGTCGCTGGGCCAGGGTCTGGTCGCGGCCGCCCGGGACGTGGCCGGTGCCGGCGGCGGCCGGCTGACCATGCTCGCCACCGACGGCGGCGCGCTGGCCGGCCTGGTCGTCGGCGAGCCGTTGTGGGTGCTGGCCGGGGACGGCGCCGCGCTGGTCGCCTCCGAGCCGCACGACGACCACCCGGGCTGGCGGGAGCTGGCCGACCTGACCCTGGTGGAGGCCTCCGCCGCCGGCCTCACCGAGACCCGCATCGACCTGTGAACCGCGCGACGGGAGTGCCCATGCCGACGATCGACCGCCACCTCACCGAGGACGACCTCGAGGCCGCGCTGCGCGCGGACGTGCGCCGCGGGCTCACCGCGACCCCGAAGGTGCTGCCGCCGAAGTACTTCTACGACGACCGGGGCAGCGAGCTGTTCGAGCAGATCACCCGGCTCGAGGAGTACTACCCGACACGCGCGGAGCGGAGCATCCTGGCCGCGCACGCCCGCGACGTCGCGGACCTCACCAAGGCCCGCACCCTGGTCGAGCTCGGGTCCGGGTCCTCGGAGAAGACGCACCTGCTGCTGCGGGCGCTGCGCGACGCGGGCACGCTGGAGCGCTACGTGCCGGTCGACGTCAGCGACGGCGCGCTCACCGCGGCCCTGCCCGGGCTGGTCGCGGACTACCCCGGCCTGCGGGTGCACGGTGTGGTGGCCGACTTCGAACGGCACCTCGACCGGCTGCCCGCCGAGGGTCCTCGGCTGGTCGCGTTCCTGGGCGGGACGATCGGCAACTTCGAGCCGGAGCAACGGCGGGCGTTCCTCGGTGCGGTCGGCGCCCAGCTGCGGCCCGGGGACGCGTTCCTGCTGGGCACCGACCTGGTCAAGTCGCCCGAACGGCTGGTACTCGCCTACGACGACGCCGCCGGGGTGACCGCGGAGTTCAACAAGAACGTGCTGCGGGTGGTCAACGCGCGGCTCGGCGCGTCGTTCGACCCCGCGGCCTTCGACCACGTCGCCGTGTGGGACCCCGACGCCGAGTGGATCGAGATGCGGCTGCGCTCCCGCGGCGACCAGCGGGTCGACGTACCCGGGCTGGGGCTGAGCGTGGAGTTCGCGGCCGGCGAGGAGATGCGCACCGAGGTCTCGGCGAAGTTCCGGGAGCCGCAGGTGGCCGCCGAGCTGACCGGCGCGGGGATGCGCCTGGCCGAGTGGTGGACCGACGACGCCGGGGACTTCGCGCTCTCGCTCGCGCTCGCCTGAGGGCGGCTCTCACAGCCAGCCGTTGGCGTCGGCGATCCGGACCGCCTCCGCCCGGTTGTCGGCGCCGGTCTTGCCGATCGCGGACGAGAGGTGGTTGCGCACCGTCCCCTCGGACAGGTGCAGCCGGCCGGCGACCGCGGCGACCCGGGCCCCGTCCCGGGCGGCGCGCAGCACCTCGGTCTCCCGGGCGGTGAGCGGGGACTCCCCCGCCACCAGGCTGTCCGCCGCCAGCGCCGGGTCGACGACCCGCAGCCCCGCGTGCACCCGGCGTACGGCGTCCGCGAGCTGGCGCGCCGGGGTGTCCTTGACGACGAACCCGTCCGCGCCGGCCTGCAACGCCCGACGCAGGAACCCGGGCCGCCCGAACGTGGTCACGATCAGCACCCGGACGCCGGGCCGCGCGGCCTTCACCGCGGCGGTGGCCTCGATGCCGTCCATGCCGGGCATCTCCACGTCGAGCAGCGCCACGTCCACCCCGTGCTCGGTGGCCGCGGGCACCACCGCGTCTCCCGAGCCGACCTCCGCCACCACCTCGAGGTCGGGCTCGAGGTCGAGCAGCGCGGCCAGGGCCCCGCGGACCAAGGCCTGGTCGTCGGCGAGCAGCAGCCGGATCGGGGTCGCGCTCATCGGGCGGTGACCTCCAGCAGGAACCCGTGCGGCTCGAGGGTCCGGGTGGTGAGCACGGCCCCGGCCTGCGCGGCGCGCTCCCGCAGCCCGCCGAGCCCGTGTCCCGGGGGCCGCGGCTCGGCCGGGCCGGCGCCGTCGTCGCGGACCTCGACCCGGTCGGGGCCCAGCCGGACGCTGCAGCACCGGGCGCCGCTGTGCCGGATCACGTTCGTGACCCCCTCGCGCACCGTCCACGCGAACAGCTCGCGGAGCCCGGTCGGCACGTCGTCGGTGGAGTGCGGCAGGTCCGCCTCGATGTCCGCGGCCCGCAGCGCCTCGCGGGCCCGGGCCAGCTCGCCGGGCAGCGACAGGTCCCGGTAGCCCTCCACGGCGCGGCGCACGTCGGCCAGCGCGTCGCGGCTGAGCCGCTCGAGGTCGGCGAGCTCGGCGCGCGCCCGCTCGACGTCCACGTCCAGCAGCCGGTTGGCGAGCTCGGCCTTCACGGTGATCACGGTCAACGAGTGGCCGAGGATGTCGTGCAGGTCCCGGGCGAACCGGTTCCGCTCGTCGGCGACCGCCAGCCGGGCGTTCTCCTCCCGGGCGCGCATCAGGTCCACGTTGCGCAGCATCATCTGCTGCACGCCCCACATCGCGAAGCCGGCCGCGCACACCGCGAACGAGAGCCCCGCCTGCTCCGACCAGCCGGGGACCAGCCGCGCGGTCAGCTCGTTGACCACGGCCACGGTGACCACCAGGACCATCGCGCCGGCGGTGGGCAGCAGCATCACCCCGACCACCGCGAGGTAGACGAAGGACGCGGTGCCCTGCTGGCCGATGGCCAGGCACATCACCAGCGCGAGGACCACCAGCCCGGCCAGCGCGGCCAGCCCCCGCGTCCCCGGGACGGCGGGGTCCAGCCGCAGCCGGCGCCGCCGCACCCAGGTGAACACCAGCAGGTAGCCCGCCGCGAACCCGAACAGGGCCGCCAGGCCCACCCAGCCGGCCGCCGTGTCCCGCTCCGACCAGGCCGTCCGCACCGGGTCGACGAAGAAGACCAGCCAGACCGCGGAGAACCAGACGCCGAGGCGGCCGGCCCTCCCGTCGCGGAAGGTCCAGCCGCCCGACTCAGTCATGGCGCTCACGGTAGTGCCTGGACACTCAGACCCGGGCGGTGTCGCGGCGGAAGCGCCACATCGCCCCGAGCGAGAACACCACCAGCCAGGCCAGGATGTTCAGCACCCAGGTGAGCTGCACCGCGTCGCCGGTCAGCGGCGAGCGGGCCAGCTCCGCCAGGCCGTACATCGGGGTGAACTTGGCGAGCAGCTCGATCGTCGACCCGTCCTGCAGGGGCATGAACAGCCCGCCGGCGAACGCGAGCAGGGCCATCAGCGGGCCGAGGATCTGCATCACGTTCTCGCTCGGCAGCAGGTAGCCCATGAACAGGCCGAACGCCGCGAACACCACCGACCCCACCCAGGCGATCAACGCGCTGAGCACCCAGGCGCGGGGGGACAGGTCCGGCTTGCCGGTGCCGGCGGCCACCGCGTAGACGACCAGCACGGACGCCAGGCCGAGGACGAGCGCGACCGCCATCTTCAGGGCGATGTACGCCGCCGGGGCCAGCGGGGTCAGCCGGAGCTGCCGGCTCCAGCCGAGGGCGCGCTCGATGGACACCATCGCACCGCCGCTGGTGGTGGCCAGCGCCGCGCCGTACACCGCCATGCTGATCATGATGTAGGCGGTCACGTTGCCGTTGCCGGCGGACTCGTGCACGTAGGAGTCGTTGGTGCCGACCATCAGGAACAGCGCGAACGGCATGACCAGCGTGAACACCACGGTCCGCCGGTTGCGCAGCATCCGGCGCAGCTCGATCCGCAGCGCGGTGGCGTTGAAGCCGCCCATCCCGGGCCGCGGGCGGGTGTGCAGGTCCAGGGTGCTCATCGTGCGTCTCCAGAGGTCTCGTCGTGGGTCACGTCGGGGGTCTCGTCGGTGCCGGTCAGGGCCAGGAACGCGTCCTCGAGCCCGCGGGCGGTGATCTCCAGGTCCCGCGCCGGGGTGTGCGTGAGCAGCCAGCGGGCGACCTCGTCGGTGTCGCGGGAGTGCACCCGCACGCTCTCGCCGCGGACCTCGACCGCGTCCACCCCGGCGAGCCCGCGCAGGGTGTCCAGGTCGGGGTCCGCCCAGGTCGCGCGCACGGTCCGCCCGGCCGCCATCGCCTTCACCTCGGCGGCGCTGCCGTCGGCGACCACCCGGCCCCGGCTGACCAGCACGATCCGGTCCGCGTAGGCGTCCGCCTCCTCGAGGTAGTGGGTGGCGAACAGCACGGTGCGGCCCTGCGCGGCGTCGGAGCGGATGGCCGACCAGAACGCGCGACGCCCCTCGACGTCCAGCCCGGTGGTCGGCTCGTCGAGCAGCAGCAGCGCCGGGTCGGGCAGCAGCGCCAGCGCGAAGCGCAGCCGCTGCTGCTCGCCGCCGGAGCACTTGCCGACCTTGCGGTCCGCGAGGTCGGCGATGCCGGCCCGGGCGAGCACCGTGTCGACGGACTGGGTGCTCGCGAACAGGCTGGCGGTGTAGGCGGCGGTCTCCGCCACGGTGAGGTCCTTGAGCAGGCCGCCGGTCTGCATCACCGCGGAGACCAGGCCACGCGCGATCGCGGCGTGTGGCTGCATGCCGAGCACGCTGACCTCGCCGGTGGTGGGCGTCGACAGGCCCAGGATCATGTCGATGGTGGACGTCTTGCCGGCGCCGTTGGGGCCGAGGAACGCGACGACCTCCCCGGGCGAGACCTCCAGGTCGATGCCGCGCACGGCGTGCACCGCGCCGAAGTCCTTGGTCACCCCGCGCAGGCCGATGGCCGGTGCGGCGGACCGTCGCAGGTGGTGCCCGTGTGTGAGCTGCTCCGTTGTCATGCCCTCACTGTGCCGCGCGGCCGGACGCCGTACCCCACACGCCCGTCACGACCTGACCATGACAAACGTCATCGACCCGCCGGCCCACCCGCGGGTCGGCTCAGTAGACGTGGACGTGCACGTGGTCGTAGTGGTTCGCGGTCGTCGAGCCGCGGTCCGGCATCAGCCGCCAGCCCTCGCTGGACCGCTGGGTGGTCCAGATGTGCTGGGCCCAGATGACCTCGTCGACGTGCAGCACGCCGGCGTTGGCGCGCACCCAGTCGGCGATCGCCTGACCGGTCGACGAGTCGGAGTAGACCATGATGTCGACCGCGTGCCCGTCCGCGTGCTCGCCGTCGGGCCGGTAGCCGCCGTACTCGGTGACCTGCGGGAAGTGCGCGCACACGGCGCGGTGCAGGGCCACGGCGTTCGCGACGATGCCGGACTCCATCGCGGACCCGGTCGCGCACGGCACGCTGGACAGGATGCTCCCACCGGTGGGGCTGGGCGTGGACGGGGCCGCCGAGTCCGGCGCGGCGGGCTTCGGCTTGGGCTTGGGCAGCTTGTCGCGCAGGTAGTCGGCGTTCACCCACCGGACCTGCCGGCCGACCAGCACCTGGGCGAAGCCGTTCCGCTCGGCGCCGGTGACCGCCACCCGGGCCCCGGCATCGAGGACGTCGAGCGGGTCGCCGTGCTCGCGCGGGGCGGGCCAGACGTTCAGCGGCGCCGTCATGTACTTGTGGCCGGTCACCTTCGGCAGCGGCTGGAGCGTGGCGCGCTGCGCCGACCGCGACAGCAGCGAGCTGCGGTCCTCGAGGTAGGCGGAGTCCGGGTGCGCGGTGACGTGGACCGGCGACCGCCGCGCCGCGACCTGCTGCTGCTCCCCCGAGGTCGCCACCGAGACCCCGACGATGGTCCCGGTCACCAGGGTCGCCGCGGCGGCGGGGATGAGGACGCGGGCGACGCGGCGTCGCCCTGCACGGTCCACCACCTGCTTGTGGCGTGCTGCGGACAAGAAGAATCACTCACCGGGGGATCGGGAACGGGCCGGGCAAGTCTCCGAGTGAAGCACAGACTTTTCGGACCGTCATATCCGGGCCAGACATTTAACCCGGGAATGCCCGCAACGCGTGTAGATCGTCGTGTTACGGGTCACTCTCCCCGGAAGCCTCGTCGTGGCCCAGGTCACCCGGAACGCTCCCGGGCCGGCAGTCCGGTCAGTCGAGGATCTCCGCCAGCTGCTCCAGGCTGGTGACCGTGTGCGTCGGCGGGGTGAACACCTTGGGGTACTCCCGCTCGGACCGGTTCACCCACGCGGTCTGCAGCCCGGCGCGCGCCGCGCCGTCCAGGTCCCACGGGTGCACCGCGACCATCAGCATCTCGGCCGGGTCCACCGCGCAGATACCGGCGGCGTACCGGTAGGCGCGGGCGTCCGGCTTCCACGCGGCGGCGTCGTCCACGGACAGCACGTGCTCGAACTCCTCCCGGATGTCCGAGCCCGCCAGCAGCCGCTCCGCGACCGAGGCGGCCCCGTTGCTGAGCGTGACCAGCCGCACGTCCCGGTCGGCGAGCTCCCGGACGCTGGGCGCCACGTCGGGGTGGGTCTCGAGCAGCGCGAGCCCGTCGAGCACGTGGGTGACGGCGGAGTCGGGATCCCGGTTGAGCTGCTGGTCCGCGAGCAGGCCGTGCAGCACGGCCGCGCCGACGTCGGCGAAGGACTTGCTGTCTCCCGCGGCGGTCAGCGCGAACCCGTCGCGCAGCACCGAGGCGAACCAGAGCCCGGACAGGCTCGCGGGGGCGCCGACCTCGACGAAGCGGGCGGCCAGCGGGGACAGGTCGGAGAGCGTCTCGTTGACGTCGAAGACGATGACGGAAGGGCGCATGGCCCCCACGTGCCCACTCGTCGCGTCGTCATGCGGACCCGCCATCACCGGTCGCCCCTCAGCCGCCGGACTGCTCGGCCGCGGCCTCGAGCGGCGTGCCGCCGGCGCCGCAACGGCCGTCGGTGTCGTCGAGCCAGCCCTCCGGCAGTACGACGCGCCGCGGGCTGCCCTGCCGGCCGCGGGGGCTGCCGAGCGTCTCCACCGGGTACGGCTCGGCCGGGTCGAGCTCGGCGAGCAGCCGGTCCAGCGCGGCGAGGCTGTCCACCAGGCCCAGGCTGCGACGCAGGTCACCGCCGGCAGCGAACCCCTTGAGGTACCACGAGATGTGCTTGCGGAACTCCTTGCAGCCGCGTTCCTCGCCCATGTGCCGGCAGAGCAGCTCGGCGTGCCGTCGCATCATCGCCGTCACCTCTCCGAGCGTCGGCAACGTGGCCAGCCGCTCCCCCGCGAACGCGGCGGCCAGGTCGCGGAACAGCCACGGCCGGCCCAGGCAGCCGCGGCCCACCACCACGCCCGCGGCACCGGTCTGCTCGACCATCGCGAGCGCGTCGGCAGCCTCCCAGATGTCGCCGTTGCCGAGCACCGGGATGTCCACGTGCTGCACCAGCTCGCCGATCGCGTCCCAGTCGGCGGTGCCGGAGTAGGCCTGGCTGACCGTCCGGCCGTGCAGGGCGATGGCGGCGCAGCCCGACTCCTGGGCGATCCGGCCCGCGTCGAGGTAGGTCAGGTGGTCGTCGTCGATGCCCTTGCGCGTCTTCATCGTCACCGGGACGCCGTACCGCTCGGCGGCGGTCACCGCGGACCCGAGGATGTCGGCGAGCAGCCGGCGCTTCCACGGGAGCGCGCCGCCCCCACCCTTGCGGGTGACCTTGGGCACCGGGCAGCCGAAGTTCAGGTCGATGTGCGCGACGCCGTACTCCGCGCAGAGGATCTCCGCGGCCTTGCCGACGTAGACCGGGTCGGTGCCGTAGAGCTGCACCGAGCGGACGTCCTCGAGCTCGTCGAAGACCAGCATGCTCATCGTGACCGCGTCGCGCTCGACGAGGCCGCGGGAGGTGATCATCTCGCAGACGTAGAGCCCGGCGCCCTGCTCCCGGCACAGCCGCCGGTAGGCCGCGTTGGTGATCCCGGCCATCGGCGCGAGCACCACCGGCGTCTCCACGCGCAGGCCACCGAGCGCGAGCCCCTGAGGCACGCGCTCGGACGGCGTCGCGACGGTGGTCATGGTCGCCATTGTCGCGTTTCGCGGCCGTCGGACCCAAATCATCGCAGGGCGCGCGCCCGCACGCCCGCGCGCGACCTGAGGGGTCCGGCGCCCGATCTAAGGGGTCCGGCGCCCGGTCTGAGGGGTGCCGGACGATGCGGCGAGGCGCCTGCGGGACGAGTGTGGAGGGTGCCCGATCCCCGATCCCCTCCGGAGGCACCCATGAGCACCACCAGACTCGCTCGCGGTGCCGCCGCCCCGGCTGTCGTCTGCTGCCTGGCCCTGGTCGGGCTCGGCGTGGCCGCACCCGCCTCGGCATCGCAGCCGCGGGACCGGATCGTCCGCTTCGACGCCGGCCCGTACGCGACGCCGCTGTCGGCGCTGGGTGGCCTGACCCTGGCGCAGTACCTCGCCGCCCACCAGGCCGGGGACCGGCGCCTGCGCTGAGCTCGGCCCCGGAAGCCGGGGTCCCGGGGATCCGGGCTGAGCCGGTCAGCCCTTCTTCTTGGCCTTCTTGGACTTCGCGGCCTTCGGCTTGGCGATGTCGCCGGTCCACTGGATCGGGTTGAACTCCTGGCTGGGCCGGTAGCTGACCGCCTCGAGGCTGCCGTGGTCCGGCGAGAGGTAGACCAGGCAGGTGTTGATCCGGTCGCCGGGGCCGAACTTCTTCGGCAGCGGGGTCGACGCGCAGGGCCGGAAGTGCGTCGTGAAGTTGACCGCCGGCAGCAGGGTGTTGTCGCCGTTCACCCCCCACAGCGGGACCGGCACGCCGCCGACGTCACCCTCGCCGACGTTCTCGACCCGGACCTTCACGTAGTAGTAGCTGGCCTTCTTCTTGTACGGGTCGTCGAGGATGAACCCCTTGAAGTCCTTGAGCGACCCCTCACGCGCGCTCTTCACGGTGAGCTTCAGCACGGTGCCGGACTTCTTGGTGGCCTCGAACACCACGGTGGCCGAGTCGCCGAAGGACAGGTTGGTGCCCTGGTCGGTCAGGGTCGCGCTCGGCGGGATGCTGACCGTGGTGCTCGGCGACGGGGACGACGACGCAGACGCCGACGCCGAGCTCTTCGCACCCGAGTCGCCACCGGAGCTGCACCCGGTCAGGGCCAGACCGGCCACGGTCACGACG
This sequence comes from uncultured Actinomycetota bacterium, assembly GCA_963728775.1. Lineage (GTDB taxonomy): Bacteria > Actinomycetota > Actinomycetes > Propionibacteriales > Nocardioidaceae > Nocardioides_B. The sequence continues at coordinate 183,839 of CAVSLP010000007.1, forward strand.
GCGGCTGCACGGGTCAGGGAAGAACGACTCAGTTCGGGCACCCGAACATTGTGCACGGCGGCCGGTCCCGATCCCGGCAGGGCACCCCGGTAGCGAATCAGCAGCCGACGAGCCGCTCGGCGAAGTAGGCCTTCACCTGGTCCAGCGCGACCCGCTCCTGCTTCATCGTGTCCCGCTCCCGGATGGTCACCGCGTTGTCGTCCAGGGTGTCGAAGTCGACGGTCACGCAGTACGGCGTCCCGATCTCGTCCTGGCGACGGTAGCGGCGGCCGATCGCACCGGCGTCGTCGAAGTCGACGTTCCACGCGGTGCGCAGCTCCGCGGCGAGGTCCCGGGCCTTCGGGGAGAGGTCGGCGTTGCGGGACAGCGGCAGCACCGCGACCTTGACCGGCGCGAGTCGCGGGTCCAGCCGCAGCAGGGTGCGCTTGTCCACCCCGCCCTTGGTGTTCGGCGCCTCGTCCTCGGTGTAGGCGTCGACGAGGAACGCCATGAACGAGCGGGTCAGGCCGGCCGCCGGCTCGATCACGTAGGGGATGTAGCGCTCCCCGGTGGCCTGGTCGAAGTAGGACAGGTCCTGCCCGGAGTAGGTGCTGTGCTGGGTGAGGTCGAAGTCGGTGCGGTTCGCGATGCCCTCGAGCTCCTCGAAGTCACGGCCGCTGAACCCGAACCGGTACTCGATGTCCACGGTCCGCTTCGCGTAGTGCGACAGCTTCTCCTTCGGGTGCTCGAAGTGCCGCAGGTTCTCCGGGTTGATCCCCAGGTCGACGTACCACTGGGTGCGCAGGTCGATCCAGCGCTGGTGCCACTCCTCGTCCTCACCGGGCTTGACGAAGAACTCCATCTCCATCTGCTCGAACTCCCGGGTGCGGAAGATGAAGTTGCCCGGGGTGATCTCGTTGCGGAAGCTCTTGCCGGTCTGGGCGATGCCGAACGGCGGCTTCTTGCGCGAGGCGTTCATCACGTTGGCGAAGTTGAGGAAGATGCCCTGGGCGGTCTCCGGGCGCAGGTAGTGCAGCCCGGACTCGTCCTCGATCACGCCGAGGTAGGTCTTCAGCATCATGTTGAACTGCCGCGGCTCGGTCCACGCGCCGCGGGTGCCGCAGTTCGGGCAGGCCAGCTCCGCGATGTCCACCGAGTCGGGGTCATTGATGCCCTTCTTGGCGGCGTAGGCCTCCTGCATGTGGTCCACGCGGAACCGCTTGTGGCAGGACTGGCACTCGGTGAGCGGGTCGTGGAAGGTCGCGAGGTGACCCGAGGCCTCCCAGGTCTTGGTGGGCAGGATGACCGAGGAGTCCAGGCCGACGACGTCGTCGCGGGAGGTGACCATGAACCGCCACCACTGCCGCTTGATGTTCTCCTTCAGCTCGACGCCGAGCGGCCCGTAGTCCCACGCCGACCGGGTGCCGCCGTAGATCTCGCCGCAGGGGAAGACGAACCCCCGTCGCTTGCAGAGGGAGACGACGTGGTCGAGGGTCGAGGCGGGCTTGCTGGCCATGAGGGTTCGGGCTCCATCGTCGGTTGGTCACCGGCTGGCTGACGGCGAAGCACCAAGGCTATCTCCCACGGCCACGGGGCCTTCAACCGATGTCGCGGGGCACTGCCTCGTTGGGCGGGTGCGGCCCGTCGGGCTCGACGGTCTCGTAGGCGGACGGCTCGTCGAGCGCCCGGGACAGCAGCGGTACGGCGGTCAGCTTCACGTCGTACGACGACAGCGCGCGGCGGTAGCTGCCGACGTTGGCCCAGGTGGTGGTGAGCACCCACAGCGACGGGTCGTCGACGTTGCGCCCGACCCGCCCGTCGACGTACCCGGGCCGGCCGGCGAGGGCCGCGTGCGCCTCGTGCACGTCGCGCTGGAAGGCCGCGGTGGCCGTCGGGTCCGCCGCGTCCACCCGGAACCGGTTCACCACGATCACGGCCGCGACCCTACCGCCTGTTTGACAACGGTTGTCAATTGTCTTGACAATGATTGTCATGAGGATCCGGATCGGGCGACGTGCGGTCGCGGCGGTCGCCGCGGCGCTGCTCGCCGCTCCCCTGCTCGCCTCCTGCGGCGACCTGGGCAGCGCGCACGGGCGGCCGACCGTGGTGACGTCGTTCTACCCGCTGCAGTTCGTCGCCGAGCAGGTCGCCGGCGACCACGAGCGGGTGGTGAACCTGACCCACCCCGGCATGGAGCCGCACGACCTCGAGCTGACCGTCGGGCAGACCGCCGACCTGGTGGACGCCGACGTGGTGGTCTACCAGCGCGGCTTCCAGCCCTCGGTGGACACCGCCGTCGCGCAGAACCACCCCGCGCACGTGGTGGACGCGGCCCGGGTGGCCCGGCTGCGCGGCCAGGACCCGCACTTCTGGCTCGACCCCACCCGGCTCAGCAGGGTCGCCGCCGCGTTCGAGAAGCAGATGGCCGCGGCCGACCCGGGCCACGCCTCCGACTACCGCCGCAACCTGGCCGCCCTGCAACGCCGGCTGGCCGACCTGGACCGCGCCTTCAGGCGCGGTCTGGCGACCTGCGCGCAGCGCACGATCGTGGTCAGCCACCAGGCGTTCGACTACCTCGGCCGGCGCTACGGCCTGCACGTGGTCGACATCAACGGGCTCTCCCCCGACGCCGAGCCGTCCCCGGACCACATCCGGCAGCTGCAGGACCTGATCCGCTCCGACGGCATCACCACGGTCTTCACCGAGGCGCTGGGCAGCCCGGTGCTGGCGCGCACGCTGGCCGGCGACCTCGGGATCCGGGCCGCGGTCCTCGACCCGATCGAGGGGCTCACCGCGGCGACCTCGAACCAGGACTACCTGTCCCTGATGCGGCGCAACCTCGCCGCGCTCCGAAAGGCGAACCACTGTGGATGAGCAGAGCACGTACGTCGACGCGGCCGGGTCCGGCCCGGCGCCGACGCGGACCGGACAGGGACCGGACGGCGGGCCGGCGGGCGGCGTCGTGGAGATCACCGACGGGGCCGTCGAGCTCGGCGGCCGGCCGATCCTGCGCGGCATCGACCTGACCGTCGTACCGGGCGAGGTGCTGGCCGTGCTCGGCGCCAACGGTTCGGGCAAGTCCACGCTGGTACGCACCATGATGGGACTGGTGCCCACCTGCCGCGGGGAGGTGCGGCTGTTCGGCACCCCGCTCGCGGGCTTCCGCGACTGGCGGCGGGTCGGGTTCGTGCCCCAGCGCGTCACCGCCGAGGGCGGCGTCCCGGCGACCGTCCGGGAGGTGGTCTCCTCCGGCCGGCTGGCCCGGCGACGGCTGCTCAGCCCGCTGCGCCGCGCCGACCGGGCCGCCGTCGACGACGCGATCGCCGCGGTCGGCCTGTCCGGCAGGGCCCACGACGGCGTCTCCACGCTCTCCGGGGGCCAGCAGCAGCGGGTGCTGATCGCCCGCGCGCTGGCCGGGGTCCCGGACCTGCTGGTGCTCGACGAGCCCACCGCCGGGGTCGACGTGGAGTCGCAGCAGCTCTTCGCCGACGCGCTGCAGGCCCTGGTCGACCGCGGCGCCACGATCGTGCTGGTGGCGCACGAGCTCGGTCCGCTGGCGTCCCTGGTCGACCGGACCGTGGTGATGCGCGACGGGCGGGTGGCGTACGACGGGCCTCCGCTGGCGGCGTTCAACGACCCCGACCAGCATCTGCTCGGCCACCACCATCCCGCCCCGGACCGCCCCCGGCCCGACCATGTGCCGTCGGTGTCCGCGCCGCTGGACCTGCGCACCGGAAGCGAGGAACGGTGATGACGCTGCTGCACTACGACTTCATGGTCCGCGCCCTGCTCGGTGCGCTGTTCACCGGCCTGGCCGCCCCGGCGGTCGGCACCTACCTGGTGCAGCGCCGACTGGCGCTGCTGGGCGACGGCATCGGCCACATCGCGGTGACCGGCGTCGCCCTCGGCCTGCTCACGGGCACCTCGCCGACGTACACCGCGGTGGTGGTGGCGGTGCTCGGCGCGGTGGCGATCGAGGTGATCCGGTCGACCGGGCGGACCAGCGGCGACGTGGCGCTGGCGCTGCTGTTCTACGGCGGCATCGCCGGCGGCGTGCTGATCACCGGCATCGCCGGGCAGAGCGCGGCGACGCTGAACACCTACCTGTTCGGGTCCATCACCACGATCTCCACCGGCGACGTCTGGGTCACCGCGGGGCTCGCGGCGGTGGTGATCGCGGTCGCGGTCGGCCTGTCCCCGCAGCTGTTCGCGGTCGCCCAGGACCAGGAGTTCGCCCGGGTGGCCGGCCTGAACGTGCGGTTCTACAACCTGCTGGTCTCGGTGATGGCCGCGGTGACCGTCACCGTCGCGATGCGCACCGTCGGGCTGCTGCTGGTCAGCGCCCTGATGGTGGTCCCGGTGGCGACCAGCCAGCAGCTCACCCGCGGGTTCCGGGTCACCCTGGCCGCGTCGATGACGCTCGGCACGGCCGTCGCCCTGGCCGGCGTGACGGTGTCGGCGTACGTCGACGTGGCGCCGGGGGCCACGATCGTGCTGCTCGCCCTGGCCGGGTTCGCCGCGGCCTATCCGCTGGGGGTGTGGATGCGTCGACGGCAACGCCTGGCGATGCCGTTCACCGAGGCGCCGGGCGAGGACTTCCCGCTCGGCGACGACCGAGCCGAGCACCACCTCGTCGGCGAGGACCACGAGCACGTGCACGGCGACGAGTGCGGGCACCCGGCGGTGCCGCACGGCGACCACGTCGACTACGTCCACGACGGCCACCGGCACGCCGTACACGGGAGCCACTATGACGAGCACTGAACCCGCCCTCCCCGAGGGGACCCGGCCGACCCGGCAGCGCCGCGCGGTCGCCGCCGCGCTGCGCTCCTTCGACGACTTCCGCAGCGCGCAGGACATCCATGACCTGCTGCGCCGCAGCGGCGAGAACGTCGGCCTGTCCACGGTGTACCGGACCCTGCAGGCGCTCGCGGACTGCGGCGAGGTGGATTCCCTGCGCACCGAGGACGGCGAGGCGGTCTACCGGCGGTGCAGCACCTCCCACCACCACCACCTGGTCTGCCGGGACTGCGGTCGCACCGTGGAGGTGGAGGGCCCCGCCGTCGAGCGCTGGGCCGACACGGTGGCGGGCTCGCACGGGTTCCGCGACGTCAGCCACACCCTCGAGATCTTCGGCACCTGCCCCGACTGCTGACGGGAGCGCGGCAGTCCGTCGGGATGTCCCCCCGGCGGGGACGTTTCGCCCGTCCTGCTGGACCAAAATGTCGGCGGTCGCACCTATGTTCGAAGCATGGACAGGGAGCGGATCGAGGCGATGAGCAGCCAGCAGTGCGCTGACTCGCTGGTCGCCGAGGTCGCCCGTGAGCGGGCCGCCGGGGCGCGGCGGCTGATGCTGATCGCGCAGTGGGCCCTGCTCAACAACGGCGACTCCATCCCACGCTCCACCGACGCCGCCGGGCACCTCCTGCCCGGCACCGAGCAGGCCCGGACCTACGGCGGGGACGGCACTCCGGAGGTCGCGGAGTTCGCGGTGCACGAGCTCGCGCTGCTGCTCGGCCTGCCCGAGACCGTGGCCCGCAACGAGCTCGGCGACGTTCTCGACCTGCTGTTCCGGCACCCGCTGCTGTGGGCCCGGGTCGTCGAGACCGCGAGCTGCGACGCCCCGGGCCACGACCCGGCGCTGGCGGCCGGGATGGTGCAGGCCTGGCAGGCCACCTTCGTGGCCCGCCGCTGCCGCAACGCCAAGCTGTGCCGCGAGGCCGCCCAGTGGGTCGACGAGCAGACCGCCCACGCCCTCGGCCGGCAGGCCTGGACCCGGTTCGCCGAGACGCTCGACGGGAAGATCAAGGACGCCGACCCAGCTCTCGCGGAGCGGAGGCGCCGGGAGAGGGAAGCCGCCAAGCGGGTCACCGTGTCGAGGACCAACGACGAGGGCATGAAGTCGTTGACCGTGCTGCTGCCGGCCGCGCAGATCATCTTGATGCGGGCCCGGATCCACCAGATCGCGCTGATCCTCAGGGCCCACGGTGCGGAGGAGACCCTGGGCCAGCTGGAGGCCGACGCCGCGTTCCTGCTGACCACCAACCCCCTCGAGGCACTCGCACGACTGGTCGACGGCGCGGCCCCGCAGCCCGACGACCCGTCCCCAGCGCCCGACGACCCGTCCCAGGAGCCTTCCGAGGACCAGCCACCCGCCGACCCGTTCCCAGCGCCGGACCCGGTCATCGGGGCGGCCGACGACGACGCCCTGGGCCTGTTCGACGACCGACCGGTCAGCGGCCGTGAGGGCAGCCAGCCTCCCCGGACCGGGCCGCCGCTGACCTCGACGGGGCCGGATCCCGGGGCCCGAGCCCGATCCCGACCACGTGCCCGAGTCCGCGGTCCATCCGCGCCAGCGTGACGAACCCTGCCCCACCTGCGGCCACGACCCGACCCGGCTGCCACGGGACGGCTCTGCCCTGACCCGGGCCGACCTGCCCGAGCTCGACCCGGCCAAGCTGCGCCCCACCGCGGTGCTCTACCTGCACGCGTCCGAGACCGAGTTCCGCTGCGGCACCGGCCTGGCCCGGTTCGAGAACGACGGCACCGCGTTCACCCAGCGCGAGGCGGTCGACATCCTGGGGCACTGCAACGTGAAGATCACCCGCGTCATCGACCTCGACCGGCACCACCCGGCCGACGGCTACGAGGTCCCCGCCGCACTCGCCGAGCAGGTCCGGCTGTGCTACCCCACCACCGTGTTCCCGTTCTCCGCGACCAGCAGCCGCAGCCGAGGCGTCGACCTCGACCACGTCGAGCCCTACGTCCCCGAGAGCGCCCGCGGACCAGGCGACCAGACCAGCCTGGACAACCTCGCACCCCTGCTGCGCGGCAGCCACCGGGTCAAGACCCACGGCCGCGGCTGGGCCACCCGCAACCCCCGCTTCGGGACCCACCTGTGGCGCACCCCGCACGGCTACTGCTTCCAGCGCGACCCCTCCGGCACCAGCCCGCTCGGGAAGATGACCCACCAGGAGTTCCGCCAGTACGCCCGCGAGCTCGCCGAGCACCTCACCTGGGACGAGCCGGAGGCCCCGAGCGGCGACGACGCCGCCACCGCCTGAGCCATCCCCGGAGCCAGCGCCTGAGCGGCCCGGATCAGCCGTTGGGCTGCGCGCCGCCGTAGCGGCGGTCCCGCTCGGCGTAGATCTGGATCGCCTTCCACAGCGCCAGCCGGTCCACGTCGGGCCACAGGATGTCGGTGAACACGAACTCGGAGTAGGCGGCCTGCCAGAGCATGAAGTTGGACAGCCGCTGCTCCCCCGACGTGCGCCACACCAGGTCCGCGTCGGGCAGCTCGGGCACGTACAGGTGCCGGGCGAAGGCCTTCTCGTCCACCTTGTCCGGGTTCAGCCGCCCCGCGGCCACGGCCTGGGCGAGTGAACGGGCCGCGTCCGCGATCTCCGCCCGGCCGCCGTAGTTCACGCACATGGTCAGGGTCAGCACGTCGTTGTCGCGGGTCAGCTCCTCGGCGACCTGGAGCTCCTTGATCACCGACCGCCACAGCCGCGGTGCCCGGCCGGCCCAGCGGACCCGGACACCGAGCTCGTGCATCTCGTCGCGGCGGCGCCGGATCACGTCCCGGTTGAAGCCCATCAGGAACCGCACCTCGTCGGGCGAGCGGGTCCAGTTCTCCGTGGAGAACGCGTACGCGGAGATCGCCTTGACGCCGATCTCGATGGCCCCCTCCACCACGTCGAACAACGAGTGCTCACCCTGCTCGTGCCCGACCGTGCGGGGCAGCCCGCGCTGCTTGGCCCACCGGCCGTTGCCGTCCATCACGATGGCGACGTGGCGCGGGACCAGCGCGGCCGGGATGTCCGGCGGCCTGGCCCCGGAGGGGTGCGGGTTCGGCGGACGAACGTCTCGTCGACTCCTGCCTCCTGCCACCTGAAACGTCCTCTCCGTTGGCTTCGCCCAATATGCTTCATCCAACACCACCGTCAGGGAGCTCGGAGGGCCGCACCGGATGGACGCCGCGAACAGGCAGATCGAGCAGCAGATGACCGTGCTGCTGCGCCGGGTGCAACGCATCCACCTGTCCACCTCGTCGGGCGACATGAGCCTCGAACGCTCCGCCTACGGGATCATGTGCAAGCTCGCCGACGAGGGCCCGCAGCGCCTCGGCGCGCTCGCCACCGCGTTCGGGCTCGACCCCTCGACGATCACCCGCCAGGTCCAGGCGCTCGAGGACGCCGAGCTCACGGTCCGGGAGACCGACCCCTCGGACCGGCGCGCCTCGATCCTGGACCTGACCAAGCACGGGCGGGAGGTGCTGGACGTGACCCGGTCGCACCGCCGCTCGCGGTTCTTCTCCGCGATGGAGAACTGGCCGGACTCCGACCGCAAGGAGTTCGGCCGGCTGCTGGCGCAGTTCAACGAGGACCTGGACCGGCTGCGCGACGCGGAGTCCTGACAGCGGCCGAGCGGCCCGGCTCAGCGCTCGACGTGGGAGAGCGACTTGAGGCCGCGCTCGAGGTGCCACGCCAGGTAGGCCGCGACCAGCCCGGTGGCCTCCTTGCGGTGCCGTGGCTCGCTGGCCTCGACGACCGCCCACTCCCCGGCCAGCAGGGCACCGAGCAGCCGGACCGTCTCCAGCGCGGGGCTCGCCGCGCCCGGCACCCGGCAGGTGGCGCAGAGCATCCCGCCGGCCGCGGGGCTGAACGCCCGGTGCGGCCCCTCCACCCCGCACCGGGCGCAGCCGTCGAACGACGGCGCGTAGCCGGCGACCGCCATCGAGCGCAGCAGGAACGAGTCGAGCACCTGGTTCGGCGGCCGGCCGGTCTCGCACATCGCCCGTAGCGCACCGACCAGCAGCAGGAACTGCTGCAGCGCCGGCTCCTTGTCCTCCACGACGAGCCGCTCGGCGGTCTCCAGCATCACGGTGCCGGCGGTGTAGCGCTCGTAGTCCGAGCCGACCCGCGCCGCGAACGGGTCCAGCGTCTCCGCCTGGGTGACGACGTCCAGCGACCGCCCCTCGGCGAGCTGCAGGTCCACGTGGGTGAACGGCTCGAGCCGGGAGCCGAACCGCGAGCTGGTCCGTCGTACGCCCTTGGCGACCGCGCGGACCCGGCCGCTGCCCCGGGTGAGCAGCGTGACGATCCGGTCCGCCTCACCCAGCTTCTGGGTGCGCAGCACGATCGCCTCGTCACGGTAGAGCCCCACGGCTCCATTGTCCCCTTCCGGCGCGGGATCCGCGCACCGGCACCCCGTGCGGAGCGGCCAGCTCACCGGACCCGGCGGCGCGGCTTGGCCGCCTTCCAGCACAGGGACACGAACTCGACCGCCTCCTGGTCCAGCCGGGCGGGCCTGGTCCGCCACTCCAGGATGCTGCGGGCCGCGACGAACCGCGCGTGGGGCATCTCCTCGGCGAGCATCGCCGCGTCCGCGGCCGGGTGGATCGGGTCGCGCGGGTGCCCGATCACCAGCGCGGGTGCGGTGATCGCGCGGCGCCGCCGGCTCGAGGGGGCGATCCGGCCGAAGAAGATGCCGTGGATCGTCGCCGCCATCGGCGCGGGCTGCTGGTTCAGCGTGTCCAGCACGATGCCGGCCCAGAACGGCACCAGCCCGCGCGGCACCAGCCGGGTCACCCCGCGCAGCGCCGAGACGGACAGCGGGGCGAACCGGGCGGCGAACATCAGCGGCCCGAACGCGATCAGGCCGGCCTCCAGCGCATTGTCGAGCACCGGCATCTCCAGCAGCAGACCGCGGACCCGGTCGGGAGCCGCGTCGGCCACCTCGAGCGAGACGTTGGACCCCAGCGACGTACCGCCGATGACGGCCTGTTCGGCGCCGAGGTGGTCGAGCAGCGCGACCACCTGCTCGCCGAAGGCGGTCATCGAGTACTCCTTGGGGTCCACCGGCCGGTCGGACCGCCCGTGCCCGAGCAGGTCCACGGTGACCACGTGGAAGCCCTCGGCGGCGATGGTCCGCGCCAGCGGCTGGTGCATCCGGCGTGGCATCAGCTGGCCGTGGATGAGCACCACCCAGCGGTCACCGGCGCCGTACTCGGTGTACTCCAGCCGCTCCCCCTCGATGAAGAACTGACCGATCCGCTCCGACACCAACGTGGCCACGAGCCACCCCCTTCTCCCTCAGCGTAGCCAGCCCGGGTCAGCGGGGCCGGTGCCCGGTGAGCTCGACCACCTGCTGGAACGTGGGCCGGTTCTGCCAGTCGATCGGCCGCACCCCCACCACGCCGGCGGTGGCGCTGCGGATGTCGTCCTGGGTCTTGTCGTAGGTCAGCTTGCGGACCGAGTCGACCCCCTGCTCGCGCAGCACCCGCGCGACCGCGGACCGCAACGACGCCCGCAGGGTCCGCCGGCAGGCCGACAGCCGGCCGCCGCCGCAGTAGCCGTAGCGGTAGGGCTGGGCGACCCGCCGGCCGAGCAGGGTGCGCAGGTCCTTGTTCAGGTAGCCGTACCAGGCGATGCCGTTCCAGCTCGACCCGACGCCCTGCCGCGGGTGGTCGTCGAGCAGTGTCGGCAGCTGGTGCGCGAGGCGGCTGCCGAGGCGGCCCTTCATCACGTCGTAGGCGACCGACTTGCGGCCGTGCTGCCACCAGTCGTCGAACAGCGCGATCGCCTGCTCGTGGGCGTAGTGCCCGTCGCGGTCCCGGTCCACCCGGGGCGCACCCGCGTGCAGCCAGCCGGCCAGCACCTTGCGGGCGGCGGCGGTGCTGCGGTCGTGGCCGATCACCTTGAGCAGCCACGGCAGCGTGTAGCGGGCCCGCGAGTCCGCGGTGGCCGCCCCGGCCATCACCGCGGTCACGTCCGCGATGTCGACCTTCCGGCCGCCCGCGATCCTCTTCTTCAGCCGGTCCTCCAGCGCGAGCGAGCGGTACACCGAGCCGTACCCCCACACGTCGTCGGCGGCGGCGAAGCCGGGCGCGGTCTTGTTGTTCCAGCTGACCAGGTAGCCGCGCGGCGGGTCGGTCTGGTGCACGTGCCGGGCGAACGGCAGCCAGCCCTGCCAGTCGTACTTCTTCCGGCCCCAGTGCGGCAGGTCGTAGTCGACGTACCGGGAGCGGACGGGCAGCAGCCCGGAGGAGAAGTACGAGATGTCCCGGTCGTCGGTGTAGAACCAGTTGAAGGTGTAGTCGATCGCGCCCGCCGCCCGCTGGAAGCTGGCGGCGTCGTGCACGTAGCCGGGGTCGTTGAACCGGGCGAAGCCGATCGCCGAGTCCACCTCGTGCCCGTAGGTGCTGCGCTGCGTGACGATCGCCACCGGCTTGCCGTGCACGGTGGTGCGCTCCTGGACGATGCCGTGCCTGGTGCGCAGCACCAGGAACGTGTAGGTCTTGGGCGGGTTCTGCGACCCGGCACCGGGGGTGGTGGTCTCGGTGTGCTCGAACCGCTCCATCGGCTTGCACGTGCGGCCGACCCGGTAGCCCTGCGAGTCCACGGTCGGCGCGCTGCCGTCGGTGTTGCACAGCCGCTCCACGACGGTGTCGACGAGGTCGTTCGACGCGCTGGTCGCCGACCACGCGTAGTCGACGCCGCGACCGAGCTGCACGAACAGGTTGGTGCCGGCGAACGCGACGCCGCGCGCCTTGATGCCCGGCCCGGAGAGCACCTCCTCGGTGAGCAGCTGCGGGGTGTAGTAGCCGGTCTGCGGGCCGAACACGGTCAACGGCTTGCCGGAGGTGGTGTGCGAGCCGCCGACCAGCACCGCGTTGCTCATCCCGTGGTGCGCGATCGGGACGTCGATGGTGCCGGTGGGCAGGTCGATCTGCTGGTCGGTGGCGGTCAGGCCCGGCACGGGCGCTGCGGTGCCGTTGATCGGCGCCCCGGTGCCGGGCGCCGTCTTCGCGCCGAGGTCCGGCAGCGCGACACCCCGCCGGTGCGGGTGCACCCGCCCACCGCCGTACGGCGTCCTGGTGGTCGCCGTGGTGGGGGCGTCGGCGTCGTTCTTCTCACGCAGGTCGTCGTAGACCGCCCGGCCCTTGTGCTCGCCGAACCGGCGCATCAGCTTCTGCAGCCACAGCGCGTTCTGGTACTCCTGGCCGCCGCCCTTGCCGAAGATCCCGCCGACCAGGGAGGCGACGTACACCACGTCGGCGCGGGTCCACGGCTGCGGGCGCTTCTGCAGCAGCGAGTACTCGGCGGGGCAGTCCGGCGCCACCGGGGACCCGCCCGGGCACATCGCGTCCTGCGCGGCGTTGATGCCGGCGATGAACGCGTCCACGGCGGAGAGCAGCTTGCGCCCCTCGGCGCCGTAGCGGTCGGCGACGCTCTGGATCTGGCGCTGCGCCTCCTGCGGCGTGTAGTACGCGGAGCGGAGCTGGGTCTGGTCCATGTGGACGTTGCCGGGGGTGTCGCCCACGAACTCCGCGAGCCGTGCCTGGCCCGCGTGCCGGAGCACGTCCATCAGGAACATCCGGTCGTGGGTGCCGGCGTAGCCGGCCCCGAACATCACGTCGTCGTAGGTGGCGCCGGTGATGTACGGGACGCCGTACTGGTCCCACTGGATCTTCACCCCAGCCTTCGGGGAGGACTCGCCGGTCACCTCCTCGGGGGTGAAGCCCTCGTGCTTGTAGAGCCGGTCCAGGTCGGCCCGGGTGAGCAGCGACGGCCGCTTCTTCGTGAGCGCGTCGTACATCTCGAGCTGGTCGGCGAAGTTCTTCGGCGTGGTCGGGGTGGCCTGCAGGCTGGGTCCGACCTGTGCGAGGTCCGTGGCGGTCACCGTGCCGGACTGACCGGGCGGCAGGATGTTCCACAGCCTGCCGTAGGGGTCGGGGTCCGCGGCCCCGCTGGCGGCCGGGGCGTGCACGCCCGCCAGGGCGGTCGCCGCCGTGGTGAGCGCCGCCGTCAGCAGTGCCACCCGGGTCGCGGTACGGCGCATGCCGTGCTCCTCACGTAGAACCTGTTCCTGCCTCCCTCCAACGAGCCCGGCGGTCTGCGGTTACGCGTGCGGCGCCCCGCCCGCACCCTCCACCGGCACCCTGCCGGCCCCTCCGCCGGCACCCTCCAGCGGCCATTCGTGTTGCGATCTCGGCGCGCCCCTTGCCAAAGGTATTACCTTTCCTTCACAGTGGGCCGTCACTTCCTGTAACAAACCTCACTTGGAGAACCTGTGGATCCGATCCAACCCGCCTACGGGACGGCGACGTTGCTCGCCATCGCGGCCGTCGCGGTCGCCGTCCTGCTGTTCCTGATCATCAAGGTGCGGCTGCACGCCTTCGTTTCGCTCGTGCTGGTGAGCCTGCTGACCGCCGTGGTCGCCGGGATCCCGGTGGCCGACGTGCCCGACGCGCTGCTGTCCGGCTTCGGCAGCACGCTCGGCTCGGTCGCGCTGCTCGTCGGCTTCGGGGTGATGCTCGGCCGGTTGCTGGAGGTCACCGGCGGCGCCCAGGTGCTCGCGGACACGCTGATCACCCGGTTCGGTGAGCGCCGCGCACCGCTGGCGCTGGGCGTGGCCGCGCTCATCTTCGGCTTCCCGATCTTCTTCGACGCCGGCCTGGTGGTCTTCCTCCCGATCATCCTCACCGTGGCCCGCCGCTTCGGCGGCTCGGTGCTGTACTACGCCCTCCCCGCGGCGGGCGCGTTCGCCGCGATGCACGCCCTGGTCCCCCCGCACCCGGGCCCGGTCGCGGCCGGTGACGCCATCAACGGCGACATCGGCGTGATCCTGCTGGTGAACCTGCCGATCGCGGTCGTCGCCTGGTACGTCGGCGTCTACCTGTTCTCCCGGGTCATCGGCAAGCGCGTCGACGTCGCCGTCCCGGACCTGCTGTTCGGCCCGATGAACGGCGGCAGCACCAAGACCGTCGGTGACCCCGACCTCGGCGGCGCCGCCGGCGCCGGCGAGAGCGGCGACGGCAGGACCGGCACCCTCGTCGAGGAGCGCACCACCACCGCACCGAGCACGGTCCCGACGTTCGGCACCGTGATCGGGCTGCTGCTCATCCCGCTGGTGCTGATCGCCGCGAACACGATCCTGTCCACGCTGTCCACCACCGGCGGCGTCAACGGTGACGCGACCTGGGTGAAGTACCTGACCCTGCTCGGCAACACCCCGATCGCGCTGCTCGTGACGCTGCTCGTCGCGATCGCCGTGCTCGGCCGCCGCGGCGGCTCGATGGCCGACACCACCACGATCCTGGACCAGGCCCTGGCCCCGATCTGCTCGATCATCCTGATCACCGGCGCCGGCGGCATGTTCGGCGGCGTGCTGCGGGCCAGCGGCATCGGCCAGTCGCTGACGTCGTCGCTGTCCGGGCTCGGGCTGCCGCTGCTGCTGCAGGCCTTCCTGATCGCGACCATCCTGCGCGTGGCACAGGGTTCGGCCACCGTGGCGCTGACCACGACCGCGGGCCTGATCGCCAGCCAGGCCACCTCGGCGGGCTACAGCAACGTGCACCTCGCACTGCTCGTCGTCGCGATCGCCGCCGGAGCCACCGTGCTCTCGCACGTGAACGACTCCGGCTTCTGGCTGGTCAGCCGGTTCTTCGGGATGGACGAGAAGACCACCCTGAAGACGTGGACGGTGATGGAGACCACGCTCGGCGCGTCGGCCTTCGTGCTCGCGTCCCTGGTCTGGGTCGTCACGTGACCCGCGGTGGCGTGGCTCACCGCCCGGGAGCGGCCTCGGCGATGCCGGTGACCGCCTCCAGGCACAGCGCGGTCATCGCCGCGCGGGCCACGTCACCATCACCGTGGGCGACCGCATCGGCCACCATCGTGTGCAGGCGCCGTGCCTCGGGTTTGGGCTCGGCGGGCATCAGGTGGTGGCCGGTGCGTCCCCGCAGCACCTCCTCGACGACGTCCCGCAGGGCCGCGAACATCGCGTTCCCGGAGGTCTCGAGCAGGAGCCGGTGGAAGCGCACGTCGTGCTCCAGGAACCCGTGCAGGTCGCCGGCCGCGCCGGTGACCTCCATGGCCCCGGCCAGCCGCACGAACTCGGCGCGCTGCTCCCCGCCCGCGCGCTCGGCGGCGAGGGCCGCCGCGGCCGGTTCCACGGCCGCCCGCAGCTGCGAGAGCTCGTGCAGGTGCGAGGCGCGTTCCGGCCCGTCGAGGCGCCACCGGATCACCGCCGGGGCGAACGCGTCCCAGTGGTCGCGGGGCAGCACCCGGATCCCGGTGCGTCGGCGGCTCTCCACCAGGCCCATCGAGCCGAGCACCTGAACCACCTCGCGGGCGATCGTCCGGGACACCCCGAACTCCTCGCACAGCCATTCGAGAGTGATCACCGACCCCACCGGCAGGCTACCGTCGACGATGCGTGGCCCGATCTCGGCGAGGACACCCGTGTACACCGTTGACATGCATTGCAGCCTAACCAGGCCCTCGACCTGCTCCCCGAAGGAGACTCCGTGACCGACCCGGCCACCCCCGTCCACATCGTCGTCATGGGCGTCTCCGCCACCGGGAAGACCACGGTGGCCGAGGGCATGTCCCAGAAGCTCGACTACGAGTTCATCGAGGGCGACTCCCTGCACCCGCCCGCGAACATCGCGAAGATGGAGTCCGGCACCCCGCTCAACGACGCGGACCGCGAGCCGTGGCTGCGCGCGATCGCCGAGCTCGTCGCCGACAAGGACGCCGAGGGGATCTCCACGATCGTGACCTGCTCGGCGCTGCGCCGTGGCTACCGCGACCTGCTCCGGTCGGCCTCGACGCACGAGCCGTTCTTCGTGCACCTGCACGCGCCGTTCGAGGTGCTCGAGCAGCGGATGCAGCTGCGCACGAAGCACTTCATGCCGACCTCGCTGCTGCACTCGCAGTTCGACACCCTGGAGCCGCTCGAGCCCGACGAGGACGGGGTCCTGGTCGACGTCACTCCGCCGGCCGACGAGGTCATCGCCGAGGCGGTAAACGCGGTGCGGGAGCGCTTTCCGGAGTGACGTGCTCGCCGGGTGACGCACGACGACCCGGCACCGGTGAGCGACCTGCTCGCCGTCCTCGAGGACTACTACGATGCGGCGCCGCGGGTGAACACCACGCCCGAGGAGGTCGGGCCGTTCACCCTGTTCGTGGCCGGGCCGGCCTCCACCTGGCAGTACTACGCGCGCCCCCGGCTCGGCCTGACCGAGGCGATCACGCACGACGACGTGGCGCGGGTGCGAGCCCGCCAGCGCGAGCTGGGACTCGCGGAGAAACTCGAGTGGGTGCAGGAGAACACCCCCACGCTGCTCGCGTCCGCGCGGTCCGCCGGGCTGGCCGTCGAGGAGTGCCCGCTGCTGGTCCTGCGCAGGGAGCCGCCGGCCGCGACCCCGGCCGGGGTCGGCGTGCAGCTGCTCGATCCCGGCTCCCCCGCGCTGCCCGAGGTGCTGGGCGCCATCCACGCCGGCTTCGACGACAGCAGTCGCGGGGTGCCACGGAGTGAGACGGTCAGGGTGCCGTCGTGGGCGGCGGGTCGCACGGCCCGCGCGGGGCCACCACCGAGCTCACCGGCATCGCGGTGCTGCCCCGTGCCCGCCGCCGGGGCATCGGCGCCGCGGTCACCGCCGCGCTGGTGGTGGACGCGCGGGCGCTTCGTCCGGGTCGGCACCGCCTGCATCGCCGAGCCGCCGGGCGACCGGACGTGACCGGCCGGGACACGGGCATGTCGCATCATTGACTGTCGTAACAGACGGGCAATAACGTGGGCGCATGCAGCTGTCCTCTCCCCCGCTGAGCCCCTCGGGCCACGTCGACACCTTCTGCCGCGACAACCTGCCGCCCGCGTCCGCCTGGCCCGAGCTGCGCTTCGACATCCCCGAGGTGCAGTACCCCGAGCGCCTCAACTGCGCCGTCGAGCTGCTCGACACCACGATCTCGACGTACGGCGCCGAGCGGCCGTGCCTGCACGCGCCCGGCGACCCGACCTGGAGCTACGGCGACCTGCTGGCGGCCGCGAACCGGGTGGCGCACGTGCTGGTCGACGACCTGGGGGTGGTCCCCGGCAACCGGGTGCTGCTGCGCGGCCCGAACAACCCGTGGCTGGTGGCCTGCTGGTTCGGCGTGCTGAAGGCCGGCGCGGTGGCCGTCACCACGATGCCGATGCTGCGCGCGGGTGAGCTGGCCACCATCCACGACATCGCCCGGGTGAGCGTCGCGCTGTGCGACCACCGGTTCCGCGACGACCTCGACGCCGCCGGGATCGACGTACCCACCCTGACCTTCGGCAGCGACGCCGAGGACGACCTGGCCCGCCGGGCGGCGGCCCACCCGGACGGCTTCGACGCCGTGGACACCGCGGCCGACGACGTGGCGCTGCTGGCGTTCACCTCGGGGACCACCGGCCGACCCAAGGCCACCATGCACTTCCACCGCGACGTGCTCGCGATCGCGGACACCTTCTCCCGGGTGCTGCTGCGGCCCACCCCCGACGACGTGTTCACCGGCACGCCGCCGCTCGCGTTCACCTTCGGACTCGGCGCGATCCTGGTGTTCCCGCTGCGCGCCGGGGCCTCGACGCTGCTGATCGAGAAGACCACCCCCGCCGGGCTCGTGGAGCTGATCGGCGAGCACGGCGTGACGGTGTGCTCCACCGCCCCGACGGCCTACAAGGCGATGGTGGCCGGCGGGGAGTCCGGCCGGCTGTCCTCGCTGCGCGCGGCGGTGTCGGCCGGCGAGCACCTGCCCGCCGCCACCTGGGAGGCGTTCCGCGACGCCACCGGGGTCGCGATCATCGACGGGATCGGCTCCACCGAGATGCTGCACATCTTCGTCTCCGCGGCGGGTGCGGACATCCGGCCCGGCTCCACCGGGGTGGCGGTGCCCGGCTACACCGCGACGGTGCTCGACGCCGAGGGCAACGAGGCACCGGTGGACGTCCCGGGGCGGCTCGCCGTCAAGGGCCCCACCGGCTGCCGCTACCTCGCCGACCCGCGGCAGGCCGCCTACGTCCAGGACGGCTGGAACATCACCGGCGACACCTTCCGGCGCGACGCCGACGGCTACTTCTGGTACGAGGCGCGCAGCGACGACATGATCGTCTCCTCCGGTTACAACATCGCCGCCCCCGAGGTCGAGGAGGCGGTGCTCAAGCATCCCGACGTCGAGGAGTGCGGCGTGGTCGGCGTCCCCGACGAGGCCCGCGGGATGCTGGTCAAGGCGTTCGTGGTGCTGCACGAAGGCACCGGTGACGAGGCCAGGGCCCGGGAGCTGCAGGACTTCGTCAAGCAGCAGATCGCGCCGTACAAGTACCCTCGCTCCGTCGAGTTCGTCGACGCGCTCCCGCGCACGGCCACCGGCAAGCTGCAACGTTTCCGGCTGCGCGAGAACCAGTGAGGCCACCGTGGAGATCGCCCCACGCCAGCTGATCACCTCGCTGTTCGGCCTCTATGCCCGCGCCGAGGAGAACTGGTTGTCCGTCGCCTCGCTGGTGCGGCTGATGGAGGACCTCGGCGTGGACGCCGCGGCGGTGCGCTCCTCGGTCTCCCGGCTGAAGAAACGCGACGTGCTGCACAGCGTCAAGCGGGACGGCCGGGCCGGCTACGCGCTCTCGCCGTCCACCCTGGAGATCCTCCGCGAGGGCGACGAGCGGATCTGGTCCCGGCCTCGCGCCACCGCCGCCGACGGCTGGCTGGTGGTGGTGTTCTCGGTGCCGGAGTCCGAACGGGAGAAGCGGCACGCGCTGCGCTCGCAGCTGGTGCGGCTCGGCTTCGGCTCGGCGGCGCCGGGCGTGTGGGTCGCCCCCGGCACCCTGTACGACGAGGTGCTGCGGGTCCTGGACCGGCGGGGCCTGACGTCCTACACGGAGTTCTTCCGGGGCGACTACCTCGGCGCGGGGGACGTGGCCGCACGGATGGGCGAATGGTGGGACCTGGAGGAGATGGAGCGGCTGCACGGCGAGTTCCTGGCGGCCTACTCCCCGGTCCGGGACGCGCTGGCCGGCGTCGCCCCCGAACCGGCCGAGGCGTTCGGGACCTACGTGCCGATGCTGACCGCCTGGCGCCGGCTGCCCTACCTGGACCCCGGCCTGCCGCTGGAGCACCTGCCCCCCGGCTGGCGCGGGATCGCGGCCGGCGACCTGTTCGCGGACCTGGACACGCTGCTGCGCAAGCCCGCCGACGAGCACGCCGCGTCCCGGCTGCACGGCTGAGCACGCGAGCCGGCGGCACGCGCCGGGGGTCTGCGCGCGTGCCGCCGGGTCCGCGGGACCGCTAGGGCCGGACGACCACCTTGCCGACCATGCCCATGAAGTCGTGCAGCGCGCACACGTAGTGGAAGGTGCCCGCCTTCTTGAAGGTCACCTTGAACGTCGAGTGCGGCGGCAGGATCCCGGAGTTGAGGTCCCCGCCCCGGTACCTGGCGGGGTTCCCGGAGGGCGCGAACAGCGCGGGCGGCGCCGGCTCGGTGCCGAACGTGACCGTGTGCGGCGCGCCCATGCCGATGTTCTTGAACCGGACGCTCTGCCCGCGGTGGATGACCACGGTGGGCCGGACGAAGCGCATCACCATCACCACGCCGTTGTCGTCACCCAGGAACACCTTGTGCCGGGTGCTCTGTGCCCGCAGGTCGCGCCGCAGGTGGTTGCCCGTCACCCGCATCCCGATCCGCTCCAGCCGGGCCTGCTCGTCGTACTGGGCCTGGGTGAGCGGGTACGGCGCCCCGGCGGCCTGCACGTGCACGACGCCGACCATCATCTTCCCGTGCACCAGGCAGTAGTAGGTGAACGTGCCCGGGTCGGGGAAGGTGAGGCTGTACTTCTGGACGAGCGGCACCGTGGGCGGGAACGGCCCGACGTCGTCGCCGGTGTGCACCGTGGTGATCAGTCCGGAGTTGAAGCCGGTCGCGGTGCTGTAGGTCGACCCACCCTGCTGGGTGAGCTGCGCGGCATTGGTGGGGTCGAACTCCGGCAGGGTGGCCTGGGGGCCACCGCCCGGGAAGAACGTGACCGTGTGGATCTCCGCGGAGCGGGCCACCCAGGAGACGGTGTCGCCGGCGTCGATGGTGATCTCGCCGGGCAGGAACCGCATCCCCTGGAGGGCCCTGTTCGGCGTCTGCGACCCGACCTGCACGACCCAGGTCTGTCCCGGCGCAGTCGCGTGGGCGACGGCCGTCAGCGCTCCCACCGGCACGAGCAGTGCCACGACCGCGACGAGAGCGACGCGCGCGGTCCGCCTCATGTCCCTGATGCCCATCCTGGTCCCTCCTTGAGCTGAACCCCGCGCACGACCACGGCAACGACCCGGGCCCCGGGGGGTTCGAGAGGAGGCGTCGGGTCGGAGGGAACCGGAGGTTCCGACACAGGCCTACTCCCGGCGCGAGCGGCCCCGCCATAGCCCGATCGGAGTGGACCCGTGCGACGAACCCCCGGAATCCCGGACAGACCGCCCGCACCGGTCCTGTCCTCGGGGGGTTCGGCCGAGGGCGCGGGGAGCGATGCTGACGATGTCCGGCTGCGCCGGCGCGCCGGCAGCCCATCGCCCGGCGAGCAGCTGAGTCGCTCAGGGCAGCACGGCGGTGCCCTGGACCTCGACGAGCGCCTCGGCGTCCCACAGCCGGGCGACGCCGATCCCCGCCATCGCCGGGTAGTCGGAGCCGACCAGCCGCTTCCAGACCCTCCCGATCTCGCGGGCATGCGCCCGGTAGTCGTCCATGTCGACGATGTAGACGGTGAGCGCGACCAGGTGCTCCGGCGCGCCGCCGGACGCCCGCAGCGCGACCAGCAGGTTGGCCAGCGCCCGCTCGAACTGCGCCACCACGCCGTCGCCGACGACCCGCCCGGAGGCGTCGAGGGCGGTCTGGCCGGCCAGGTGCACGGTCGTACCGGTGGCGACGACCGCGTGGCTGAAGCCCGACGGTGCGGCGAGCTCCGGCGGGTTCACCCGATCCAGACGAGTCATGACTGCTGCGCCCCGCCGTCGACGTTGATGCCCTGGCCGTTGACCGCGCCGTTCTCGATGCACAGCAGCACCGCCTGCGCGACCTCGCCCGGGTCGACCAGCCGGTGGTTCGGCTGCCGGTGCGCGAGCAGCGCGCGGGCCTCGTCCAGGCTCTTGCCGGTGCGCTGCGCGATCGACGCGATGGTCGCGTCGGTCATCGGGGTGTTCACGTAGCCCGGGCACACCGCGTTCACGGTGACCCCGTGGCTGGCGACCTCCCGCGAGGCGGACCGGACCAGGCCGAGCACGCCGTGCTTGCTCGCGGTGTAGGCGCTGATCATCGGCTCGCCGCGCTTGGCGACGACGGAGGCGACCACCACGACCCGGCCGTACTCCTGCTCGAGCATCGTGGGCAGCGCCCGCCGCAGGCACCGGAACGGCGCGGTGAGGTTCAGGTCCAGCATCCGCTGCCAGACCTCGTCGGTGGTGTCCTGGACCCGGGCGGTGGCCCCGGCGCCGGCGTTGGCCACGAGTACGTCGACGGGGCCCCAGGTGTCCTCGACGGCCGCGAACATCGCCTCGACCGCGACCGGGTCGGTGACGTCGGTGGGGACCACCAGCGCCGGGCCCGGCAGCCAGGACGCCACCTTCTCCAGCTCGTCGCGGCCGCGCGCGGCCAGCGCGACCCGGTGGCCGCGCTCGGACAGGCAGCGGGCCACCGACCGGCCCACCCCACGGCCGGCCCCGGTCACCAGGCTGATCGGCTGCTCCTCGCTCATCGGGGGCTCACCGGTGGCTCATCGGGTGGCTCATCGGGTGGTTCATCGGAACGCCGGGATCCCGGTCAGCGCCTGGCCCAGGCTGAGCATGTGCATCTCCTCCGTGCCCTCGTACGTCATCACCGTCTCCAGGTTGTTCATGTGCCGCATGATCGTGTGGTCGAGCGTGATCCCGGCGCCGCCGAGCATGGTCCGGGCGGTCCGCGCCACCTCGGCGGCCGCCCGGACGTTGCCGAGCTTGCCGTAGCTCACGTGGGCCGGCTCCAGGGTGCCGGCGTCCTTGAGCCGGCCGATCTGCACCGCCGCCAGCGACGCGTTGTTCACCGCGATCACCATCTCGGCCAGCTTCTTCTGGGTGAGCTGGAAGGACGCCAGCGGCTTGCCGAACTGGGTGCGGCCCATCGTGTAGTCCAGGGCCTCCTCCAGGCACGCCCGGGCCGCCCCGACCGCGCCCCAGAGGATCCCGTAGCGCGCCTCGTTCAGGCAGGTCAGCGGGCCCTTCAGCCCACGCACCTCGGGGAAGGCGGCGCTCGACGGCAGCCGCACGTCGTCGAAGGACAGCTCGGCGGTGACCGACGCCCGCAGGGAGAGCTTGCGGGAGATCTTGGTGGCGGTGAAGCCGGGGGTGTCGGTGGGCACCACGAACCCGCGGATGCCGCCGTCGGCGCCGTCCTCGACCCGGGCCCACACCACCGCGACCTTCGCGAGCGTGCCGTTGGTGATCCACATCTTGCCGCCGTTGAGCACCCAGTCGTCGCCGTCGCGCTTGGCGCGGGTGCGCATCGAGCCGGGGTCGGAGCCCGCGTCGGACTCGGTCAGCCCGAAGCAGCCGAGCACCTCGCCGGTGGCCATCCGTGGCAGCCACTCGTCCTTCTGCTCGTCGCTGCCCCAGTGGTGGATCGCGAACATCGCCAGCGACCCCTGCACGGACACGAAGCTGCGCAGCCCCGAGTCCACCGCCTCGAGCTCGCGGCAGGCGACGCCGTACGCGGTGGCGCTGGTGCCCGCGCAGCCGTAGCCGTCGAGGTGCATGCCCAGCAGGCCCAGCTCGCCGAACAGCGGCCCGAGGTCGTCGGGCAGGGTGCCCTGCTCGTACCACTCGGCGACGTGCGGCGCGAGCTTGTCCTGGGCGAACGAGCGCACCGTGTCGCGCATGTCGCGGTCGTCCTGGGAGAGCAGGTCGTCGACGGACAGGAAGTCCAGCGGGTCGGCCATGGGGGTCAGCGTCCCTTCCACTGCGGTGGTCGTCTGGCGTTGAACGCGGCGTGGAACTCCGCGTGGTCCTCGGTGGTCATCAACAGCGCCTGGGTCATCGCGTCGAGCTCGACGGCGGCCCCGAGGGGCATGTCGAGCTCGCGGGTGAGCAGCGACTTGGTCTGCGCGTAGGCCAGCGTCGGCCCGTCCGCGAGCCGCCGCGCGAGGCGTCCTACGGCGTCGTCGAGGTCGGCGTCCTCGACCAGCTCGTGCACCAGCCCGTAGCGGTCCGCGGTCTCCGCGTCGATGGTGTCGCCCAGCATCAGCAGCGAGGTGGCGCGGCCGGCGCCGACCACCCGGGGCAGCAGGTACGCCGCGCCCATGTCGCCGCCGGAGAGGCCGACCTTCGTGAACAGGAACGCGAACCGTCCCGAGCGGGCCACCACGCGGAAGTCCGAGGCGAGCGCGATCACCGAGCCGGCGCCGGCGGCGATGCCCTGGATGCCGCTGACGATCGGCACCGGGCACTCGCGCATCGCCTTGATCACGTCGCCGGTCATCTTGGTGAAGCCCATCAGGTCGCGGGCGTCCATCTTCAGCAGCTCGCCGATGATCTCGTTGACGTCGCCGCCGCCGCAGAAGCCCTTGCCCTCGCCGCGGATCACCAGCACCTTGGCGTCCTCGCGGTGCGGCAGCTCGTGCAGCAGGTCGCGCAGGTCGGCGTAGCTCTCGAACGTGAGCGGGTTCAGCTTCTCGGGCCGGTTCAGGGTGACGGTGGCGACGCCGTCGGCGACCTCGAACCGGAAGTGCTGCCAGTCGTCGGTGAGCGGCACCGAGGCCCGGTATCTGGTCACGCGTCCCCTTCCTCGGCCGACCCGCGGGCCGGCTCCTGCGCCGATCGCAGCAGCGACCGGGCGATGATCGTGCGCTGCACCTCCGAGGCGCCCTCGTAGATCCGGGGCGCCCGCACCTCACGATAGAGATGCTCGAGCAGGTGGCCGCGCTGCAGGGCCCGTGCGCCGTGGATCTGCACCGCCTGGTCGACCACCCACTGGGCGGTCTCGGTGGCGAACAGCTTGGCCATCGCGGCGCTGCTCGTCACCTCCCGCGCCGGCGCGCCCGCGTCGTACGACGAGGCGGCCGCCTGCACCAGCAGCCGGGCGGCCCGCACCCGGGTCGCCATCTCCGCCAGCGTGTGCGCCACCGACTGCTGGGCGTGCAGGGGGGCGCCGTGCACCTCGCGCTCGGCCGACCAGCGCACCGCCGCGTCGAGCGCGGCCTGCGCCATCCCGACCGCGAACGCGCCGACGCTGGGCCGGAACAGGTCCAGGGTGCGCATCGCGACCGCGAAGCCCCGGTCGACCTCGCCGAGCACGTCGGCGCGGGTGACCCGGACCCCGTCGAAGGTGAGCCGGCCGATCGCGTGCGGGGCGAGCAGGTCGAGGTGCTCCCCGGCCAGCCCCTCGGCGTCCCCGGCCACCGCGAACGCGGTCACGCCCTGCGCCCGGGTGCCCGGCGTGGTGCGGGCGAACACGGTGTAGACGTCGGCCTCGGGGGCGTTGGAGATCCAGGTCTTCTCGCCGAACAGCCGCCAGCCGCCCGCCGGTCCCGCGCCCGGCTCCGGCTCGGCGCGCAGCGCCAGCGCGGCGGCGTCCGAGCCGGCGCCCGGCTCGGAGAGCGCGAACGCGGCGACCGCGTCGCCGGTGACCACCGCGGGGATCCAGCGCTCCACGGTCTCGGGCCTGCCGGACTGCAGGATCGGGTAGCTCCCGAGCCCCTGCAGCGCGAGCGCGGTCTCCGCCTCGGTGCTCACCGTCGCGAGCGTCTCGCGCAGCAGGCACAGCTGCATCGCCGCCGCGTCGCGGGGCGGCGCGTCGGGGTCGCCCCCGAACAGCCCGCGGAGCAGGCCGAGCCGGCCCAGCTCCCGCAGCAGCGGCCGGTTGACCCGGCCCTCGGCCGGCGGCACGTCGGCCAGCTTGGTGGTCGCGAGGTCGCGGACGTGGTCGACGTACTCCTGCTGCTCCGCGGTGAGCCCGAACTGCGCCATGGTCCCGACCGTATTGCGCCTTGACAACTTCCGTCAAGAACGCAATATGCTCTTGGCTCATGAGGATCGCGGTGATCGGCGGAGGCCCCGGCGGGCTCTACTTCAGCGCGCTGGCGCAGCAGCTGGCCCGAGACCTCGGGGAGCGCCACCAGATCACGGTGTGGGAGCGCAACGCCGCCGACGACACGTTCGGCTTCGGCGTGGTGTTCAGCGACGAGACCCTCGGCGGCATCGAGCACGCCGACCCGGTCGTGCACGCGGCGATGGAGGCGGAGTTCGCCCGCTGGGACGACATCGACGTGCACTTCAAGGGCGAGGTGGTCACCAGTGGCGGGCACGGCTTCGCCGCGATGTCGCGGCGCCGGCTGCTGGAGATCCTCCAGGCCCGGTGCGCCGAGCTCGGCGTGGACGTCCGGTTCTGCACCCTCGCGCCGGACGTCGAGGAGCTGTCCCGCGACCACGACCTGGTGGTCGCCGCCGACGGCCTCAACTCCGCGGTCCGGGCGCGCTACGCCGGCACCTTCGCTCCCTCGCTGGACGTGCGCGACTGCCGCTACATGTGGCTCGGCACGGACAAGGTCTTCGACGCCTTCAAGTTCTACATCGCCCAGACGCCGTACGGCGTGATGCAGATCCACGGCTACCCGTTCGACGCGACCGGCAGCACGTTCATCGTGGAGATGACCTCCGAGGTCTGGCGGGCCGCCGGGTTCGACGCGTCCGAGGGCCGCACCTGGGCGCCCGGCGAGTCCGACGAGGAGTCGATCACGAAGGTCCGCGAGCTGTTCGCCGACGTGCTCGACGGGCACGAGGTGATGGCCAACAACTCGCGCTGGATCAGCTTCACCACGGTCCGCAACGAGCACTGGCGGCACGGCAACGTGGTGCTGCTCGGCGACGCCGCGCACACCGCGCACTTCTCGATCGGGTCCGGCACCAAGCTCGCGATGGAGGACGCGCTCGCGCTCGCCGCCTGCCTGCACGAGGAGTCGTCGGTCGACGCCGCGCTGAAGGCCTACGAGACCGAGCGCAAGGCGGTGGTGGCCTCCACGCAGCGGGCCGCGCAGGCCAGCCTGGAGTGGTTCGAGAACCTCGGCCAGTACGTCGACCAGGAGCCGCTGCAGTTCGGGTTCAACATCATGACCCGCAGCCGGCGGGTCACCTACGACAACCTGCGGGTGCGCGACCCCGAGTTCGTGGCCCGGCTCGACACCTGGTTCGCCGAGCACGAGCGGGTCCGCGGGCACGGGACGGGCGAGGAGTGCCCCCCGATGTTCCAGCCGTTCCGGCTGTCGACGCCCGACGGCTCCGGCCTGGAGCTGCCCAACCGGGTGGTGGTCTCGCCGATGGACATGTACGTCGCGGTGGACGGGATGCCCAACGACTTCCACCTGGTGCACCTCGGCGGCAAGGCGCTGGGCGGCGCCGGGCTGGTGATGACCGAGATGGTGTGCGTCTCCCCCGAGGGACGGATCACCCCCGGCTGCACCGGGCTGTGGAACGACGCCCAGCGCGACGCCTGGCGGCGGGTCACCGAGTTCGTGCACCAGCGGTCCGCCTCGCGGATCGGGCTGCAGCTCGGCCACTCCGGCGGCAAGGGCTCGACGAAGCTGATGTGGGAGGGCATCGACGAGCCGCTCGACGAGGGCAACTGGGAGGTCGCCGCCGCCTCGCCGGTCCCCTACCGCGACGGCGTCAACCAGGTGCCGCGCGAGCTGACCCGCGACGACCTGGCCCGGATCCGCGAGGAGTTCGTGGACTCCGCGCGCCGCGGCGCCGAGGCCGGCTTCGACCTGCTGGAGCTGCACTGCGCACACGGCTACCTGCTGTCCGGGTTCCTGTCCCCGGTGACCAATCGCCGCACCGACGAGTACGGCGGCCCGGTCGAGCACCGGCTCCGGTTCCCGCTCGAGGTGTTCGGTGCGATGCGCGAGGTGTGGCCCGCGCACCTGCCGATGACCGTGCGGATCTCCGCGACCGACTGGGTCGACGAGGGACAGACCCTCGAGGACACGCTCGCGGTCGCGCAGGCTTTCGCCGACGCGGGTGCCGCCGCGGTGGACGTGTCGACCGGCCAGGTCACCTCGCGCGAGCGGCCGGCGTTCGGCCGGTCCTACCAGACCCCGTTCGCGGACGCGATCCGCAACCGGGTCGCCGTACCCACCGTCGCGGTGGGGGTGATCTCGTCCTACGACGACGTGAACTCGATCCTGCTGGCCGGTCGCGCGGACCTGTGCGCGCTCGGCCGGGCGCACCTGTACGACCCGAGCTGGACGCTGCACGCGTCCGTGGAGCAGGAGTACGACGGACCGGGCGCGGTCTGGCCGCAGCCATGGCGTGCAGGGCGCCGCAAGCCGCAGACCGGCCGCACCGACGGGCCGAAGCCGCGCCTGGAGCTGGCCCGGGACACCGCGGCCGGCGCCACCCGCCACCGGCGCTGGACCTCCTGAGCCACCACCGCGCGCGGGCCCGGCGCCCACACCCCGCACCCGAGCGGGACCTTCAGCCCTGTCGTCGACCCCCGCGCGGCCGGAAGCATGGGATCCCAGCGTGGCGCCCGAGCGACGCCGGCGAGGAGGGATCATGAAGCTCACCGAGGTCCTCGGCACGGCCAGGGACGCGATCACGGTCAAGCGGGTCTACGCCGAGCCCTACGAGAAGGACGGCGTCACGGTCATCGCGGCCGCGGCGGTCGGCGGTGGCGGCGGTGGCGGCACCGGACGGGACGAGAAGGGCCAGGAGAACGAGGGCGGCGGGTTCGGCGTCCGGGGTCGCCCGGTCGGGGCCTACGTCATCAAGGACGGCAAGGTCGACTGGCGGCCCGCGGTCGACCCGAACCGGATCATCACCATGGTCGGTCTCGTGCTCGTCGCGCTCCTGCTGAGCCGGTCGCGGGTGGCGCGTGCCCGGGCCCGGACAGCCCGCCGAGTTGTCAGGCGCTCAGACGGCTCCAGCGTGCTCAGCGCCTGACAACCGGGCGCCGCCCGTACGGCGCTCCCCCACCGACCTGGTGGTGATTCCAGACACCCCTACCCGCGCCATTGTGGTGTCCGTCACCATGGCCGCTCCCCGGCCGGGTCCCTAGCGTTCCGACAAACGCCACACCGTCGCCCGTCGCGACGGTGTGCGGGACCGGCCAGGGAGGAACGGCGTGACGTCAAGTCGGGTGGCACTGCGCACCGAGGGGCTGTCCAAGCAGTTCCGCGGCTTTCGAGCCGTCTCCTCGGTCGACCTGGAGGTCCACGAGGGCGGTGTGCACGCGCTCGTCGGGCCCAACGGTGCCGGGAAGACCACGCTGTTCAACCTGCTCACCGGGTTCCTGACCCCCTCGGCGGGGCGGGTCACGGTCTTCGACCAGGACATCACCGGCCTGCCGCCGGAGCAGATCGCCCACCGGGGCGTGGCTCGTTCCTTCCAGATCACCAGCCTCTTCGAGAACCTCACCCCGCGCGAGCACGTGGAGCTCGCCCTGCAGGGCCGCACCAGCCAGGGGTTCCGGTTCTGGCGGTCCGAGCGGCTGCTCGACCGGTTCCGCGGCCAGGTCGACGACCTGCTGGACCAGGTCGGGCTGGGCAGCCTCGCGGACCGCCCGTCCGGGCTGCTGGCCTACGGGCAGAAGCGGGCGCTGGAGATGGCGCTGGTGCTGGCCCTGGACCCGACGGTGATGCTGCTCGACGAGCCGACCGCCGGGATGGGCATCGAGGACGTGGACCGGACCATCGAGCTGGTGCGCCGGATCGCCGTGGGCCGCACCGTGGTCTTCGTCGACCACAACATGCATGTGGTGGGCAGCCTGGCCGACCGGGTCACCGTGCTGCAGCAGGGCAAGGTGCTGGCCGAGGGCAGCTACGACGAGGTCCGCACCGACGACCGGGTGATCACCGCCTACCTCGGGGAGTCCAGCCATGCTTGAGGTCCGGGATCTGAAGGCGTGGTACGGCGAGGCCCAGGCGCTGCACGACGTGGCGCTCACGGTCAGCCGGGGCGAGGTCGTCACCCTCGTCGGGCGCAACGGCGCCGGCAAGACCACGCTGCTGCGCAGCCTGATCGGCCTGCACCGCCAGGTCGAGGGCGAGGTGCGGTTCGACGACCACGAGGTGTCCGGGCTCCCCGCGCACAAGCGGGCCCGGAGCGGCATGGGGTGGGTCCAGGACGACCGCGGCATCTACGCCAGCCTCACCGTCGAGGAGAACCTGCTGCTGCCACCGGTCGTCTCCGACCGCGGCTGGCCCCTCGAGCGGGTCTACGACGCCTTCCCGGTGCTCGCCGACCGCCGCCGCGCCCCCGGCACGACGCTGTCCGGCGGGGAGCAGCAGATGCTCGCCCTCGCACGCGTGCTGCGGACCGGGGCCCGGCTGCTGCTGCTGGACGAGCCCTCGGAGGGGCTTGCTCCCGTCATCGTCGCCCGGATCGGGGAGATCCTCCGCGAGGTCAAGGCGGACGGGGTGGCCGTACTGCTCATCGAGCAGAACGTGAAGTTCGCCGCGACCGTGGCCGACCGGCACTACCTGCTGGTCCAGGGACGGGTCGTCGAGGGGCTCGCCAACGAGGAGTTCGTGGCTCGGGAGAGCGAGCTCCTCGAGCACCTCGGCATGTGACCGCTGGAAGCACAACCAAACCAAGGAGAAGAACAAGGCATGGCTAAGAAGTTTGCGGTCACCGCGACCGCGTTGATCTCAGGGGCGCTGGTGCTCAGCGCCTGCGGTGGCGGTCCGTCCAGCTCGTCGGGCAGCTTCACCGACAACAAGGTGGTGCTGGCGGTCCTCAACGACCAGTCCGGTCCCTACAAGGACCTCTCCGGTCCGAACAGCGTCAAGGCCGTCCAGATGGCGGTGGCCGACTACCAGAAGAAGTACGGCGACAAGGCGGTCGTCAAGGACATCGAGGTGGTCGACGCCGACCACCAGAACCAGCCGGACGTGGCCAACACCAAGGCGCAGGAGCTCTACGACCGCGAGGGCGCGGACGTCATCCTCGGCGTGCCGACCTCCTCGGCCGCGCTGGCGGTGGCGGGCGTCGCCAAGGCCAAGAAGAAGCTCTTCCTCGACATCGGCGCGGGCACGACCGAGCTCACCGGGGACCAGTGCAACAAGTACACCTTCGGCTGGGCCTACGACACCTACATGCTCGCCAACGGCACCGGGACCACGGTCACCCAGAACGGTGCCAAGAACTGGAAGATCATCTACCCGGACTACGCGTTCGGCCAGGACATGAAGAAGCAGTTCACCACCGCGATCGACGGGTCGGGGGGCTCGGTGCAGGGCACCATCGCCACCCCGTTCCCGAACGACAACTTCGCCACGTACCTCACCAAGGCCGCCTCCAGCAAGCCCGACGTGATCGGCACGATGCAGGCCGGCGGCGACCTGGTCAACCTGGTCAAGCAGTACAACAACGCGGGCCTCAAGAAGGAGGGCATCGGCCTCGCCGTCGGGCTGATGTTCATCACCGACATCCACTCGCTGGGCGTCGACCAGTTCGCCGGCACCACCTTCACCACCCCGTGGTACTGGAACATGGACAAGCAGAACCAGGCCTGGGCCGCGCGGTTCCGCGCCAAGACCGGCACCACTCCGTCGTTCGCC
This sequence comes from uncultured Actinomycetota bacterium, assembly GCA_963728775.1. GTDB lineage: Bacteria > Actinomycetota > Actinomycetes > Propionibacteriales > Nocardioidaceae > Nocardioides_B. The sequence goes on from CAVSLP010000007.1 coordinate 214,181, forward strand.
CACGCCGGCAACTACTCGGCGGCCCTGGAGTACCTCGAGGCGGTCCAGGCGGCCGGCACCGACAACGCCGACAAGATCGTCTCCCAGCTCGAGGGCAAGAAGATCAACGATGTCTTCCTGCGCAACGGCGAGGTCCGGGCCCAGGACCACCGGGTGGTCCACGACGTCTACCTCGCCAAGGTGAAGTCGCCGGACCAGGTCAAGCAGGACTGGGACTACGAGGACATCCTCAACACCATCCCCGCCGACAAGGCGTTCGAGCCGGCGTCGACCGCCTGCCACATGAGCTGACCGGGGTCCACCCTCAGGGTGTGCCGGGCGGCCCCCCGCCGCCCGGCACACCGTCGGAGAAGGAGTCATGAACGCAGTTCTTCAGTACACCGTCCAAGGCCTGGCCGCCGGGAGCTTCTACGCCCTGGCGGCCCTCGGCCTGGCCGTCATCTTCGGCGTCCTCGGCGTGGTCAACTTCGCGCACGGCGCCTGCTACATGCTCGGGGCGGTCGCGTCCTCGGTGCTGCTCGACAGCTTCGGGCTGAGCTTCTGGTGGGCGCTGGCGGTCGTGCCGCTGCTGCTGTTCGGCTTCGGCGTGCTCGTCGAACGGCTGCTGGTGCGCTGGCTGCTCGGGCTGGACCCGCTGTACAACTTCCTGCTGACGTTCGGCCTGAGCCTGGTCCTGGTCGACCTGGTCAAGCGCCGGTACGGCGTCTCCGGACTGCCGTACCAGCGGCCCTCGGTGCTGGACGGCCAGGTCCACCTCGCCGGGCTGTCGCTGCCGACCTACCAGCTGTTCGTGTTCGTGTTCTCCGCCCTGGTCTGCCTGGTCGTGTGGCTGCTGATGACCCGCACCCGGATCGGGATGATCGTGCGGGCGTCGACGGAGAAGGCCGACCTGGCCCGGGCGCTCGGGATCAACGTCGGCCGCTGGGTGACCCCGGTGTTCGGGTTCGGGATCGCGCTGGCCGGCCTGGCCGGGGTGCTGGCCGCGCCGTTCCGGGCGATCACCGCGGACATGGGCAGCAACTTCGTGATCATCCTGTTCGCGGTCGTCGTCATCGGCGGCCTCGGCTCCATCGTCGGGGCGGTGGTGGCCGGCTTCCTCGTCGGCCTGGTGGAGGCGTTCGGCCAGGCCTACGCACCGTCCCTGGCCCAGATCGCGATCTTCGTGCTGATGGCGGTGGTGGTGCTGGTGCGACCGGCCGGCCTGTTCGGACGGGAGGAGGCCGCATGACCGCGCCCACCACGCTCTCCGCCGAGACCTCCTCGGAGGAGGCGCACGCCGCGATCGCGGGCGGGCGGGGCCGGCAGCGCTGGGCGTTGCTCGCCGTCGGCCTGGTCGTCGCGCTCGCGCTGCCCTGGGTGGTCTACCCGCCGGTGGCCATGGACATCGTCGCGATGGCGCTGTTCGCGATCGCCCTCGACATCCTGCTGGGCTACACCGGCCTGCTCTCCTTCGGGCACGCCGCGTTCTGGGGCGGGTCGGCGTACCTGACCGGTCTGGTGGCGCTGCACCTGAGCGTGCCGTTCCCCCTGGCCGTGCTCGCGGGCGCGGTGTTCGCGATGCTGCTCGCGCTCCCGGTGGGGTTGCTGTCGGTGCGGCGCTCGGGGATCTACTTCGCGATGGTGACCCTCGCGTTCGCGCAGATGGTCTACTTCGTCGCCAACCAGTGGCGCAGCGTGACCGGCGGGGAGAACGGTCTCCAGTCGGTGCCGAAGTCGTTCTTCGGCATCGACCTGGTCGAGACCGACGCGTTCTACTTCTACTACGCGGCGGTGCCGATCCTGTTGCTCGGCATGTGGCTCGCCTGGCGGATCGTGCACTCGCCGTTCGGCCGGGTGCTGGTCGCGATCCGCGACAACACCCCCCGGGCGCGGGCCCTCGGCTACGACGTCGAGCGGTACAAGGTGATCGCGTTCGTGCTCTCCGCGGGACTCTCCGGCCTGGCCGGTGGGGTCTTCGCGATCAGCCACGGGTTCGTGGCCCTGCCGGCGCTCGACTGGACCACCTCCGGCGAGGTGGTGCTGATCACCGTGCTGGGCGGCATGGGCACGCTGTGGGGCGGCACCATCGGCGCCGCGATCATCATCGTGATGGAGGACCAGCTCGCGTCGGCGGGCTTCGAGGGCACCGGCATCATCGTCGGCACCGTGTTCGTCCTGGTGGTGCTGCTGTTCCGCCGGGGCATCTGGGGCACCGGCCGGCACCTGCTGATGAAGGCACGGGCCATCCGGGCGCGGGCCGGACGCTAGCCGGCCAGCAACCGGTTGAGCCGGAGCGCCAGCTGCACCTCGAGCTGGCGCTCCGGTTCCTGCCAGGACTCCCCCAGCAGGCTGGTGACGCGCTCCAGCCGCTGGGTCACCGTGTTGACGTGCACGTGCAGGTCCGTTCCGGTCCGGGTCAGGTTGCTGCCGTTGCGGAAGTACGCCTCGAGCGTCTCGACGAGCGTCGTGTGCCGCCGGGCGTCGTAGTCCAGCACCTCGCCCAGCACCGACCGGACGAACGGGCGGATGTCCTGCGGGTCACCGAGCAGCAGGCCGACGAAGCCCAGGTCCTGGGCGCAGGCGACCTCGCCGTGCCGGCCGAGCGCGAGGAGCGTCTGCAGGCACCTGGCCGCCTGCGCGTGCGCGGCGACGATCGCACCGGGACCGTCGGCGGGACCGGCCGCTCCTGCGGTCAGCGGACGCCCGGTCGCCTGCCTCAGGTCCCGCTCCACCAGCCGGGCCGCCGCCGTCGGCTCGTGGTCCGGGAGGATCAGCACCAGGCGCCCCTCGTGCACCGCGGAGAAGCCGTGGTTCACCGAGGCGAGGTGGGCGGCGGCCTGCCGCGCCCGGGCCCGGTCGCCGTCGATGGCGGCGACCACGACCGCGTGCGACTTGTCCAGGTCCGCGCCGAGCAGCCGGGCCCGCTCCCGGATCGCGTCCGGGTCGCGGTCGGCGCCGGACAGCAGGTCCTCCAGCAGCTCACCACGGACCCGCCCCTCGGCCTCGGCGACGCTGCGCCGGAAGAGCAGCAGCAGCGCGGTCACCAGGGCGGCCCGCTCCAGGATCCGGCGGTCCGCCTCGTCCAGCGGGTCCTCGCGCCGGAGCAGCAACGCACCCAGGTGGTCGTCACCGGCGATCACCGGGGTCGCGCACACCCCGACGTCGTCGAGGGTCCGGCTCACCGCGAGCGCCCGGGTGGCGGCGTCCTTCTCGGGCCCGCTCGGCGGCACCGCCTCCTCGGTCGAGGCCAGCACGCCTTGGTCCGGGTCCAGCACCAGCAGCTCGCCGCCGAGGACCTCGCGGACCTCCCGGGCGACGTCGGCGACCCCTCCCCCGTGCAGCACCAGTCCGGCCAGCCGGTCGTGGGCGTCCGCGGCGCGCTCGACGCTGGCGGTGTGGGACTTCAGCAGCTCGCTGGCGGCCTCCAGCTCGGTGAGCGCGAGCTGGGTCTCGGCGAGCAGCCGGGCGTTGTCGATCGCGATGGCCGCGTGCGCGGCCAGCGAGACCAGCAGGGCGACCTCCTCGCGGCTGAACGGGCGCACGCTGCGGTTGGCGGCGTAGAGGACCCCGATCACCTGGCGGCCGAGCAGCAGCGGGACCCCGAGGATCGAGGTGAGCTCCTCGTCGGCGACGGCGTGGTCGATCTCGGCGGTGTGGTCGAAGCGCTCGTCCGCGAAGTAGTCGGGGGTCGAGTACGGCGTCGCGGTCTGCGCCACCAGACCGCCCAGGCCGGCTCCCATCGGCAGCCGGACGGCCCGGAACGCGGGCGAGCTGATCCCGTCGGTGACCCGCATGTAGGTGTCGCCGCGCTCGTCGTCGTTCAGCGAGAGGTAGCCGACGTCGCTGTGCAGCAGCTGCCGGGCCCGGCGGACGATCGCCTCGAGGACCGCGTCGACGTCGGTGAGGGCGGCCAGGTCACCGGCCGTCTCGTAGAGGGCGGACAGCTCCGTCTCGCGGCGCCGCCGGGCCTCGAGCACCCCGCGGACCTGGAGCGCGAGCAGCTTGGCCCGCTCCATCTCCTTCACCGTCTCGCCGTCCGCGCCCGAGGCCCGGGCGGCGAGGACCGGGCCCTCGAACTCGACGGCGGCGGCACCGCGCGCCAACAGCTCGAGGAACTCCATGCCCGCCACGTGCGCCATTCTGGCCGATGGCGCCACCGGGGGACCATGCCCACCCCGGGTGCTGGGCAGCGGGAGGCGCTCCGGCGCAGGGTCGGCCATCCGTCAGTGAGCCGACCAGCCGCCGTCGAGGACGACGTTGCTGCCGGTCGCGTAGGCCGCCTCCGGCGAGCACAGGTAGGCGACGGCGCCGGCGACCTCGTCCGGCTCGATCAGCCGCTTGATGGCCGACCGGGTCAGCATCACCTTGGCCACCACCTCGTCCTCGGACATCTCGTGCACCCGGGCCTGGTCGGCGATCTGCTTCTCCACGAGCGGGGTCCGCACGTAGCCGGGGTTCACGCAGTTGCTGGTGACGCCGTGCTCGGCTCCCTCCAGCGACAGCACCTTGGACAGCCCCTCGAGCCCGTGCTTCGCCGAGACGTAGGCGGCCTTGAAGGCACTGGCCCGCAGCCCGTGTGCGCTCGAGACGTGCACCAGGCGGCCCCAGCCGCGGGCGTACATGTGCGGCAGGCACGCCCGGGAGAGCAGGAACGGCGCCTCCAGCATCAGCCGCAGGATCCTCCCGAAGGCCTCGGGTGGGAAGTCCTGCACCGGGGCCACGTGCTGGATCCCCGCGTTGTTGACCAGGATGTCGGCCTCCAGGTGCAGGTCCGCCAGCGCCTGCGTGTCGCCGAGGTCGGCCACCCAGGCGTCCCCGGAGATCTCCGCGGCGAGCGACTCGGCCCCCTGCCGGTCCAGGTCACACACCGTGACCCGGGCGCCGGCGGCTGCGAGCCTGCGTGCCACGGCCGCGCCGATGCCGCTGGCCCCGCCGGTCACGAGCGCCGTTCTCCCGGTCAGGTCCGGGGTGCGCGTGGTCTCCATGGCGAGAAACCTACGGACCCAGGCCCCCGCGAACGATGGGGAGAGTCCACATAGTTGGGCCCCGTCAGGTGTGAGCGGCGGCCCCCGCTGCCGCACGGGTCACTCGCCGCGGTAGGACCCGAAGCTCCACTGGTTGCCCTCCGGGTCGCGCAGCGTGCACCCGCGACCGCCGTACCCCTGGTCCTCGGGCTCGCGCACCGAGGTCGCCCCGCGCGCCATCGCCTGCTCGTGGATCCGGTCCACCTCGGCGTCGGTCTCGGTCACGCAGTAGCACTGGCCGTGCCCGGCGGAGTCCACCCAGTCCTCGCCCTCGTGGCGCGCCGGGTCGGACGAGCCCAGCATCACGCCGCCGCCCGGCGGCCAGTCCAGCTGGGCGTGCACGATGGTGGTCGGGTCCTCGCCGGTGTAGACGGCCCTGGCCACGAAGCCGAACGCCTCGGTCAGGAAGTCGATGGCGGCCGGGGCGTCGCGGTAGGACAGCGAGTGCCACACGGTCGGGGTCGGGGTGCTGGTCTGCTCGGTCATGGCACCAGCGTGTCAGTCCGGCGCGACCCGGTCTTGAAGGAATGGGACCTCCGCACGCATCCACTGGCGCGGGCTGTACCCGGCCAGTCGCTGCCACTCCCGCGACAGGTGCGCCTGGTCCGCGAACCCGCACGCCGCCGCCACGTCGGCGGCCCGGTGACCGTCGAGCAGCAACGACCGGGACCGCTCGAACCGCAGCACCCGGGCCGCCTGCTTGGGGCCGACCCCGAACTCGCGCGCGAAGGTCGCCGCCAGGTGCCGGCGGCTCCACCCGACCTCCCGCGCGAGCTCCGCGACCGCCACCCGGCCCGCGGTGGCGTGCAGCCGGCGCCACGCCCAGCGCAGCTCCTCCCGGATGGGTCGCACCTCCGCGCGTCCGGCCAGGGCGAGCAGGTGCCGGTCGAGCGCGGCGAACCTGCGTTCCCAGGTCGGCGCCCCGGCGGCGTCGTCGTACAGGCGCTCGGTCCCGTCGGCCAGCAGCCGCATCGGCACCAGGGTGCGCGCCAGCTCCCCGGCGGGCAGCCCCAGCAGCACCCGGGCACCGAGCGGCGTCAGCCCGAGCTGCACGCCGTGCTGTCGGCCCGCGTGCCGGATGAGCGCCGGCCCGTCGTGCAGCCCGGACACCAGCGCCCAGTGCCGGTCGCGCGACGTGTCGTCGGCCAGCCAGCCGACGTCGAGCGGCTCGTCGAACGCGATCACCGCCGTCAGCTCGGTCGACGGCAGCCCGTGGTGCTCTCCCGCCGGCAGCCCGCCGTAGTGGTAGCCGTGGTAGGTGGTCACCAGCCCGCGCAGCGCGGGGTGCGGCGCGCGCTGGACGGTCACTGCGACCGCCGGACCGTTCATGACGCGACGATAACGCCGCGCCCGGGTCCGGCGCAGGCCCCGGGCGCCGGCCGCGACCTACGCGCGGTTGACCGCGGAGATCACGGCCTTCAGCGAGGCGGTGACGATGTTCGCGTCCAGCCCGACACCCCACAGGATCTGGTCGCCCACCGCACACTCGACGTAGGCCGCCGCGATCGCGTCGCCGCCGGAGGACAGCGCGTGCTCGTGGTAGTCGAGCACCCGGATGTCGTTGCGGTTCTCGAACAGCGCGCTGCCCTGCGCGACCTCGTGGTCGGCGAGGTCACCGAGCGCGTTCACGAACGCCGCGATGGGACCGTTGCCGGTGCCCTCGAGCGAGCGCAGCTCCCCGTCGACGTACACGTTGACCGCGAGCCGGTCCTGCTCCCCCGCGGCCGCGGAGGTGTGCACGGAGTTCAGCTTCAGCGGCGCCTCGCGGTCGAGGTACTCGGCCTGGAACGACTGCCAGATCTCGCCCGGCGCCATCTCGCCGCCGTCGTCGGTGTGCCGCTGCACCGCGCGGCTGAACTCGATCTGCAGCCGGCGCGGCAGGTCCAGCTTGTGGTCGGCCTTGAGGATGTAGGCCACCCCGCCCTTGCCGGACTGGCTGTTCACCCGGATGACCGCCTCGTAGGTGCGGCCGACGTCCTTCGGGTCGATCGGCAGGTACGGCGCCTCCCACGGCATCTCGCCGACCGGACGGCCCGCCGCCGCCGCGGCCCTGTCCAGCGACTCGAGGCCCTTCTTGATCGCGTCCTGGTGGGAGCCCGAGAACGCCGTGTAGACCAGGTCGCCGGCGTACGGGTGCCGAGGGTGCACCGGCAGCTGGGTGCAGTACTCGACGGTGCGCCGGACCTCGTCGATGTCGGAGAAGTCGACCTGCGGGTCGATGCCCTGGCTGAACAGGTTCATGCCCAGCGTCACCAGGTCGACGTTGCCGGTGCGCTCCCCGTGGCCGAACAGGCAGCCCTCCACGCGGTCCGCGCCGGCCATCATCGCCAGCTCGGTGGCCGCGACCGCCGTGCCCCGGTCGTTGTGCGGGTGCAGCGAGATGGCGCTGTGCTCGCGCCGCGTGAGGCTGCGGCTGAACCACTCGATCTGGTCGGCGTACACGTTCGGGGTGGACATCTCCACCGTCGCCGGCAGGTTCAGGATGATCTCCCGGTCCGGGCCCGGCTGCCACACGTCGGAGACCGCCTCGCAGACGTCGACGGCGAACTCCAGCTCGGTGCCGGTGAAGATCTCCGGCGAGTACTGGTAGCCGAAGTTTTCAAAGGAAGCAGCGCTGAGTAGTTGCTGGGCGTACTTCATCACCATCTCGGTGCCGCGCACCGCGATCGAGCGGCACTCGTCCTTCTCGACGCCGAAGACCACCCGCCGGAACAGCGGCGCGGTCGCGTTGTACAGGTGCACGTTGGCGCGGGCCGCTCCGACGAGCGACTGGACGGTGCGCTCGATCAGGTCCTCGCGGGCCTGGGTCAGCACCGAGATCGTCACGTCGTCGGGGATCTTGTCCTGCTCGATGAGCTGGCGGACGAAGTCGAAGTCGTACTGGCTCGCCGACGGGAAGCCGACCTCGATCTCCTTGTAGCCCATCCGCACCAGCAGCTCGAACATCGTCATCTTGCGCGCCGGGGACATCGGGTCGATCAGCGCCTGGTTGCCGTCCCGGAGGTCGGTGGACAGCCACCGCGGCGTCTTCGTGACGGTGTTCGCCGGCCAGGTGCGGTCCGGGATGTCGATCGGCGGGAAGGCGCGGTAGCGCTGGAACGCCATCCCGCTGGGCTTCTGCTGGTTGGTCCGGTTGTTCATGGTTCCTCGCTGGTCCGTGGGTCCTCGTGGTGCCGGGCGACGACGAACTCCGCAGCGAGGGGTCCGGCCTAGAGGACCTCGCTGCGGCAGCGAAGGAGGAGGCTGCGCGCGGTCATGACGGGTTCACGATACCCGGCGGTCCCCGGTGCTGCGAACGCCCTTCCAGAACCCGGACGCCCCGGCCCCCTCCCGGACGTCATACGTTGCGGCTCCTATGACGACCACTTCGTATGACGTCCGCGGGGTATGACGTCCGCGGGGTATGACGTCCGCGGGGACGTTGTGCGGGGTTGCCAGGATGGGAGCATGGCGGGGCGACGCGGGACTCTCGGGATCGTGGTGCTGATCCTCGCGTGGGGATCGACGTTCGCCGCGGTCAAGGTCGGCCTGGAGGACGCGCCGCCGCTGCTGTTCGCCGGGCTCCGGTCGGTGCTCGGCGGCGCGACGATGGCGGTGCTGGCCGCGACCCGCAGCGGCGGCCCGCGGCTGCGCGGCAACGTCGGCGTCTACGGCTGGCTGACCCTGCTCAACGTGGTGGGGTTCTTCGGCCTGCAGACGCTGACGATCATGGCGCTGCCGTCCGGCCTGGCCGCGGTGCTGATCTACCTGCAGCCGGTGCTCACCGGGGTGCTCGCGGCACCCCTGCTCGGCGAGGCCCTCGGGATCGCCAAGGTCGCCGGGCTGCTGCTCGGCTTCGCCGGGATCGTGGTGGTGAGCGCCGGCGCGGTGCGCGGTCACGTCTCCGGCCTCGGCGTCGGGCTCGCCGTCGTCAGCGCGCTGGTCTGGTCGCTCGGCACGATCGCGGTCAAGCTGTTCCAGGGCCGGGTCGACCCCTGGTGGGCGGTCGCGCTGCCCTTCCTGGTCGGCGGGTCGGTGCTCACCGTGGTCGGTCTCGCCGTGGAGGGTGCCGGCGTGGGCTGGTCCTGGCGGTTCGCGGCCGCGCTCGGCTACGCCGGCCTGGTCGGCACGGCGCTGGCGTGGGCGTTGTGGTTCGCGCTGGTCGGCTCGGGTGAGGCGAGCCGCGCGTCGACGTACATCTTCTTCGTGCCGCTCGTCTCCCTGGTGGTCGGCGCGGTGCTGCTGGGCGAACGGATCGGTCTCTCCCTGCTGGCCGGGGCGGCGCTGGTGATCGCGGGGGTCTCGCTGGTGAACCGCGGGCCGCGGCGCACCCGGGCTCGGGATGGAGACGGGGTCCACGACCGTGTGTAATGTCCCGGTGCGCATCGACCGGATCTCCCCCGCAGACCTCGACCTCGACACCGCCGACGCGATCGCCGAGATCGGCGCCGAGTCGATGCAGGCGGCCGGGCTGGAGGTCACCACGCCCAACGGGCCGGCCCGGCTCAAGCTCTACCAGCACTCCTCGGACGGCACCCCGTTCGCCGCGCTGTGGCTGGCCCGGGAGGGCAGCAAGCTCCTCGGCTACGCAAGCGCGTTCCACCCGCACCGGGAGAACACCGACAGCGCGCACCTGCGCGGGGCGGTGACGGTCCCCGCGCGCCGGTCCGGGGTCGGCCGGGCACTGTTCGACGCGGCGGCGCGGCACGCCGAGGCCGCGGGCCGGACCCGGCTGCACTCCGGCGCGTTCGAGGACACCGGCCGAGCCGCCTTGTCCGCGCTCGGCTTCAAGCAGGTGCACACCTCGGCGATCAGCCGGCTGGACCTGCACGACGCGCCCCGGGCGCGTTGGCAGCGGGTGTACGACGAGGCGGCCGTCGCGGCCACCGACTACGAGCTGCTCCGCCTGGCGGGCCCGACGCCCGAGGAGCGGGTCGAGGACGTGGTCGCGCTGTTCGCGGCGATCAACGACGCGCCGGCGACCGACCCGGACGCGGACCCCGACCGGTGGGACGCCGGCCGGGTCCGCGCCTACGACGCGGCGATGGCGGCGCGTCAACAGACCGTCTACCGGGTGCTGGCCCGGCACACGGGCACCGGCGCGTGGGCCGGGCACACCGTGCTGTGCGTCGACGAGTTCGACCCGTCGGTGGGGCACCAGGAGGACACCTCGGTGGTCCGCGCGCACCGCGGCCACCGGCTCGGGGTCCTGCTCAAGGCCGACCTGCTGCGCTGGATCACCGAGGAGCGCCCGGAGCTGGCGGCGGCCGAGACCTGGAACTCGGGGGAGAACCACCACATGCTGGCGGTGAACGAGCTGCTGGGCACCCGGGTGGTCGCCCGGTACGCGTCGATGAGGCGGGCCTGATGGCGCGCCTGCTGCTGGTGCACCACTCCCCGACCCGGTCGATGCGCGCGCTGCTGGACTCGGTGCTGGCAGGTGCGGGCGACGACGCGATCAGCGGGGTCGAGACGGTCGTCCGTCCCGCGCTGGAGGCCACCGCCGACGACGTGCTCGGCGCCGACGGCTACCTGCTCGGCACGACCGCGAACTTCGGCTACATGAGCGGGGCGCTGAAGCACTTCTTCGACTCCACCTTCCTGCAGGTCGGCGGGTCGCTGTCCTCGACCGGGGCAGCCGACGAGTCCGCCGGGGCCACCGCCGGGCGCCCGTTCGGGCTCTACGTCCACGGCCGGTACGACACCGAGGGTGCGGTGCGCTCGGTGCTGTCCATCGTCGGTGCCCTCAAGTGGCGACAGGCCGCGAGCCTGCTGCAGGTGATGGGCGACGTCGACGACGCCGACCTGGCGGAGGCCTACGACCTGGGTGGCACGCTGGCGGCCCTGCTGATGGCGGACCGGTAGCCCGGACGGTCCGCTCAGGTGAGCACCATCCAGCGCCGGCCGTCGATGAGTTCGCGTGCCGCGTCCGGGTGCCCCGCGTGGCAGGCTGTCTCGGTGATCACGTGCAGCAGGACCTCGGACAGCTCCTCGATGACGCCCCGCTCCCCCGCGACCACCGCGCGGAACCAGAACCGTTCGACGTCCAGCGCGAGGTGCTGCACCAGCCCCAGACAGCTCCACCCGGAGGGCAGCAGCGGCCGGTGCAGATCGTCCTCCGCGAGCCCGTCCAGGATCCCCAGCACGTGCTGCCGCTGCACGCGCAGGTGGGACAGCAGCAGCTCGCTCTCCGCCCCCGGCCACCCGGTCGCGTCCGTGCGCGGCGGTACGATCTCCGCACTGGTCTCCATCGGATCGTGAGGTTCCCGTCCGTGCTCCGCCCTCTCCTCCTCGTCGCGCTGCTGCTTGCGCTGGGCGCCTGCTCCCGGGGCGGCGCGGACACCGGGGCCACGGACGTGCAGCCACCGGACCTGGGTGCGTGCCGGATGCTCACCCCGAACGACATCACCAAGGCCACCAACGGCTCGCCGACCGTGCCCTGCAAGCAGGACCACACCGCGGAGACGTTCGCGGTCGGCAGCTTCCCGGCCGCCGTGGCGGGCAAGAGCATCGACGACGCGGCCCTGGGCAGCTACATCTACCCGCGGTGCCAGAAGCGCTTCCAGCGGTTCCTCGGCGGCAACGAGAGCCTGGTGCTGCGCTCCACGGTCACCTGGGCGTGGTTCCGGCCGTCCTCGGCCGCCTGGGACCAGGGCGCGCGCTGGTGGCGTTGCGACGCGGTCGGCGGCGGGGAGCAGTCCCGGTCGTTCCTCAAGCTGCCGAAGACCGCCAAGGGGATCCTGCTCGGCCGGCCGGACGACCGGTGGATGGTCTGCGTGAACGGCTCCTCGGTCTCGGGCTCGGACAAGATCCCCTGCTCCCAGAAGCACACCTGGCGGGCGGTGACCACGATCGTGCTCGGCAAGCCCGGTGACGCCTACCCGGGCGACCGGCTGGTCGAGGTCCGCACCCGCGACTACTGCTCGGACTCCGTCGGGGCCTGGCTGAACTACCCGGTCGACTACGACTACGGCTACACGTGGTTCCACGAGGCCGAGTGGAAGGCCGGCAACCGGCGCTCGATCTGCTGGGCGCAGACGGACCAGTAGGCCGGCCGTGACTCTTCCCCGGATGGCCCTCCTCGCCGCGGCGCTCCTGGTCGCGGCCGGGGGCTGCACCTCCGGTGACACCCCGGCCGCGGGCCCGTCCACCTCGGCGTCGGTGAGCCGGTCGCCGTCGCCGTCGGCGAGCACGTCGGCCGCGCCCGTCGTACCTCCGGCACCGCAGGGCGGGGCCTGCTACCGGCTGACGGTGACGCAGCTGACCCGCCCCACCAACGGCAGCCACCCGGTCTCCTGCGGCTCCCGGCACGACGCGCAGACGGTGTTCGTCGGCAGGCTCCACACCGTCGTCGACGGGCACGCGCTGGGCGTCGACTCGACGGCGGTGCAGCACCAGCTCGAGCGGACCTGCCCGGCCAAGCTCGCCGACTACCTCGGTGGCACGACGGCCACCCGCGACCTGACCCGGTTCCGGGTGGTCTGGTTCAGCCCCACCGTCGCGCAGTCCGACCGGGGGGCGGACTGGTTCCGCTGCGACGTGGTCGCCTTCGCCCGCGGGGACACGCTGTTCCCGCTGCCGCGGCCGGGCCGGCTGCACAAGATCCTCGACCGCGGCACCGCGCTCGGGACGTACGGTCTGTGCGGGTCGGCGGCACCGGGCAGCAAGGGCTTCGAGCGGGTGATCTGCGCCAAGCCGCACGCCTGGCAGGCGTTCACCACGATCCCGCTGAACGGGGGCAAGAAGTACCCGGGCGTCGCCGCGGTCCGCAGCGCCGGCGACGGCGCGTGCAAGGCCCGGGCGCGGGAGCGCAGCAGCAACGCGCTGAAGTTCAGCTACGGCTGGGAGTGGCCGACCGCGAAGCAGTGGGCCACCGGCCAGCACTACGGCTTCTGCTGGGCCCCCGACTGACGCCGACCAATTACCAAGGTATGCAGGGAATCTGTCGCTTCCCTCGGTGAACTTCCCCCGGGACGTGACAGATTTCCACGGGCACCCCCGCCCGCACCCCCGCCCGCACCGCCACCAGCACCGTCACCGTCGTCGCCACCAGCGCCCGCGACGCTCAGAAGCCGAGCCGGCGCAGCTGCCTGGGGTCACGCTGCCAGTCCTTGGCGATCTTGACGTGCAGGTCGAGGTACACCGGGGTGCCGAGCAGCGCCTCGATCTGCGCACGGGCGGCGGTGCCCACCTCCCGCAGCCGACTGCCCCGGTGCCCGATCACGATCCCCTTCTGCGAGGACCGCTCGACGAACAGGTTGGCGTGCACGTCCAGCAGCGGCCTGTCCTCCGGACGCCCCTCGCGCAGCCCCATCTCCTCCACCACGACCGCGATCGAGTGCGGCAGCTCGTCCCGGACACCCTCGAGCGCGGCTTCCCGGATCAGCTCGGCGACGATCGTCTCCTCCGGCGAGTCGGTGAGCTCGCCGTCCGGGTAGAGCGCGGGCCCGTCGGGGAGCTGCGCGACGAGCAGGTCCGCGAGCAGCCCGACCTGGTCGCCGGACGCGGCGGACACCGGGACGATCTCCTGCCACACCGTGCCGGTCTGCTCGCCGAGCGAGGCGACCGCCAGCAGCCGCTCGGCGAGCTGCTCGGGCGTCGCCAGGTCGGTCTTGGTGACCACCGCGAGCTTGGTGGTACGTCGGACCTTGGCCAGCTCGTTGACGAGGAACCGGTCGCCGGGACCGATCTTCTCGTCGGCGGGGAAGCAGACGGCCACCACGTCGACCTCGGCCCACGTCGTGGTGACCAGGTCGTTGAGGCGTTCACCCAGCAGGGTGCGCGGGCGGTGCAGGCCCGGGGTGTCGACCAGCACGAGCTGTGCGTCCGGGCGGTGCACGATCCCGCGCACCACGGTCCGGGTGGTCTGCGGCTTCGAGGAGGTGATCGCGACCTTGGTCCCGACCAGCGCGTTCGTCAGCGTGGACTTGCCGGTGTTGGGTCGCCCCACGAAGGAGGCGAAGCCGCTGCGGAAGCTGGGCGAGGGTTCAGGCACACCCGGATTGTGTCACCCCGCGGCGGGGGAGCCGCTCCCGCCGTCGCTCGGCTGCGGCCCGTCGCCGTACGGGTCGTCGTCGCCGGAGGCCGAGGGGCTCGCACTGGGTCCGGCACTGGTCGTGCTCCCGGGGCTCGAGCTCTCGACCGGGCGCTGCGGACGGGCGGTGCCGTCGTCGCCCGCCTCCGGACTCTGGGAGGCGGAGGGAGACGGTGCGGGACTGGCGCTGGGGCTCACGGCCGGGCTCGCCACCGCGGATGCCGCCTCGCTCGCGGCCTCCTCCGGCGCGGCAGTGGCGCTGGTGAGGTCGCTGGGGTCGGAGGTGGCGGCGTCGCTCGGACCGGCGCTCGGAGGCACCGCCGCTGCCTGCGGCGACTGCCCGGAGGCCGGCCCGCCGGTCGTGGTGGTCCGACGCTCGACGGTGCTGCCCGACCGCGGCGGGGCGGGCGTGGTGTCGTCCTGGTCGGGGTCCTGCGGAACGGCGGCGGGTCGCAGCGGACGTTGCCGCTCGGGGGGCGGGAAGGCGAACGGCAGGAAGTGCTCGCTGAACCGAGCCACGAGACGTTGCGCCCCGTCCGGAAGCTCGTTGGCGGCCGCGGCGACCCCGGTCGCTCCGGCCGCAGCCAGCCCGAGCGCCGTGGCGCCGGCGACGACCCGGCGCCGGAGCACCAGTACCCGCCCCCGGGCAGGCCGTGTCGTCGCACCGGACAACAGCGCGGCCAACGCCGGGCTGGGCCGGGGAGCCGGGGCCTCGCCCAGCGCGTGCACCGAGGTGAGGATGTCGGTGAGCTCCCGGTCCTCGGCCAGGTCGAGCTCGTCGAGGATCCGGGTCACCGCTGCGGGTGTGCTCACAACGTCACCTCCCCCTGCTCCACCAGTGTCCGCAGGGACAGCAGGCCCCTGCGCTGCAGCTGCTTGACCGCCCCGACGCTCTTGCCGAGCACGTCCGCGGTCTGTTCCAGGCTCAAGTCCCCCAACACCCTCAGTGTGATCACCGTTCTCTGCTCCTCACTGAGCTCCCCCAGCACGTCCTGGACGTACCGCTCGCCCGCCCCGTCCAGGGCCGTCGCCTCCGCGGACGGCTCCCACCGGTCGTCCAGCTCCGGGTGGTACGGCGCCTCCGCGGGCCGTCGTGCGCGGCGCCGGTGCTCGTCCACGCTCCGGGCGTGTGCCACGGAGAAGACGAACGTCCGCAGACCGGCCGCGCCTCCGACCAGGCCCCCCAGCTTGTCGAGGACCTGCACGAACACCTCGCTCGTGAGCCCCTCGGGGTCCTGCGCGCCGCGCGCCCTCAGGTAGCCATGCACCTTCGGCGCCAAGGTCTCGTACACCTCGGTGAGCGCGTCGTGGTCGCCCGACCGGGCTGCGCAGACGACCTCGTCACTCACCTCTCCCATCCGATACTCCCCCCAGAAGAAGCCGGGCCGCCGGTTCGACGGGTAAAGAGACCCGCCGAACCGGCAGACTACCAAGCCTGCGGGGGGAGATCAGTCGTCTTGCCCACCTGCGTCGTGGTCGTCCTCGGTGGCGTGGTCGCCGCCCTGGTCCCCGGTGCCCTGACCGTCGCTGTAGCCATCCCTGTGGTGGTCGCCGTGGTGGTCGCCGCCCTGGTCCCAGGCCCCCTGGTCACCCTGGTCCTCGCCGCCCTGGTCCTGGTCACCCTGGTCCTGGTCACCCTGGTCCTCGGCACCCTGGTCGTCGGGTTCGGTCGACTCGTCGTCGGACTGCCGCGTGGGCTCGCCCGACGGGTCCTCGGTGGCGTCCCCGGACTGCTCCGACGAGTCCGTGGGGCCGGCCGGCGTCGCGGTCTGGTCGTTGCTGTCGTTCGCGAACGAGGGCGGTGAGCCCTGCCGGGCCGCGGCGGCGTGCCAGCGCTGGTCGTGCTCGCCCGTCTGGTCCGTCGACCCGGAGCCGGAGCCGTCGCCGGAGCCGTCGCCCGACTCGTCGACGGCCTCGTTGTCGTCGGCGAGGTCCTCCGAGCTGTCGTCGATCGACTGGCTCGTGCCGGTGACCGGCTCCTGCTCCGCGGCCGTGGTCGTCATCGTCGTGGTCGTGGCGTCGGAGTCCGTGGGCTCCGCCGACGCGGTGACGCTGAGACCACCGATCGCGGCCGTCGCGGCCAGGGCGCTGCTGGCGGCGGCCACCTTGAGCGCCCGACCACCGCGCACCCGAGCGAAGCGCGAACTGGACTGCCTGGATCGCCTGGACTGCATGATCATGCAACCTCCCGAGAGATTGGACGTGCTTACGGAGCCGTCATCGCCCCGGTGTCTCGAAAAGTTACGTTCCTCCCCGTTCGGGCTCAGCTCAGCCAGGTCGGCCGCAGCGGGAACCGGGCGCTCCCGTCCGCGTCGGGCTTGACCGCCAGCACCTGGTGCAGCTGGATGTCGTTGCGCTCGAAGGACATCCGCGAGCCGGCCATGTACAGGCCCCAGACCTTGGCCGTGCCCTCGCCCGCCTCCCGGACGCACTCGTCCCAGTTCGCCTCGAGGTTCTCGCACCAGCCCTTCAGCGTCAGCGCGTAGTGCTCGCGGAGGTTCTCCTCGTGCCGGACCTCCAGCCCGATGTTCTGGATGTCGGTGATGATCCGGCCGGAGCCGGTCAGCTCACCGTCGGGGAACACGTAGCGGTCGATGAACGCCCCGGTGTCGCGGGAGCTGTTGTCCGGGCGGGTGATGCAGTGGTTGAGCAGCCGCCCGCCGGGCACCAGCTTGTCGCGGAGGAAGGAGAAGTACGACGGGTAGTTGCGCACCCCGATGTGCTCGGTGAGGCCGATCGAGCTGACCGCGTCGAAGCCGGTGTCGCGCACGTCGCGGTAGTCCCCGAACCGCACCTCGGCGAGGTCGTCGAGGCCCTCGCGCTTGATCGCCTCCGAGGCCCACGCCGCCTGCTCACGGCTCAGCGTGATCCCGACCGCCCGGACGCCGTACTCGCGGGCGGCGTGCCGCACCATCCCGCCCCAGCCGCTGCCCACGTCGAGCAGCGTCATCCCGGGCCGCAGCCCGAGCTTGCGGCAGACCAGGTCGTACTTGAACGCCTGCGCCTCCTCCAGGGTGGCGCTCTCGTCGGGGAAGCACGCGCAGGTGTAGGTCATCGACGGGCCGAGAACCATCTCGTAGAACCGGTTCGAGACGTCGTAGTGGTGGTGGATCGCCTCCGCGTCCCGGCCCTTGGAGTGCCGGAACCCCTCGAGCAGCCGGCGCCACTTGGGCAGCGCCTCCTGAGGCGGCGGGGGCGGCGGCTTGAGGTGGCTCCAGCCGAGGCCACGGACGATCTGGAACGCCTCGGCCGGGGAGGGCAGCTTGAACCCCGACTCCCGCGGCAGCCGCAGCATCGCCTCGTAGGGGTTGCCCGGGTGCACCCCCTCGATCTGCAGGTCCCCCGAGACGTACGCGCGCGCCATCCCGAGGTCGCCGGGCGCGGTGAGCAGGTAGGACAGCCCCCGCTCGGTGCGCAGGTGCAGGTGGACCGGCGAGTCCTCGGGACCCGCGGCGCTGCCGTCGTAGGCCGTGAAGCGGAACGGCACGCCGGCCGGCATCAACCGCGTGATCGCCTCGCCGATCGTGATCGTCTCGGCCCTGTTCATGGTGGTCGTCATCGACGTTTCACCGCCTTCTCGTAGAGGCCCGTGAGCCTGTGGTCGGGGTCGGTCTGCTGCCGGACCCGGTCAAGGTTTGCGACGCCGTACAGCCGGTCGAACGTGCCCCGGTCGTAGTAGGCGTCGGAGTAGAGCGACTTGTGCCCGCCGAGCGCGGTCACCTCCGCCTCGACGGCGCGGTTGACGTCCCCGTCCGCGGCGCCCGGCGCGATCGGCACCGTGCCCCAGAAGCCGACGTTGACGTAGGTGGTGCCCGGGCTCAGGGGGTACGACGGCCAGGCGCGGGCCGTGCCGGGGCCGTCCGGGTCGTGCAGCCGCAGCGGGCACAGCCACACCGGGCGCATCCCGACGTGCTCCTCGAACCAGCCGAGGAACTCCGCCAGCCGGTCCACCGGCACCTCGATGTCCTGGATCACCCGCTCCCGCGCCGGCTTGGCCCGGGCCCGGTCGATCCGCGCCACCACGCCGAACCGGTTCTCCAGCCCGACCAGCCGGTGGTAGACGTCGCTGCGCCGCCACCGCCGCGGCCACAGCCGGCGGACCCGCGGGTCGTGCAGCCCGAACGCGCCGCTGCACCAGAACCAGTCGGTGTCCCAGCGCCACAGGTAGTCGTACATGGTGAGCAGGTCGGTCTCGCGCCGCTGGACGGACCGGAAGTACGGCTGCATGCCGGTGTAGTCGCTGGTGGCGCCGGGCCGGTCCGTCCACCGGGCCAGGGTCAGGTACGCCTCGCCGGGCTCGAACACCACCCCGTCGACGCCGTCGACACGGACGCCCTCCCACTCGCGCTGCTCGACGACCGCGTCGACGGCCTTCGCGAGCGCGTCGAGGTCGTCGAAGCGGACGTGCCGCAGGTCGACGTACGCCGGCACCGGCTCCAGCCGGATCCGGATCCGGGTCGCGTAGCCGAGCGAGCCGTAGGAGTTCGGGAAGGCGTCGAACAGCGGGTCCCCGGGCCGCACCGTGCGGAGCTCGCCGGAGCCGGTGAGCACGTCCATCTCCAGCACCGACTCGTGCGGAAGCCCGTTGCGGAACGACGTGGACTCGATGCCGAGGCCGGTGACCGCGCCGCCGAGGGTGATGGTGCGCAGCTGCGGCACCACGTAGGGGATGTAGCCGCGCGGCAGGGTCACGTCGACGAGGTCCTCGTAGGTGCACATGCCCTGCACGTCCGCCGTGCCCGCCCGCTCGTCGACCTCGACCACCCCGGTCAGCCCGGAGACGTCGAGGCCGGGCGCGTCGCTGCGGGAGCGCGCCCGGAACAGGTTCGAGGTGCGCTTGGCCAGCCGGACCGGCGCCCCGGCCGGGATCGCGTCGTACGACGCCCGCAGCCGGCGCACCGCCTCCGCGTGCGCTGCCCGTCCCACCACTTCAGTCACGGCACCAACATATCGTGCCGATAGTTGGCCTCTACACGGACGTCCGTGGGCGCGGGCCCGGGCGATGGCGCGCCCCCGGGTCACCCGGTCAGGACCGGACGGATGCTACCAGGGTGCCGTCCGGGGCGGCCAGGTGCACCGCGACGCCCTCGCCGGCGAAGTCGCGTACGACGGACAGGTCGGCCTCGTTGACCGCCGCCGCCTCGCCGAGCACCACGACCGCCTCGAGCCCCGTCGCGCCGCTCGCCACCGCCATCGCCACGGCCACCTGGGCGGCGGTGAGCCGCAGCGTGGGCAGGTCGACCGTGGCGGCCGCGTAGGTGCGGCCGTCCCGGTCCCGGACGCAGGCCCCCTCGAACGCCCGGGTGCGGGCCCGGGCGGAGCGCGCGAGCGTGAGGAGCTTCTTGTCGTCGGGGTCGGTGAGGTCCAGGGGGGCGCTCATCGGAGGTTCAGCCGGCATGGGAGTCAGGGTAGGACTCCGGTTCCGCCTCGTCGGAGACGGGTTCGAGCCGGGTGATCAGGACGGTGCCGATCCGGTTGCGGCGGCCGGAGGGCGCCTCGGCCTCGAACCGCAGCCCGTGCGCCTCGACCACCGAGCCCGCGATCGGGACCCGACCGAGGTGCTTGGCCAGCAGGCCCCCGACGGTGTCCACGTCGTCGTCCTCGATCGCGACGCCGCAGACGTCCTCGAGGTCGTCGACGGGGTACCGCGAGCTCACCCGGGTGCTGCCGTTGGCGAGGTGCTCGACGTCGACGTGCTCGACGTCGTACTCGTCGGTGATCTCCCCGACGATCTCCTCGAGCACGTCCTCGATGGTGACCAGGCCGGCGGTGCCGCCGTACTCGTCGACGACGACCGCCACGTGCTTGCGCTCGGCCTGCATCTCCCGCAGCAACGCGTCCACCGGCTTGGAGTCGGGCACGTAGAGCACGGGGCGCATCATCGAGTCCACCCGCTCGGTCGACTCCGCCTCGTGCCGGTCGAACACCCGCTTGGTGATGTCCTTGAGGTAGGCGAAGCCGACGATGTCGTCGAGGCTCTCGCCGATCACCGGGATCCGGGAGTAGCCGCTGCGCAGCGCCAGCGACATCGCCTGCCGCAGCGTCTTGTGCCGCTCGATGAAGACCACGTCGGTGCGCGGCACCATCACCTCGCGCACGATGGTGTCGCCGAGCTCGAACACCGAGTGGATCATCTGCCGCTCGCCGGACTCGATGACGCTGCTCGCCTCGGCCAGGTCGACCAGCTCGCGCAGCTCGGCCTCCGAGGCGAACGGGCCCTCGCTGAACCCGCGCCCGGGGGTGAGCGCGTTGCCGACCAGGATCAGCAGCCGCGGCAGCGGGCCGAGCACCTTGGTGAACCCCACCAGCGGGCCGGCGGCCAGCAGCGCGATCCGCTCCGAGTGCTGCCGGCCGACCGTGCGCGGGGCGACGCCGATCACCACGAACGAGACGACCACCATGATCGCCAGCGTGGCCAGCATCGCCCACCACCGGTCGCCGTCCGTCTCCGGGCCGCTCTCCGAGCCACCGCGCGGCACGATCAGGTCCAGCATCACCACGGTGACCAGGATGATCGCGGCGGTCTCGCAGAGCATCCGCAGCAGCAGCGCGGTGTTCAGGTAGCGGGGCGGGTCCCCCACGATCGTGAGCAGGTGGGCGCCGCGCCCCTTCCGGTCACCGGCGATCTCCTCCGCCCGGGCGTGGGAGAACGACGAGAGCGCCGCGTCGGCGCTGCTGAACAGGCCGGCGCCGACGACCAGCACGGCCGCCACCACCAGCAGCCAGATGTCGATGACGCTCATGCGCCCGGCGCCCCCTGCGGCCCGGTCGGGTCCCGGGCCTCGTCGCCGGCGAGCACCTCGCCGCGGCGGGCCCCCTGCCACTCGGCGAGCAGCCGGGCCTGCAGACCGAACATCTCCTTGTGCTCCTCGGGCTCGGCGTGGTCGTAGCCGAGCAGGTGCAAGATCCCGTGCACGGTCAGCAGGTCGACCTCGTCACTCACCCGGTAGCCCGCCTGGCCGGCCGTCCGGGCGGCCTCCGCCTGGCGCTCCGCGACGGCGAAGCAGAGCACCAGGTCACCGAGGACGCCCTCCTCCGGCTCCTCGTTCACCAGGCCGGGCCGCAGCTCGTCCATCGGGAAGGCGAGCACGTCGGTGGGCCCGTCCTTCTCCATCCAGTGCTCGTTGAGCCCCGTCATCGTGGCCTCGTCGACGAGCTTGATGCACAGCTCGGCCTGCGGGTGCACGCGCATCCGGTCCATCACGAACCGGGACAGCCGGGCCAGCTCGGGAGCGTCCACGTCGGCCCCGGACTCGTTGAGGACCTCGATGCTCATGGGCCCACCTCGGTGGGTCGGGGCCGCACGGGTGCGGTGTCGGTCACCGGCGGGTGCTCCTTCGGCGGGCGTCGGTCTCGCCGTCGGCGTCGCGGCGCGCTTCGTAGTGGTCGTAGGCGGCGACGATGTGCCCGACCAGCCGGTGCCGCACGACGTCGTGGGAGGTGAGCCGGTTGAACGACACGTCGTCGATGCTGTCGAGGATCTCCTCGACGATGCGCAGCCCGCTCTTCGTGCCGGTCGGCAGGTCGACCTGCGTGACGTCGCCGGTGACCACCATCTTCGAGCCGAAGCCGAGCCGGGTCAGGAACATCTTCATCTGCTCCGGCGAGGTGTTCTGCGCCTCGTCGAGGATGATGAAGGCGTCGTTGAGGGTGCGGCCACGCATGTAGGCCAGCGGCGCGACCTCGATGGTGCCGGCCGCGAGCAGCTTCGGGATCGTCTCCGGGTCGAGCATGTCGTGCAGCGCGTCGTACAGCGGGCGCAGGTAGGGGTCGATCTTCTCGCTGAGCGTGCCCGGCAGGAAACCGAGCCGCTCCCCCGCCTCCACCGCCGGCCGGGTCAGGATGATCCGGTTGACGTTCTTGGACTGCAGCGCCTGCACCGCCTTGGCCATCGCCAGGTAGGTCTTGCCGGTGCCGGCGGGACCGATGCCGAAGACGATGGTGTGCTTGTCGATCGCCTCGACGTACTTCTTCTGGTTCAGCGTCTTGGGGCGGATCGTGCGGCCGCGGTTGGAGAGGATGTTGAGGCTCAGCACGTCGGCCGGCCGCTCGGTGGTCTCGGTCCGCAGCATGCCGATCGCGCGCTCGACGGTCTCGGTGGTGATGCCCTGGCCGGTGCGGATGATCGTGACCAGCTCGTCGAGCAGCCGCTCGGCCAGCGCCACCTCCGCGGACTCGCCGCGCAGCGTGACCTCGTTGCCGCGGACGTGCACGTCGGCCTCGAAGGCCTTCTCGATGAGCGCGAGGTGCTCGTCCCCGGGGCCGAGCAGGGCCACCATCGGAACGCTCGCCGGCACCACGATCTTGTGGGCGGGGGTGTCGATCTCTGTCATTGGTGGCCTGGCGGCCGACCTCCCGAATGCGCGTCAATAGGACACTTCCATGCTACGGGAGCCGTGCCGATCCCGCGCACCTGACTTTTCCGGACCCAACGGGCCGTTTCCCACGCGGGTTTCCCCGTTGCACCGGCCGGGCCGTGTCGGGGGTTCTACGCTCGGAGCATGGAGGAGTACGACGAGCCCGAGATCGAGCTCATCGAGCCGGAGGACTTCCTCGCCCCGAACCCGTTCCCGGCCGACGCCCGGCGGATGGGGTTCGACCGCTACAGCGAGGAGGGCGCGATGATCGCGCTCGCCGCCTCCCTGAACCCGGCCAAGGCCACACACCGGATCATGGCGTGGGTGATGCTCGTCGTGGTGATGACCCCGGTGCTGCTCAGCCTCTGGTACGAGTTCGCCTGACCCGGCTGCACGGCGGCGTGCCTGGGGTCACCCCGGGGGCCAGCCCATGGTCCGGCCGCCGAGCAGGTGCAGGTGCGCGTGGAACACCGTCTGGTGCGCCTGGGCGCCGGTGTTGAACACCAGCCGGTAGCCCTTGTCGAGACCGTCCTGCTCGGCCACCGCGGCCGCGGCGGTCACCAGGTCGACGTACACCCCGGGCTCGGCCGCGGCGAGCGCGGCGGCGTTGGGGTGGTGGCTCTTGGGCACCACCAGCACGTGGGTCGGCGCCTGCGGCTCGATGTCGCGGAACGCCAGCGTGGTGTCGGTCTCGTGCACCGTGTCGGACGGCAGCTCGCCGGCCACGATCTTGCAGAACAAGCAGTCGTCGTTCGCCATGACCCCACCATATTCGTCGTACCGGCGTGTAAACCCCGCGAACCGGGTGCGCGTGGAACTAGCGTGATGACGCTAGAGCTCACCCGGACCGAGCTTGGGAGTGCGATGACCGTCACCCGGTGGGATCCCGACACCGCGGTCGAGGAGCTGTACGCCGCGCACTACCGGCAGCTGGTCCGGCTGTCGGTGCTGCTGGTGCGTGACGTGCCGAGCGCCGAGGAGGTCGTCCAGGACGCGTTCGTCGCCATGCACGGCCGGTGGTCGCGGCTGCGCGAGCCGGACAAGGCGCTCGCCTACCTGCGGCAGGCCGTCGTGAACCGGTCCCGCTCGGTGCTCCGGCACCGGGGCGTGCGGGACCGCTACGCCGCGACGTACGAGAGCCCCCACCTGGTGCCGCACCCGGGCGCGGACGAGGCCGCCCTGAGCGCCGACCGGCGCGCTCGGGTCCTCGACGCGCTCCGGGAGCTGCCCACCCGGCAGCGCGAGGTGCTCGCGCTGCGCTACTACCTCGACCTCTCCGAGGCCGACATCGCCGCCACTCTCGGCATCAGCCGTGGCGCCGTCAAGAGTCACGCCTCGCGGGGCGCCGCCGCCCTGCGCACCCTCTTGGAGGACGCGTCATGACCGACCGGCACCCCGACGACGAGCGGCTGCACGAGCTGCTCTCCGACGCCGTCTCCGGCGTCGAGCCCACCCCCGGCCTCGAGGCCATCCGCTCCCGAACGAAGGTGCACCCGATGAGTACACGACGTCCCTGGATCCTCGGCGCCGGAGCCGCGGTGCTCGCCACCGCGGCCACGATCACCGCGGTCTCGCTGGCCGGGAACAACAACCCCGCGGGTCCCGACGACACGCCTGCCGCGGCCGGCCCCACCAGCAGCACGTCCAGCACCCCGAAGGACCGGCAGGGCCAGGCCGCGGCCAGCGCGGGACCCACCGCGACCGCCGGCTCCGCGGTCCCGGTGTACTACGTGGGTGACACCTCGCACGGCCCCCGGCTGTACCGCGAGTTCCACAATCTGCCGACCGCGCCGACCGACGACGCCGTCGCGCAGGGGGTGCACGAGGCCGTCGCGGGGTCCCCGCAGGACCCGGACTACGCCTCGCTGTGGCCCCAGGGCGCCGACGTGCAGCACGTCGAGCGGAGCAGCGGCACGATCGTGGTCGACCTCGGGGACGCGGCGCTGCTGCGCGACCGGCCGGCGGGGATGTCCCAGCAGCAGGCGGAGGAGTCGGTCCAGCAGGTCGTCTACACCGCCCAGGCGGGCTACCAGGACCGGGCGCCGGTCCAGTTCCTGCTCGACGGCCGGCCGACCGACACGGTGCTCGGCGTGCCGACCTCGAAGCCGGTCAGCCAGGGCGACGCGATCGACGTGCTCGCCCAGGTCTGGATCATCGACCCGACCCAGGGCGCCCAGGTGAGCAGCGGTTTCAAGGTCGACGGCCTGGCCGCCGCGTTCGAGGCGAACGTGCAGTGGGAGCTCAAGCAGGGCGCCAAGGTGGTCAAGAAGGGGTTCACCACCGCCAAGGAGTGCTGCACGATGGCGCCCTACTCGTTCACCGTCGACGCGCCTCCCGGCGACTACACCCTCGTGGTGCACGACTCCGACTCCGGCGGTGAGGGCCCGGCGCCCTGGCAGGACACCAAGGACGTCACGATCACCCAGTAGCCGCCCCGCCGGCACAGAGACGGCGGCCCCGCGGCGGGTCGGCGTCCCTAGGCTGGGTCCGTGCTCACGCTGCGTGACCTGAACCGGACCCTGCTGGCCCGCCAGCACCTGCTGCGGCGCAGCACGATGTCGGCGGCCGCGATGGTGGCGCACCTCGTCGGCCTGCAGGCGCAGCACACCCTGCCGCCCTACCTCGCGCTGGCCGCCCGGATCGACGGCTTCGACCCGGGGGAGCTCTCCGGCCGGCTCGAGCGCGGGGAGCTGGTGCGGCTGCTGACCATGCGGGGCACCATCCACCTGCACACCGCGGACGACGCGTCGGCGCTGCGCGCCTGGGTGCAGCCCGCGCTGGACCGGGCCGGCCGGAGCAACCAGCAGAACAAGCCGGCCCGGCACCTTCCGGTGGCCGACGTGGTCGCGGCGACCCGCGCGGTGCTCGCCGACGGGCCGCTCCCGGTGCCGCAGCTGGGCGAGCGCCTGGCCGAGCGCTTCCCCGGCGTGCCCGCCGGCGCCCTCGCGCAGGTGGCGCGCGAACGCGTGCCGCTGGCGCAGCTGCCGCCCCGCGGGCTCTGGAGACGGTCCGGCGGGGTGGTCTACCAGACCGTCGAGAACCATCTCGGCCGCGCGGACGCCGACCCCGACGTCGAGGGCCTGGTCCGCCGCTACCTGCGGGCGTTCGGGCCGGCGACGGCGTCGGACATGACCCGGTGGTCCCGCGTGAGCCGGCTCGCCCCGGTGTTCACCTCGATGTTGCGGCGCGGCGAGCTGGTGGAGGTGGCGTGCGAGGACCGTCGGACGCGGTACGACGTCCCGGGGACGCCGTACGTCGACGGCGACGCGGAGGCGCCCGCACGGCTACTCGGGGTCTACGACAACCTGTGGCTGTCGCACGCGGACCGGTCGCTGGTGATGTCCGAGGACGCGCGCCGGCGTTGGCAGGGGCCGAACGGCGGCGTGGCGAGCACCGTCTTCGTCGACGGGTTCCTGGCGGGGCTGTGGTGGTGGCGCGACGACGCGGTGGCCCTCGACCTGTTCGGCGACGTCACGCCGGGCCGGCGGCGCGAGCTCGACGACGAGGTCGAGCGCGTCACGGTCTTGCTCCGCGGGTAGCAGCAGGCACACGCTGGGCGCATGTTCCACCGCGAGAGCCGCGCGCTGCAGGACCGGTTCGACACCCGGCGGATCGCCGACCGGATCGACGAGCTCCTGGTCCACGACACGATCGACCCCCACGCCGCCGCCTTCATCGAGGCGCGCGACATGTTCTTCCTCGCCACCGCCGACTCCGACGGCGTCCCGACATGCTCCTACAAGGGCGGCGACCCTGGCTTCGTCCGCGTCGTCGACGAGCGCACGCTCGCCTTCCCCTGCTACGACGGCAACGGGATGTTCCTGTCGATGGGCAACGTCGCGGCCAACCCGGCCGTCGGGCTGCTGTTCATCGACTTCGTCGGGGGCAACCGGATGCGGGTGCAGGGCCGCGCGAGCCTGCACCTCGACGACCCGCTGCTCGCGGAGTACGACGGCGCGCAGCTCGTCGTGCGCGTCGCGGTGACGCAGGTCTTCCCCAACTGCCCGCGCTACATCCACCGCTACCGGCTAGTGCGGCGGTCGTCGTTCGTGCCGCGGCGGGGGCAGCGCACGCCGGTCCCGGACTGGAAGCGCTCGGACTGGGCGTGCGACTACCTGCCCGAGGACGACCCGGCGCGCGGGCCGGCGGACTAGCGCCAGCGGGTCCGGGCGAGCAGCGCGGCGGTGGCGGCCACCCCGGCCGTCGAGGTGCGCAGCACCGAGGAGCCGAGCCGCACCGGCTCGGCGCCGACCGCCGAGAACGCCGCGAGCTCCTCCTCGCTGATCCCGCCCTCCGGACCGACCACGATGACGATCTCCCCGCGCCCGGGCACCGGCAGGTCCGCCAGCGGGCCGGAGGCGGCCTCGTGCAGCACCACCGGCACCGAGGCGTTCTTCAGCAGCCCCACGACGTCGGTGGTGCCGACCATCTCCGAGACCTCGGGGAACCAGGACCGGCGCGCCTGCTTGGCCGCCTCCCGGGCGGTCGCGCGCCACTTCGCCAGCGACCTGGCGGCCCGGTCGCCCTTCCAGACCGCGACGCACCGGGACGCGGCCCAGGGCACGATCACGTCGACGCCGACCTCGGTGAGCATCTCCACGGCGAGCTCGCCGCGGTCCCCCTTGGGGATGGCCTGCACGACGACCACGCGCGGCAGCTCCCGCTCGACCGAGCGGACCGCGTCCACGGTCCCCGCCAGCGAGTCCTTGCCGGTGGCGGACACGGTCACGGTGGCCGTCGTACCGGCGCCGTCGGTGAGCGCGACCTGCTCGCCCACCCGGATCCGTTTGACCGCGGCGTGCCGGGCCTCGTCACCGCCGATCTCGACGGTGGCCCCGACGGCCACCGACGCCAGCGTGGGGTGCACGAACACCGGGAGGGTCATCAGCGCGGACCGAACGCGTCCCGGAGCCGGTCGAACACCGACTTCGGGGCCGAGTGGACGTGCCCGTCGGGGGACTCCTCGTCGCGCAGCACGGCCAGCTCGCGCAGCAGCTCCTCCTGGCGCTCGTCGAGCCGGGTCGGCGTCTCCACGACGACCCGGACGACGAGGTCGCCGCGGCCGCTGCCCCGCAGGGCCGGGACACCGCGTCCGCCGAGCACGATCTCGGTGCCGGACTGGGTCCCGGGCTTGATCTCGAGCGCCACGCCGGCCTCCACGCCGGACTCGCCCGACGAGTCGTCGGCGACCAGGTCGGCCTCCAGCGTCGGCAGGTCGATCGAGGTGCCCAGCGCGGCTGCGGTCATCGGCACGCTCACGTTGCACAGCAGGTCGCTGCCGTGCCGGGTGAACACCGGGTGCTCGTTGACGTGGATCTCGACGTACAGGTCGCCGGCGGGGCCGCCGCCCGGTCCGACCTCGCCCTGCCCGGACAGCTGCACCCGGGTGCCGGTGTCGACACCGGGCGGGATCTTCACGGTCAGGGTGCGCCGGGAGCGGACCCGGCCGTCGCCCGCGCACTCGCGGCAGGGCTCGGGGATGATCGTGCCGTAGCCCCGGCACGCCGCGCACGGCCGCATGGTGCGGATCTCGCCGAGGAACGAGCGCTGCACGTGCACCGTCTCGCCGCGGCCGCCGCAGGTCTCGCAGGTCTTCGGGCTGGACCCGGGCGCGGCACCGTCGCCGCTGCAGACCGGGCAGAGCACCGCGGTGTCCACCTTGAGCTCGTGGCTGGTCCCGAAGGCCGCCTCGGCCAGGTCCACGTCGAGCCGGATCAGGGCGTCCTGCCCGCGGCGCACCCGCGGACGTGGGCCGCGGCCGCCACCGGCCGCTCCTCCGGCGCCGCCCCCGAAGAAGGCGTCCATGATGTCGGTGAAGGAGAACCCCTGGCCGGCACCGGCGAACCCTCCGCCGGCACCGCCGAACGGGTCACCGCCGAGGTCGTACATCTGGCGCTTCTCGGGGTCCGAGAGCACCTCGTAGGCCCGGGTGACCTCCTTGAACTTCTCGTGGGTCTCCGGGTCCGGGTTCACGTCGGGGTGCAGCTGGCGCGCGAGCTTGCGGTACGCCTTCTTGATGGCGTCGCCGTCCGCGTCCCGGGATACCCCGAGGGTCTCGTAGAGGTCCTGGCTCACAGTGTCGTCTCTTGTCTTTCTGCGTTGGGTCACTCGTCGAGAATCCGGCTGACGTAGCGCGCCACCGCGCGCACCGCCGCCATCGTGCCTGGGTAGTCCATCCGCGTCGGTCCCACGATGCCCAACGTCGCCAAGGCCTCGTCGCCCGGGCCGTAGCCGGTCGCCACGACCGAGGTCGACGAGAGCTCCTGGTAGGGGCCCTCGTGGCCGATCCGGACGGTCACGGTCGAGGGCGAGTTGGCCTCGCCCAGCAGCCTGAGCAGCACCACGTGCTCCTCGAGCGCCTCGAGCATCGGCTTGATGGCGGTGTCGAACCCGTCGCCGAAGCGGGCCAGGTTCGCGGTGCCGCCGACGGCCACCCGCTCGTCGGAACGGTGGTCGGACATCGCCTCCACCAGGGCGGCGGCCAGCACCGCGACCGGCGCCCGCTCACCCTGCTCGAACTGCTCGGGCAGCGCCAGCAGCTTGTCGGCCGCCTCCGCGAGCCGCTCCCCCAGCACCGCGCGGTTGAACCTGGCGCGCAGGTCGGAGACCCGCTGCTCGTCGACCGCCTCGGGCAGCTCGACCACCCGCTGCTCCACCCGGCCGGTGGAGAGGATCAGCACCAGCAGGATCCGGGACCGGGTCAGCGGCACCACCTCGACGTGCCGCACCGTCGACTTCGACAGCGTCGGGTACTGCACGACGGCCACCTGCCGGGTCAGCTGGGCGAGCAGCCGCACACTGCGCTGCACCACGTCGTCGAGGTCGATCGCCCCTTCGAGCAGGGTCGTGATCGCCCGCTTCTCCGCGGCCGACAGCGGCTTGACCGAGCTGAGCCGGTCCACGAACAGCCGGTAGCCCTTGTCGGTGGGGATCCGGCCGGCGCTGGTGTGCGGCTGGGTGATGAACCCCTCCTCCTCCAGCGCCGCCATGTCGTTGCGCACGGTGGCCGGCGAGACGCCGAGCCGGTGCCGGTCCACGAGAGCCTTGGAGCCGACCGGCTCCTGGGTGGAAACGTAGTCCTCGACGATCGCGCGCAGCACGGCGAGCTTGCGGTCCTCGACCATGACCGTCGCCTCCTTGCCTTGCGTCGAGCTGGCACTCACCTGTTCCGAGTGCCAAGCCTACTAGGTCGCGCG
The DNA here is from genome assembly GCA_963728775.1 of uncultured Actinomycetota bacterium. GTDB lineage: Bacteria > Actinomycetota > Actinomycetes > Propionibacteriales > Nocardioidaceae > Nocardioides_B. Next base: position 243,750 of record CAVSLP010000007.1, read on the forward strand.
GCTGGTGGCTCCGGCCGTTGCGTAGCGTTGGCCCCATGAGTGACTTCGCCCACGGGGCCGGGTTCGTCGAGGTGGCCGACCGCTGCTGGGTGGCGCGATTCGAGTTCCTCGACGTCAACGTCGGACTGGTCGGCGGCGAGCGCGGCCTGCTGGTGGTCGACACGCACGCCTCGGAGGTGGAGGCCCGGGCGGTGGTGGAGCAGGTCCGCCGCCTCGGTGCCGGCGACGTCGTCGGGGTGGTGAACACCCACCAGCACTTCGACCACACCTTCGGCAACGTGGTCCTCTCCGAGGCGTACGGCGCCCCGCCGCTGTTCGCGCACGAGGACGCGGTGGCCGGGCTCGCCGAGACCGGGCCGGCGCTGCAGGAGGAGGCCCGCCGGTACGCGGAGGACCCGCCGAGCGACGAGGACCTGGACCCGGTGATGCGGCAGCGGCACGCCGACATCGCCGCGACCCGGATCCTGCTTCCCACCGAGACGTTCTCCTCCGCGCGGGTGGTCGACCTCGGCGACCGGCTCGTCGAGCTGGTGCACCCGGGCCGCGGCCACACCGCCGGCGACTCCGTCGTGCGGGTCGGCGACGCGGGCGTGCTGTTCGCCGGCGACCTGGTCGAGGAGTCGGCGCTGCGCAACGGGGTGCCGGGCTACGGCGACGACTGCTACCCGATGGAGTGGCCGGCCACCCTCGACCTGGTGGTCGGGCTGGTCGCCGTGGACGGGGTGGTGGTGCCGGGACACGGGCTGCCGGTCGGCCGCGACTTCGTGGAGCAGCAGCGGGCCGGCGTCGGGGTGGTGGCCGAGACCATCCGCGACCTGGCCACCCGGGGCGTTCCCGTGGCCGAGGCGCTCGAGGCGGCGGACTGGCCCTACCCGCGCGAGGAGCTGCGGCACGCGGTCGCGCGCGGCTACGACCAGCTGCCGCGCAGCGCCCGCTCCCTCCCGCTGCTGTGAGACGCGCGGGCGGTCACCAGCGCCGGGGCGGCCAGCCCTGCTGGGACCCGTCACGCGACCACCGCCGACCCCCGAACGCCCGGAAGGCGAAGCCGCGCCACAGCAGCCAGCCGAACAGCAGCAGGAACGGCCACGGCACGTGGACCAGCATCGCCAGGCCGACGACCAGCAGCAGCACCGGCAGGAACGGGAACCCCGGCCGACGTCGCGGCCGCCACGAGCTCGGGGCACCCGGCCCGGGCGCGGACCCGGCCCGCGCGGAGGTCGGGCCGGCCCCGCGCAGCGCCGGCAGGTCCGAGAACAGCGGCGCCAGCGCGGAGCTGGTGCGCGCCGCCCAGGCCTGCTCGGCCCGCTCGTCGTACTCGTCCTTGGTGAGCCGCCCGGCCGCGTAGTGCTCGCCGAGGGCGGTGACCGCGGCCTCGCGCTCGGCGTCACCGATCCGGATCTCGGGGCTCATTCGGAGTCTCCCTCCGCGAGCAGGCCGTAGAGCTTGCGCCGGGTCTCGGCCAGGATCTCCGCGGCCTCCGCCTGCTGCTGGCGGGTGCCGGACACGATCACCTGCCAGACCGCACCCATCACCTGGCCGATCACCGGCTTGAGGTCACCGGCGTGGCCGTGCTCCTCCTCGTCGGCCTCGTCGAAGGGGCGCCAGGTGCCGGCCATCTCGTCCGGGTGCTCCTCGACGTAGCGCCGGCCCGGGTCGGTCAGCCGCAGCAGCCGCCGGCCCTCCGCGTCGTGGCCCTCCACGAGCCCCTCGTCCTCGAGCTGCTGCACGGTCGGGTAGACCGAGCCGGGGCTCGGCTTCCACGCGCCGCCGCTGCGCTCCGCGATCTGCTGGATGATCTGGTAGCCGTTCATCGGCTCCACGGCGAGCACGTCGAGGATCGCGGCGCGCACGTCACCGCGGCGCACCTTCGGTCCCCGGGCCGCCTGCGTGCCGGACTGGGCCAGCCCGATCAGCCCCTGCACCCACGGCGGCGGGCCGGAGCCCCAGGGCGCCGAGCCCCACGGTCCGCCGCGCGGACCGCTCCGGCCGCGCGGGTTGTCCCACGGCGAGTCCCACGGTGATCGACCCATGACCTGCTCCCTCCAGAGCGACTGTTCTCGAACCCTAACGATATATCGCGACCGTTCGCCGGACAACATGTTTCCCGGGCCGGGGGGCCGCCCGCGGCGTGCCGCCCGGGGACCCGGTTGCCCCGCGCATACGGTGCTCAGATGTCCTTCGACCGCTACGGATCCGATGTGTTGAACACCGACTGGCGCGCCCCCAAGCGCGGCCGCGCCGTCGAGATCGAGGCCGACAAGGGCCTGGTCGTCGAGGAGGTCACCACCGACTGGTGCGGCGAGATCGTCGCCGTCGAGCGCGACCTCGACACCGTGACGCTCGAGGACCGGCGCGGCAAGCGCCGTACCTTCCCGCTCGGTGCCGGCTTCCTGCTCGAGGGCGTCCCGGTGATCCTCCGCCCGCCGTCCCGCAAAGGACCCGCCGCCCGGACCCGTACGGCGTCCGGGTCGGTCGCCGTGCCCGGCACGAAGGCGCGTGTGGCACGCGCCAGCCGGATCTTCGTGGAGGGCCGCCACGACGCCGAGCTGGTCGAGAAGGTCTGGGGCGACGACCTGCGCGTGGAGGGCGTCGTCGTGGAGTACCTCGAGGGCGTCGACGACCTCGCCGAGCACCTGCGCGACTTCCGGCCGGGACCCGAGCGCCGGGTCGGCGTGCTCGTCGACCACCTCGTCGCGGGGTCCAAGGAGAGCCGGATCGCCCAGGCGGTCGCGAAGAGCCCGGTCGGCCGGCACGTGCTGATCGTCGGCCACCCGTTCGTCGACGTCTGGCAGGCGGTGAAGCCGGCCCGGCTCGGCCTCGAGGCCTGGCCCCAGATCCCGCGCAACGTGGAGTGGAAGAAGGGCATCTGCCAGTGCCTGGGCTGGCCGCACCGCGACCAGGCCGACATCGCCCGTGCCTGGAAGCACATCCTGGGCAAGGTCTCGACGTTCAACGACCTCGAGCCCGCTCTGCTCGGTAGGGTCGAGGAGCTGATCGACTTCGTCACCGCGGGAGACCCGACATGAGCTACGCACCTCCGCCTCCGCCGCCGGGGGAGCAGCCGCGGGCCGGCGGCTTCGGGCCGACCCAGGACGAGAAGACCTGGGCGTTGATCGCGCACGTGGGCACGTTCGTGGCCGCCTGGTTCGCGATGGGGTTCCTGTGCCCGCTGCTGGTGATGCTGACCAAGGGCAACGAGTCGGCGTTCGTGCGCCGGCACGCGGTCGAGTCGCTGAACTTCCAGATCTCGCTGCTGATCTACCTGGTGGTCAGCGGGGTGCTGGTGCTGATCCTGGTCGGCATCCTGATGCTGATCGCGGTCGGGATCTTCGCGCTGGTGGTGATCATCCTGGCCACCATCAAGGCGGCGAACGGCGAGGAGTACCGCTACCCGCTCTGCATCCGGCTGGTCCACTGACCCCTCCCCCCGGACGTCATACGTTGTGGTCGCCATGACGACCGGAACGTATGACGTCCCGGGGGATCACGGCAGCAGGTCGCGGACCACGGCGTCCGCGAGCAGCCGCCCGCGCAGGGTCAGCACGACCCGGCCCGTGGCGAGCTCGGCCGGTCCGACGAGCCCGCGCGCGACCTGCTCCGGCAGCGCGGCCCGGCCCGCCGCGTCCAGCACGTCGACCGGGAGCCCGCTGCGCAGCCGGGTCTCGAGCAGCACCCGCTCGACCCGTCGGGTCTCCTCGTCGAGCACCTCGCGGGCGTGGGCCGGGCTCTGGTCCGCGGCAAGCCGCGCGCCGTACGCCGTCGGGTGCTTGACGTTCCACCACCGCACCCCGCCGACGTGCGAGTGCGCCCCGGGCCCGATGCCCCACCAGTCCGCACCGGTCCAGTACGAGACGTTGTGCCGGCAGGCCGCCGCCTCGTCGCGCGCCCAGTTCGACACCTCGTACCACCGCAGCCCGGCCGCCTCGAGTGCGGCGTCCGCGGCGAGGTACTTGTCGGCGAGGTCGTCGTCGTCGGGCATCGGCACCTCCCCACGCCGGATCCTCCTGGCCAGCGCGGTGCCCTCCTCGACGATCAGCGCGTACGCCGAGAGGTGGTCCGGCGCGCACGCCAGCGCATCGTCCAGCGAGGCCCGCCAGTCCTCGAGGCTCTCCCCCGGCGTGCCGTAGATGAGGTCCAGGCTGACCTGGTCGAAACCCGCCTCCCGGGCCCAGCGCACCACCTCGGGCACCCGCCGCGGGTCGTGGGTGCGGTCCAGCACCCGCAGCACGTGCGGCACCGCGGACTGCATCCCGAACGAGATCCGGTTGATCCCGCCGGCTCGCAGCTTCTCCAGGTCGGCGAGGTCCACGCTGTCCGGGTTGGACTCGGTGGTCACCTCCCCGTCCGGGGCGAGCCCGAACTCGGTCTCGACCGCCTCGACGATCCGGGTCAGGTCACCAGGCGGCAGCAGCGTGGGCGTACCGCCGCCGAAGAACACCGTCTCGACCGGCAGGTCCGCACCGCCCAGCACCCTGCGGGCCTGCCGGATCTCGGTGATCGCGGCGTCGGCGTACGACGCCCTTGACGCGCCGGGCGCGTCCCCCAGCTCGGTTGCTGTGTACGTGTTGAAGTCGCAGTAGCCGCATCGCACCGTGCAGAACGGCACGTGCACGTAGAGACCGAACGGCCTCGCTCCGAGACCGTGCCGCGCGGACGGCGGGAGCGACCCGTCGGCCGGCGCGGGGTCACCGTCGGGCAGTGCGGAGGGCATCCCCGAATCGTGTCACGTCGTCAGCACCGGGCCGTCGTCTGCCCTTCGAGCCGCCCCAGCCAGGCGACGGCACCCAGCTGCGCGAGCGCCTCGCGCGCCTCCTCCAGGAGCGCGTCGCCCTCCTCGCCCCGCTCGTGTCGGCGCAACCACAGACCCAGCTCGCCGACGGCCCGGGCCCGGTGGTGCGGGGACCCCCACCGGGTGTACGCGTCGACCGCCGCCCGGAGCAGGTGTTCGACCGAGTCCGCTTCCGGCTCCTCTGCCAGCAGCGCGGTGAAGAGGTCGCGGTGGGCGCGTACGCCCAGCGGCACCCGCCGTCTCATGGCGCCCTGATCCACCAGGCCGAGCAGGTCCCGCGCGCTGCCGAGGTCCTCGCAGTGCAGGGCGAGGTCCATCGCCACCGGCCAGATGTGGACGAAGTCGTCCCACATGCCCGACTGCTCGAACGCCGTGCGCGCGGCCTCGACCGCGTGCCGCAGCGCGAGGTCCTCCCGGCCCCGGGACTGCTCGGTGGCGGCGCTGACGAACGCGAGCCAGGCGTTGTCCGACGGCCCGTCGGTCGCGGGCGGCCCGTCCGGCCCCCACGGGTCGTCGAACCGCTCCCCGCGGACGACCGCGAGGAACCCGCGTGCGGAGGCGCTGACGATCGGCCGCACGATCGAGCTGCTCGGCCGGTCCGTCTCGACGCGGTGCAGGAAGGCCTCGAGGTCCTCCCAGCGGCCGGCCGCGAGCAGGGCGAGCGCGAGGTTGGCCTCCGCGTAGTCGCTCCAGACCGCGACCCCGGCCCGCTCCGCTACGTCGACGGCCTCGCGCCCGACCTCCACGGCCTTGGCGAGGTCCTCGTTGTAGGCGTCGACGGTCAGGTTGAGCAGGCAGCCGGCCAGCACCCGCGGGTAGTGGTGCTCGCGGGCGATGTCGGCCGCCGCGCTCATCAGGACACGCGCCGTCTCCGCGGCGCCGGAGGTCAGGCTGTAGGACACGCCGAGGGTGCGCAGCGCGCTGGCGAGCTCCTCCCGGTCCCCGATCTTCTCGGCGAGCTGGACGCGCCTGTCGCACACCTCGCGGTTCCGCTGCTCCGCCCCGATCGAACCCAGGGCGGTGGAGACCACCGACGCCAGGGCGAGGAGCGCACCGTCGGCCCCCTCCGGCGGGTCGGCCCACAACGCCTCCCAGCGAGGCTCGGCGACACTCAAGGCGCCCGCGTTGTCGCCGGTCGTGCTGAGCACGGCCGCCTGGGCGGCGGCCGCCATCGCCGCCGCGATGGGGTCACCCATCGCGTCACAGGACTCGATCGCGGCGACCGCGTGCGGCAGGGCGGCCTGGTAGTCACCCGCGTCGACCAGCGCCCAGGCGGCCGCACCGTCGAGGCGGGCACGCGTGACCTCGTCGCGCGCGCGTTCGAGCGCCTGGAGCAGGTGATCGGCGGACTCGCGGGCCGCGCCGAGCGCCCGGGCGCGGGCCGCCGCCCGCTCCAGGTGGGCGATCGCCTTCTCCTCGAGCTCGGTGACGTCGGGCTCGTCGGGCATCGCGGCAACCGCGTCGAGGACGTGCTGGGCGATGATCGGGGACAGCTCACCCGAGGCGCCCTCCTGCGCCTCGCCCTGGCGGGCGACGTCGAGGTGGATCGCGCGGCGCTCACGGCGCGACAGGCTGCCGTAGGCGACCTGTCGCACGACGGACTGCACGAACTGGTACTGGCCGAAGTCGGCACTGAACCGGCTGGTGGTCTGGCTCAGGATCTGCTGCCTCACCAGCCCCGCGAGCAGGTCGTCCAGGCCGACCAGGTCCGGGCACAGCTCGCCGATCTCGTCGCGGGAGAAGGCGTTCCCCACCACGCTGGCGCGTTCGACCAGACGTCGCTGGTCCGGGTCGAGCGCGTCGAGCCTCGCGGCGACCAGGGCCTGCAGAGACGCGGGGGCACCCACCGAGTCGAGGTCCAGCGCGCCGGGGTCGGCCGGGACGTACTGGCCGCCGCGCGGTACGACGAGGTCCCGGTCGATCAGCGACCGCACCGTCTCGACCGCGAACAGCGGGACGCCCTCCGAGCGGTCGACCAGCGACTGGCGGGCCTGCTCGGGCAGCCCGACGACCAGCCCGTCGAGCAGGCTCGCGACGTCCGCGTCGGCGAGCACCGCGAGGTGGCTCACCGTCGCGCGGCGGTTCACCGCGAGCGACGGGTAGCGCTCGAGCAGGGCCGGCCGGCCCAGCAGCAGCACGAAGCAGGGGAACGCGGCCGTGGCCAACAGGTGCTCGACGAACTGCACCAGACCGTCGTCCGCGTGGTGGCAGTCGTCGACCACCAGCACGACCGGGTATCCGTCCTCCCCCACGCGCTGGAGGAACGCCGCCCAGGCGGAGAACAGGTCCTCGCGCTGGAAGCTGCCGGTCGACCCGACGCCGAGCAGCGCTCCCAACCGGGGACGGAGCCACTCCCGCTCGGACGCGTCGGGTACGTAGCGCTCGAGCCCGCGCTCGAGGAGGTCGGCCTGGTCCTGGGCCGACTCGTCCCCGTCGGCACCGGGATCCAACGCCCGCAGCCGGGCTCGCACCGCCTCGGACAGCGCGAAGTAGGCCATCCCCTCGCCGTAGGCGACGGAGCGGCCGCTGTGCCACCGGGTGGTCATCGTGAGGCCGTCGACGTACTTCTCGAACTCCCACCCGAGGCGCGACTTCCCCAGCCCGGGCTCGCCGACCATCACCAGCAGGGACGGCTGCCGGCTCTCCGCGGAGGCGTGGAACAGCTCCTTGATCAGCCGCAGCTCGCGGTCCCGGCCGACGAGCGGAGCCTCCAGCCCGTCGGCTCGCTGCGCGCCACCGACCGCGGCAACCACGGCGTGCACCGACCACAGCGGCACCGGGTCGGCCTTCCCCTTCAGCTGGTGAGCGCCGACGTCGAGGTAGGTGATCGCCGACGAGGTCAACAGCCGCGTGGTCTCGTCCACCCACACCTGACCGGGAGCAGCGACGGACTGGACCCGTGCCGCGGTGTTCACGGCGTCACCCGCCACCATTCCCTGCTGCTGGGCGCCCACCGTCACCGCGACCTCGCCGGTGACGATGCCCACCCGCATCGCGAGCCCAGCGACGCCGATGTCCTGTCCCACGGCCTCCACGGCGTCGACGAGCTCGAGGCCGGCACGTACGGAGCGCTCGGCGTCGTCCTCGTGCGCGGTCGGCACCCCCCAGACCGCCATCACCGCGTCGCCGATGAACTTCTCCACCGTGCCGCCGTAGCGGGCAATGATCTGTCTGCACTCGTCGAAGTAGTGGCTCAGCAGCTCGCGGGTGTCCTCCTGGTCCCGGTGCTCCGACAGCGCGGTGAAGCCGACGAGGTCCCCGAACAGCACGCTGGTCACCCGACGAGCCGAGACCGGCTGGCCGGCGGCGGGAGGTGCCGCCGACGCGCCCGATCCGGTCCGCACCGCACCGCACTCGCTGCAGAACCGGGCACCGGGCACCAGCCCCGCGCCGCAGGAGGCACAGGTCGGCGTCGCCAGGGGGTTGCCGCAGCTGAAGCAGAACCGTGCACCGTCCGGCTGGTCGCCGGCCCCGCATCCGGTGCAGCTGCTCATCTTGGTCAGTCCCCCGTCAGACGGTCAGCCGTCGGGTCACGATGTCGTCCGCCGCGGAGCGAGCCTCGCGTTGGCCGGTCACCGCCGAGAGGAAGTCTTCGCGCTCGAGTGCGACGAGCTCGGTGTCCTCGAGTGCGGTGATGGTCGCCGTGCGTGGCACGTCGCGCAGCAGGCCGATCTCGCCGAAGAACTCACCCGGCCCCTCCTGCCGCAGGACCGCGCCGTTCTGGGTGACCTCGACCTGCCCGGACTCGATGATGTAGAAGCGGTCGGACTGGTCGCCCTCGCGCAGCACCGCCTCGCCGGCCCGGACCGTCACGCGGACGAGGCTGCGAGCCAGGGACTCGACCACAGCCGGCGTGAGCGGCGCGAACATCGCGATCGGCTCGAGCAGCTCCAGGCCCGCCGGGCGGCGCAGCCGCGTGTCGAGACCGCGCATCCGCGGGAGCCCGACCATCGCCAGGGCCGCGACCCCGAGACCGACCGCGGCAAGCGCCGGACGCAGTCCGAGCCAGTGCACGAGGAACGGCATCACGGCGGCGCCGACCGCCATCGTGGCGATCAGACAGGCCTCGAGCGCCCCGAAGACGCGGCCCATCACCTCCTCGGGGGTGATCCGCTGGATGATCGTCTCCATGTTCACGTCGACGAGTGGGTTGCCGAAGCCGAGCAGGACCATGGCCGCGAAGGCTGCCACGGGGTGCGGCCACAACGTCACCAGCAGCAGCGGGACGGACCAGAGCACGACGCCGAAGGTCAGGTCCTGCGCCAGCTTGCGGCGGGTCGCACGGGCGATCGCAGTGAACCCACCGACGATCGCGCCGACCCCGAGCACGGAGTCCAGGTAGCCCCCTCCCGCCGGCCCGGTGCCGAGGATGTCCACCGCCATCACCACGGTGAACACGGCCGAGGCGCCGGCGACGACGGTCTGTGCGCTCACCTCGGCGGTGACCACGAGCAGGTCCTTGTCGCGCCAGATCGATCGGAAGCCGGCCGAGACCTCCGAGAGGAAGCTCTCCTTCGGCTCCTCCGGAGGGTGTGCCACCTCCACGGCCGACCCGGACGGTTCGTCGGGTCGCTGCTCGCGAGCGAGCTGCACCCTGGCCACCAGGAGCGTCGACAGCAGGAACGTCGCGGCGTTGAGGAGGAACACCACCTCCACGTCGGCCACGAAGAGCAGGAGGGCGCCGAGGGACGGACCCACGAAGAACGCCAGGCTCTCCAGCGTGCTGGCGGTGCCGTTGGACGCCGTGAGCTCCTCGGGGCGGTTGGCGAGCGACGGCATCAGGGCGCGCTGGGCGGGCCGGAACGCGGTGCTCACGATCGAGGTCATGGTGGCGAGGACGAACACGAACGCAGGGTGCAGGTCGAGGAACAGGCACACGGTCGCCACGACGACCAGCGTCGCCCGCACCAGGTCGGCGCCGATCATCACCGCGCGCCGCGGGTAGCGATCGGCGAAGGTCGCACCCAGCGGCGAGGTGAGTGCCAGCAACGCCATCCGGACGGCTGACCAGACACCGACGGCAGTCGCGCCGCCCACGCCGTACGCCCAGACGGCAACGGCGGTGCCGTACGCCCAGTCCCCGACCGTCGAGCCGGCCAGGGCGAGCTGCACCCGCCGGAGGTTCGGGTTGCGGAAGACCGAGGCCAGCGAGTCGACGGTCTCTTTCAGGGCGTTGCTCACGGCGTGGTTGCCGCCGGCAGGGCCCCCGTCCTCGGCGGTCGTTGCTGTCCCAGTCACGTCCGCCAAAGCGGCCCCTTCCACGTGAATCCCCCCGAGAGACTTGAAACGACCATAGCGGCCGTGCCGGCGGATGTCGCCGAATCACAGCCAACACGGACGAGAACCGCGACGAACGAGTCGTCGCGGTTCTCGCGGGAGGGACGCGGCCGGCGGTCAGGAGTACAAGGCGTCGATCTCGTCCTTGTAGTTGTCCTCGACGACCTTGCGCTTCACCTTCAGCGACGGAGTCAGCTCGCCGGACTCGACGGTCAGGTCGTGGTCGAGCAGCACCCACTTCTTGATCGTCTCCCAGCGGTTCAGCCGGGAGTTCAACGTCTCGACGTAGCCGGCCACCATGTCCTTGACCTGCTGCGAGGACATGATCTGCGCGTAGGAGCTGCCGGCCATCCCGTTCTCCTCGGCCCAGCCCGCCATCGCCTCCGGGTCGAGGGTGATCACGGCGACGCAGAAGTTGCGCTCGTTGCCGTGCACCAGGAACTGGCTCGCGTAGGGGCAGATCGCCTTGAACTGCGACTCGATCGCGGACGGCGCGATGTACTTGCCGCCCGAGGTCTTGAACAGGTCCTTCTTCCGGTCGGTGATCCTCAGGAACCCGTCGGCATCCACCTCGCCGATGTCCCCGGTGCGCAGCCAGCCGTCGTCGGTGAGCGCCTCGGTGGTCTGCTCGGGAAGGTTGTGGTAGCCCTCCATCACGCCGGGCCCCTTGATCAGGATCTCGCCGTCCTCGGCGATCTTGAGCTCGGTGCCGGGGAACACCAGTCCGACGCTGCCGAGCCGGTAGTCCGCGGGGTGGTTCACCACCGAGCCGGCCGAGGACTCGGTCATCCCGTAGCCCTCGAGGATCACGATGCCGGCCGCGTGGAACCATTCCGCGATCTCCCGGTTGAGCGCCGCGGCCCCCGAGATGAAGAACCGCACCCGGCCGCCGAAGCGCTCCCGGATCTTCGCGAACACCAGCCGGTCGAACAGCGCGTGCTGGCCGGCGAGAAGCAACGGCACCGGCTTGCCCTCACGCTTGAGCCTGTCGACCTCCAGCCCGACCTTGAACGCCTGGTTGAACAGCTTCTCCTTGATCCCGCCCTCGGAGGCCTGCATCGTCACGATCCGCCCGTGCGCCTTCTCGAAGATCCGGGGCGCGGCGCCCATGAACGTCGGCCGGACCACGGCGAGGTTGTCGATGATCTTCTCCACCCGACCGTCGACCGCGGTCGCGAAGCCGCAGGCGAGCTGGGTGGAGAGCAGCACCTTGCCGAAGGAGTGCGCCATCGGCAGCCAGAGGAACTGCAGGTCGTTCTCGTCGAGGATGTTCTGCGCCTGGATGGCCGCGCCCTCGTAGGTCCAGGACCGGTGCTGCAGCCGCACACCCTTGGGCCGACCGGTGGTGCCCGAGGTGTAGATCAGGGTGGCGAGCGACTCGGGGCCGGTGGCGGCGATGCGCTCCTCGACGACGTGCGGGTTCTCGGCCAGCTCCTCCTCGCCGAGCTTGGCCAGGTCGGCCATCGAGATCACCCAGTCGTCGTCGGTGGCGCCGTCGAAGGTGACCACCTTGGTCAGGTGCGGGAGCTCGGACTTGCGCTCGAGGAGCTTGGCGAGCTGGGCGTCGTCCTCGGCGAAGACGATGCGGCACTCGGAGTCGGCGAGGATGTACGCGACGTCCTCGGGGTTGGTGGACGGGTAGACCGTGGTGGTCGCGGCCCCCGCGGACAGGATCGCCAGGTCCGCGAGGATCCACTCGATCCGGGTGCCGGAGGCGATGCCGACCCGCTGCTCGGGCTCGATGCCCAGCCGGACCAGGCCGGCGGCAAGCCGGGTGACCTGGTCGCCGGTCTCCTGCCAGGTCATCGACTCCCACTGCTCCCCCTTCGGGTAGCGGTAGGCCTCCCGGTGCGGACTGGACTCGACGCGGTCGAAGAACTGCCGACCGACGTTGGCGGGACGGTTCTCGATCGCGGTCATGTCGTAGCTCACCGCAGCGCTCTTGGACATCGGTCTCCCTGGTTCCACCCGGCATGAGGTCGTCGCAGCACAAGGTAGAACTTGGCTACTTCTCGGTAGGTTAGCGCCCCAACCGGCCCCGTGGGCACCCCCGTCACTGCGCGGACGGCTCAGCCGGCACGATCGACGTACTCCCGGGCCGCCTGCTCGGCCTGCGGGTCGATCCCCTCGACTCCGAGCAGCTCGGGCAGCAGCTCGCGCCTGGTGGTGAGCGCCGCGAACATCGTCGCGACGCTGACCCCGTGGTCGGGCCGTTGCTCCACCACGATCTCGTCCCCGGCGCGGAGGCTGCCCTCCTCCAGGACCCGCAGGTACGGGCCCGGGCGGCCGTGGGCGGTGAACCGCTTGACCCAGGCGGTCTCGTCGAACCCGTTGGTGCCCATCCAGCCCTTGAATACGCTGCACGGGATCCGCACCGAGGCCACCTCGAGCAGGGCCGACCCGATGCGCCACCGCTCGCCCAGCGTCGCCGCGTTGACGTCGATGCCGGCGGTGGTGAGGTTCTCCCCGAACGTCCCCGGGGGGACGCGCTCCCCGAGCTGCTCGGTCCAGTGGTCGAGGTCCTCCTGCGCGAAGGCGTACACCGCCTGGTAGGTGCCGCCGTGGTGCTTGGTGTTGCCCACCTGGTCGCCCTCGAGCCCGAGCGGGTGCACGGCGACCGCGCCGGTGACCGGCTGCTTGCGGATCGCGGTCCGGCGGGCCCGGCCGGAGAGGCGCTCCACGCGGGGGAGGCCGACGTTGACGGAGATCACCCGGGGGCTGCGCATGGCACCCATCTTCGCCGATCCCGCCTCGGGTGCGCACGGGAGTTTCGACCGGCTCGGGCGGTCAGCCCTGCACGGCCTTGGCGATCGTCACGCACCGGGTGACCCACTCGCGGTCCTCCGCGTCGAGCCCACCCGGCCCGGCGTCCCGGACGGTCCACAGCGCGTTGTGCACCTCGCGGACCACCACCCAGTCGCGGGCCCGCTCCTCGTCCAGCTCCGCGGCGTCCACCAGCGTGTGGAAGCGACGCCGGACGGCGTCCCGGGCGTCCCCGGAGGCCACCACCTCCTGCCACCGGTTCCACAGCATCGGCGCGAGCTCGTAGTGCGGGTCCCCCGACATCGGCTTCGGGTCGATCGCCAGCCAGGGCTCCCGGTCGGCGGCCAGCACGTTCTCGTAGTGCAGGTCGCCGTGGATCATCGTGCCCACCGAGCCCGGGTCCGCGACCAGGTCCCCGTCCAGCGACAGCGCCTGCTCCACCAGCCGCCGCGGCACCGGCGCGTCCTTCGGCAGCGCGGCCAGGTCGGCGTCCCAGCGCGCGACGTACGACGTCAGGGTGCGCAGCTGCGGCGGCGCGGGCACGTGGATCCGCCGGTAGAGCCCGGCGACCACCTCGCAGGCCTCGAGGTCCCACGGGCCGGTCAGGTCCTCGGGATGCAGCCGCTCCAGGAGCATCACGTGCCGGCTCGGGTCCGCGCGGTACATCCGCACCATCCCGTCGCCGTGCAGCCGCTGCAGCGCCAGGTGCTCGTGCTCCTCCTCGTCGTGCGGCCAGGCGGCCTTGAGCACGCACGGGCGCCCGTCCGTCGTACGCACCGGGACGACGAGCGCGCAGAAGCCGTGCCGCGGCGGGCCGTCGAAGACCAGCTCCCAGTCCTCGACGACGTCGGCGACCAGCCGGGGCAGCGCCTCGAGCCACGGTCGCCAGGACTCGTCGCGGTCCCCGAACGCCAGGAACGCGGCCGGGATCTCGAACGGCAGCAGGCTCACCCGGCGAGGCTACTTCTTGCCCTTGTCCCCCGCACCGGTGTCGGTGGTCGACAGCGCGGCGATGAAGGCCTCCTGGGGCACCTCGACCCGGCCCACCATCTTCATCCGCTTCTTGCCTTCCTTCTGCTTCTCCAGCAGCTTGCGCTTGCGGGTGATGTCGCCGCCGTAGCACTTGGCGAGGACGTCCTTGCGGATCGCGCGGATGGTCTCGCGCGCGATCACCCGGGAGCCGATCGCGGCCTGGATCGGCACCTCGTACTGCTGGCGCGGGATCAGCTCGCGGAGCTTGCCGGCCAGCGCGACGCCGTAGGAGTAGGCGTGGTCGCGGTGCACGATCGCGCTGAACGCGTCGACGGTCTCGCCCTGCAGCAGGATGTCGACCTTGACCAGGTCGGCCAGCTGGTCGCCGACCGGCTCGTAGTCGAGGGACGCGTAGCCCTTGGTGCGCGACTTCAGCTGGTCGAAGAAGTCGAAGACGATCTCCGCCAGCGGCAGCCGGTAACGCAGCTCCACGCGGTCCGCGGAGAGGTAGTCCATCCCCTGCAGCTGCCCGCGCTTGGACTGGCAGAGCTCCATGATGGCGCCGATGTACTCGCTGGGGCTCAGGAGCGTGGCCTTCACCACCGGCTCGTGCACCTCGGCGATCTTGCCGGAGGGGTACTCGCTCGGGTTGGTCACCTTGTGCTCGGTGCCGTCCTCCATGATCACCTGGTAGACCACGTTGGGCGCGGTCGAGATCAGCTCGAGCTTGAACTCCCGTTCCAGGCGCTCCCGGACGATCTCCATGTGCAGCAGCCCCAGGAAGCCGCAGCGGAAGCCGAAGCCGAGCGCCCCGGACGTCTCCGGCTCGTAGGCCAGGGCGGCGTCGTTCAGCTGCAGCTTGTCCAGTGCGTCGCGCAGCGTCGGGTAGTCGTCACCGTCGATCGGGTAGAGCCCGGAGAACACCATCGGGTTGGGGTGCTTGTAGCCGCCGAGTGGCTCGGACGCGCCGTGGTTCTGGGACGTCACCGTGTCGCCGACGCGGGACTGGCGGACGTCCTTCACCCCGGTGATCAGGTAGCCGACCTCGCCGACACCGAGGTCACCGGCCTTGGTCGGCTCCGGCGAGATCACCCCCACCTCGAGCATCTCGTGGACCGCACCGGTGGACATCATCTTGATCCGGTCCCGGTGGGTGAGCTTGCCGTCGACGACCCGCACGTAGGTGACCACCCCGCGGTAGGTGTCGTAGACGGAGTCGAAGATCAGCGCGCGCGGCGGCGCGTCGGGGTCGCCCACCGGCGGTGGGGTCTGCGCGACGATCTGGTGGAGCAGCGCCTCGACGCCCAGGCCGGTCTTCGCGGAGACCTGCAGCACGTCCGACTCGTCGCAGCCGATGATGTGGGCCAGCTCGGCGGCGTACTTCTCCGGCTGCGCGGACGGCAGGTCGATCTTGTTCAGCACCGGGATGATCTGCAGGTCCGCACCCAGCGCGAGGTAGAGGTTGGCCAGCGTCTGCGCCTCGATCCCCTGCGCGGCGTCCACCAGCAGCACCGCGGCCTCGCACGCCTCGAGCGAGCGGGACACCTCGTAGGTGAAGTCCACGTGGCCGGGGGTGTCGATCATGTTCAGCACGTAGGTCCCCGGCCCGGCACCGGCCTGGTTGCCCGCCGGGACCGTCCACGGCATCCGCACCGCCTGGCTCTTGATGGTGATGCCGCGCTCGCGCTCGATGTCCATCCGGTCGAGGTACTGCGCGCGGGCGCTGCGCTCGTCGACCACCCCGGTGAGCTGCAGCATCCGGTCCGCGAGCGTCGACTTCCCGTGGTCGATGTGCGCGATGATGCAGAAGTTGCGGATGATCGCGGGGTCGGTCTGGCCCGGTGCGGGCGCGAACTGCTGGGACACGGGGAACTTTCTCTGGCTCTCGGTCGGACCGTCCCAGTGTCCCATGCCGGGGCGCCGGACCCGCACGTCCGGGCCCGGCACGCTGCCGCCACGCCGGGCGCCGGTGACAATGGGCGGAACCGGGCCGCCCGCCGGGGCAGAATGACGGGCCATGAGCCAGCCCCAGCACCCGTCCGCGGTCGCCCAGGTCCCCCACGGCCGGACGGCACGCCGGCTGGACTGGCTGCTGCTGCCGCCGATGCTGCGCCGGACGATCGAGCAGCGGCTCGGCTCACCGGTCGCCGACGCCGCGTCCGCGGGCGCCGGCTACACGCCCGGCTTCGCCTCGGTGCTGACCTGCGCGGACGGCTCACGGACGTTCGTGAAGGCGGCCAGCACCAAGGCGCAACGGCCGTTCGCGGACGCCTACCGCGAGGAGATCCGCAAGCTCCGCCTGCTGCCGGACGGCCTCCCGGTGCCCCGCCTGCTGTGGAGCCACGAGGACGACCTGTGGGTGGTCCTCGCCCTGGAGTACGTCGAGGGGGCGAACCCGGTCCGACCGTGGGACCCCGACCAGCTCGAGGCCTGCCTCGACGCCCTGGAGCGGCTGGCCGGCGCGCTGACCCCCGCGCCGCCCGACCTGCGGCTGCGCCCGCTGGGCGCCGAGGAGGAGTTCGGCGCGATGCTCACGGGCTGGGACTACGTCCGCCGGCGGCACCCGGGGTGGCCGCACCTCGAGGACGCGGCGGCGCTCGCGGCCCGGCACCCGGAGGCGCTCGCCGGGGACAGCCTGGTGCACACCGACGCCCGCGACGACAACTTCCTGGTCACGCCCTCCGGCGCGGTGCTCTGCGACTGGAACTGGCCGGTGCTCGGGCCCGCCTGGGTGGACACCGTGCTGCTGCTGATCTCTGCCTTCGGCGACGGGGTGGACGCCGACGCCGCCCTCGCGCGACGGGGGCTCACCCGCGGCGTCGACCCCGAGCACGTCGACGTGCTGCTGGCGCTGGTGTGCGGCTACTTCCTGGAGTCCCGGGACCACCCGGTGCCCAACTCCTCGCCCTACGTGCGGGTGCACCAGGACTGGTACGCCCAGGCCACCTGGGCCTGGCTGGCACACCGGCGGGGCTGGGCGTGAGCGGGCCATCACCGAAGGCGGCCGGGACACGCCTGCGCCTCGACGAGGTCCCGGACCGGGTCCGCGGCTGGGTGGAGTCCGTCCTGGGGTCCCCGGTCGCCGCCACCGACGAGCAGGTGGGCGGGATGTCACCGGGCTGCGCCACCCGGCTGCGCTGCGCCGACGGCACCCGGGCCTTCGTGAAGGCGGTCGGCCCCGAGCTCAACCCGGACACGCCGGGGCTGTTCCGCCGGGAGGTCTACGCCCTCACGCTGCTGGGCGAGCACCCGCTGTGGGCCGCCCTGCTCGGCGCCTACGACGAGCCGGACGGCTGGGTCGCGCTGCTCCTCGAGGACGTCCCCGGCCGCCGCCCGGACACCCGGGTCGACGCGGAGATGGACCTGCTGGTACGCCGCACCGACGACCTGGTCGCGGCGGTGAACGCGCGCGTCACCCCGGTCCCGGCACCGGTCGACGGCACCGACCTGCTGGACACCCGGGCGGTGGTGCGGCGCTGGTGCGACAGCGTCGCGCAGGCGCGCGACCTGCCCCCGCACCTGCTCCCGCCCTGGGTGGCCGCGAGGACCCCGGAGCTCGTCGACCGCTGCCGCGCGCTCGTCGAGCGCACCAGCACCGACCACCTGGTGCACTGGGACATCCGCGACGACAACGTGATCCTGCGCGAGGACGGCGCGCTGGTGTTCGTCGACTGGGGCGCCGCCGCCCGCGGCCCGGCGTGGGCCGACCCGCTGCTGGCCCGGCTGGAGCGGGTCACCGACCCCTGGTTCGACGCCTCGGTGGGCGCGTCGCCGGCGCTGCGCGACCTCGGCGACGAGCAGGTCACGACCTTCCTGGTCGCGATCGGCACGTTCCTCGCGCACCGCGCGCACGTCGCGGTCGACGTCAACCTGCCGGCGATGGCCGACTTCCGCCGGATCCAGTCGGCCCGGTTCCTCGAGGGCGCCCGCCGCCGGCTCGGCGTAGACTGAGCCCGACGCCGTGCCCGCCCGGCCCGCTCGATTCGAGCCGGCCCGCTCGATTTGAGCGGCTCGCCGCCGCGCTGGTATCGTGAGCGGTCGCGTGTCTGGCCGCTCCGGCCGGCCGCACACCCAGACCAACCGACCAGAATTCGATCGAGGCCTGCCCCGTGGCGAACATCAAGTCCCAGATCAAGCGCAACCGACAGAACGAGGCTGCGCACGAGCGCAACAAGTCCGTGAAGTCGGCGCTGAAGTCGGCCGTCCGTCGGTTCCGTGAGGCAGCCGACTCGGGCGACGCCGACAAGGCCAGGGAGCTGGCCCGGGCCGCGGGCCAGAAGCTCGACAAGGCCGCCTCCAAGGGCGTCATCCACAAGAACCAGGCGGCGAACAAGAAGTCGGCCATCAACAAGAAGGCCGCCTCGCTCTGAGCCGAGCAGCCAATCAGGCGCCACCCACGCCCGGGTAGGCGCCTTTTTGCTGTCCCCGTCCCGGGCTGGCGGGGGCGGTCGGCGGTCGTCCGACGCGGACCGGGCGGGCTCGGTCAGCGGGCGGTGCGGGCGGCGGTGACGGTCAGCACCATCCGCTCCAGCGAGTAGGCGGCGTCGCCGGCCGCGCCCTTCACGTCGGCGTCGGCCTGCGCCACCGCGGTGATCGCCCGGGCCAGCCCGAGGTCGTCCCAGCCGCGCGCCTGCTCCCGCAGGATCCGCAGCTTCCAGGGCGGCACGCCGGCCTCGCGGGCCAGGTCCGCCTCCCGCAGCCCGCGCGGCGCGGCCCGGAACCTGGCCAGACCCCGCAGCCCGCTCGCGAAGGCACTGGTGACCAGCACCGGGGCGGTGCCGTTGTCCAGCGCCCAGCGCAGCTCCTCGAGCGCACCGGAGGTGCGGCCGTAGCACGCGGCGTCCGCGATCGCGAACGACTTGACCTCGGCCCGGCCGCCGAAGTACCGGCGGACGATGGCCGCGGTGATCGGCTCGCCGGCGAAGTCGTGGGTGAGCTGGTCCGCGGCCGCCGCCAGCGCCCGCAGGTCCTGCCCGACCGCCTGGACCAGCAGCTCTGCGGCATCCTCGGCGATCCGGCCGCCCGCCGCCCGCACCTCGCCGGAGACGAACCGGGGGAACTCCGGGGCCTTGAGCGACGCGGACCTCGCCTCGGTGACCGTGCCCTTGTGCTTGCGCAGCCGGTTGAGCACGCCGCTGCCCTTCTGCCCGCCCGAGTGCACCAGGATCAGGCCGATGTCCTGGGCCGGGGCGGCCGCGTAGTCGACCAGCCCGTCCTGGCTCTCCTCGGGGAGGTCCTCGAGCTCGCGCACCACCACGCATCGGATCGACGAGAACAGCGACGGCGCGGCGAGGTCGGCGAGCGCCCCCATGGTGAGCTGGCTCGCGGTGGTCTCGCTCACCTCCGCCTCGGGGTCGGAGTCGCGCACCGCCCGCAGCGCGGCGCTGACGGTCCGCTGGTTCAGGAACTCTTCCGGGCCGGTGACGAGCGTGACGTGGCCCAGGATGTCGGATGCGTTCGGTGTCGCCATGGTGGGCACAGCCTGTCACACTCCCCCGACAGCGCTCGGCCGTCGCTCGGCACGCCCGGCCCGCGGCGCCGACGCGTGCCCCTCGCGCAGGTGGGTACGACGGACGGGACGTCGTCGTACCAGCAGACCGGGAGGAGGTCCATGACGCCCGAGGTGATCGGCGACCGGTACCGCGTCAAACGCGCCATCGGTCGCGGAGGCATGGGGACCGTCTGGCTGTGCACCGACGGCCTGCTGGGGCGCGACGTCGCCGTCAAGCAGGTCGGCCTGCTGCCGCACCAGTCGGCGCCCGACTCGGCCCGCGCGCTGCGGGAGGCCAGGTCCTCGGCGACCCTGAACCACAAGAACGTGGTGTCGGTCTACGACATCGTCGAGACCGAGGGCTCCATCTGGATGGTGATGGAGTACGTCCCGTCCCGCACCCTGGCGCAGATCGTGCGGGAGGACGGTCCGCTGCCCCCGGAGCGGGTGGCGGACCTCGGTGCGCAGGTCGCGGACGGCCTGGCGGCGGCGCACGCGGCCGGCACGATCCACCGGGACGTCAAGCCGGACAACATCCTGGTCGGCGAGGACGGAACGGCGAAGATCGGCGACTTCGGCATCGCCCGGATGGACGGGGACCAGCCGCTGACCCAGTCCGGCTTCGTCACCGGTACGCCCTCCTACTTCTCGCCGGAGCTGGCCGAGGGCCACGACCCCGGGCCGGCCTCGGACGTGTGGGCGCTGGGCGCCACGTTGTACGGCGCCGTGGAGGGCTCCCCGCCGTACCCGCCGGAGCCGAACCCGGTGGCGATGCTGCGCACGATCGCGTCGCGGCCACCCGCTCGTCCCCGGCGGGCCGCGTTCCTGGAGTCGGCCCTGACCCGGATGCTGGACCGGGACCCCGCCTCTCGGTGGTCGATGCCCGACGCCGCCCATGCGCTGCGCCGGCTCGCCGACCGGCACGGCACGGACGGCACCCGAGAGGGCACGGCGGCCTTCTCGGCCCCTCCGGCGGCCGCCCCGGATCCGTCGCCCGCACCACTGCCCGAGGCCCCCGACACCGCCCGGCCGGCGGGGCGGCCCGGCCGGACCGCTGCCGGACGGGACCGGGACCGGGGTCGGCGCAGGTCCGCGCTGCTGCCGCTGCTGGCGGTGCTCGCCGCGGTGCTGCTCGCCGGCGGGGTCGGTCTCGCGCTCGTCGGCCTCCCCCACGGCCCCGACCAGGGCGCCGGCGGCGGCCGGCAGGCGGCGGGCACGACGCAGCAGCCCTCGGCCGACCCGTCCGGTCACCACTCGTCCGCACCGTCCAGCGCGCCCGCCTCGCCGGGCGGCGGGGGCTCGGGCGGCGGGGGTTCGGGCGGCGACGCCGCAGCTGCGTCCCCCGCCGCCTTCCTGCACGACTACTTCCGGACCGCGCCGCAGGACCTGGACGCGGGCTGGTCCCGGCTGGGCCCCGCCGAGAAGCGGGTCGGCCGCGCGTCGTACGACAGGTTCTGGAGGTCGATCGACAGCGTGGACCTCGCCGACGTCCGGCCCGGCCCGTCGGGCTCGACGGTGGACGTCACGCTGACCTACCACTTCGCGAGCGGCAAGGTGGTGGCCGAGCGGCAGCGGCTGAAGCTGATCCGGTCCCCCGGCGGTGGCTATCTGATCAACAACGACGACGTTCTCAGCAGTCGCACGGTGCGCCGGTGAGGGTCAGCCGCGGGTGACCACGCGCAGGTCCCCGTGCCGGACCAGCACCGCGACGTCGCCGTCCCGGTCGGTGCGCCGGACCAGCATCCCGGCGCGGCGCAGCACCGCGAGCGTGGACGCGGCGGGATGCCCGTAGTCGTTGTGCGCACCCACCGAGATCACCGCGAGCCTGGCCCCGAGATCACCGATCAGGTCGGGGTCCTGGTAGCGGCTGCCGTGGTGGGGCACCTTGAGCACGTCGACGTGGAGGTCGGGCAGGGCCGCGTCGACGAGCTGCTGCGCCTCGGGCTCCATGTCCCCGCTCATCAGGATCCGGATGCCGTGCACCTCCACGAGCAGCACCAGGCTGGCGTCGTTCGCGACCGACCCTTCCTCGGAGCCGCCCTGCTCGGTGACCGGGCGGAGCGGTCCGATCACCTGCCAGGTGAGGGCGCCCACGCGCCGTACCTCCCCGACCGGCGGCACCCGCACCGGCACGTGCGCGGCGGCCGCCCAGCGGTCGACCTGCTCGGCGCCGAACTCGGGCACCCGGGTGGCCGTGACGTCGACCTCCCCGACCGGGCGGCCGGACAGCACCGCCGGCAGTCCGTCGACGTGGTCGGCGTGGAAGTGGGTGAGCACCACCACGGGTAGCCGCCGCACGCCCAGCCGGCTCAGGCACCGACCCATCGGCGCCGGGTCGGGCCCGGTGTCCACGACCACCGCGCGGCCGCCCCCGGCGTTCAGCACCAGCCCGTCGCCCTGCCCGACGTCGCAGGCCACCAGCACCCAGCCGTCCGGGGGCCAGCCCGGGCTCGGGAGCGGGCGGGCGACCACCGCGACGAGAGCCAGGCACAGCCCGACCGACCAGCCGCGCCGGGCGAGCACCCGCGTCGAGACCAGTGCCACGGCGAGGCAGACGGCCGTCAGCACCGCGACGCCCGTCGGCGCCGCGGACCAGTCCACCGCCGCCGTCGGGAGCCGGGCCAGCCGGGTGGCCACCGCGATCACCCACCACGCGGACCAGCCCGCGGCCCACCCGCAGAGCAGTCCCAGCGGTGCCGTCACGAGCATCAGCAGGCCGCCCACCAGGCCCAGCACGGTGGCCGGGCCCACCACGGGGGCGACCAGCAGGTTCGCCGCCACCGCGACCAGGCTCACCTGCCCGGAGATGGCCGCCACCACCGGGGTGCACGCCAGCTGCGCGGCGAACGGCACCGCCACCGCCTCGGCCGCCCACCGTGGCAGCCAGCCCCGCAGGGCGTCCCGCACCGGCGGGGCCAGGAACAGGATCCCGGCGGTCGCGAGCGCGGACAGCACGAAGCCGATCGACACCGCCAGCCACGGGTCGAAGAGCAGCAGCACCAACACCGCCGCACCGAGCGCCCGCGTGCCCCGCTCGCGACCGTTGGAGCCCATCCCCAGCAGCGCCACCGACCCCATCGCCGCGGCCCGCACCACGCTCGGCTCCGGGCGGGCGAGCAGCACGAACCCGACCACCCCCAGCGCGCCGACCAGCATCAGCCCGCGGGCCCGCACCCCCAGCCAGCGGGCCAGCACCAGCAGGAACCCGACGACCAGGGTCAGGTTGGTGCCGGAGACCGCCGCGAGGTGGGTCAGCCCGCAGGTGCGGAAGTCGACGACCACCTGCTCGCCCATGCGTTGGTCGTCGCCCATCACCAGCGCCGGTACCAGCGCCCGTTCGTCGGGTCCGGCCCGCGCGACCGCCGCCCGGATCGCGGCGCGCACCCGCTCGGCGCCCCGCAGCACCCCGGCGGGCGGGGCCACCACCACCGGCGCGCTGCCGGTGGACAGCACCGCGGCCAGGTCCGCGCCGTCGGCGGGCGAGAGCCGCCCGCTGGCGGTGATCCTGGCGCCGAGCCGCACCGTGGCCCAGCTGGTGTCGGCGATCACCAGCACCGGCGCGCGGGTGCCCGTGCCCCCGTCCCGGCCGCTCACCTCGAGCACGGTGACCCGGGTGAGCACGAAGGGGGCGTGCTGCCCGCTCCGGACCACCGGGTCCCCGGTCACCCGGGCGGTGACCCGCACGAAGGCTCCCGCACGCGCGAGCCGGGCCACCGGGCCGGCCCGGTTGGCCTCGGCCCGGATCGCGGCGATCGAGGCGACCGCGGTGGCCGCGACCAGGCACGCGACCAGGGCGAGCACCGGGCGGCCGCGCCGGTGGCGGAGCAGGACGACGACCGCGCCCGCGAGCAGGGTCGCCGCGGCCACCCCGCGCGGGGCGAGGAACCCGAGCAGCCCGCCGGCCCAGGCCGCGGCGGCGAGCACCGGCATCCGCAGGTCCGCCCGGGGCTGCTGCGCCGTCTCCTCCGGGGACCGCGCAGGGGGCGTCACAGCGTGACGAACGGCGCCATCTTCGCCAGCGTCGCGTCACCGATCCCGGAGATCTCGAGCAGTTCGTCCACGGCCGTGAACGCGCCGTTCTCGCTGCGCCACTGCACGATCGCCGCGGCCGTGACCGGACCGACCCCGGGGAGGTTCTCGAGCTCGCTCTCCCCGGCGGTGTTGATGTTCACCATCGGGGTCGCGGACCCGCCGGGCTGCGCCCCCGACGCCGCGGACGCCGCCACCCCACGCGGTGGGGGCACCCCGACGACGACCTGCTCGCCGTCGACCAGCACCCGGGCCAGGTTCAACGAGCGCAGATGCACCCCCTTCCGGACCCCTCCCGCGGCCTCGATGGCGTCCACGACCCGGGCCCCGCTCGGGAGCGTTGCGATGCCGGGGCGCCGTACCTTCCCGGCGACGTCGACGACGATGGTCGCGCTCGGCGAGGGGGCCGCCGGCGAAGCGGCCGGCGAGCTGACCGGGGTCGCCAGCGCGGCCACGCTCAGGTGGGGAGACGGGCGGGAACCGTCCGGCACCGCCGCGCCGTCGCCGTGCGCGCCGAGCACCCACCAGCAGGTGCCGGCGAGCGCGGCGGCCACGATGAGGGCCACCACGCTCAGGTGCGAGGCGCCGAGCTGGACCCGGCCCTGCAGGGTGGGCGGCAGCCGATCGTGCACCCAGTCCGCCACCGCCGACGCCGAGACGGCGGGCCTCCGCGCGTGCCGGCCGGGGCGCTGCAGGGACGACACCGCCTCGGCCGGCCGTTCCGGCGGCTCGCCGGGTCCGTCCGGTCCACCGGCAACCGGGGGATCGAGCGGAGCGGGACGGATCCCGGCGAGCTCGGCGCTCAACAGCTCCAGCCGTCGCCGTGCCACCTCGGCGACCTCTTCCTGGCTGGGCTTCCGTGAGCGCATGAGAGGACGCTAGGCAGCCCGGCGGACCCGCGGAAGGACGACCTCCCGCGGCTGTGGACAACCCGTGCGCGCGGCGCGCTGGGGAGGGTTCCCGGCCGGCTCAGCGAGGAGCGACCACCACGGCCACCATGCCCGGACCGACGTGTGCACCGATCACCGCGCCGACCTCGCCGACCGCGACGTCGTGCTCCCTCAGGTTCGCGGCGAGGCGGCGGCGCAGGTTCCCGGCCAGGGCGTCCGCGCGCTCGGGGTTGGCCAGGTGAGCGACGGCGACGTCCACCGGGCGCTGCCCGGCCGCCGCCACCGCCAGCTCCTCCAGCCGGCTAAGCGCCCGCGCCGAGGTGCGGACCTTCTCGAACCGGCCGATCCGACCCTCGTCGATCCGCAGCAACGGCTTGACCGCGAGCGCGGAACCCAGCAGCGCCGCGGCCGCGCCGATCCGGCCGCCGCGGCGCAGGTACTCCAGGGTGTCCACGTAGAACAGCGAGGTGGTGGCGTCCGCGCGGGCCAGCGCCGCGCCCGCGGCCTCCTCGCAGCCGCCCCCGGCGTCCAGGACGTCGGCCGCGGCGAGCACCGCGAACCCCAGGGCCATCCCGAGCTGACGCGTGTCCACGGTGCGCACCGGCAGCGGGGCGTCCCGCGCCGCGAGCTGCGCGGACTCGTGGGTCCCGCTGACCTCCGCGGACAGGTGCACCGAGAGCACCTCCTGGGCACCCGCCGCGGCCGCCCGCTCGTAGGCCGCGAGGAACACCGCGGGTGTCGGCCGGGAGGTGCTGACCGGCGTCCACTCGCGCAGTGCGGCGGCGATGGTCTCGGGGGTCGCCTCGGCGTCCACCCCCTCGTCGTACGCCGTGCCACCGATCACCACCTGCAGGGGTACGACGACGATGTCGCGCCGCTCGACGACCTCGGGCGGCAGCAGGGCCGTCGAGTCGGTGACCAGGGCGACCCGACGCGACATGCGGGGAAGGTTACCGGCCGGGAACACCGGGCTGCGGAATCGCACGAGGTGCGGACGCGTTGGAAGCGGGTACGGACAGTTCACCAGACCCGACGAGAGGAGACGCATGCGCGTCGTCATCGCAGGAGGACACGGACAGATCGCCCAGCACCTGGAGCGGGCGCTGGCCGCGCGAGGGGACCAGCCGGTCGGCGTGGTCCGCAACCCCGAGCACCGGCCGGATCTCGAGCAGGCCGGCGCCGACGCGGTGGTGCTGGACCTCGAGCAGGCGACGGTCGACGAGCTGGCGGCGGTGCTGAAGGGTGCCGACGCGGTGGTGTTCGCCGCGGGTGGCGGCCCGAACAGCGGCGTGGCCCGCAAGGAGACCGTGGACAAGGGCGCGGCGGTGCTGCTCGCCGACGCCGCGGAGCGGGCCGGGGTGCGCCGCTACGCGATGGTCTCGTCGATGGGCACCGGCCGGGCCGACCCGGACAGCGACGACGTGTTCCAGGTCTACCTGCGCGCGAAGAAGGCGGCCGACGACGACCTGCGGGCGCGCGACCTCGACTGGACGATCGTGCACCCGGGCCGGCTCACCGACGACGAGCCGACCGGCAAGGTGCAGGTCGGGTCGCTGTCGCGGGGTGACGTGACCCGGGCCGACGTGGCCGCGGTGCTCGCGGCGGTGCTGCACGACCCGTCGACGATCGGCAAGGACTTCGACCTGCTCAACGGGGACCAGGACGTCGCAGCCGCCCTCGCCTCGCTGTAGCCCCGGGGTGCAGCACGCCGCTGCTCCCCTCGGAGAACTGTCACTTCCCCGGGTAAGTTCACCCCGGGGTGTGACAGTTCCCCTGCATCCCCTGGTAATCGGTCGTTAGCCGGCGACGATGTTGACCAGCTTCGGGGCCCGGACGATCACCTTCCGGACCGTCTTGCCCTCCAGCGCGCGCTGCACGTTCTCGTCGGCCATCGCGGCGGCCTCCAGGTCGGCGTCGGTGACGTCGGGGCTGACCTCCAGCCGGCCACGCACCTTGCCCTGGACCTGCACCACCGCGGTCACCGAGTCCTGGACCAGCAGCGCCTCGTCGACGGTCGGCCAGCCGGCCTTGGCGACGGTGGGCTGGTGCCCCAGCCGCGACCACATCTCCTCGGCCGTGTACGGCGCGACCAGGCTCAGCAGGACCGCCACGGTCTCCGTCGCCTCCCGCACCGCCGGGTCCGCCGGGCCGCAGCCGGAGTCGATCGCCTTCCGGGTCGCGTTGACCAGCTCCATCGTCCGCGCGACCAGCACGTTGAACCGGTGGCTGTCGATCAGCTGCTCGGCCTCGTGCACGGTCCCGTGGACCACCTTGCGCAGCGCGACGTCACCGCCCTCGGGCGAGGTGCCCGGCGCGGACGCCACGTCCCCGCTCAGCCGCCAGGCGCGCTGCAGGAACTTCAGCGACCCGGAGGGAGACATGTCCGCCCAGTCGATGTCGTCCTCGGGCGGCCCCGCGAACACCAGGGTCAGCCGCACCGCGTCGACGCCGTACTCGTCGATCTGCTCGCCCAGGTTCACGCCGTTGCCCAGGGACTTGCTCATCGCCTTGCCCTGGTTGATGACCTGGCCCTGGTTCATCAGCGCCTGGAACGGCTCCTCGAAGTCCAGCATCCCCATGTCGTGCAGCACCTTGGTGAAGAACCGGCTGTACAGCAGGTGCAAGATGGCGTGCTCGACGCCGCCGACGTACTGGTGCGCGGGCATCCACCGCCGGACCGCGTCCGGGTCGAACGGGCCGTCGTCGTACTGCGGGGAGCAGTAGCGCAGGAAGTACCACGACGAGTCCACGAAGGTGTCCATCGTGTCGCTGTCCCGCTTGGCGGGTCCGCCGCAGGCCGGGCAGTCGACGTTGACCCAGTCCTCGTCGGCGGCCAGCGGGGAGGTGCCCTTGGGTTTGAGATCGGCTCCCCGCAGGTCCGGCAGCACGACCGGCAGCTGGTCGTCGGGGACCGGCACCTCCCCGCACTCGGGGCAGTGCACGATCGGGATCGGGCAGCCCCAGAACCGCTGCCGGGACAGCAGCCAGTCGCGCAGCCGGAAGTTCACCGCGCGCCGGCCGCGGTCCTCCGCCTCCAGCCGGGCCACGATCGCGGCGATGCCGGCGGTCTTGTCGGTCAGCCCGTCCAGGTCGCCGGAGCTCACGTACGCGCCGTCGCCGGGAGTCGCCACGAACGTCTCCGCGGGGTCCGGCTCCCCGGTGTCCACGACCATCCGCACCGGCAGGTCGAACGCCTTCGCGAAGTCCAGGTCGCGCTGGTCGTGCGCCGGGACCGCCATCACCGCGCCGGTGCCGTAGTCGGCCAGCACGTAGTCGGCCGCCCAGACCGGGATCTTCTCGCCGTTGACCGGGTTAGTCGCGTAGCGGCCCAGGAAGACGCCGGTCTTCTCCCGCTCGGTCGACATCCGGTCGATGTCGCTCTCCTTGCGGACCTCGGCCAGGTAGGCCTCGAACGCCTCGCGCTGCTCGGGCGCGCAGATCTCGCCGGCCAGCTTCGCGTCGGCGGCGACCACGAAGAACGTCGCGCCGTACAGGGTGTCCGGCCGGGTGGTGAACACGGTGACCGACCGCCCGGCCAGCATGCCGCCGCCGGTGTCCTCCAGCGGCTCGATCTCGAAGTCGACGTACGCGCCCTCGGACCGGCCGATCCAGTTGCGCTGCATGGCCAGCACGCGCTCGGGCCAGGTGTCCTTCAGCGCCTCCAGGTCGTCCAGCAGCCGCTGGGCGTAGTCGGTGACCTTGAAGTACCACTGGGTCAGCTCGCGCTTGGTGACCTCGGCCCCGCAGCGCTCGCACCGACCGCCGACGACCTGCTCGTTCGCCAGCACGGTCTGGTCGTTCGGGCACCAGTTCACCGGGCTCGACTTGCGGTAGGCCAGCCCGCGCTCCCGGAAGCGCAGGAACAGCCACTGCGTCCAGCGGTAGTACTCCGGGTCCGAGGTGTGCAGCCGCCGGGACCAGTCGAAGGAGATCCCGTAGCGGCGGAACGACTCGGCCTGGGTCTCGATGTTGGCATACGTGTACGTCGCGGGGTGCTCGTCGCGCCTGATCGCGGCGTTCTCCGCGGGCAGCCCGAACGAGTCCCAGCCGATCGGGTTGAGCACGTCGTAACCGCGCTGCCACCAGTACCGCGCGATCACGTCGTGCAGCGCCATCACCTCGGCGTGGCCCATGTGCAGGTCACCGCTCGGGTAGGGGAACATCGTGAGCGCGTAGCGGCGGGAGCCGTTCGGGGCGGCCGGGTCGTCGCGGGCCCGGAACGGGTCCAGGTCGTCCCAGACCTTGCGCCACCTGTCCTGCGCGGCGACGACGTCGTACCCGGCGGCGGTGTCGGGCGCCGGCTGCGTGGTCTGCTGCTGCTCGCTCATCTCACTTCTTCCTCGTCCGGTCTGCGGTCAGGCACAAAAAAACCCCTCAGGCACGAGGGGTTGCCGCGTCGACGTCAGTGCGTGGTCAACGCGGCCCGCTAAGAAGGAGGCTCTTCCGCATGGCACGAGGGTAGCGCACCCCGGCCGGGGCGGCCCAACAGGCTTCAGCGACCGTCGGTCTCGTCCAGCAGGATCTCCAGCCGGAACAGCGCGCGCTGCAGATCGGCGTACAGCGTGTCGCCCAGCGCCGCGGACCACGCGGACTCGATCTCGGACACCCTCGCCCGGATCACGTCGAGCGCGGCCCAGCCGCGCTCGGTGAGCCGGACGATCCGGGTCCGCCGGTCCCGCGGATGTGCCTCCCGGACCAGGTAGCCACCGGTCTCGAGCTGGTGCAGCAGGTGGTTCATCGCCTGCTTGGAGGCGCGGGTGCGCGCCGCGAGCATCCCCGGACGCATCCCGTCGGGCCCCGGGTACTGGAACACCCCCAGGTGCGCGGGCAGGATGTCGCGGAACCCGCCGTCGTGCAGGCTGCTGATCAGCTGGTGGCGCACCCACAGCGCGGGTCGCCGCAACAGCACCGCCACCGGCGGCGCCGCGCGCCCGGACGTGGTCCCCTCATATCCCCCACCCATGCTTGGATTTTGCATCGGTTCGCGGCGAATATCGGCATTTCGGACGAAATGCACCCAAACAGCTAGCTTGCCCACCCAGGCGGACTAGCCCCGCTGGGCGGGCAGCCCCGAACGGCAGCCCCGAACGGCTCAGTCGGCGCCGACCTCCTCGCGCGCGTCCGCGTCCTCCGGGACGATCACCGGGCGCAGCTTGGCCCAGATCTGGAACAGGCCCGCCACCACGACCATCCCCATCCCCGCCCACAGGTTCACGTTCAGCCCGCCGGCGCGGGCGAGGTCCCGCTGCGAGGTGCCGAGCAGGCCCATCACGACCAGCACGACGCCGTACAGGCCGATCAGCATGGCGATGAACGTGCGGATGTCGAACGCCCCCGCCTTGCGCGTCTCGACCTCTGCGCGCTCCTCGGTTGTCTGTGACATGAGTGCTCCGATCCGTTACCAGAAGATGAGGTTGAGGGCGATCACGAGGACGCCGCCGACGCCCGCGAGCTTGGTCGGCTGCTGGTACCAGGCCAGCTCGGTCTCGTGCGGGTCGTGGAAGTCCTTCTTCGGGGTCAGCGAGTAGACCAGGCCCTTGAGGTCGGACTCGGCCTTCGGCGCGGTGCCCAGGCTGACCAGTACCGACACGGCGATGTCCACCACGAAGGCCGCGCCCGCGGCCACGAAGCTGGCACCCTGGCCGCTCAGACCCAGCACCCCGGTGGACAGGCCGCCCAGGGCGTCCTGGCTGAGCACCCCGACCAGGACCGCGGCCAACGTGCCGCTGACCAGGCCGACCCAGCCCGCGGTGGCCGTCATCCGCTTCCAGAACATCCCGAGGATGAACGTCGCGAACAGCGGGGCGTTGAAGAAACCGAACAGGGTCTGCAGATAGTTCATGATGTTGGAGTACGACGCGGCGAAGGTGGCCGTGCCGATCGCGATCAGCGTCGCGGCGACCGTCGCGGCGCGGCCGACCCTCGTGTAGTAGCCGTCCGGCCGGTCCTTCACCAGGTAGGTCTGCCACAGGTCGTAGGAGAACACCGTGTTGAACGCCGAGATGTTCGCGGCCATGCCGGCCATGAAGGAGGCGAGCAGTCCCGCGATCGCGACCCCGAGCATGCCGTTGGGCAGCAGGTCGCGGATCAGGTAGAGCAACGCGTTGTTGTAGTCCGGGCTGCCACCGTGGGCCTTCGGCGCGGAGATCTCCTTGACCAGCACCGCCGCGATCATCCCCGGGAAGATCACGATGAACGGCACGAACATCTTCGGGAAAGCCCCGATGATGGGCGACCGCTGCGCCGCGGAGATCGACTTCGAGGCCATCGCCCGCTGCACCTCGACGAAGTTCGTGGTCCAGTAGCCGAACGAGAGCACGAAGCCCAGGCCGAACACGATGCCGATCACCGAGAGCACCGGGTTGTCGAACCCGGTCAGCGCCTGCCCGGGCCAGGACGACAGCTGCTCGCCGCCGCCCGGGCTCTGGGTCACCCGGTCCTTGAGCCCGCTCCAGCCACCGACCTTGTGCAGGCCGACCACGGTGAGCGGCAGCAGGGCCGCCACGATCACGAAGAACTGCAGCACCTCGTTGTAGATGGCCGCCGACAGCCCGCCGAGCGCGGTGTAGGTGAGCACGATCGCGGCCGCGATGATCAGCGAGACCCACAGCGGCCAGCCGAGGATCACGTTCACGATCTTCGCCAGCAGGTACAGGTTGATGCCGGCGATCAGCAGCTGGGCGACCGCGAAGCTCAGCGCGTTGACCAGGTGCGCGCCGGTGCCGAACCGTTTGCGCATGAACTCGGGCACCGACCGCACCCGGGAGCCGTAGTAGAACGGCATCATCACCACGCCCAGGAACAGCATCGCGGGCACCGCGCCGATCCAGAAGTAGTGCACGGTGGGGATGCCGTAGTTGGCGCCGTTGGCCGACATGCCGATGATCTCGACCGCGCCGAGGTTCGCGGAGATGAACGCGAGCCCGGTCACCCAGGCCGGCAGCGACCGTCCGGAGAGGAAGAAGTCGATGCTGCTCGACACCGAGCGCCGCGCGGCGATCCCGATCCCGAGCACGAACGCGAAGTAGGTCGCGATCAAGAGGTAGTCGACCCAGCTGGCGTCGAGCCGAAGCTGGGTGTCCGCCGCGAAAACCACTGTGCCTCCCGATAAGCCGACCCGATTCCGCCCGCACGTTACCCGCAGTTAACGTCCGGTAATCCTGGACGCCGAGCCACCCCGCTCCCGGACCGGACACCCGGTAGTGTCGGGAGCCGGTCGGACGACGAGAGAAGGACTGAGGATGACCTGGTTGGTGACGGGCGGCGCGGGCTACATCGGGGCGCACGTGGTGCGCGCGTTCGCGAACGAAGGACTCGGGTCGGTGGTCGTCGACGACCTCTCCAGCGGACACCGCGGCTTCGTCCCGGCGGACGTGCCGTTCGTCCGGGGCAGCATCCTCGACACCGACCTGCTGGACCGCACGCTGCGCGAGCACGAGGTCGAGGGCGTGGTGCACGTCGCCGGGTTCAAGTACGCCGGCGTCTCGGTCGAGCGGCCGCTGCACACCTACGAGCAGAACGTCACCGGCACGGTCCACCTGCTGCGGGCGATGCAGGAGGCCGGCGTCGACAAGGTGGTGTTCTCCTCGAGCGCCGCCACCTTCGGCACCCCCACCGACGAGCTGGTCACCGAGCAGAGCGCGACCGCACCGGAGTCGCCGTACGGCGAGTCCAAGCTGATCGGCGAGTGGCTGCTGCGCGACCAGGCGGTCGCCCAGGGGTTGAGGCACACCTCGCTGCGCTACTTCAACGTGGTCGGGTCCGGGTCCCCCGACATCTACGACTCCAGCCCGCACAACCTGTTCCCACTGGTGCTCGAGGCGCTGCTCGACGGGCGCACACCGCGGATCTACGGCGACGACTACCCGACCCCCGACGGCACCTGCGTGCGCGACTACGTGCACGTTGCGGACCTCGCGACCTCGCACGTGGCCGCCGCGCGCGCGATGGCCGCCCGCAAGGACCTCGAACCGGTGTACAACCTGGGCAGCGGCACCGGCCTCTCCGTCCGCGAGATCATGGACGCGATGGCCCGGGTCACCGGGGTCGCGTTCGAGCCGGAGGTCCATGCCCGGCGGCCTGGCGACCCGGCGCGGATCGTGGCCACCGGCGAGCTCGCCGCTCGCGACCTCGACTGGCGGATGCGCCACGACGTGGACGAGATGGTGCGCAGCGCCTGGGAGGCACGCAAATCGGCCGCGAGCTGACCAGCCCGACAGACCGACCCACGGACGAAAGGCACCCACGATGAGCGTTCTCGACCTGTTCCGTCTCGATGGCAAGGTCGCGATCGTGACCGGCGCGTCCTCCGGCCTGGGAGTCGCCTTCGCGCAGGCGCTCGCCGAGGCGGGCGCGGACGTGGTGCTCGGCGCCCGCCGGGCGGACCGGCTCGAGGACACCCGCAGGCTCGTCGAGGCCGCGGGCCGGCGGGCGCTGGTGGTCCCGACCGACGTCGCGGAGCCGGGCGACTGCCAGGCACTCGTCGATGCGGCGATGGACGGCTTCGGGCGCGTCGACGTCCTGGTGAACAACGCGGGGATCGGCACCGCGGTCCCGGCCACCAAGGAGACGCCCGACCAGTTCCGCACGGTCGTCGACGTCAACCTGAACGGCTGCTACTGGATGGCGCAGGCCTGCGGGCGGGTGATGCAGCCGGGCAGCAGCATCGTGAACATCAGCAGCGTGCTCGGGCTGACCACCGCGGGACTGCCGCAGGCCGCGTACGCGGCCACCAAGGCCGGCCTGATCGGGATGACGCGGGACCTCGCGCAGCAGTGGACCGGGCGGAAGGGGATCCGCGTCAACGCGCTCGCCCCCGGGTTCTTCGCGTCGGAGATGACCGAGCAGTACCCACCCGGCTACCTGGACTCCATGCAGCCCCGGATCCCGGCGGGCCGCCAGGGCGACGCGCGCGAGCTCGCCGCCGCGGTGGTCTTCCTGGCCAGCGACGCCGGTGGCTACGTGACCGGGCAGACGCTGCCGGTCGACGGCGGGATGACGATCACCTGACCGGTTGCTCGATGGTGGGACGATGGGGGCATGAGCAACCCCTCGCGCATGGCCCGCCAACGCGCCGTCCTCGCCCTGGACTTCCCCATGTCACTCGGCGTCTACGACCGCTACGAGCAGGCACAGAAGGCGGTCGACTTCCTGTCCGACCACGAGTTCCCGGTCGAGAACTGCATGATCGTCGGCACCGACCTCAAGCAGGTCGAACGGGTGACCGGGCGGCTCACCACCGGCCGGGTCGCCGTGGGAGGCCTGCTGTCCGGCGTCTGGCTCGGGTTGTTCGTGGGCCTGATCTTCTCGCTGTTCGACACCGGCGGCAGCGGCTTCACGGTGATCGCCTCGACCGCGCTGTTCGGCGCCCTGTTCGGGGTGATCTGGGCGCTGGTGGGTTACGCCGCGACCCGGGGGCAGCGTGACTTCACCTCGGTGAGCCAGGTCGTCGCGACCCGCTACGAGGTGCTCGTGGAGCACAAGCACCACGCCGCCGGCAAGGAGCTGCTCGCCCAGCTGCCCGGGGGGCTCCCCCAGCAGTTCTGACCCGCCGCCTCTTCCCCGGGCGGGCTGCGGGCGTGGTCAGCCGGCCGGGTCCTGGAGGCCGTCCCAGGACCAGTGCGGCATCGGCGCACCGGCCGGCACCTGGGCACCCTGCGGCGCGTAGGACAGCACGTCGTCGACCGCCCACCGCATGTAGCCGCGCAGCGCGGCACGGAACTCCGGGTCCGCGGGCAGCCCCGCGTCGTCCGCCGCCGCGACGAAGCAGTCGACGAACCGGCGGCCGAGATCGGCCTCGGCCCCGGTGCCCGAGTGCAGGTACAGCACCGCCGACTGGTCGCCGCAGCGCTGCGAGAACGTCGGCGGCCCGCCCAATACCTCGGCCCAGTAGGCCGCCAGGCGCTCGACGTGCTCGGGATGCTGGCCCGGGTGTGAGAACGGGTGGCTCAGCACCGGGTCGGCGAGACACCGGGCGTGGTGCGCCCGGGCGAGGGCCAGGAAGGCCGGCTCACCCCCGGCGAACTCGAAGAGCGTGGGACGCACGGGTCGAGTGTCGCACCGGGACGCCGCCCGCCGCCACGCCCGGCCGACCGCGGCCGTGGGTGCCGGCCGACCGTGGCCGTCGGCGCTCGTCGGCTGCGGTGGTTCTAGCGCCGGAGCTGGGCTTGGACGGCCAGGTGCACGTTGCCGTGGATGTGGTCGCTCCCGAGCCTCTCGATGGTCCCCTCGCGCTCCAGCACCGCCTGGACGTCGGGTTTGACCCGGGCCAGCCTGAGGTCGAGACCGGCCTGGCTGCAGAGCATGAGGACGTCGTCGACCGTGACCGAGCCCTGGGAGTCAAGGAAATTGATGCCCTCGCAGTCGAGAACGACGGCGCGCGCGTCCGGCTCCTCCTGGATCAGTGCGCGGATCCGGTCCTCGAGTGCGTCCGCGGTGGCGAAGAAGAGGCCACCGTCCAGCCTGACCACGACCACGCCGGGAACGAGCTCGTCGTCGGGGTTGGCGAGAAGGTCCCGGAAGGCCTGGGTGCCCGGCTCGCGGCCGAGGAGCGGCATCTGTGGGTGGGTCGCCACGGCGACGAGCCAAAGCAGCGACAGGCCGATCCCGATGACCACGCCGGCGAGCACACCGACGGCCAACGTGGCCACGATCGCCGCCACGGCGATCCAGAAGTCGAAGCGCTTGACGCGGTAGATCCTTCGCATCTCCGGAAGGTTCATCATGCCCATCACGACGGCCTCGATGATGAGGGCGCCGAGGACCGGCTTCGGCAGCTGGGAGAACAGGGGCGCCAGCACCAGCAGAGTGAGCAGCACCGTCACCCCGGTGGTGATCGAGGCCAGGCCGGTCTTGGCTCCCGAGTGGTCGTTGAGCGAGCTCGCCGAGAGGCTGGTCGACACCGGCATGCCGTGGAGCACACCGGCGCCGATGTTCGCTGCTGACTGAGCGAGGGACTCCTGGTCGACGTCGATCTGGTACCGGTGCTTGGCAGCGAAGGCACGGGCGTCGCCGGCGGTCTGCGAGAACCCGATCAGCATCAGAGCGACGGCGGCGACCGCGACCGTCCCCGCGTGGTCGACCAGCAGTGCGATGTCCGGTACGGCGAACGTCGGGAGGCCTCGCGGCACGTCTCCGACGAGGGCGACGCCATGGTCGCCGAGGTCGAAAACGTAGGAGGCAAGCAGACCCCCGACGACGAGCACCAGCGCACCTGGCACGTTCGGCCGGACGGCCCGTAGACCGAAGACGACCGCGAGCGACACGACGCCCACGACCACGGTCGTGGTCTGGGTGTCGCCGAGAGACCCGATCCAGGACCGCAGCTCCTGGTACGAGTTCGAGCCAGTGACGTCGGTGCCGGTGATCTTCGGAAGCTCGCCGATGACGACATCGATGGCCGCGCCGAACAGGAAGCCGGTCACCACGGCGCGGGACAGGAACTGGGCGATCCAGCCCATCCGCAGCACTGCGAGGAGCAGGAAGAGCAGGCCCGAGGCCAGGGTGAGTCCCGCCACGAACGAGGCGACGTCGCCTTGACCGGTCAGTCCGGCGGCGGCCACGGCGCTGGCGGCCACCGCCGCCAGCCCGGAGCTCGGCCCCATGGAGATCTGTCGGCAGGTGCCGAAGATCGAGTACAGGACAGCGCCGGCTGCTGCCGCGTAGAGACCGTTCTGAAGGGGGACGCCGGCGATGCCGGCGTAGCCGAGGTTCTTCGGCACGATGAGGGCTGCCACGGTTACCCCAGCGATCAGGTCACCCCGCAGCCAGCGCCGGTCGTAGCCGCGAAGCCAGCCGACGATCGGCAGCAATCGGGCGACCCGGCTCGGTGTCCCGCCCGTCGCGACGTCACCCGTCAACGAGCACCACCCCCACTGGTGAGACAGCGTCCAGGAGCACCCCGTCCTCCTCCTGCCGGGCCAACCTCGCGTCGATGCCGCCGTCGACGACGTCGGGCAGGATGGCGACCCTCACCGGTCGGCCTTGCCGTGGGGACCTCCCGTGAGATTGCCACCGACCCGGGTGGTTCGGGATCACCCTTTCCGGGGTAGGTCGCGTGCGGGTCCCCAGCAGCGCACCGCTGTCCCGCCCGGCCGCTCATCCCTGCGGGGTGATGCCCTCCCGCCTCGTCGGTTGTCACAGTTGGGCGCCGCTTGCTCCGGGATCGGATTGGAGCCGTGATGAGCACGAGGTCGAGTCGCGCCGCGCGGGCCCACCGAGCACCGACGGTCTCGTCGTACTTCGGGGCGAAGTTTCGCGTCCGTGCGCCCTCGGCCCCATTCGTCGAGCGACCCCGGCTGACCGATCTGCTCGACCAGATGGCTGACGTCCCGGTCATCTTGGTCGTGGCGCCCGCCGGATCGGGCAAGACGTCGTTGGCCGCCCACTGGCTCACGCACGCCGACGGCGCGTCGGCCTGGCTCGCTCTCGAGGATGCCGACGGCGACATCGTCTCGTTCTGGGCAGGGGTGATCGGCGCGCTCGACGAGAGCGTGCCCGGCTGCGGCACCGAGGCACTGATCCGGTTGAAGCGGCCCGACGGGGTCGCCGAGGCCGCGCATGCACTGATCGCAGCGTTCGCGGGCGGTGAGCATGGACCGGTGCGACTCGTGATAGACGACTTGCATCGTGTCGACGCCAACATCGGGATCATCCGCTCGCTGGAGGTGCTGATCGAGCATCTGCCGGCGGGCCTGCAGCTGGTGCTTCTGAGCCGGCGGTCCCCTGACCTTGCGACAGAGCGCCTGCAGGCGCGGGGACGCCTTGCTCAGGTTCGGTTTCCCCAGCTGCGGTTCTCCCAGGCGGAGTCTGTCGAGATGCTGAGCCTCCTGGCACCCGCGATGGCGGACGGCGAGGTCGCGTCAGCCGCTGAGCGTGCCGACGGCTGGGCGGCCGCTCTCCAGCTGAGCGCTCTGGCTACCCGCTCGGTACGGGCTCAACCGGTGGCGACCTCACCCTGGGTCGAGCACGACCGGATCGTCGACGACTACGTGTGGCGCG
The DNA here is from genome assembly GCA_963728775.1 of uncultured Actinomycetota bacterium. Classification (GTDB taxonomy): domain Bacteria; phylum Actinomycetota; class Actinomycetes; order Propionibacteriales; family Nocardioidaceae; genus Nocardioides_B. The sequence goes on from CAVSLP010000007.1 coordinate 280,960, forward strand.
AGCTCCTCGAGGCCGAGGACACCGCCGTCGTCGGCACGCTGCTCGCCACCTGCGTGGTGGAGCGGGTGAACCCCAGCCTGGCGGAGGCGCTGACCGGGCGGGCTGACGCGATGCAACACCTGGTCGCGGCCGAGGCTCGGGGGCTGTTCGTCCACCGCCTGGATGCGCACTCGTGGTACGAGGTGCACGCGCTCGTCCGGCAGATGCTGCGCAACGAGCTGGAGCGCCGCTCCCCTGACCTGCTCCTGGCGCAGCACGCGCGCGCCGCCCGTTGGTTCGAGGAAGCCGGAGAGCATACGGCGGCGCTCGACCACTGGATCGCGGCGGGACGGCTACGTGAGGCACTCCGGCTCCTGGCGTCCACGACCGCTGTCCTGTACGACACGGGCCGCGAGGCAACGATCATGCGGGTGATGAGCCACATTCCACTGGGGGTCGCGACCGCGGACATCGAGTCGATGATGGAGTACGCCTGGTGTCATCTGCTGGTGAACGTGGACGGCTTCGTCGAGGCCGTGAACCAAGCCTCGGCGGCCGCCGCGCGTACGGAGGTCGCGCCCTTGCTGCGCGCGCGCCTGTCCACGTTGGAGGCGATTGCCTTGACCGTGACCGGCGAGTGGGTCAGGGGCCAGGCACAGATCTCGCAGGCGCTGGACGCGTTCGAGGGTCGGTTCCGGGCCGACCCGGTCGGGCGCTTCGGTTGGAACATGGTGGCCCGCGGCATCGCCCTTGCAGAGTCGTGGGACGACCTCGCTCCCGACGTTGTCGGTGCCCGGAGGGCGCTGGCCCTGGACCCCGGGCGGCAGGTCGCCTACGAGGGCACCCGCGCACTGGGCCTGGCCCTGGCCGGGCAGCCAGTTGACGCCTTGCGGGTCGCCGCCGGGGTGCGGCGCGTCGCTGACGTCAACAACATGGCGATCCTCCGTGCAGAGATCGCACTCGCCGAGGCCCTCGCGAGGCGCGAGCTGGGCGACGATGAGCGCGCCGAGAAGGACCTGGATCGGCTGACGTTGACCGACGCTGGACCGGTGACCTACTCCCGCGTGCTCGCGGGGATGGCTCTGGTCGAGCACTACTTGGGGCGTGGCGACGTAGAGGGTGCCCGCGGCAGGTTCACCGAGATCGAGACGTGGTTGCTCCTGGACCTGCGCGGCCGCGACGCGGGGTCATGGCTGGGCCGGCTTGGTACCCGGATCGCACTTGCCGAGGGCGACGCCGAACTGGCCCGGAGGTGGGCCGCCGAGATCGACGACGCCTTCTGGGGCCCCCTCAGCCGCGCCCGGATCGACCTTGCGTCGGGCGACCGGCGAGGCGCGGCGATACACCTCGACGCCGCCGATGCCCGTTGCGTCCGCCATCAGGTCGTCCGCGATCTGCTGTGCGCCCGGGCCGAGCCGTCCTCCGACCGCTCCGCCAAGGCGGCCGCCGCCGCCGTTGGAGCCGCAGCCGCTTCCGGACTTCTGCGCTCGGTCGCAGACCAAGGGCCGGAGGCGGTCGAACTCGTCGAGCGGGCCGCCTGGAGTGCTCCGCAGGCGTGGCTCGACCGGTTGCGCCGGCTCGCGGCGACCGACCTGCAGGTGTCACGCGGCTCTCGTGCGCTGGCGGAGGACCTTACCGAGCGCGAGCGGGAGGTGCTCCGGCTGCTTCCGAGCCGGCTCTCGCTGCGCGAGGTCGCAGACGAGCTCTACGTGTCGCCCAACACGCTGAAGTTCCACCTGCGCATCATCTACCGCAAGCTGGGCGTGAACTCCCGAGCGGACGCGGTCGAGGCGGCTCGTGCCCTCCGCCGCGCGGGCCGTCGAGATCAAGGCGGCAGCAGCTTGGCTCGCTGACGCGCGAACTCGTCGGTGGACAACAGCCCTCGGTCGTAGAGCTCGACAAGCTCCCGGAGCTGGTCGACCAGGTTGACGCCGGGGGTCCGCTCGGAGCGGAAGCTCCGGTCGATCCAGGGTCGCCGCGCCAACAGTCCTGGGCGCCCCTCGCGGGTGTCCGCGACACGCCGCATGGAGCCCTCCCGCGGCGACTCCTCCGTAGGCAGCTCGTCAGCTTCCCGGAACCGGTGTGGGCCGGACGCGGCTTCGACGCGGTGGCGGGGGACGCGTTCGCCACCCACGATCTGGCCACCCGACGTCCGGGCCGCGCCGGCGAGCTCGCCTGCCCAGCGGTCTTCCAGGACCAGGAGGACCGCGGCCGTGTCGACCGGTAGCTCGCTGCACGCCATCGCGATGTCGTCGTCGGTCAGCAGACCGCCGACCTCGCCGTCGACGTCGCCCAGGACGGCCATCCCGGCGACCGCCTCGGGCTCGACGATGACGTCACCGCCGTCGGCGGAGGCGACGACGGCGACCAGGTCGAGGATCCGCATCCGGTCGAGCCGGACCAGCCGCCGCAGCGCCTCGGCGACACCAGCCACGCTGGCCAGATCGGGGACGGCGATGACGATGTACTCGACGAGGTCGAGGTCGAGGTCGAGACCACGTTCGGCCGCCTCCGGACGGTCCGACGGATCCGGGGTCACGTCACACCCCCGGCTGTTCCCGTTCAAGCCAGGAGCTTGGCCTTGGCCTGCTGGAACTCCTCGGGCGTGATGGCGCCCTTGGTCTGCAGGTCGTGCAGTCGTGAGATCTCGTCGGCGGCGCTCGACGACGACCCGGCGACGCTCTGCACGTACTGACGCATCTGGGCTTCCTGAGCCTGGTTCTGCTGCGCCGCGTGCTCGCTCATCTTGTGGCCGCGCGCGATCAGGTACACCAGCACCCCCAGGTAAGGAAGGATGACCACGCCGATCGTCCACAACGCCTTGGCCCAGCCCGACAGATCCGAACTGCGGAAGATGTCGGTGAAGACGACGATCAGCATCCAGAACCAGATGATCCAGAGGAAGAACCACAGGAGCGACCAGAACACCTGACCGGTCCCGAACTGCGATGCGAGAATCACGACTCAACCTCCCGGCTTGGCCGGCATCTGCCGCTGCCACCTGCTGCGCCGCATGTGCCGACCACCGCAGCGTGCCCGCAGCCGGGGTGGCGCGTCCCCACCCGGCCCGGGGTGGATTCCCCTCGGGGCCGGCTCGACTGTGGCAGGCAAAAAGGCCATGCCGTGCGTCCTCGTGCGAGGACACGGACATGGCCCCTGGCCTGCTGTTTCGGTGGAGCTGAGGGGACTCGAACCCCTGACCCCCTCCATGCCATGGAGGTGCGCTACCAGCTGCGCCACAGCCCCGCCGCCCTGATCGGGCAACTCGGGAGATCTTAGCCAACAGGAGTCCCGGATGCGAAATCGGGCCCGGCGTGGTGCGTCAGGCCACGGGTGACGAGGTCGTCGGCGCCGACTGGTTGTACGCCGAGAGCCTCCTGCGACCGCCGGGACCCAGCTCGTCGACGGTCGCCCAGGCACAGTTGTCCACGCCTCGCAGGCCGGCCCCCTGCTCCGGCGGCCAGCCGAGCAGCGCCATCAGGCCGACCTTGAGCGCCGCGCCGTGGGTGACCACGACGCCGGTCTGCCCGGGCCCGAGGGCCGCCAGACACGCGTCCAGGGCCGCGCGCATCCGGATCTCCACCTCGGCGGCAACCTCCGCCCCCGGCAGCCGCACCGTCTCGTCGCCACGGATCCACGCGGCGTGCTCGTCGGGGAAGCGTTGCGCGAACTGCGCGAGGGTCAGTCCCTGCCGCCGGCCCACCGAGTACTCGCGGAGCCGCTCGTCGTGGGTGGCCGACAGACCGGTCTCCTTCTCCAGGTAGGAGCAGGTCTGCCGGGCCCGGGCGAGGTCGGAGCACCAGAGCGCCGCGGGCTCCAGGGCCGCCAGGTGGGCGGCGGCCGCCATCGCCTGGGCGTGACCGAGCTCGTCGAGCTCGATGTCGGCGTGGCCCTGCGCCCGCCCCGACTCGTTCCAGGACGTCCGCCCGTGGCGGAGCAGCACCAGCCGTCGGCCGGGGTCGCCGTGGGAGCGCGCGTCCGCCCAGGGGTCCCCGGTCACTCGCCGCGGCCGGAGGTGACGGTCTCGGGCAGGTCGATCAGCGGGCAGTCCCGCCACAGCCGCTCCAGCGCGTAGAACGACCGCTCCTCCTCGTGCTGCACGTGCACGACGACGTCGCCGTAGTCGATCAGCACCCACCGGCCGTCGCGCTCCCCCTCCCGGCGTACCGGCTTGGCCCCGAGCTCCCGCAGCCGGTCCTCGATCTCGTCGACGATGGACTTGACCTGCCGGTCGTTGGCGGCCGAGCAGAGCACGAACGCGTCGGTGATGACCAGCTGGTCGGAGACGTCGAAGGCCATGATGTTCTCGGCGAGCTTGTCGGAGGCGGCCACGGTGGCGGCGCGCACCAGCTCGAGGGCGCGTTCGGTGGCCGTCATGCGGTGGTCCCGCCCGCCGCGGGCTGCAGGAAGCTGGGTGTGCTGCTCATTTCGGTCCTAGCTTGGAGACTGGTTTCTGCGGTGAGTAGAGGGAGTACTTGTTGATGTACTGCACCACGCCGTCCGGCACCAGGTACCAGACCGGCTCCCCCTTGGCCTGCCGCTTGCGGCAGTCGGTGGACGAGATCGCGAGGGCCGGGATCTCGACGATGGTGACCCGCTCGGAGGGGATCCCCTCCAGCGTGGACTCATCGATCTGCACGCCGGGGCGGGTGCACCCGACGAAGTGCGCCAGCGCGAACAGGTCGTCCGCGTGCCGCCAGGTGAAGATGTCGCGCAGCGCGTCGGCGCCGGTGATGAAGTACAGGTCCGCGTCCGGGAGCTCCTCGTGCAGGTCCCGCAACGTGTCGAAGGTGTAGGTGGGGCCGTCCCGGTCGATGTCCACCCGCGACACCCAGAACCTCGGGTTCGACGCGGTCGCGATCACCGTCATCAGGTAGCGGTCCTCGGCGGGCGAGACCTCGCGCGCCGCCTTCTGCCAGGGCTCCCCGGTCGGCACGAACACGACCTCGTCGAGGTCGAACCAGGCCTGCACCTCGCTGGCCGCGACCAGGTGACCGTGGTGGATGGGGTCGAACGTGCCGCCCATGACGCCGATCCGACGCCGGACGCGCGCTCCCCCGGTGTCGACGTCAGTCACGCAGGCCGGTCATCTCGTCGGGCGCTCAGGAGTGGTCCCGACCGGCGCCGAACATCAGCAGCCCGGCCACCAGGACCATGAAGATCGCGAGCACGATGGCGCCGACCAGCCAGTGGTTGACCCCGGTCTCGGACGTGGTGGTCGTCTCGGCGGCAGTCGTGATCAGGGACGTAAGCGACATGCACCAGATCCTACCGTGCCGGGATCGGCAGCCCGAGCCGTCCCAGCCGGACCAGGGACGCGCACTTGAGCACCAGCAGGCCGGTGGCGATCGCGGCTCCCAGCCACACCCAGCCGGTCACCAGCAGCAGCACCGCGAACAGCGAGGAGTTGACCGCCTTGCCGGGCTTGGACCAGTTCCACAGCCACAGCGGGCGGTCCACCACGTAGAAGTAGTTCGGGCTGCGCACCGGCCAGGCCAGGAACGCCAGCGACAGGAAGCAGTCCACGACCATGAACTCGGCCAGGTAGATCAGCACCGGCACCGCGAACTCGTGGTGCAGCCAGACCAGCCCGATGTAGAACGAGGCCGCGCAGAACCGGTCGCTGAGGATGTCCAGGACCGCCCCGATCCGGGTCTCGCAGCCGCGGACCCGGGCCACGAACCCGTCGAGGGAGTCCCCGGCCCAGTACACCCCGAGGGCCACCACGAGCAGGGTGAGGCTCTCCTGGTGGGCCGCGGTGCCCGCGAGCACCACGGAGGCGACCGTGCGCACCCCGGTGATCACCGTGGCCGACGTGCCGACCCGTTCGGTGGCGGGGTCGGCGTAGACGTCGAGCTCGGAGGCCTCGGTGGTGGACATGGCGTCAGCCTAGGCGGTTCCGGCCGCTCGGGTGAGCAGCACCGGCTGGATCCGGCCGGGGAAGCGCACCGTGAACCGGGTCTCGCCGATCATCTTGCGCACCTCCTCCACGCGCTCCTCGATCGCGGCGCGGGTGCGCCGGCCGACGGCGAGGAACAGGTGCGTGCGGATCTCGCCGTCGGGGGTCTGCGCCCAGGCGCCCACCACCCGGCCGTCGGCCCAGATCGTCGGTCCGGCGTTGCCCATCCGGTCGAACGCGTCCGCGCACGCCTCGGGGAGGTACCAGTCCCGCTCCTTCCACCCCATCGTGGTCGGGTCCAGCGACGGGAGCAGCGCCACCCAGGGACGCACCGGCTCGACCTCCGCGCCGTCACCGGCCGCCACCCAGCCGGGGCCGCCCTCGAGGAGCACCTCCTCGGCGCCGCAGTCGGCCAGCGCCCGGCGGGTCAGCGCGGCGGTCCAGCCGGTCCACCACCGCAGGTCCGTGCCGGTCGCCGGTCCGAACGTGCGCAGCCAGCGGTCGGCCAGCCCGGCAGCCGCGCCGGCCTCGGAGGGCCCCTCGATGCCGCCGTCGAGCCAGGTGTCCATGGCGGCCCAGGTGTACTGGCCGTTGATCCAGGTCCCGGTGGGGCGGGTGCGCACCAGCCGGCCCTCGAACCCGAGTCCGAGCAGCACCCGGGTGTGCGCGGAGACCGTGGCCGAGTAGCTCTTCCCGGGCGCCATCACGATCGGCTGCCGCAGCGCCGGCACCCGCTCCCCCAGGGCGCGGGCGGTCATCGGGCCGTGCTCGTGCAGGGCGGCGAGGACCCGGTCCCGCGCGTCGGCCAGCCACGCCTCCGGCTCGGTCACGCCGTTCTCGGCGAGCAGCCGGACGGTGCGTCGGTGCTCCGGCGCCGCCAGCCGCCGGGTCGCCGCGGCGTGCATGAGCCGTACGACGTCGGGCGTGGCGACCCACAACGTCCGCCGCATGGCGTGGTGCCGGACCAGGCGGCGGTCGACGTACATCGCCGCCTCGACCGCCTCCACCGACGGGGTGCGCATCCGCGCCATCGCGGACAGGAACACCGTGACGGGGTCGGAGGAGTGCAGCGCCACCAGGCCGTCCGCGATCCCCGGCACGTCGTCGGTGCGCAGGTCGGGCAGCAGCAGGTGCCGCCGGGCCAGCCGGGCCCGGCGCTCCGCCACGCTCACGGTGCGGGTCATGCCGGGAAGTCTCCCACCGACCGCGGACGGGACCGCCGCGCGCGGCGCCCCCGGTTCCGGGCCGGGTCCCGGGCCGGGTCACCGGCACCGTCAGCGGACGTGGCCGTCACCGGTGACGACGTACTTCGTCGAGGTCATCTCGGGCAGCCCCATCGGCCCGCGGGCGTGCAGCTTCTGGGTCGAGATGCCGATCTCGGCGCCGAACCCGAACTCGCCGCCGTCGGTGAACCGGGTCGAGGCGTTGACCAGCACCGCGGCCGCGTCGACCTCGGCGGCGAACCGGCGGGCCGCCTCGACCGAGTCGGTCACGATCGCCTCGGAGTGGCCGGAGGAGTAGCGGTGGATGTGTGCGATCGCCGCCCCCAGGTCCGGTACGACGGCCGCGGCGATGTCCAGCGAGAGGTACTCGGTGGCCCAGTCCTCGGGCGTGGCCGTGACCACGCCGTCGTGCGCCGCGAACGCCTCGTCCCCGTGCACGGTCACGCCGGCGTCCCGCAGGGCGGCCACCACCCGCGGCAGGAACGCGTCGGCGACCGCGGTGTGCACCAGCAGCGACTCGGCCGCGTTGCACACCGAGGGCCGCTGGGTCTTCGCGTTGAGCACGATCGCCAGCGCCTTGTCCAGGTCGGCCGCCTCGTCGACGTACACGTGGCAGTTGCCGACCCCGGTCTCGATGACCGGGACCGTCGACTCCTCGACCACGGACCGGATCAGCCCGGCACCGCCGCGCGGGACCAGCACGTCGACCAGGCCCCGGGCGCGCATCAGCGCCTTGGCCGGCTCGTGGCCGGCGCCCGGGACGAGCTGGACCACGTCGGCCGGGAGGCCGGCGGCTGCGGCGCCGGCGCGCAGCACCTCCACGATCGCCGCGTTGGACCGCGCCGCGCTCGACGAGCCGCGCAGCAGCACCGCGTTGCCGCTCTTGAGGCAGATGCCGGCGGCGTCGGCGGTCACGTTGGGACGCGCCTCGTAGATGATCCCGACCACGCCGAACGGCACCCGCACCTGGCGCAGCTCGAGCCCGTTGGCCAGCGTCGAGCCGCGCACCACCTCGCCCACCGGGTCCGGCAGTCCGGCGACGTCGCGCAGGCCCGCGGCCATGCCGGCCACCCGCTCGGCGTCGAGCCGGAGCCGGTCGATGATCGCGGCGGGGGTGCCGGCCGACTCCGCGGCCGCGACGTCCTGCGCGTTGTCCGCGAGGATGTCCTCGGTGCGGGCCACCAGCGCGGCCGCCATCGCGTGCAGCGCCGCGTCCTTGGTGTCCCGGTGGGCCAGCGCCAGCTCACGGGAGGCCGTCCGGGCCCGGCCGGCCACCTCCTCGACAGTGCTCATGGCTCCAGCGTAGGACCCGCTCAGAACGGCAGCGGTGTCACGTCGTGCAGGTCCACGATCACGGAGTACTCCATCCCGCGGCTGAGGAACACCGCACGCTCGAGCACCTCGAGGCCGACCACCTCCCAGCGCGGGAGCCCCGCGGAGTCGCGGTGCTCGTTCCACACCCGCAGGGCCAGCGACGAGGCGTCGAGGAGGCTCTCGGCCTCCTCCCAGTACTGGATCTCCGCACGGCCGCCGGCGTACTTCAGCGAGTGCAGGAAGGGTCGCTGCTCCGCCAACCGCCGCAGCGCACTGCGCACGATCAGGGGCTCGACCTGCTCGCCAGCGACCGTCACGGTCACGTGCCACAGCCGGATCTGCTCGCTCACCCAGTCACCCTTCACCGGTCCCGAAAACTGCTCGAGGCTCCCCCGGCCTGTGCTGGTCACCGCCGGAACGGCGACCACTCCAAGTGTGACCCGGTTCCGGGATCGGCGCCGACGGTTTCGGCAAATGGGCGCGACTTCGGTGCGGCTCAGTCGGGAATCAGCACCAGGTCGTCGCGGTGCACGACCTCCCGCTCGTAGGACGCGCCCAGCTCGCGGGCCAGCTCGCGGGTGGACCGCCCGAGCAGGTCGGGAAGCTCGTCGGAGTCGTAGTTCACCAGCCCGCGGGCCACCACCCGGCCGGCGGCGTCCGCCAGGTCGACCGGGTCCCCGCCCACGAACGCTCCGGACACCCCGGTGATGCCGGCCGGGAGCAGTGAGGCGCGGCGTTCGGTGAGCGCACGGACCGCGCCGTCGTCCAAGGTGATCGTGCCCTTGGGCTCGGTGGCGTGCGCCAGCCAGAGCAGCCGGGTCGGCCGCCGACGCCCGGTCGGGTGGAACATCGTGCCGACCGGGTCTCCGGCCAGCGCGGCAGCGGCCTGCTCCGCGGAGGTCAGCACCACGGGGATGCCCGCCCCGGTCGCGATCCGGGCGGCGTCGACCTTCGTCTGCATGCCGCCGGTGCCGACGCCGGCAGCACCGGGCCGGCCGACCTCGACCTCGGCGAGGTCGTGGTGGGAGGCCACGTCGGTCAGCAGGGTGGCGCCGTCCCGGGCCGGGTTGCCGTCGTAGAGACCGTCGACGTCCGAGAGCAGCAGCAGCAGGTCGGCGTGCACGAGGTGGGCGACCAGTGCGGCCAGCCGGTCGTTGTCGCCGAACCGGATCTCCGAGGTGGCCACCGTGTCGTTCTCGTTCACGATCGGCAGCACGCCCATCTCCAGCAGCCGCGCGAAGGTCCGGTAGGCGTTGCGGTAGTGGTTGCGCCGGGTGACGTCGTCGGCGGTCAGCAGCACCTGCCCCACCTGCACCGAGTGCCGGGCGAACTCCTCGGTGTAGCGGTGCACCAGCAGCCCCTGCCCGACGGACGCGGCGGCCTGCTGGGTGGCCAGGTCCCGCGGGCGCCGCAGCAGGGCGAGCGGCGCCAGCCCCGCGGCGATTGCCCCGGAGGACACCAGCACCACCTCGGCACCGCGGCCGCGCGCGCCGGCGAGCGAGTCCACGAGGGTGCGCACCCGCTCGGGGTCGATGCCTCCCGCGGCGGTGGTCAGCGAGGACGACCCCACCTTGACCACGATCCGGGCCGCCTGGGCGACCGCAGCCCGGGCGTTCACCGCGGGTGCCCGCCCTCGCCGCCCTCGTCGGCCACCTCGTCCCCCGCGCGCCGGCGGCGTGCCACGTCGGCGCGGGTCTCGCCCTCGGCGCGGGTGGCCATCGCCTCGTCGATCTCCCGCCGCCGGCGGGCGGCCGGGCGCATCTCGTCGAACCGCTGGTCCTCCCCGCGACGGCTGAGGATCTCCGCCCCGGCGCTCATCATCGGCTTGAAGTCGAAGACCACGGCGTTGTCGGCCTGCCCGATGAGGACGGTGTCGCCCTCCTCGGCACCGAGCTCCAGCAGCTTGTCCTCCACCCCGAGCCGGTTCAGCCGGTCCGCCAGGAAGCCCACCGCCTCGTCGTTGCTGAAGTCGGTCTGGCGCACCCAGCGCTCGGGCTTCGTGCCGCGCACCCGCCAGCCCTCGCCGGTCTCCTTGATCGTGAACTCCGCGCTCCCGGTCGCCTCGGGCGGCCGAATCACGATCCGGGTGGCCTCGGCGGCGGGTCGGGCCGCACGGTTCTGCGCGACGAGCTCGGCCATCGCGAACGAGAGCTCGCGCAGTCCCTCCCTGCTGGCCGCCGACACCCGGTAGACGGTGAGGCCGCGCGCGGCGAAGTCCTCGGCGACGATGTCGGCGAGCTCGCGCCCGTCCGGCACGTCCACCTTGTTCAGCGCGATCAGCCGCGGTCGGTCCTCGAGGCCTCCGTAGCGGCTGAGCTCGCGCTCGATCACGTCGAGGTCGGAGAGCGGGTCGCGCCCGGGCTCCATCGTCGCGGTGTCGATGACGTGCACCAGCGCGGCGCAGCGCTCCACGTGCCGCAGGAAGTCGTGGCCGAGCCCACGGCCCTCGCTGGCGCCCTCGATCAGGCCGGGCACGTCCGCCACCGTGAAGGTGGTCTCCCCCGCGGTCACCACCCCCAGGTTCGGCACCAGCGTGGTGAACGGGTAGTCCGCGATCTTCGGGCGCGCCCGGGACAGCGCCGCGATCAGGCTGGACTTGCCGGCGCTCGGGAAGCCGACCAGCCCGATGTCCGCGACCACCTTCAGCTCGAGCACCACGGTGAGGTCGTCGCCCGGCTCGCCGAGCAGTGCGAAGCCGGGCGCCTTGCGCCTCGCGGAGGCCAGCGCCGCGTTGCCGAGCCCACCACGCCCGCCCTGGGCGAGCACCATCTCGGTCCCGGGGCCGACCAGGTCCGCCAGCACGGTGCCACGCTCGTCGGCCACCACGGTGCCGTCGGGCACCCGGAGCACCAGGTCCTCGCCGTGCGCTCCGTTGCGGTGCCCGCCCGCGCCGTGCCCGCCGTGCTCGGCCCGGCGGTGCGGGCTGTGGTGGTAGTCGATGAGCGTGGTCACGTCGGGGTCGACGCGCAGGATCACGCTGCCACCGGGCCCGCCGTTGCCCCCGTCCGGGCCGCCCAGTGGCTTGAACTTCTCGCGGTGGACCGAGGCCACCCCGTTTCCGCCGCGTCCGGCGGTGACCTGGAGCACCACCCGGTCGACGAACGTGGGAACCGCCATCGCGGGCTCTCCTCTCGAGGGTGACGTGCTGGAACAAGCGCGAGGGGCGCCCTGCTGTCTCAACAGGGCGCCCCTCGCGGCGTACGTGGGTGTTACTTCCCGGCTGAGCTCACTCAGCGCTCGGGACGATGTTCACGACCCGGCGACCACGCTTGGTGCCGAACTCGACGTTGCCGCCGACCAGCGCGAACAGGGTGTCGTCCCCGCCGCGGCCGACGCCGCTGCCCGGGTGGAAGTGCGTGCCGCGCTGCCGGACGATGATCTCGCCCGCGTTGACGAGCTGGCCGCCGTAGCGCTTGACGCCGAGACGCTGCGCGTTCGAGTCCCGACCGTTCTTGGTCGAGGCCGCGCCCTTCTTGTGTGCCATGAGTTCAGTCCTTGTGTGCTGTGAGGTGCCGGAGGAAGACCGTCAGGCCCGCCCGACTACTGGGAGATCCCGGTGACCTTGACCTGGGTGTACTTCTGCCGGTGACCCTGGCGCTTCCGGTAGCCGGTCTTGTTCTTGTACTTGAGGATGGTCAGCTTCGGGCCCTTGGTCGCGCCCACCACCTCGGCAGTCACGGTCGCCTTCGCGAGGTCGTCCGCCCCCGCGGTGACCTTCTCGCCGTCGACGAGCATGACCACGGGAAGCGTGACCGAGTCACCGGCCACACCCTGAACCTTGTCGATCTCGATGACGTCACCAACAGCAACCTTCTTCTGCTGGCCGCCACTGCGCACGATCGCGTACACCGCGGACTCACTCTCTTCGTCGGACTACAAGTTCGGTTGCGCGCCCCGCTCACCGCGACGTACTGGTCGTCACCCGGGAGCGTGCTGCTGGCGCACGGCAAGGGCGCTGTGAACGCCGAGGGTCAAGTCTACGCACCACCCGAGGACCGGTCAAAACGGCTCCCGGCCCCGGGGAGGTCCCTCACCGCTTGCGCGCGCCCTTCTTCTTGACCGGCACGTGCGCCGCGGCCGCGGCCCCGGAGTCGTCGGCCTGCCCCGCGTCGGTCTGCCCCGCGTCGGCCTGCCCCGCGTCGGCCTGCCCCGCGTCCCCGGTCTGCTCGGCCGGGTTGCCGCCGGACGCGGCGGCCCCGTCCGATGCGGCCCCGTCGGATGCGGCCCCGTCGGATGCGGCCCCGTCGGAGGCCGCCGGTTCGTCGACCGGGCCGCCGCCGTCACCGGCCACCGCCGCTGCACTCGGTGGGCCGGCCGGCCGACGGGCCACCCGGCGACGCGAGGTGGTGACGATGCGCGGGCCGGTCGGGGCCGGCGGCTCCTGGGCTCGGGCGGGCTCCTCGGCGGCGGGCTCCTGGGTTCGGGCGGGCTCCTCGCCGGCGGGCGGCTCCGGGGTCTCCGTCCGCGGCTGCTCGCCGGCCGCCGGCTCGGCGCGGGTCTGCTTCCGGCCCTTCGCGGCTGCCGGCGCCTCCGCCGGTGCAGCACCGTCGGCGCCCGGCTGGTCCTTCGCCGGCGCCGGCTTCTCGTCCTTGGCCTCGGGCTGGTCGTGCCTGGCCATCGCCGCGACGTCCTTCGGGGACGGCGCCGAGCCCTTGTTCTGGTCCTGGTCGTCCTCGCCCTTGCCGCGGCCGCGGCCGCGGCGGCCGCGGCGTGGCTCCTCGTCCTGCTTCTTCTTCGGCTCCACGGGCTCGGCGTGGGTCACCAGGCCACGCCCCTGGCAGTGCTCGCAGCTCTCGCTGAACGCCTCCAGCAGGCCGGTGCCGATCCGCTTGCGGGTCATCTGCACCAGTCCGAGCGACGTCACCTCGGCCACCTGGTGCCGGGTGCGGTCCCGGCCGAGGCACTCCACGAGGCGCCGGAGGACCAGGTCGCGGTTGCTCTCCAGGACCATGTCGATGAAGTCGACGACGATGATGCCGCCGATGTCACGCAGCCGGAGCTGGCGGACGATCTCCTCCGCGGCCTCCAGGTTGTTCTTGGTGACGGTCTCCTCGAGGTTGCCGCCGGAGCCGGTGAACTTGCCGGTGTTCACGTCCACGACGGTCATCGCCTCGGTGCGGTCGATGATCAGCGACCCGCCGGACGGCAGCCAGACCTTGCGGTCCATCGCCTTCGCGATCTGCTCGTCGATCCGGTAGGCCGAGAACACATCCCCGCCGTCGTACCTCTCGAGCCGGTCGGCGAGGTCGGGCGCCACGTGCTCGACGTACCCGTCGACCATGTCCCAGGCGTCGTCCCCGGAGACGACGAGCTTGCCGAAGTCCTCGGTGAACAGGTCGCGGACCACCTTCAGGGTGAGGTCCGGCTCGCCGTAGAGGAGCTGCGGGGCGTTGCCCTTCTCCACCTTGGCGGCGATGTCCTCCCACCGGGCGGTGAGCCGCTCGACGTCTCGGGTCAGCTCCTCCTCGCTGGCCCCCTCCGCCGCGGTGCGGACGATCACCCCGGCGGTGTCGGGGACGATCTCCTTGAGCAGGGTCTTCAGTCGGTTGCGCTCGGTGTCGGGGAGCTTGCGGGAGATGCCGCTGGTGGTGCCGTCGGGGACGTAGACCAGGAACCGGCCGGGCAGGCTGACCTGGCTGGTCAGTCGGGCGCCCTTGTGGCCGATCGGGTCCTTGGTGACCTGGACCAGCACGGACTGCCCGGACTTGAGCACCTGCTCGATCTTGCGCGGCCCGTTGCCCGCGCCCAGCGAGTCCCAGTTCACCTCCCCGGCGTACAGGACTGCGTTGCGCCCCTTGCCGATGTCGATGAACGCGGCCTCCATCGACGGCAGCACGTTCTGCACCCGGCCGAGGTAGACGTTGCCGATCAGCGACGTCTGCGACTCCCGGGCCACGTAGTGCTCGACGAGCACCTTGTCCTCGAGCACCGCGATCTGGGTCAGGTCCTTGCGCTGACGGATGACCATCACGCGGTCGACGGCCTCCCGGCGTGCCAGGAACTCCGCCTCGCTGACGATCGGAGCGCGCCGGCGTCCGGCCTCCCGGCCCTCGCGGCGCCGCTGCTTCTTCGCCTCCAGCCGGGTGGACCCGTGCAGGCTGGTGATCTCGTCCTCGGGGTTGCGCGGCTTGCGGACCCGGGTGACGGTGTTCTCGGGGTCGTCCGGCGAGGCGTCCCCGTCGTCACCCGAGCGGCGGCGCCGGCGGCGGCGCCGGGTGCTCGCCGAGCCCTCGCCGGCGCCGTCCTTGTCCGGGCCGTTGCCGCCCTCGCCCTTCTGGCCGGCCTGCTCGGCCTGGCCGGAGCCCCCGTTGCCGCTCTCGTCCGCGCCGTTCCCGTCGGAGCCACCGCCCTTGCGACGGCGGCGGCCTCCGCGGCGCCGGCGGCGACGCCCGCCGCCGCCCTGCTCCTCGTCGGACTCGCCCTCGACCGTCGATCGGGTCTCCGCGTCCGCCTCCGCCTGCGCGGGAGCGGGCTCCGCGGCCGGCTTCTCCTCCGCCTTCTTGCCCTTCGACCGGCTCGCGGAGCGGTCGGGCTTCTCGGCGGGCTGCTCGGCGGGCTGCTCATCCTGCTCGTCGGTGGCCGCGGCCTTCCTGCGCCGGGCCGGGGCGACCTTGTCGGGGGCCTTGAACATCACCGCGGTCGCGGGCGGCGGCTCCGAGCCCGCGGCGTCTTCCGCGCCCGCGGCGGCCGGCGCCGCCTGCTCGGGCGCCGCCTCGGACCCCGCGGTGGGCCCGGGCTCGTCGGTCGGGGCCTCGGCGGCCTTCTCGGCGGTCTTCTGGGCGGTCTTCTGGGCGGTCTTCTGGGCGGTCTTCTGGGCGGTCTTCTTCGCGGCCGTCTTCTTGGTCGTCGCCTTCTTGGCGGCCGCCTTCTTCGTGGTCTTCTTCGCGGCGGCCTTCTTCGCCGGCGCGGCGGGCTCGTCGCCGGGCGCGGCCACCTCGTCCCCGCCTGCCGGGGCCGGAGCCTCGGCCTCCGGGAGCTCGAGCGCCGGCTGCTCCTCGGGTGCGGGCGCGGCCGACCCGGACTTCTTCGCCGGCGCCTTCTTCGCCGGCGCCTTCTTCGCGGCCGCCTTCTTCGCCGGCGCCTTCTTGGCGGCGGATCGCTTGACCGGGGCCTTCTTGGCGGGCGGCGTGTCGGCCGGCTCGGCCACCGGTGCCTCCTGCGCGGCCGCCGCGGGCGTGTCGGGCGTGTCGCCGGCGCCGGTCTCCAGGGCGGGGTTGTCGTTCTGGGCTTCGCTGTCGAGCATCTGCTCTCCTTGGCCCCCGGGGCGCTGATCTCGCGTGCGCCCGGTCGGAAGCGTGTCAGTCACCGGGCCGGCGTACCGGCACGGCGCAAGCTTGCGGATGACGCCCCGGCACGCATCAGGTCACGCGCGCGGAGCGGCGGCGACGCCCTCCGTCGATCGTCGTCCGGACGACCCCCCAGGCACTGTCCGCGGTCAGCGGCGTTGTCGGACCGAGCTGTCACCATCGGTCACGCCGTGTCGCGGTCGGGCGCCAGGGGATCACCCACCGTGCCGGTCCGCGCGTCCAACGGACCCTGGGCCAAACGCTCGTACAAGGGAGCGGCCTCGACCTCGAGTCCGGCGATCGCACGAAGCCCGGCGAGGACATCGTCGGGTCTCACGGACGGGGTTCCGTGCCGTAGGACCACCTCGAGTATCGCACACTCCTCGTCGGATCCGGTCCCGGCGTGTGACGCGAGCGACACGACCGCTTCCCGGCAGTTGAACGTGCGCAGCCCCTTCTTGGTCATCCGCTGCACCTCGACCTCGGCGGTTCCCAGGAACCGGGCGACCGCGCTCTCCGCCCGGTCCGCGCCGACGCCGGGCATCCGGATCCGCCACCGGCTCGCCTCCAGGCGGTCGGCCAGCGACCCGCCGGCGGACACCACCACGTCGAGGACGTCCAGCCCGCCCGGCAGCGCCTCGTCGAGCTGCCGGAGGACCTCAACCGGGTCGGTCTCGCGAGCCAGCCCGACCTCGAGGTACTCCGCCTCGCTGGACGCGCCGGTGGGCGAGGCGCCCGCGTAGGAGATCCGGGGGTGCGGGTTGAACCCGGAGGAGTAGGCGACCGGGATCCGCGCGCGGACCAGGGCCCGCTCGAAGGCCCGGGAGAAGTCGCGATGGCTGGTGAACCGCAGCCGCCCCCGTTTGGCGTAGCGCAGTCGCAGACGCTGGACGGGCGGGGCCTGCTGCTCGGGTTGCTCGCGCACGCCCGCACCCTACCCGCGTCGTCCGGCACCCCGGGCCGGGCACCCGCGGGACGGGAGCCGTCCGGGCGTGCGCGAGGATGACGCCCGTGACCACCGTCGAGGAGCGCCGCGCCACCCGCGCCGAGAAGGTGCTGGTCGTCGTCGGCATCGTGGTCGTCGCCTTCAACCTCCGTCCCGCGGCGGTCAGCGTCGGACCGGTCCTGGACGAGCTGACCCGGGCGCTGGGGATGTCGTCGACCACCGCCGGCGTGCTCACCACGCTGCCGGTGCTGGCGTTCGCGGGCTTCGGCGCAGCGGCTCCCTGGTTGGCGCGACGCCTCGGCCTGCACCGGCTCACCCTGGTCGCCCTGGTCGCGGTGGTCGCCGGCCTCGGCGGGCGCTCGCAGACCGGCAGTGTCCCGCTGTTCCTGGCGCTGTCGCTGCTGGCGCTGGCCGGGATGGCCACCACCAACGTGCTGCTGCCGTCGCTGGTCAAGCTGCACTACCCGGGCCGGGTCGGGGTGATGACCTCGGTGTACACCACCTCGATGGCGGTCGGGCTGACCCTGGCCTCCGTGCTCACCGTGCCGATCTCGCAGCGTTTCGGCTCCTGGCGCTGGGGGCTGTTCGCCTGGGCCGTCACCGCGCTGGTGGCCGCGCTGCCGTGGATCGGGCTGCTGCGGCACGACCGCGGGCCCGACCCGGCGGCCCGCACGATCACCCTCGGGGCCGTGGCCCGGACCCGCCTGGGCTGGGCGATGGCGGCGTTCTTCGGGCTGCAGTCCCTGCAGGCGTACTCGGTGTTCGGCTGGTTCGCGCAGGTCTACCGGGACGCCGGGTTCTCCGCCGGCACGGCGGGGCTGCTGCTGGGCGTGATCACCGCGATGAGCATCCCGCTGTCGTTCTGGCTCCCGGCCCTGGCCGCCCGCCTGGACCATCAGACCTGGCTGATCGTGGCCCTGGTCGCCTGCTACCCGGCCGGCTACCTGGGTCTGATCCTCGCCCCGGTCCGCGGCGCCTGGCTGTGGGCGGTGCTGGTCGGCATCGCGGCGGCGGTGTTCCCGGTGGTGCTCACCCTCATCGGCCTGCGGGCCAGGACCAGCGAGGGCACCGCCGCGCTGTCGGGCTTCACCCAGTCGGTGGGCTACCTGATCGCCGCCCTCGGACCGTTCGGCATGGGCCTGCTGTACGGCGCCACGGGGGGCTGGACCGTGCCACTGACCGCGCTGATCGTGCTGGTGGTCCCCCAGCTCGCGGCGGGTCTGCTGGTCGCGCGCCCGTCGTACATCGAGGACAAACTCACACCCCGTCCGGCGAGAATGTGACTGTCCGATTCATGGGCATGTGTTTCAATCGACTGTCTCTTGGTGGTTACCAGTATTTCTTGGGGGTTTCCCACGTGCTTCGGAAGGCATGTGCCGTGCTGGCGACAGCCGCGGTCCTTCTCGCGTCTACCGCGGGCGTCGCGGCGGCGTCCTACTCGCCGGCGCCCGGACCGCTGTTCAACAACCCCCGCGGCTCGAAGCCCGCGAAGAACCGGATCCTGAACAATGTGGTCGCGGCGATCAACAACACGCCGCGGTACGCCACGATCCGCATCGCGGCCTACTCCTTCGACCGCCCGGACATCGGCGACGCCCTGGTCGCGGCGCACAAGCGCGACGTCGACGTGCAGATGGTGCTCAACGACAACTGGACCTCGAAGCAGACCCTGCGGCTGCGCCGGGTCCTCGGCACCGACCCGAACCGACGCAGCTTCGTGGTGATCTGCCACTCGCGCCTGCCGCGGCGGCGCCGGCAACCAGCACATGAAGTTCTACCTGTTCTCCAAGACCGGCGGCGTGCCCAACGTGACCATGATCGGCTCGGCGAACCTGACCGGCTACGGCGCCGTGACCCAGTGGAACGACATGTACACGATCGTGCGCGACTTCGCGGTGCCGTGACCTCTACACGAAGATGTTCGAGCAGCTGGTGCGCGACCGCCGGGTGGCCAAGCCGTACCTGTTCAAGAAGGTCGGCGGGTTCGAGCACCGCTTCTACCCGCACCCCGACACCACCGCGGCCACCGACCCCGAGATGCCGCCGGCTCGACCCGATCATGAACCGGCTGCGCGCGGTGCGCTGCAACCACGTCCGCTCCCCGGCCGGGATCGGCGGGCACACCATGATCCGGATCAACATGTACGGCTGGAACGGCACCCGCGGGGTCTACCTGGCCAGGGAGGCCGCCAAGCTGAGCCGGGCGGGCTGCAACATCAAGGTGGTGGAGACCCACGGCGGCGGCCGGGTGGTGCGCATCCTGGAGCACAGCGGCGTGGTGGTGAAGACCCCGGACAAGGACCGCAACAACAACGGCACGGTCGACCTGTACACCCACGAGAAGTGGATGATCCTCAGCGGCCGCTACCACGGCGGCACCGGCTGGCACGTCTGGACCGGGTCGCAGAACTGGTCCGACCGGTCGCTCAACGGCGACGAGGTCACCATGCACATCCCGCGGCGCGGGGTGTTCTGGGCCTACCGGCAGCACTTCCAGTTCCTGTGGAAGCCCGCGCACACGCACTTCCCCAAGGTCTAGGGGCCCGCCTCCGCGCCGTACCACCCGGGCGCGGCACCCGGGGTCAGACGACCGAGAGCGGCAGCAGCTTCTTCCCGGTCGGGCCGATCTGGATCTCGGTGTCCATCTGCGGACACACGCCGCAGTCGTAGCACGGGGTCCACCGGCAGTCCTCCACCTCGACGTCGAGGTCGGGGTCGATCGCGTCCTGCCAGTCCTCCCACAGCCAGTCCTTGTCGAGACCGGAGTCGAGGTGGTCCCAGGGCAGCACCTCGGCGTGGTCGCGCTCGCGCACGGTGTACCAGTCCAGGTCGACCGAAGTCCCCGCGAGCCCGGTCTCGCAGCCGGCGACCCAGCGCTCGTAGGAGAAGTGCTCGCTCCAGCCGTCGAACCGGCCTCCGTCGCGCCAGACGGCCTCGATGACCCGCCCGACCCGGCGGTCCCCGCGCGAGAGCAGACCCTCGATGATGCCGGGCCGACCGTCGTGGTAGCGGAAGCCGATCGCGCGACCGTAGCGCTTGTCCGCCCGCACGTCGTCGCGCAGCTGCTGCAGCCGGCGGTCGGTGCTCTCCCAGTCCAGCTGGGCGGCCCACTGGAACGGGGTGTGCGGCTTGGGCACGAAGCCACCGATGGACACCGTGCATCGGATGTCGTTGCGGCCGGAGACCTCCCGGCCCTTGGCGATCACCTTCTTCGCCAGCTCGGCGATCTCCAGCACGTCCTCGTCGGTCTCCGTGGGCAGCCCGCACATGAAGTAGAGCTTCACCTGCCGCCAGCCGTGCGAGTACGCCGTGGCGACGGTGCGGATCAGGTCCTCCTCGGTGACCATCTTGTTGATCACCTTGCGCATCCGCTCCGAGCCGCCCTCCGGCGCGAACGTGAGTCCGGACCGGCGCCCGTTCCGGGAGAACTCGTTGGCCAGGGTGATGTTGAAGGCGTCCACCCGCGTCGAGGGCAGCGACAGCGACACGTTGCTGCCCTCGTACCTGTCCGCGAGACCCTTCGCGACGTCGCCGATCTCGGTGTGGTCCGCGCTCGAGAGCGACAGCAGGCCGACCTCCTCGAAGCCGGACTTGCGGATGCCGTTCTCGACCATCTCGCCGATGGTGCCGATCGAGCGCTCCCGCACCGGCCGGGTGATCATCCCGGCCTGGCAGAACCGGCAGCCGCGGGTGCAGCCGCGGAAGATCTCCACCGAGTACCGCTCGTGCACCGTCTCCGCGAGCGGCACCAGCGGGTTCTTCGGGTAGGGCCACGCGTCGAGGTCCATCAGCGTGTGCTTGTGCACCCGCCACGGGACGCCCGAGGTGTTCGGGACGACCCGCTTGATCCGTCCGTCCGGCAGGTAGTCCACGTCGTAGAACTTCGGCACGTAGACGGCCCCGGAGACCGCGAGCCGGTAGAGCAGCTCGTCGCGGGGCGACCGCCCGGACTCGAAGGAGCCGCCCCGGGCCACCACGTCGGCCTTCCACTCGCGCGCCACGTCGGAGATCGCGAGCACGACCTCCTCGCCGTCCCCCAGGACGGCCGCGTCGACGAAGTCCGCGATCGGCTCGGGGTTGAACGCGGCGTGCCCGCCGGCGACGACGACCGGGTCGGCCTCGGTGCGGTCCACCGCGTGCAGCGGGATGCCCGCGAGGTCCAGCGCGGTCAGCAGGTTGGTGTAGCCGAGCTCGGTCGAGAACGAGACACCGAACAGGTCGAAGGCCCGCACCGGCCGGTGGTTGTCGACGGTGAACTGCGGGATGGGGCCACGGGAGTCCCCGGCGCGCATCACCGCCTCGAGGTCCGGCCACACCGAGTAGGTCCGCTCGGCCAGGATCCAGTCCCGCTCGTTGAGCACCTCGTAGAGGATCTGCACGCCCTGGTTCGGCAGCCCCACCTCGTAGGCGTCGGGGTACATCAGCGCCCAGCGCACGACCTCGGCGTCGGCGCCCCAGTCCTTCTGGGTGGAGTTCAGCTCTCCCCCGACGTACTGGATCGGCTTCTGGACCGTCGGCAGCAGCGGCTCGAGCCGCGGGAACACCGACTCGGCGGTCCCTGCGGTTCCGGGTGCGGGCACGGCGACTTCCTCTCGAGGGACGGGGTGGGAGTCGCCCCCAGGGTACGACGCGGGGCGGCCGTCCCCACAAACGAGCCGCTCACTCGTCGAGGCCGGACAGCTCCTGCAGCGCGGCCTCGGCCTTCGCGAGCTCGTCGCGCGCGAGCGCGATCAGGTCGCACAGACCCTGGGAGCCGAAGCGGTTGCTGATGTTCTCCACCGCGTCCACGATGACCGGGTCCATCTCTTGCTGCTGCTCGGACGTCATCGGACCATCCAAGCAAAGACCGGCCGGATCGGCACCTGGAACGCGCTGCCTTCTCGCGCTCTGGTCAGCCCTTCACCCAGGACAGGTTCTCGGCCACCCGCCCGTCCCGGAGCCTCAGCACGTCCACACGCCGCGAGGGTCACTGCGGGGTCCACGACGCGCTGCGTCCGAAGCCCGCGAGCAGCCGCGCCTGCGGGTCCGGTCCGGCCTCGAGGTGTGGGCCGATGACGCCTCCGGCGCGGTAGAGCTCCTCCCGGTCGGCGAACCAGTCGGCGACCTCGGAGACCAGCTCCGGGTCGAGATCGGTGTCCCCTCCGGTGGCGGCCGCCAGGTCCCAGGCGTGCACGAGGTGGTCGGCGCACAGCTGCCGGACGTACTCGTCCATCTGCTCGTCACCGTAGGACAGGTGCACCGTGCCCGCCGTGGGCAGCTCGTCGTCGACGGCGGCCACCGACGCCCGGGCCGCGTCCGAGGCCGCGTCCGCCGGGCGTGCGCCGAGCAGGTCCCCGTCCAGCGAGCCGGCGACCTCCGCGATCGTGCTCCCGTGCATCAGCGGCACCGTCCAGCGCTCCTCCCCCACCACGTGGTTGACGAGATCGCGCACGCTCCACTCGGTGCACGGGGTGGGCCGGTCCCACTGGTCGTCGGTCACCGCGCGCACCCGGGCGGCCCAGGTCTCGACGGTGCGGCGGTGCAAGGTGCTCACTTCCATGCAGACGGCCTCCTGTCCGGAACGCCCCCGCCGCTCCTAGCGTTGCCCCGGGCCACGCGCGCTGTCCAGCGGCACTATCCGCCCATCCCGGACGAGCGGGTCAGAAGCGCGAGCGCACCAGCCGGGAGCGCGCGACGCCCAGTCCCAGCTCGCTGCGCAGGTGGATGTTCTGCAGCAGGCCGAGCGCCATCAGGCCGGCGAACATCGACGAGCCGCCGTAGGACACCAGCGGCAGCGGGACACCGGTGACCGGCATGATGCCCAGGCACATGCCGATGTTCTGGAACGCCTGGAAGCCGAACCAGCAGGCGATCCCGGCCGCCGCCAGCCGTCCGAACAGGTCGTCGGCGGCCGCGGCGATGCTCAGTGCCCGCCACAGCACCACGCCGAGCAGCGCGATCAGCGCCGCGGAGCCGACCAGCCCGAGCTCCTCGCCCGCGACCGTGAAGATGAAGTCGGTGTGCTGCTCGGGCACGAACCCCGACTTCGTCTGGGACCCCCCGAACAGTCCCTGGCCGAACACCCCGCCGTTGCCGATCGCGATCCGCGCCTGGGTGGTGTTGTAGCCCGCGCCCCTCGGGTCCAGCGTCGGGTCCATGAAGGCCAGGAACCGGTCGAGCTGGTAGGACTTGAGCACCCCGAGCCGCACCGCCGCCACCGATCCCGCGGCCGCGGCCGCGGCGAGGCCGGCCAACCAGACCCGGCGGGCCCCCGAGACCGCGAGCACCCCGAACACGGTCGCCGAGAGCACCAGCATGGTGCCGAGGTCCGGCTGGAGCAGGATCAGCACCGCCGGCACGCCGGCGATGGCGAGCATGCCCACCACGTCGAGGTTGCCCACCTCGCGGGTACGCAGCGACCCCTCCGTGCGCTCGGCGACGAGCAGCGCCATCCCGATCACCACCGCCAGCTTGGCGAACTCGGCCGGCTGGATCGACAGGCCACCGAGCATGATCCAGGACCGCGAACCGTTGATCGTGCTGCCCATCACCAGGACCAGGACCAGCCCGACCACGGACGCCACGTAGACCAGCGGCGCCAGGATGCGCACCCAGCGGTGGTCGGTCGCGGCCACCATCACCGCGAGCACCACACCGATCGCGATGTTGACCAGCTGCTTCTTGAGGTAGGAGTTCGGGTCCCCCGCCGTCAGGTCCGCACGGTTGGAGGTCGCCGACCACACCAGCAGGGTGCCGAGCCCGAGCAGGGCAGCGGCGGCCAGCATCAGGATCCAGTCCAGCCTGGCCGCCTTCACCCGGGTGGTCGCCTCGGTCCGGGGCATCCGGGACCGGGTCGGGGTGATGACGCTCACCGGCGCCCCCTCTCGTGCTCGGCGCGGGCCATCGGCGGGAGGATCTCGCCGTCCTTGGCGAACACCGGCAGCCGGGCCGGGGGCTTCGCGTCGGGCAGCGCTGCGTGCTTCTTGTTCACGTTCATCCCGTCGACGCCGTACAGCGCCTCCCAGATCTTGCGCACCGCCGGACCTGACGTGCCCGAGCCGGTGCCGCCCTGGGTGACCATCATCAGCACCACGTACTGCTTGTCGTAGGACGCCACCCACGACGTGCTCTGCTTGCCGTACACCTCGGCGGAGCCCGTCTTGGACCGGATGTGCACCTTGTCGAGGGGGAAGTTGAGGAACTTCCACGCCGTGGTGCCGACCTTGGCGGTGCCCAGCAGCGCCTGGTCGATGTAGTGCAGGTCCGCGGCGGAGACCTTCACGTGCCCGGCCTTCTTCGGCTGGACGCGCCTGATCACCTTCCCGCCGGGGCTGACGATCGCCTTGGCCACCCGGGGCTCCCACAGGGTGCCACCGTTGGCCAGCGCGGCGTAGGCACGCGCCGACTGCAGCGGCGTGACCAGCGTGTCGCCCTGGCCGATCGCGAAGTTGACCGCGTCACCGGCGCGGTAGGCGTAGCCCTCGAGGCAGAACTCGTGCGCGAACAGGCGCAGGAAGGCCGACGTCGTCCGGCTGTGCTGCTTGTCGATCTTGCAGTAGTAGTCCTTGTTGGCCTTCCAGTAGGCGAGCTTCCAGGCCCGGTCGGCGATGCGGCCGCTTGCCTCACCGGGCAGGTCGATGCCGGTCTTCTTGCCGAAGCCGAACATCTTCGCGGTCTTCACCAGCGGGTCCTTGGCGTGCACGTTCGACACGTTGCTGCCGTACTTCTGCCAGTAGTGGAAGCCGACCCGGTAGAAGAAGGTGTCGCAGGACAGCTGCAGGGCCCGGTCGAAGCCGATCATCCCGTAGGACTCCGACTCGTAGTTCTTGAACCAGCGGTTGCCCACCTGGAAGCCCGAGGAGCAGTCCAGCCGGGTGTCGTGGGTGAACCCGTTGCTGAGCGCCCCGCTGGTCATGATCGGCTTCCAGGTCGAGCCGGGGGCGAACTGTCCCTGGGTGGCCCGGAACAGCAGCGGGTTGTTGGCCTTCTTGGAGTAGAGCCGTTGCAGCTGCTTGGAGGTGATCCCGCCCGACCAGATCTTCGGGTCGTAGGTCGGCGCGCCCGCCATCGCCACCACCCGGCCGTTCTTCGCGTTGAGCACCACCACCGCGCCGGAGTCGGCGGCGTAGTTCCGGTGCGTGACGGGGTCGTAGGTCTTCCGCGCGGTCTTGATGGTATGCGCGAGCTGGTGCTCCACCACGGACTGGACCCGGGCGTCGATGGAGGTCACCAGGGTGTCCCCGACCTTGCCCTTGACCTCCCCGGAGTCGCCGAGCACCCGGCCCATCGAGTCCACGGCGACTCGCTTGTAGCCGGGGTAGCCGCGCAGGTACTCGTCGTACTGCTTCTCCAGGCCGGCCCGGCCCACCACGGAGGCGCCGTGCACCGAGGTGTCGTGCTCGGCCTTCGCCCGGTCGAGCTCCTCCGACGTGATCGGGCTCAGGTAGCCCAGCAGATGGGCCGCGTTGATGCCGTAGGGCGCCGGGTAGGCGCGGACGTTCTGCGCCTCGACCAGCACCGCGGGGAAGTCCTCGCCCTGCTCCTGGATCGAGACGGCGACCTGCTGCCGGACGTCCTCGGCGACGGGCACCGGCTGGTAGGGGGAGCCGTTCCAGCAGGTGCCGGCGACGGAGCCGGGCTCGCCGCACAGCAGGGTACGCGCGACGATCTTCCGGTACGGCACCTGCACCACCCGCGCGAGCCGGCGCAGCAGCTTCCGCTGTTGGGAGCCGCTCATCTTGTGCAGCAGGGTGCGGTCGACCTCGACCACCCAGGAGGCGCGGTTGGCCACCAGCGGACGGCCCATGTCGTCGACGATCAGACCGCGCGCCGGCTGGACCACCAGCTCCCGGACCGACTGCTCGGCCGCCTGGGCCCGGTAGGACTCCCCGCCGAGCACCTGGAGGAACCACAGCCGGGCGAACAGCGTCACGAACAGCGACAGCACCAGCGCCTGCACCACGACCAGGCGTAGCCGGCCCCGGGTGGCGCTGGTCGCGCGGACCTTCGCCGCCATCAGTAGGCCACTTGGTGCGGTTGGAGCCGGCGGAACAGCCTCATCGCCACCGGCAGCACGAACGGGGTGAGCAGCACGTCGTAGACCACCGCGATCGGGATCACCCGCAGCGCCTCCGCCGGCGGCACCGAGGGGTCGTGCAGCAGCATCCCGCTGAGGGCGAAGACCGAGGTCCCCACGAACGACGAGGCGGCGACGGTGACGACCGCCGCGAGCGCGGAGGTGCCGGCGTCGTGCCGCACCCGGCCGGCCAGGTAGCCCACCACCACGAGGGCGAGCGCCCACCGGCCCGCCACGTGGTCGGCCGGGGGCGCGAGGTCGAGGGCGAGGCCGGCCAGGAAGCCGAGCGAGGCGGCGAACTCCGGCCCGCGGACCAGCGCCGCGGCGACCACCACCAGCAGCGCCAGGTTCGGCACCACGCCACCGACGGACAGGTAGGAGAACACCGCGACCTGGAGCACCGCGGCGAGCAGCACCACCAGACCGAGCACGAGGGCGCGTACGACGGGCATCAGCGCCGACCCGCCTTCCCGGTGCTGACGCGGCCCGCCCGGATCACCGCACGGTCGCTGGTGGCGGACCTGTCGACGACGACGCCGACGAGGTCGAGCGAGCTGAAGTCCGCGAAGGGCTCGATGACCGCGCGCTTCGAGAGCTGCCGGGGGCTGCTGTAGACGGCCCGCACCCGGCCGATCGGGATGCCCGCGACGTAAGGCGTGCCGTGCTTGCTACCCCAGGTCACCAGCACGTCGTTCTTGCCGGGGGTGGCCGAGCTGTCCACCAGGTCGAGGTCGAGGCGGGCACCTCCGCCGACGTCGCCGCGCCCGCGCAGGAAGCCGACCTCCATGCTGGAGCCGAGCCGGCCACCGACGACCGACTCCTGGTCGACGACGAGCAGCACGGTGGCGGTGGTCCGGCTGGCCCGGACCACCCTGCCGACCAGCCCGTCGTCGTTCAGCACGGTCATGTCCGGGTGCACACCCGAGGACGTGCCGGCGTCGATGGTGACGGTCCGGGAGAACGACTGGGCCGGACCCATCGCGACCACCCGCGCCGGCACCAGGGAGTAGCCGGTGCGCTTGGACGAGGCGAGCAGCCCGTCGAGCTCGGCGGCGCGGTTGCGCGCGACGTCGCTGGTCTCCAGCTGGCCACGCAGCCGGGCGTTCTCCGCCTCCAGCCGGGCCACGTCGTGGCGCAGCCCACCGGTGGTGTGGAAGAGCTCCGGGACCGCGCGGAACGGGCGGATCGCGGCCGCGGTGCCGCTCTCGACCGGCCCGAACACGTTGTCCACCGTCGACCGCAGCGGGTCGATCGGCGAGCTCTCGCCGCCGCGCACGTCGAGCGTGATGACGGTGAAGCTCGCCAGCAGCAGCAGGACGAGCACGGTCCGCGAGGGCCGCCGGTGCGGGGAGGGCATCGCCACCTCAGCTCACCGCCCGGGGCCGGCGTACCGCCGCGGGGTCATCGCCGGGGCTCCGAGACCAGCACCTGCTGCAGCGCCTCGAACTCCTCGACGCACTTGCCGGCACCCATGGCCACCGAGTGCAGCGGGTCCTCCGCGATGTGCACCGGCATCCCGGTCTCGTGGCGGATCCGCTCGTCGAGACCCCGCAGCAGCGCGCCGCCGCCGGTCAGCACCAGGCCCCGGTCCATGATGTCCCCGGCCAGCTCCGGCGGGGTCTGGTCCAGGGTGGTGCGGACGGCGTCGATGATCGCGTGCAGCGGCTCCTCGAGGGCCATCCGCACCTCGGCGGAGGAGACCACCACGGTCTTCGGCAGCCCGGAGATCATGTCGCGGCCGCGGATCTCCGCCTCGGGCTCCTGCGGCAGCGGGAACGCCGAGCCGAGGGTCATCTTGATCTCCTCGGCGGTGCGCTCCCCCAGCATCAGGGAGTACTCCTTCTTCATCCACGCGATGATCGCCTGGTCCAGGTCGTCACCCGCGGTGCGGATCGACAGGCTGGTCACGATGCCGCCGAGCGAGATGACCGCCACCTCCGTCGTACCACCGCCGACGTCGACGACCATGTTGCCGGTCGCCTCGTGCACCGGCAGCCCGGCCCCGATCGCGGCGGCCATCGGCTCCTCGACGATGTAGACCCGCCGGGCGCCCGCCTGGTAGCCGGCCTCCTTGACCGCGCGCTGCTCGACGGCGGTGATCCCGCTGGGAACGCAGATCACCAGCCGGGGCTTGGCGAAGTAGCGGCGGCGGTGCACCTGCTGGATGAAGAACCGCAGCATCTGCTCGGTCGACTCGAAGTCCGCGATCACGCCGTCCTTGAGCGGACGGATCGCGGTGATGTTGTCCGGGGTGCGGCCGATCATCCGCTTGGCCTCGTGGCCGACCGCCAGGATCTCGCCGGTGGTGGCGTTCAGCGCGACGACCGACGGCTCGTCGAGCAGCACGCCCTTGCCGCGGACGTAGACGAGCGTGTTGGCGGTGCCGAGGTCAACGGCCATGTCCCGACCGATGATGCTGTTCGCCATCCCGTGCTGCCCCTCGCTGCGCCGAAACGGGCTCGGCGACCGCGCGCACCGACCCGTGCGAAGAGCCTAAGAGCGCGAGCCGCCCCAACCCGGCAGGACACGCGCGTCACACCAGTCACACTCGTACCGTCGAACTCGCCCGGCGGCGGGTGGGTCGTCGCGGGGCGGGCGGCGCGGGGCCGGGGCTGGGCCGGGCTGGGCCGGGGTCAGGCGTCGAGGTCGGGGAACCAGAGCGCGATCTCGCGCTTGGCGGACTCCGCGGAGTCCGAGCCGTGCACCAGGTTCTCCCGGTTGGACAGCGAGAGGTCGCCCCGGATCGTGCCCGGGGCGGCCTTGCGCCCGTCGGTGGCGCCGTTGATCGCGCGGACGACCTCGATCACCTCGTCGCCCTCGAGGACGGCGGCCAGCATCGGGCCGCTGGTGACGAAGTCACGCAGCGGCGGGTAGAAGTCCTTCTCGACGTGCTCGGCGTAGTGCTGGTCCGCCATCGTCGCGTCGATGGTGCGCAGCTGCAGCGCCGCGATGCTCAGGCCCTTCGCCTCGAACCGGGACAGGATGTCGCCCACCAGGCCACGGCGTACGGCGTCGGGCTTGAACAGGACCAGAGTGCGCTCAGACATGGGCGCAGCCTAGGCAACGCCGCCGCGGCGGGCCACACCGGGCAGCCCGGGGGCCCCGGCGGGCCGGCGGCCCGGCGGCCCGGCGGCCCGGCGGCCCGGCGGCACCGGAAAACCGGATGACCGGTCGCCGGCTGCACGCCTAGGGTGCCTGCGGACCGGGCTCTCGCACTCGTCGGCTCGCACTCTTCGGCTCGCACTCTTCGGGGGGACACATGCGCGCACCAGCGGTGGCGGCGCTGCCGGCGTTCCGGTCGTACTTCGCGGCCCGCACCGTCAGCGACTTCGGGAGCGCGATGTCGAGCCTGGCGGTGACCTTCGCGATCCTGCGCATCGGCGGCTCGGCCACGGAGCTCGGTGTCGTGCTGGCCGCGGGCATGGTGCCGACCCTGCTGCTCACCCTGGTCGGTGGCGTGGCCGGAGACCGCTGGGAGCGGCGCCGCATCCTGTTCACCACCGACCTCGTGATGGCGCTCGTGATGGCGGCCCTGGCCGCGCTGCTGCTGACCGGGCGCGCGCAGATCTGGCACTTCCTGGTCGGCGAGCTGGTGGCCGGCGCGGCGGGCGCGTTCGCCTGGCCGGCG
This sequence comes from uncultured Actinomycetota bacterium, assembly GCA_963728775.1. Classification (GTDB taxonomy): domain Bacteria; phylum Actinomycetota; class Actinomycetes; order Propionibacteriales; family Nocardioidaceae; genus Nocardioides_B. The sequence goes on from CAVSLP010000007.1 coordinate 310,290, forward strand.
GGCGTGGGCATCTTCCCCACCCTGGTCCCCAAGGAGCAGCTCCAGGCCGCGAACTCGCTGCTCCGGATGGCCGGGAACGTCGCGGAGATCATCGGACCGCCGGTCGCCGGGGTGCTCGTGGCCGTGGCCTCGCCGGGGTGGGCGCTGGCCGCGGACGCGCTCTCGTTCCTGCTCAGCGCACTCTTCCTGGTCGGCCTGCCCCGGTCCCGCGGCGCCGTGCAGGCCGGCGCGTCGGTCTGGCAGGACGTCCGGGGCGGCTGGCGGGAGTTCGCGTCCCGCCGCTGGGTGTGGCTGATGGTGCTCAGCTTCGCGACCTACCAGGCCAGCGTGCTGCCCGCGATCTTCGTGCTCGGTCCGGTGTTCGCGCAGGAGCACCTGCACGGCGCGAGCTCGTGGGCCCTGATCCTCTCCGCACGCGCGGTGGGCGCCGTGCTGGTCGGGCTCGTGCTGCTGCGCTGGCGACCCCGCCGGCCGCTGGTCGCCTCCACCGCGGTGATCCTGCTGGACGTGCCGTTCCTGGCGGGCCTGGCGCTGGGGCTGCCGCTCCCGGTGGTGGTGGCCACCGCGGCGTTGTCGTCGGCCGGCGTCGTCGCCGCGGACACCATCTGGGAGTCCACGTTCCAGGCCGGGGTGCCCGCGGACGTGCTCTCCCGGGTCAGCTCCTACGAGTCGCTGGGCTCGATCTCGGTCAACCCGCTGGGCTTCGCGCTGGTCGGCGGGGTGGCCGGGCTGGTCGGCGCCGGGCCGGTGCTGGTGGTGGCGCTGGCCGGCCAGGTGGTGGTCCGGTGCGCCCTGATGGTGAGCCCCTCCCTCCGCGCCGTCCGTCGTACCGAGTTGTCAGGCGCTCGAACCGCAGGAGCGCGCTGAGCGCCTGACAAGTCAGCCGTGCTCGGCGCGCCACTGCTCCTCGAGCACCTCGCGCTCGGCCCGCTCGCGGTCGATCTTCGCGCCGAGGACGTACGCGCCGGCCCACAGCGAGCCGAAGACGATCCCGAGCAGGAACATCATCGGGACCACGAAGCCGAGCCCGACCGAGACGACCTGCACGGCCCAGCCGAGGGCGTAGCCGACCCGCCGGCGCAGCAGCCCCGCCGCGACGAAGCAGGCGACCGCCAGGCCCGCGCCCATGCCCAGCGCGGCGCCGGCGCCCACCGAGGTGAGCCCGATCAGCACCACCCCGGTGAGGAAGAGCACGATCGCCTGGAGCGTCAGCATCCCGGCGCACATCGAGCGCTGGGCGGACCGGGTCACGAGGCCTCCCGACCGCGCGGCTTGAGCATCGCCCGGGCCTCACCCACGGTGATCACCGACCCGGTCACCAGCACCCCGCCGGAGCCGATCGCCTCACCGAAGGTGCCGCCGGCCTCGGCCAGCGCGGCGGCCTCGTCGATCGCGTCCTCGACCCGGCGCGCGACGTGCACCCGGTCCACGCCGTAGATCCCGCGGGCGACCTCCGCGAGCTCCTCGGCGGGCATCGCCCGGTCCGTGGAGCTCTGGGTGCACACCACCGCCGCGAACACGTGCTCGAACGCGGCGAGCAGACCCTCGTAGTCCTTGTCGGCCATCACCCCGACGACACCGATCAGCGGGCTGAAGGTGAACGACTCCTGCACCGCCTCGGCCGTCGCCGCCGCACCGTGCGGGTTGTGCGCGGCATCCAGCACGATCGTGGGGCTGCGGCGGATCACCTCCAGCCGTCCCGGCGAGGTCACCTGTCCGAACGCCTCCCGCACCAGCTCCGGGTCGAGCGGCTCCTCCCCCGCGAACGCCTCCACCGCAGCGAGCGCGAGCGCGGCGTTCCGGGCCTGGTGGGCGCCGTACAAGGGGATGAAGACCTCGTCGTAATCGCCGCGCAGGCCGCGCAGCCGGACCATCTGACCGCCCACCGCCGGCACGAACCGCTCGACGGCGAAGTCGCGGCCCTCCCACAGCACGGTCGCGCCCACCTCCACCGCCCGGTCGGCGATCACCGCCGCGACCTCCGGGTCCTGCGCGGCGCAGACCACGGTGGCGCCGGGCTTGATGATCCCGGCCTTCTCGACCGCGATCTGGGCGGGCCGGTCGCCGAGGTACTTCGCGTGGTCGACGCTGATCGGCGTGACCACGGCGACCTTGCCGTCCGCGACGTTGGTCGCGTCCCAGGCGCCGCCCATCCCGACCTCGACCACGGCGACGTCGACCGGCGCGTCCGCGAACGCGGAGTACGCCATCGCCACCACGGTCTCGAAGAACGACAGCGGGTGCTCGCTGTCCCGGTCGACCAGGTGCAGGTAGGGGGCGATGTCGTTGTAGGCCTCGACGAACTGCCGCTCGTCGAGCGGCTCCCCGTCCACGCAGACGCGCTCAGTCATCGACTCGACGTGCGGGCTGGTGAACCGCCCGGTCCGCAGCCCGGTCGCCCGCACCAGCGCGTCGACCATCCGCGCGGTGCTGGTCTTGCCGTTGGTGCCGGTCAGGTGGATGACCGGGTAGGAGTGCTGGGGGTCGCCGAGCAGCTCGGTCAGCGCCTGGATCCGGTCCAGGCTGGGGTCCAGCCTGGTCTCGGGCCAGCGCGCGAGCAGCGCCCGCTCGGCGGCGGCGTAGGTCTCGACCGTGTCGAGGTGGTGAGGGGTGTCAGACATCGCGTCTGCGAGTCTACGGTCGTATCTGAGTCGCGGCTCCCGCAGGGCGGACCGTAGGATTTCGGACTATGACTGAGAAGCCCCTGACCCAGGACATGTCCGAGACGACCGACGGCGGCACCCGCCCGGTCGTCGTACCGGACAAGCCTGCGCTGGAGGGCCTGGAGGAGAAGTGGGCGGCCCGCTGGAAGGCCGACGAGACCTACAAGTTCGACCGGTCGAAGACCCGCGAGCAGATCTACTCCATCGACACGCCCCCGCCGACCGTCTCGGGCTCGCTGCACGTCGGGCACGTGTTCTCCTACACCCACACCGACCTGATCGCCCGGTTCAAGCGGATGAGCGGCCTCGAGGTGTTCTACCCGATGGGCTGGGACGACAACGGCCTGCCCACCGAGCGCCGGGTGCAGAACTACTTCGGGGTGCGCTGCGACCCGTCGCTGCCCTACGACCCGGAGTTCACGCCGCCGGCGAAGCCGGACCCGAAGAAGCAGGTCCCGATCAGCCGACCGAACTTCGTCGCCCTGTGCGAGCAGCTGGTCGAGCAGGACGAGGAGATCTTCGAGTCGCTGTGGCGCACGCTCGGCCTGTCCGTGGACTGGTCGCAGCACTACACGACCATCGGCCGACAGTCGCAGACCGTGTCCCAGCGCGCGTTCCTGCGGAACTTCGCCCGGGGCGAGGCCTACCTGCAGGAGTCGCCGACGCTGTGGGACGTCACCTTCCAGACCGCGGTCGCGCAGGCCGAGCTGGAGGCACGCGAGTACGCCGGCCACTACCACCGGATCGCGTTCCACCGCGACGGCGGTGAGCCGCTCTACATCGAGACCACCCGCCCCGAGCTGATCCCCGCGGTGGTCGCGCTGGTCGCGCACCCGGACGACGAGCGCTACCAGCCGCTGTTCGGTACGACGGTCGGCTCCCCCGTCTTCGGGGTGCAGGTGCCGGTGCTCGCGCACCCGGCCGCGGAGCCCGACAAGGGCGCGGGCATCGCGATGTGCTGCACCTTCGGTGACCTGACCGACGTCACCTGGTGGCGCGAGCTGCAGCTGCCGGTCCGCACCGTGATCGGCCGCGACGGCCGGCTGCTCCGGGAGACCCCCGAGTGGCTGGCGCACGAGCCGGCCGCGTCGGCGTACGAGGACCTCAAGGGCAAGACCGCGTTCAGCGCCCGCGAGGCGATGGTCGCGAAGCTGCGCGAGAGCGGCGACCTGGACGGCGAGCCGGCGCCGACCCAGCGGATGACGAACTTCTACGAGAAGGGCGACAAGCCGCTCGAGATCGTCTCCACCCGGCAGTGGTACATCAGGAACGGCGGCCGGGACGCGGAGCTGCGCGACGAGCTGATCGAGCGGGGCGCGGAGATGCGGTGGATCCCCGCGCACATGCGGCACCGCTACGACAACTGGGTCGGCGGGCTCAACGGCGACTGGCTGATCTCCCGGCAGCGGTTCTTCGGGATCCCGTTCCCGGTCTGGTACCCGCTCGACGAGGAGGGCGAGCCCGACTACGCGCACCCGCTGCTGCCGGCCGAAGCAGAGCTGCCGGTCGACCCGTCCACCCAGGCGCCGAACGGCTACGACGAGGACCAGCGGGGCAAGCCGGGCGGCTTCATCGGCGACCCGGACGTGATGGACACCTGGGCGACCTCGTCGCTGACCCCGCACATCGCCGGCGGCTGGGAGTCCGACGACGACCTGTTCGCGCGGGTGTTCCCGATGGACCTGTGCACGCACGCCCACGACATCATCCGCACCTGGCTGTTCTCCCGCGTGGTCCGCGCCCACCACGAGAACCACGTGGTGCCCTGGTCGCACGCCCTGATCTCCGGCTTCATCGTCGACCCGGACCGGAAGAAGATGAGCAAGTCCAAGGGCAACGCGGTGGTGCCGTCGGAGATCCTGGACCGGTTCGGGGCCGACGCGGTGCGCTGGCGCGCGGCGATGGCCCGGCCCGGCCTGGACTCGCCGTTCGACGAGACCCAGATGAAGGTCGGCCGCCGGCTCGCGATGAAGGTGCTGAACGCGTCCAAGTTCGCGCTCGGCAGCGTCGGCGCCGCCACGCTGGCACCCGCCGCGGTCATCGACCCGGTGGACTGCGCGATGCTCGCGGGCCTGGCGGTGACGATCTCGAAGGCCACCGAGGCGTTCGAGTCCTACGACTACACCAGCGCCCTCGAGGTCAGCGAGAAGTTCTTCTGGGAGTTCTGCGACGACTACCTGGAGCTGGTGAAGGAGCGGGCGTACGGCGTCCGCGGCGCGGATGCCGCCGCGTCGGCCAAGGCCGCGCTCGCGATCGCCCTGCACGCCCAGCTGCGGCTGCTCGCCCCGTTCCTGCCCTACGTGACCGAAGAGGTCTGGTCCTGGTGGCAGGAGGGGTCGGTCCACCGCCAGCCGTGGCCCAGCGCCTCCGACCTGGGCTCGGCCGCGTCGGTGGACCCGGCGATGCTGCCCGCCGTGGCCGCCACCCTCGGTGGCATCCGGGGCGCCAAGTCACAGGCCAAGGTCTCGATGCGCACCGAGCTGGCGCACGTCGAGGTGTCCGGACCGGCCGAGGCGCTGGCGCACGCGGAGCGGGCCGCCGAGGACCTGCGGGCGGCCGGGAAGATCGTCGGCGAGCTCCGGTTCACGCCCACGGACGCCGACGAGATCACCGTCGACGCCGAGGTCGTGCCCCCGGCCGAGGCCTGAGCGCCGTCCGCGGGCACCCGGCTCAGCGCGGCGCGATCCGCGCGTAGTCGGCGCGACCGACAGGCCCCTTCCGCAGCCGGCCGAGCCCGTCGGGCACCGCCACCGAGCGGCCGTGGCTGGTGAAGACCACCGCGTCGGCCGGGGCGTTGGCGGTCAGCGTGAACACCAGCTGCCCGAGCGCGAGCACCTGCTCCGAGAGCGGGAGCTGGTCCAGCCCGGCGGGCAGCTCGACCCGGACCACCCCGGAGACCGCCAGCACCGCGCTGTCCGGCCCGTGCGGCGGCGACGAGCCGGCCAGCGCGGACCGCAACCCGGCCTCCCGGTCCGACTCGGAGGGCGCGCGGGTCAGCAGGGCCAGCACCGCCGCCGGCCCGGTGTCGACGCCGGCCACCCGGCGCCGCACGGCCACCACCCGGTGCCCGCGGACCAGGAACAGCCGCACCGTGCGCGCGCTCGACCCGGGGTCCGGGGAGGCGGACGGCCCGCCGACCGTCCGGCTGCCGCCCGCGGACGGTCGGGTGGTGACCGGGTCCGGCTGCCGCTGGGGCCCGAGCGAGCAGCCGGCGAGCAGCGCGAGCGCCAGCAGCAGCCCCAGCGCGAGCCGGCCGCCGCCGGGCACTCCGGTCCGTGTCCTGGACGCGGCCGCCACGTCAGCGCCGTTCCCGCGGGAGGAGCACCACGAACCGGCTGCCGCCGCCCGGGCGCTCGGTCGCCAGGACGCGGCCACCGTGCTCCTGCACCTGCCGCGCGGTGATCGCCAGCCCCAGCCCGTTGCTTGCCACGGAGCCGTCGATGCCGCGGAAGAACCGCTCGAAGACCCGCTCCCGCAGGCTCTCCGGGATCCCGGGCCCGGCGTCGTCGACCTCGACCCGCACCTCCTCGCCGCTCGCGCTGACCCGCACGCCCAGGCAGCCGCCCCCGTGCTGCTCGGCGTTCTCCACCAGGTTGGTCAGCGCCCGTGCCAGCCGGTTCTTGTCCGCGGCCAGCGACACCTGGGCGGCGTCGGCGTCCACCGTCGTCAGCCGACGTCCGGCCGCCGCGTCGGCGGCCTCCCGCACGGTGTCGGCAACGCGGACCGGCTCGAGCCGCATCCGGGCACGCCCGTCCACCCGGGACATCTCGATCAGGTCCACGACCAGCCGGCTGAACCGGTCGAGCTCCTCGGCCAGCAGCGACAGCGGCTCGCGCACCGACTCCGGGAGCTGGCGCTCCCGGTTCTGGATCAGCTGGACGGCGTTCACCATCGTGGTCAGCGGCGTGCGCAGCTCGTGGCTGACGTCCCCGGCGAACCGCGCGTCCGCCTCCACCCGGCGCTCGAGTGCCTCCGTGGTCCGGTTGAAGGACGTGACCAGACCGTCCAGGTCCGGGTCCCCCGCACCGGCCAGCCGCGCCCCGCGCTCCCCTCGGGCGGCGGCCGCGGCGACCCGGGTGAGCTCCCGCAGCGGGTGCAGGGCCACCCGGCTCGCGAACCACCCGACGCCGGAGGCGGCGAGGCCGAGCAGCAGCGTCGCGAGCACCAGCGTCGTGCGCAGCACACCGAGCGTGCGCTGGAGCTCATCGAGGTCCGACAGCCGGACGTAGGCCCCGTGGTCGGCGAGCGGCACCCCGACCGCCAGCATCAGGTGCGACCCGACGCGGATCCGTTGGGTGGCCGGCGTCCCGGACCGTACCCTGCGCACCAGCGGGCCCGGCAGCACCTCCGGCCCGCGTTGCGGCGAGGTGGTGTACCACTCGCCGTGGTAGCTGAGCAGCGACACCGCGGTCTGCCGCACCGCCGCCCGGTCCAGCACCTCCGGAACGGTGGCCCCCCGGTCGGCCAGCCCGCGGCCGACCGACCCCGCGGTGACCCGCGCGGCGGTGACCGCCACCGTGCGCTCCCGGGAGACCAGGTAGTGGGTGACCAGCAGCCAGACCGCCACCGCGGCGGCCGAGCTCAGCACCAGCGTCAGCGTGACGAACGCGACCGTCACCCGGAGCCGCAGACCCAGCCGTCGGATCAGCACACGAGCCGGTAGCCCAGGCCGCGCGCGGTGACGATCAGCGCGGGGTTGGCCGGGTCCCGTTCCACCTTCGACCGCAGACGACCGATGTGTACGTCGACGATGCGACCGTCGCCGAAGTAGCCGTACCCCCAGACCTTGTCCAGCAGGTACTCCCGGCTGCAGACCTGACCCTCGACCGAGGCCAGCTCGACGAGCAGCCGGAACTCGATGCGGGTCAGCGACAGCTCGGTCCCGTCCCGCAGCACCACACCCTCACCGACCCGGATCTCCACGGATCCGCAGCGCAGCACCGGCGGCCTGGCCCGCACGCTCGGGACCGACCCCGATCGCCGCAGCAGGGCGCGGATCCGCGCAGAGAGCTCCTTGGCGGCGACCGGCTTGGTGACGTAGTCGTCGGCGCCCGACTCGAGGCCGGCGACGACGTCGTGGCTGTCCGTGCGTGCGGTCACCATGATCACCGGCACGTCACTGTCCTGCCGGATCGCGCGGCACACCGAGAAGCCGTCCTCGTCCGGCAGCAGCACGTCGAGCAGCACCACGTCCGGGTCGTGCTGGCCCAGGGCGCGCAGGCCGCCCTCGCCGTGCTCGGCCTCCTGGACGTCGTACCCCTCGTCCTGCAGAGCCAGTCGGAGCATCCGACGCACGCGTGCGTCGTCCTCCACGAGCAGGACCGAGCGACTCATGTCTCGAGTATTGCGCGGGCCTCGGGGCCCCCAGGTTGCGTTCCGATAAAGATCGGGACCCGACAGAAAACGCGCCGTCATCTTCCCGGCGCCGAGTATGACGAATCCGTGCAGGTTGTGTGACAACCGCGCCGGGGCGTTGAGACCCGCTCCGAGCCGCACCTAACGTCCGACCCGACCAACCCAGACGCTCCGCCCACGGCGCGAGCCGACATGAACGGCGTGGAGCGGGCAGACGAGAGGGGACGCAGATGGCCGGCAAGCTAGGCCGCACCAGTGGTGTCATCACGACCTGTGTGCTCACCCTGACGGTGGCCGCGTGTGGCGGGCAGGGGGGCCAGGGCCCGTCGGGCACCAGCGGCACCCAGGAGACCGCGAACGCGGTCAAGGGTGGCACCTTGAACATGCTCGGATCCGGTGACGTGGACTACATGGATCCCAACGTCAGCTACTACTCGCTCGGGTACCTGAACCTGAGGATGTGGTCCCGACAGCTGTTCTCCTACCCGGCCGACCCGAAGAAGACCACCAGCCCGGTCCCGGACCTCGCCACCGAGATCCCGACGCGGGACAACGGCGGCGTCAGCAAGGACGGGAAGACCTACACGATCACGCTGCGCGACGGCGCGAGCTGGAACACCTCCCCCAAGCGGCCGGTGACCGCCGGTGACGTGGTCCGCGGGGTCAAGCGGACCTGCAACCCGGTCCAGCCCTTCGGCGGCATCCCCAACTTCGCCAGCCTGATCGACGGCTACCAGAAGTTCTGCGACGGGTTCGCCAAGGTGGGCCAGAAGGTCGGCCCGGTCGCGGACTACATCAAGAACCACGACATCCCCGGCGTCCAGGCCAAGGACGACAAGACCGTCGTGTTCCGGCTCACCCACCCGGCGACGTACTTCGTCGACATGCTCGCCATGCCGTGCTTCTCGCCGGCCCCCGTCGAGTTTCTCGACTACCTGCCGGCCAGCCCGGACCTGGCCAAGCACCTGGTCTCCGACGGGCCGTACCAGGTGCAGACCTGGTCGCCGACCAAGCAGATCGTCTACACCCGCAACCCGGCCTGGCAGGCCGCCAGCGACCCGATCCGCAAGGCGTACGTCGACAAGATCGTCGTGGACGAGACGGTCAGCCAGGAGTCGGCCCAGCAGCAGCTGCAGACCGGGACCCCCTCGGCGGACATGGAGTGGGACGTCGCTCCGCCGCCGTCGCAGCTGCCCAAGCTGATCGCGACGAAGGACCCGCTGCTCAACATCGGTGAGACGTCCTCGTCGAACCCCTACATCGTGTTCAACATGGTCTCCCCCAACAACCACGGGGCGATGTCCAAGCTCAAGGTGCGGCAGGCACTCGAGTACGCGATCAACCGCAAGCACCTGGTCCAGGTGCTCGGCGGTCCGGACGTGAACACCCCGCTCAGCCACGTGCTGCCGCGCAACATCGACGGCTCCCAGCCGATCGACCCCTACCCCTACAACCCGAAGAAGGCCAAGCAGCTGCTCGCCGACGCCGGCTACCCGAACGGGCTGACGCTGAAGTTCCTCTACCGGAACGCCTCCGAGGGCAACCGGAAGTCCTTCCAGACCGTGGAGCAGGACCTGAGCAAGGCCGGCATCGACGTCAAGGGCGTGCCGTCGCCGAACGCCGACTTCTACACCAAGTACCTGGAGGTGCCAGGAGTGGCCAAGCGCGGGGTCTGGGACCTGTCCCTGGCGGGCTGGGGCTCGGACTGGTACGGCAACGCGGCGCTGTCCTACTTCGCGCCGCTGTTCTCCGGCAAGTCGTCTTTCCCGCCGCAGGGCAGCAACTTCGGCCTCTATGCCAGCGACCGGACCTCGAGCCTGATCCAGCAGGCAGCGAGCGCCACCACGCTGGCCGACGCCAAGCGGTTGTGGGCCGAGGCCGACCGGCAGGTGATGAAGGACGCCGCGTTCTTCCCGATCACCAACCCGAAGCAGGCCAACTACCGCGCCAAGCAGGTGCACAACGCCGTGTTCATCCCCGCCTTCCAGGACTTCGACCCGACGAACGTCTGGCTGGAGCCGGGGCAGCAGGGCGGCTGACCGACGCCCTCCGTGCCGGCCCACCGGGGTGACCGGCACGGAGGGCCGGCGTCCGGCTGCACCCACCACCAAGGAGGCGAGGAACCCACCATGCCACTGCTCGAGGTCGACGACCTGCACGTCAGCTTCTCGACCCCCGACGGGGTGGTGCGAGCGGTGCGCGGGCTGTCCTTCAGCGCGAGCGCCGGGCAGACCCTGGCCATCGTGGGCGAGTCCGGGTCCGGCAAGAGCGTGGCCACCCAGACGATCACCGGGCTGACCCGGGGGGCGCGGGTCTCGGGGTCCGCGGACTTCGAGGGCACCGACCTGCTCACCGCGAGTCCGCGGGTGCTGCGCAGCGTGCGCGGCGAACGGGTCGGGATGATCTTCCAGGACCCGCTGTCCAGCCTGCACCCGTACTACCGCGTGGGCTGGCAGCTCACGGAGATGATCCGGGCACACCGGAAGGTCTCGCGCCGGGAGGCACGTGACCGGGCCGCCGAGCTGCTGACCCTGGTCCAGATACCGCACGCGACGGCGCGCATCGACGACTACCCGCACCAGTTCTCCGGGGGGATGCGGCAGCGGGTGATGATCGCGATGGCGATGGCGCTCGACCCCGAGCTGCTGATCGCCGACGAGCCGACGACGGCCCTGGACGTCACCGTGCAGGCCCAGGTGCTCGGGGTGATGCAGGACCTGCAGCAGGAGTTCGGCACCGCGATCGTGCTGATCACCCACGACCTCGGCGTGGTGGCGCAGATGGCCGACGAGGTGGTGGTGATGTACGCCGGCAAGGCGATGGAGCGCGGCACCCGTCGCGAGATCTTCTACCGGCACCACCACCCCTACACCGAGGGGCTGCTCAAGTCGCTGCCCGGCGGCAAGACCCAGGGGGACCCGCTGATCCCGATCCCCGGGGCACCCCCGAGCCTGATCGACCCGCCGCAGGGGTGCCCGTTCGCCGCGCGGTGCCGCTACGCGTTCGACAAGTGCCACCGCGAGGCCCCACCGCTGCGCGCGGTGTACGACGACCCCGAGCACCAGTCCGCCTGCTGGCTGTCCACGGACACGGCGACCCGCGAGCAGGAGCGCGAGGTCGCGTGGCGCGAGGAGGTGCGCTCATGACCAGCCTGGCCCAGCACACCGCCCACGACGCTGCCCCGGGGACCGAGCCGCTGCTCCGCGTGGAGGGCCTGCACAAGCACTTCCCGGTGCGGTCCTCGGCCCTGGTACGCGGCGAGCAGGAGTACGTCCACGCGGTCGACGGTGTGGACCTCGAGGTCCGCAAGGGTGAGACGTTGGGGCTGGTCGGCGAGACCGGCTGCGGAAAGTCGACGCTGGCCCGGTGCATCGCCCGGCTGTACGACGTCTCCGACGGGCAGATCTGGTTCGAGGGACAGGAGATCAGCCACCTCGGGCGCCGCCAGCTGCGGTCGCTCCGGCGGGAGTTCCAGGTGATCTTCCAGGACCCGTTCGGCTCGTTGAACCCGCGGCGCCGCGTCGGCTCGATCATCGGGGACCCGTTCGCGATCCACGGCATCGGCGGCCGGGCCGAGCGCAAGCGCAACGTGCAGGAGCTGATGGAGCGGGTCGGGCTCAACCCCGAGCACTACAACCGGTTCCCCGCGGACTTCTCCGGCGGGCAGCGGCAGCGCATCGGGGTGGCGCGCGCGCTGGCCCTGCGACCCAAGCTGCTGATCTGCGACGAGCCGGTGTCGGCGCTCGACGTGTCCATCCAGGCCCAGATCATCAACCTGCTGCTCGAGCTGCAGGACGACTTCGACCTCAGCTACGTGTTCATCTCCCACGACCTGTCCGTGATCCGGCACGTCAGCGACCGGATCGCGGTGATGTACCTCGGCAAGGTCGTGGAGACCGCCCCCACCGAGCAGCTGTTCGAGGTGAGCCGACACCCGTACACCCGGGCGCTGCTGTCCGCGCTGCCGGTCCCCGACCCCGACGCCGCCGACAGCCGCGAGCGCATCGTGCTCAGCGGGAGCGTGCCCTCACCGACGCACCCGCCCGCGGGCTGCCGCTTCCACCCCCGCTGCGCCAAGGCCCGGGACGACTGCACCCAGGTCGAGCCCACCCTGGACCCGGTGCTCGACGACCTCGACGAGCACGCCACCGCCTGCCTGCACCCGCTGGCGGTCGGCGAGGACCTCTCCCGGTCCACGCCCCAGATCACCGACTCGGAGATCGTCGAGGTCGCTCCCCCGACGGACAGGAGGCGCACGTGACCACGACCAGCGAGCAGCGGACGTCCGCGGAGGACCAGGCGTCCGGGGAGCAGCCGCGGCGCATCGAGGGACGCAGCCCGTGGGCGCTGGCCTGGGCGCGCCTGCGCCGGGACAAGGTGGCGATGTTCTGCCTCGGGGTGATCATCCTGATCGTGCTCGCGGCGATCTTCGCGCCGTTGGCGACCTCGCTCACCGGCCATCCGCCCAACGAGCAGTACCGTGACGCCGGGTTGAGCCCGTCCGGGCTCCCGAAGGCCCCGTCCGGTCAGTTCCCGCTCGGCACCGACGACCTGGGCCGGGACATCCTCGTGCGGATCGCCTACGGCGCCAGGGTCTCCCTGCTGGTCGGCGTCGTCGCCACCGGGCTGACGGTGGCGATCGGCGTGCTGGTGGGCCTCGCCGCCGGCTTCATGGGCGGCATCGTGGACACCGTCCTCGCCCGGCTCATCGACGTGGTGCTGTCGGTGCCGTTCCTGCTGGTCGCCATCGCGCTGGTGTCCCTCACCGGCCCGAGCATGGGGATCACGGTGCTGGTCATCGGCTTCTTCAGCTGGGCCTCGGTGGCCCGGATCGTGCGCGGCCAGGTGCTGACGCTGCAGCAGCGCGAGTTCGTGGAGGCGGCGCGCTCCCTGGGGGCCGGGAGCCTCCGGATCATGTTCGTCGACATCCTGCCGAACGTCCTCGCCCAGGTGATCGTCTACACCACGCTGCTGATCCCGGTCGTGATCGTGGTCCAGGCCACGCTCTCCTTCCTCGGGCTCGGCCTGCCGCCGCCGACCGCCGACTGGGGCGGGATGATCAGCGAGGCGCAGAACTACTACACCGTCGCCTGGTGGTTCATCGCCTTCCCCGGCGCGGCGCTGCTGATCACCACCCTCGCGTTCAACCTCTTCGGGGACGGCGTGCGCGACGCCTTCGACCCCCGGGCCGACCGGTTGCTCAACCAGTGAGGAGGGCTTCACGATGCTGCGCTTCCTGATCCGCCGGATCGCGCTCGGGGTGCTGGTGCTGTGGCTGATCACGATGGCGGTGTTCGCGCTGTTCTTCGTGGCACCGAACAACGTCGCACGCACCCTCGCCGGCCGCCAGGCCACCCCGGCGACCATCGCGCTGATCCAGCACCGGCTCGGCCTCGACCAGCCGGTCTGGAAGCAGTACGTCGACTTCGTGGGGAACGCCCTGCACGGCAACCTGGGCTACGACTACTACTACCAGGTGCCGGTCACGCACATCATCGGCAAGGCGCTGCCGATCACCGTCTCCCTGGCGGTGGGCGCGGCGGTGATCTGGGTGCTCCTGGGCGTCGGGAACGGCGTCGTGTCGGCGGTCCGGCCGCGCTCCCTGGCCGACCGCGGGCTCACCGTGTTCGCGCTGTTCTTCTACTCGATGCCCACGTTCCTGCTGGGGCTGCTGCTGCTGTACTTCCTGTACTTCCAGCTCACCCTGGCCGGGATCCGGGTCTTCCCCGCGGGCGGGTACACGCCGCTCACGCAGGATCCCGGCGCGTGGGCGATGCACATGGTGCTGCCCTGGTTCACGCTCGCCCTGGTGCTGGCGGCGACGTACACCCGGCTGACCCGCGGGTCGATGCTGGACGTGCTCGGCGAGGACTACGTCCGGACCGCCCGGTCGAAGGGGATCCGGGAGAGCAGGGTCATCGTCCGGCACGGGCTGCGCAGCGCGCTGACCCCGGTGGTCACCCAGTTCGGCATCGACATCGGCCAGCTCGTCGGCGGCGTGGTGGTCACCGAGACGGTGTTCAGCCTGCCGGGGCTGGGCAAGACCGCGATCGACGCGATCAACCGGCAGGACCTTCCGGTGATCGTCGGCATCGTGCTGTTCGCCTCTGCCGCGGTCGTGGTGGCGAACATCCTCGTCGACGTGATCTACGCGGTGCTCGACCCGCGGGTCCGGCTGCACTGACCGCGCCGCCGGGCGGCACGGCCGCCGCCCGGCGGACGGGTCACTGGTTGAGCCAGGTCTCGAAGGCGTCGAAGCCGTACGGCCGACCCAGGAAGTCGGCCACCAGGTCGGCCGCGTCCTTGCTGCCCCCGGCGGCCAGGATCCGGTCCCGGTAGCGGTGGGAGACGCCGGTGTCGAACATCGCGTGCCGGTCGAAGGCCGAGAACAGGTCCTTCGCGATCACCAGGCTCCACATGTAGGTGTAGTAGCCCGACCCGTAGCCCTCGAGGTGACCGAAGGACGCGTGGAAGTGCGTGTCCGGCACGTAGCTGAACACGTCGTACCTCGCCTGGAGCTCACGCACGGTGGCGGTGATGTCGTCGGGGACCTGCTGGTGCAGGTGGTAGGACAGCGCGGCGTAGAACATCTGGGTGCGCGCGTAGAGCCCCTTGCCGAAGTCGTCGGCCGCGCGCATCTTCTCCACCAGCTCCCGCGGGATCGGCTCGCCGGCGGCGTTCGTCGCGAACGACTGCAGCACGTCGGCGTCCCACGCCCACTCCTCCAGCATCTGCGACGGCGCCTCGACGAAGTCCCACTCGGTGGCCACGCCGGAGAACCGCGCCCACGGGTGCCGGCCGGCGAGCACGTGGTGCACGAGGTGGCCGAACTCGTGGAACAGCGTCACCACGTGGTCGTGCTCCATCAGGTTGCGGGAGAAGTTGCAGACCAGCACCCCCTCGGCGAGCTGGTGGTCGGCGATCCCGGGCACCAGGTCGAACTGGGCGGCGTGGTTGTACTTGCCGGCCCGCGGGTGCAGGTCCAGGTGGATCCGGCCGAGCCGCTCCCCCTCGCTGATGACGTCGTAGACCGCGACGTCCTCGTGCCAGCGCGGGGCGTCCGGCACCTCGACGTACTCGATCCCGAAGAGGCGGCCGGTGACGTCGAGCAGGCCGGCGCGCACCTTGCCGAACTCGAAGTAGGTGCGCACCTGCTGCGCGTCCACGTCGAAGTTCTCCCGGCGGACCACCTCGCTGTAGAACGCCTTGTCGGTGCTGTCGACGGTGTCCACCTCGGGGTGGTCCTGCTGCAGCCGCTCGAGCAGCACGGCGTAGTCGCGCCGTGCCGGCCCCTCGGACACCGCGGCGATCCGGTCGATGAACTCCGGGATCGCCGCGCCCTTGCCGATCATCTTCACCTCGGCGTCGTACGACGGCCAGCCGTCGTAGCCGAGGATCCTCGCGTGCTCAGCCCGCAGCTCCAGCAGCTCCGAGAGCAGGGCGTCGTTCTCGGGCCAGGCGCGGTTGAGGAACTCGTGCAGCAGCCGCGCGCGGGCCCCGCGGTCCCGGCCGAAGGTCATGTACGGGACGTAGTCGGGGTACTCGGTGGTGATCGCGACCGTGCCGTCCGCCCCCGGACGGTGCGCGTCGAGGAAGTCCTGCGGCAGGCCCTCGAGCTGGGCCGGCTCGAGGGTGACCGTGCGGACCCCGTCCCGGATGTTCTTGGAGAACTTCTGGGCGACCTCGGTCTCGCGCTCGGAAAGCCGGCGGATCCGGTCCCGCACCGACTCGTCCTGGTCGACGCCGGCCCGGCGGAAGTCCCGCAGCGACAGGGTGAGCACCCGTCGGCCACCTTCGTCGAGCGCCGTCGGGTCGACGGCGTCCAGCACCTCGAAGAGGTCCCGGTCGAGCCCGATCTCGGTCAGCAGCTTGTGCGCGTCCTGCTCGGCCTTCTCGCCCCGGGTTCGGACCGCCTCATCGGGGTGCACGTTCGAGAGCAGCGAGGAGACCGCGAACGCGTTGGACAGCGCCAGGTTCACCTGGTTCCAGATCCCCATGGTGGTCGCGGCGTCGCGGGGCCCCGTCTTGAGCTCGGCCACCCGGGCGCGAGCCTGCGCGAGCTGCTCGTCGCAGCGCGCGCCCAGCCAGGCCTCCCAGTCGGTCTCGGGCAGGGTCAGCGGTGTCAGGTCAGAGGTCACGGCGTGAGCCTAGTCACGCGCCGGGCAGGGAGCGAAATCCCTGTGCCCCCGAGCGGCGTCAGCGCCGGTCGCCGCGGCCGGCACCCGGCCCGCGGCGGCCGCGCGGCTGGTCCCGGTCCGCGCCGGGCGTGGTCCGGTGCGCCCGGCCCCGGTCGTGGTCGGCCCGGTGCGGCCCGTGCCGGCGCTGCGGGGTCCCGGCGGACGGCGGAACCGGGTGCCGGTCGGTCGACCGCGAGAGGTTCGTGTCCGGCCGCCGGTAGGACCGCGCCGGCGCGGAGCTGCGCGGCGAGGCCGCCGGCAGGGCGGGTTCCAGGACCCGGGCGAGCGACGGCTGCGTCGCGGGGACCGACCGCGAGACGAGCCGGGCGCGCGCCGGGAGCACGCCCCGGACCGCTCGCACGTCGAGCGTCACCCGGCCCGCGACCTGGAGGGAGCCGCCCACCGCACGGGCCCGCATCCCGTTGCCGAGCACCAGCAGGGCGACCACGAACAGGACGGCGAACGCGACCGCCGGCTTCCGGTGGTCGTGGCGTGGCGACACATGGGCTCCCGAGAAGAATCGTCAGGCGCGGACAACCCGGCGGCCTGCACGGTCGATGATGGCCCGACGACCCCGCCGCTGTCACGCGAAACGGGTATTCGGGACGTACCTCACGCTCAGCGGTGCGCCGTGGCCGCCCGGGCGGACGACGGCGGGCCCGGTCGGGCAGATCGGGACGGCCTCAGGCCGACTTCTTCTTCTTGGCCTCCGGCACCCGGGGCACCAGCGTCGGGTTCACGTTGTCGCTGACGACCTCGCCGGTGACGACCACCTTGGCCACGTCCTCGCGGGAGGGCACGTCGTACATCACGTGCAGCAGGACCTCCTCGATGATCGCCCGCAGGCCCCGGGCGCCGGTGCCGCGCACCATCGCCAGGTCGGCCACCGCGTCCACGGCGTCCGGGGTGAACTCGAGCTCGACACCGTCGAGGTCGAAGAGCTTCTGGTACTGCTTGACCAGCGCGTTGCGCGGCTCGGTGAGGATCTGCACGAGCGCCTCACGGTTGAGCTTGTCGACGGTCGCGATGACGGGCAGCCGGCCGATGAACTCGGGGATCAGGCCGAACTTCAGCAGGTCCTCGGGCATCACCTCGGAGAAGATCTTCTCCATGTCGCGCTCCTCCTTGGTGGGGAGGTCCGCGCCGAAGCCGAGGGTCCGCTTGCCGATCCGCTGCTCGACGATGTGCTCGAGGCCGGAGAACGCGCCGCCGACGATGAACAGGATGTTCGTCGTGTCGATCTGGATGAACTCCTGGTGCGGGTGCTTGCGCCCGCCCTGCGGCGGCACCGAGGCGGTGGTGCCCTCCAAGATCTTCAGCAGCGCCTGCTGCACGCCCTCGCCGGAGACGTCCCGGGTGATCGACGGGTTCTCGGCCTTGCGGGCCACCTTGTCGATCTCGTCGATGTAGATGATCCCGGTCTCGGCCTTCTTGACGTCGTAGTCCGCCGCCTGGATCAGCTTGAGGAGGATGTTCTCGACGTCCTCGCCGACGTAGCCGGCCTCGGTGAGCGCGGTGGCGTCCGCGATCGCGAACGGCACGTTGAGCATCCGGGCGAGCGTCTGCGCCAGGTAGGTCTTGCCGCAGCCGGTCGGTCCGATCACCAGGATGTTCGACTTGGCGAGCTCGACGATCTCGTCCTGCTTGTGCCGCTGCGCGCCCGCGCCGACCCCGGCCTGGACCCGCTTGTAGTGGTTGTAGACCGCAACCGCCAGCGACTTCTTCGCGGTCTCCTGGCCGATCACGTAGGAGTTGAGGAACTCGAAGATCTCCCGCGGCTTCGGCAGCTCCTCGAGGCCGACCTCGGTGCCCTCGCTGAGCTCCTCCTCGATGATCTCGTTGCAGAGGTCGATGCACTCGTCGCAGATGTAGACGCCGGGTCCCGCGATGAGCTTCTTGACCTGCTTCTGGCTCTTCCCGCAGAAGGAACACTTCAGCAGGTCGCCTCCGTCACCGATGCGTGCCACAGGCGACGACTCCTTCGATCGCGCCGACGGCCGCGGACCCGGTCGAGGGTCCGGGGCGACTCAGCCGGCTGGTTGTGTCTCTCTCGAACTCGAAGGTACCCCGTCGTGCCCCCAAATGGGATGGGGACACGGCGAGTCCCTCCTTGGGCCGTGCCGGTGGCTCACACCCGCGGCATGGCTCCCTTGCGTGACTCCAGGACGGAGTCGATCAGGCCGTACTCCACCGCCGACTCGGCGGTGAGGATCTTGTCGCGCTCGATGTCGTGGCTGACCTCCTCGACCGGCCTGCCGGTGTGCTCGGAGATCATCCGCTCGAGCAGCTCGCGCATCCGGAGGATCTCGTTGGCCTGGATCTCGATGTCCGAGGTCTGGCCGTAGGAGCCCTCGGTGTAGGGCTGGTGGATCAGGATCCGGCTGTTGGGCAGCGCCAGCCGCTTGCCGGACGCACCCGCGGCGAGCAGGATCGCCGCCGCGGAGGCGGCCTGGCCGAGGCAGACCGTCTGGATGTCCGGCTTGACGAACCGCATCGTGTCGTAGATCGCGGTCAGCGCCGTGAACGAGCCGCCCGGGCTGTTGATGTAGATCTGGATGTCGCGGTCGGGGTCCATCGACTCCAGGCAGAGCAGCTGGGCCATCACCGCGTTGGCGATGTCGTCGCTGATCGGGGTGCCGAGGAAGATGATCCGGTCCTCGAAGAGCTTCGCGTAGGGGTCGATCCGGCGGAAGCCGTACGACGTGCGCTCCTCCCACTGCGGGATGTAGTAGTTCATGCTCGGCTGGGCGACCTGCGGCGCGATGCCCTGCGGCGCGCCCGCGCCGTGACCGGCCAGGCCGGGGATGTTCGTGCTGGTCATGGAAGCCCTCACTTGTTCCGTGCCGGACGGCCCTCGTCAGCGGCCTGGTGCGCGCTGCTGATGACCTTGTCGATGAAGCCGTACTCCAGTGCCTGCTCCGAGGTGAACCACCGGTCGCGGTCGGCGTCCTGCTCCACCTGCGCGACCGGCTGCCCGGTGTGCTGGCTGATCAGGTCGAAGAGCACCTTCTTGATGTGCAGCGACTGCTGGGCCTGGATCTTGATGTCCGAGGCGGAGCCGCCCATGCCTCCGGAGGGCTGGTGCATCATGATCCGGGCGTGCGGGAGGGCGTACCGCTTGCCCTTCGCGCCGGCGCAGAGCAGGAACTGCCCCATCGACGCGGCGAGGCCCATGCCGACGGTCGCGACGTCGTTGGGGATGTAGTTCATGGTGTCGTAGATCGCCATGCCGGCGTCCACCGAGCCACCGGGGCTGTTGATGTGCAGGAAGATGTCCCGGTCGGGGTCCTCCGCGCTCAGCAGCAGCATCTGCGCGCAGATCGCGTTGGCGTTCTGGTCGCGCACCTCGGAGCCGAGGAAGATGATCCGTTCCTTGAGCAGCCGCTGGTAGATGTGGTCGTCAAGCCCGTAGGACGAGCCACCGCCGTTCATCTCGGGCGCTGTGTTGCTTCGGGTCTCAGTCACGCTCCGACCCTAGCCGGAAGCCCCCGCACTTCCACGGGCAATCCCCCCTTGTTCGCCAACAGCGGACTCGTCGCCCGTAGGCTGCGCCGGTGCCCGCTCCGCCGAGACTCCGGCCCGCCGTCCGTGCCGCCCTGGTCGACCCCGACGACCGGGTCCTGCTCGTGCGCTTCGACTTCGGCGGCGGCGACGGCCTTTGGGCGCTGCCGGGCGGGGGCGTCGAGCCCGGCGAGAGCCACGCCGAGGCGCTGCGACGCGAGCTGCTCGAGGAGGTCGGCGTCGAGCTCCCCGAGCCGGGGCCGTGCGTCGCGCACCGCACGCACGTCTTCGCGATGGGCACCTGGGACGGCCAGGAGGAGTGGTACTACCTCGCCCGGGTGGAGCCGTTCGTCCCCGGCGGCACGTTCAGCGCCGAGGAGCTGGCGGCCGAGGGCGTGGTCGAGATGCGCTGGTTCACCGTCGAGGAGGTGGCGGCGCTGCCCACCACCCGTCCGCACCCGCACCGCGGGTTCCCGGCCGCGGCCGCGCTGCTGCGGCAGCTGCTCGCCGAGGGACCCCCCGAGGTCCCGGTCGAGCTGCCCGCCCTCTAGACGGAGCCGGCCTCTACGGCGGTCTTGATCTGCTCGAGGGTGCTGCGGATGCCGGCCGCCAGCTCCGCGTCGTGCCCCGCCGCACCGCCGATGACCGGGGCCATCAGCCGGGTGCCCAGGGTGAACGCGGGCAGGTCCCGGCGCCCGGTGAGCCGGGTGCCCGAGCCGCTCGGCTCGAGCTCGTAGGTCCAGGTGGCGCCGCTCTCGCGGGTTCTCCAGGCGACCGCCCGCTCGGGCTCGAGCCGGATCACCTTGGACGTGGTCGGCCAGGCGACGTAGCCGCGCCGGTTGATCCCGACCAGGTTCATCCCGACCCGGGGGCGGGGCCCGCCGATCGGGTAGAGCCGTCGCAGCTCCGGGCTCCACTCGGGCATCCGGGTGACGTCGGAGACCACCGACCAGACCCGGGCCGGGTCGGCGGCGATCTGCACGGACGCGCTGATGGGCAGCGGCTGGTTCATCTGTCTCCTCGATGGCGGGTGCGGCGGGCCACGGCTCAGTCGAGCCAGCCGCGCAGGGCGTCGTAGACCTCGGGGTGGTTGAGCAGGTCGAAGTGGTCGCCGCGGACGTGCAGCACGTCTGCGCCGGGGAACATCTCGCCGCCCCCGCGGCTCCGGCCCACCGCGGAGGGGTAGCGCACCAGCAGGTCGCCGAGCAGCTCGCTGACCGGGTGTCGGCGCGACTCGGCGAGCGTGGCCGCGACCAGGTGGTAACGGGCGTGCGGCAGCCGCTGCACGTCCGACGCCAGGCCACGTCGCAGGTCCAGGATCCCGACCGAGCGGTACTCGAGGATCCGGCCGAGGGGCGCCGACTCCGGCAGCACGCCCAGCAGCCGGGCGCCCAGGTGGACGGTGCGCTCGAGCGGCGCGCCCAAGTGTGGCGTGCCCAGGGTGACGACGTCGCTGACCAGCGTGGTCCACGGGGTCGGCGCCTCGGTGGCCACGGCGCAGGCCGCCCGCATGATCAGGCCACCCATCGAGTGCCCGACCAGCGCGACCCGGCGGACCTGCGTGGGCCACGCCTCCACGAGCCGGCCGAGCAGCGAGGCCAGTGCCACCCCGTTGGAGGCCACCGGGAGGCCGGTGTTGGCGCGCAGCAGGATCGGGGTCCACCCGGTGTCGGCGGCCAGCCGCGAGGCGTAGCTGCCGCCGCGCTCGTCGCGGCGCAGGTCCCAGGACTCGTCGTTCTCACCGAGCCCGTGCAGGAAAACCACCAGGTCCGGGGTGGCGGCCGGGAACACGCCGCGCAACGCCTCCGGCTCCGGCTGCACGTCGGCGCCCCGGTGGCGCACCGTCATCTCGAGGGCCAGCTCCGGATGCTCCTCGGCTAGCCGGTCCCCGAGCAGCCCGTTCACCGCGGACAGCACCTGCCGCCCCCCGGGCGTGGCCTCCAGGCGGGGGCCGACGCCGTGCTGGTCGGCGGCGCGCAGCCCGGTCGACATCGCCCGGGCGCCCGAGGAGAGGCCCGCGTAGACCGCCCGGGAGAGCCCGTCGTGCAGCCGCTGTTGCCCGGCGGCGCCGCCCGCGGTGGCCAGGTTGGTGAGACGGAAGACCCGGGACGCCACCGCGCCGTGCACGTCGCGCACGGTGCCGGTGACCACGTGGTCGGCGTACTCCGTCGCCAGCGCGAGGGCACCGGCCACGCCGACACCCTGGGCCGCCGAGCGTCCCGCCCTATTCCGGACGGATGCGACAGAACGGCTCACCGCGCCAGTGTCGGCGCCGTACCGCCGGTATGTCAACGACCGGTCCCGGCCCGCGGACGCCCAGGCCGCAGCCGCGCCGCCGGCCGCGGCTGCGGGGCGGCACGCCGTGCGCGGGTGCCAGCGGCTCTCAGGCCTGCTCGGCCGGCTCCGCCTCGGCGTCGGTCGCGGCGGCGTCGGGCTCGGTCGCTCGGGCTCGGGCTCGGGCTCGGGCTCGCCGATGGTGCCGTCGGGCTGCAGGTTCTTCAGCTCCACGTGGTCGCCGGACTGGTCGGTCACCTTGGCGGACTCGACGATCAGCGCCAGCGCCTTGCCGCGCACCACCTCGGAGACCATCTCCGGGATGTGGTTGTGCTCGACCATGTGCTGCATGAACTCCTGCGGGTTCTGGCCCGACTGCTGCGCGCGGCGCATCAGGTGCTCCTGCAGCTCGCCCTCGTTGACCCCG
The DNA here is from genome assembly GCA_963728775.1 of uncultured Actinomycetota bacterium. GTDB lineage: Bacteria > Actinomycetota > Actinomycetes > Propionibacteriales > Nocardioidaceae > Nocardioides_B. Next base: position 332,687 of record CAVSLP010000007.1, read on the forward strand.
ATCTCCTCCTTGCGAGCCACCTGGTCCAGCACGAACTGCGCGGCGACGGCGTCACGGACCCGCTTCTCGAGGTCCGCCTCGAACTCGTCGACGGTCTGCTCCTCGGAGTCGAGGTACTGCTCCATCGTCATCCCGGCGTACGCCAGCTGCTGCGAGATGTTCTCCCGGCGCGCGGTGAGCTCGGAGTCGACCACCCCGTCGGGCAGCGGCACCTCGACGAGGTCGAGCACCTTCTCGAGCACGGCGTCACGCGCGGCGGAGGCCTGCTCCAGGCGCTTGCCACGGTGCAGGCGGGTGCGCACGTCCTCGGTGAGCTCGTCCACGGTGTCGAACTCGGAGGCGGTCTGCGCGAAGTCGTCGTCGAGCTCGGGCAGCTCCTGTTCCTTGACCGCGCTCACCTTGACCTCGACGTCGACGTCCTCACCGACCTGGTCGCCACCGACGAGCTGCGAGGTGAACGTCTTCTCGTCGCCGGCGGACATCCCCGTCAGCGCCTCGTCGAGACCGTCGAGCATCCCGCCGCGGCCGACCTGGTAGCTCATCCCGGAGACCTCGGCCCCCTCGACGAGCTCGCCGTCCTTGGTCGCCTTCAGGTCGAGCACCACGAAGTCGCCGTCCGCGGCCGGGCGGTCGACCTCGTTGAGGGTGGCGAACCGCTCGCGCAGGTTCTGGACCTGCTCCTCGACGTCCTGGTCGGTCACCTCGATGTCGTCGACGGTCACCTCGAGGCCCTCGTAGTCGGGCAGGTCCACCTCGGGGCGGACGTCGACCTCGGCGGTGAACTCGAGCGTGTCGTTGTCCTCGAGCTTGGTGATGTCGATCTCGGGCTGCGCCAGCGGCTCGAGGTCGTTGGCCTGCAGCGCGTCGACGTACAGCTTCGGCAGGGCCGCGTTGATCGCCTCGTCCAGCACCGCGCCACGGCCGACCTGCCGGTCGATGACCATCGGGGGCACCTTGCCGCGGCGGAAGCCGGGGACGTTGATCTGCTGGGCGATCTTCTTGTACGCCGCGTCGAGGCTCGGCTTGAGCTCCTCGAAGGGCACCTCGACGGTGAGCTTGGCCCGGGTCGGGCTCAAAGTCTCGACGGCGCTCTTCACAGGTGTATCTCCTCAGTCGTATGGAATGTTGCGCGCACCCCCGTGCCGGCCTGTCGCGGGACAGCGCCTGCACGAGCATGGTCGGGGCGACAGGACTCGAACCTGCGGTCTCCTGCTCCCAAAGCAGGCGCGCTAGCCACTACGCTACGCCCCGGTGTTGCGGACCCACGCGGGGAACCCCCGGGAGTCTAGTAGACGAGCGCGCGGGGCCGTAATCGTGCGACCTGCGGCACACCGCCCTCGATTCGTCGCCACGATCGCGCTGTGGCACCATGGTGCCGCCGCTGCCGCAAGGCGGGCGTGCACGCGGATGTAGCTCAATGGTAGAGCCCTAGTCTTCCAAACTAGCTACGCGGGTTCGATTCCCGTCATCCGCTCTGGGTCATCCGTCCGGTCGACCACCGGACCGCTCCCCTTGCCCGCTCCTCCGGCCGGGACTCCCGCGACCGGGCGGTCAGCGCCGGTGCAGGAGCAGCAGCGCCTGGTCGTCGTTCATCGCGTCGAGCTCCTGGATCAGCCGGTGGGCGCCCCGCTCGAAGCCGGCCTGGAGCAGCCGCTCGCCGTGCCCGAGGAGCTTGTCGATGCCGAGCGAGATGTCGCGCTGCGGGGTCTCCACGAGACCGTCGGTGAACATCAGCAGCGCGTCGCCGCGCTGCAGCGTGCCGGTCACCATGCTGAACTCCGCATCGCGCATCAGCCCGAGCACCGGCCCCTCGGTCTCGTGCACCCCCCACCGGCCGGAGCCGGCGTGCAGCTGGACGGCGGGCGGGTGACCGGCCGAGCGCAGCTCGAAGTGCCCCGAGACCAGGTCCAGGGACAGGTGGACCGCGGTCGCGAACCCCTCGCTCCAGTCCTGGCGCAGCAGGTAGTCGTTCGCCGCGGGCAGGAAGCCGCCCGCGGGCAGCGCCGCGAGCAGCCCGCCGAACGCGCCCGAGAGCAGCAGCGCCCGGGTGCCCGCCTGCTCACCCTTCCCCGACACGTCGACGACCGCGACCTCGAGGCGGTTGCCGTCGGGGGACTTCGCGGCCACCATGAAGTCGCCGGCGAACGACGAGCCGCCGGCCGAGCGCATCACCGACTCGCAGTACCAGTCGGCGGGCAGGGCGGGGATCCGCGCCTGGCTGGTGATCCGGTCGCGCAGGTCGACCAGCATCGACTCGCCCCGCGCCCCGGCGACGCCCAGCCGCGACCGGCGGAACGACGCGACCAGGATGATCAGCCCGATCACGAAGGCGATCACCACCGCGCTCACGCGCAGCGTGGTGAACTGCTCCTCGGCGCCCGCGGAGACCACCACGACCACGACAGTGAGGACGAAGACCACGAACCACGGCAGGGTGCGCGGGCCCAGGATCAGGTTCGCGACCACCGCGGGGATCACCAGGGTGGTGACCGGAAACACGGCGGCGAACTCGAAGACGGCGATGCCGAGCACCACGGTGAGCGCACCCAGGAAGAGCACCCAGGTGACCTCCGCCTCCCGGAACCGCCGGACCATCTGGTTCCAGCGTCGCGCGAGCGCCCGACGGGCCGGGACGGCCGTCAGGCGGTCCGAGTGCGGGGCGGCCACCACGCGTCAGACCCTAGCGGCGCTGGGCAGGCCGAGGACGGGTTTCCGGGGACGGACGCCCGCGAGACGGCTCATCGGGTCCTGGCCCGGGACCGGAACGGCGGTTGGCAGCGCGGGCACCAGAACAGGTTACGCCCGGCCAGCACCTGGGTGCGCACCAGCGCGCCGCAGACGTGGCAGGGCAGCTGGTCCCGGCGGTAGACGTACACCTCTCCCCCGTGGTCGTCCTGCCGCGGCGGCCGGCCCATCGCCTCCGGGGTGTGCTCGGGGCGCACGGTGTCGATCCGGCCCACCTCGACCCCGGCGCGCATCAGCTGCACCAGGTCCGTCCACAGCGCCTCGAACCGGCCGCGCCGCAGGGTGCCGCCCGGGCGCAGCGGGTGCATCCGGTGCCGGAAGAGCACCTCGGCGCGGTAGACGTTGCCGACCCCGGCGAGCACGGTCTGGTCCATCAGCAGCGCGCCGATGGGAGCGCGGCTGCGCGACACCCTGGCCCAGGCATCGGTCCAGTCCGCGTCGTCGCGCAGCGGGTCCGGCCCGAGCCGGTCCTCGACGGCCCGGCGCTGCTGCGCGGTGAGCAGCTCGCAGGCGGTGGCGCCCCGCAGGTCGCCGTACGACGGACGGGGCCCGTCGGCCGCGAGCCGCAGCCGGACCTGCCCCACCGGCGGGGGCGCAGGCCCGTCGTGCAGCTCGAACCGGCCGTACAGCCCGAGGTGGACGTGCACGAACCGCTCGCCGGCGAACTCGACGAACAGGTGCTTGCCCCAGGACTCGGCGTCGAGCAGGCGGGTGCCGTCGAGCAGCCGCGCGGCCTCGGCGAACCGGCCCTGCGGGCTGGAGACGGCGACCGGCGCGCCGCCGAAGCGGCACCGGATCTCACCGGCGAGCCGGTGCAGCGTGTGGCCCTCGGGCATGACGGATCCCGCGCGGCTACCGGCGGTCGCCGAGCGCGGACTCGGGCAGCGGGGGCAGGTTGCCGCTCTTCTCGTAGCCGGCCAGCATCGCGATCCGCCGGACGTGCCGTTCCTCGCCGGTGAACGACGTGGCCAGGAACACCTCCACGAAGCGGGTCAGGTCCCCGAGGGTGTGCATCCGGCCGCCGACGGAGATCACGTTGGCGTCGTTGTGCTCGCGGGCGAGCACCGCGGTCTCCTCGCTCCAGACCAGCGCCGCCCGGACCCCCTTGACCTTGTTCGCCGCCATCTGCTCGCCGTTGCCGGACCCGCCCACGACCACGCCGAGGGCGCCCGGCTCGTCGGCGACCGCCTCCGCCGCCCGGAGGCAGAACACCGGGTAGTCGTCCTGCGCGTCGTAGACGAACGGGCCGTGGTCGACGGCCTCGTACCCGTGGTCGGCGAGCCAGTTGAGCAGGTGCTCCTTGAGCTCGAGGCCGGCGTGGTCGGAGCCGAGGTGAACGCGCATGGCGCACAGTGTCTCAGACGGTCGTGCGCAAGAACGCGGCGATCTCCGCCAGCGACCGCTCGGCGTCGTCGAACAGCTCCGGGTGCCGCCAGAAGCCGTGCACCATCCCCGGGTACGTCGACAGGGTGACCCGGCCACCGGCACGGTCGATGCGGCGCGCCAGCTCGACGTCCTCGTCGAACAGGATGTCCTGGTCGGCCGCCACCACCAGGGTGGGTGGCAGGCTGCCGAGCGCCGGCGACTCGATGGGGGCCAGGTCCGGGTGCGCGAGGTCCTGGGCGGCGGCGTACTGCTGCCAGTACCAGGCGCACTCCGCGGCGCTCAGGCCGTTGGCGTCGCGCTCGGGCCGGTGGCGCCGGGCGGAGGGGTCGATGAACGGGTAGACCAGGACCGTGGCCGCGAACGCGTCCGGGTTACGCAACGCGGCCACCAGCGCGAGGTTGCCGCCGGCGCTGTCGCCGAGTGCCACCAGCCGGGCCGCGTCCAGCCCGAGCGAGCCGGCGCGGCGCCGCAGCCAGGAGACCGCCGCATCCACGTCGTCCGGGGCCGCGGGGAACCGGTGCTCGGGCGGCCGGCGGTAGTCGACCGCGAGGACGGCCTGCCGCGTGCGGTTCGCGATCCGGCGGGCCTGCGCGTCGTGGGTGTCGACGTCACCGAACACGAAGCCGCCGCCGTGCAGGAAGACCACGCACCCGGGGCCGGCGGGCGGGGGGTCGCCCTGCGGCCGGTAGAGCCGGCAGCGAACCCCGTCCGCGTCCACGTCCTCGACCCCGGCGACGTCCTCCTTGGGCTCGGCGGCGGCCTCCTCGGCGGACTGCCGGCGTTGCGTCTCGATGGCCTCCGGCCCGAACCCGGGGTCGGCGACGCTCGGCCCGGCCCTCCAGAGCGCCACGGCGGCCGCGGACTGGGGATGGGTCAGGCGCGGGGCCTTCATCCGCCGAGCCGGGCCAGCTCCTCGTCGACCACCGACGGGTCGAGCTTGGTGAACACCGGCGCCGGCTTGTCGATCCGGGTGCCCGGCACCACGGGGCGCCGCTGCCAGCGCGGGACCCGGGAGTACTCCCCGGTCAGGATCGGGTAGGCCGGGCCGCCGTCCAGGTCCTCGACCTCCTCGATCACCGGCATCGGCGCCACGTCTCCGGCGCCGCCGAGCACCCTGTCCACGGCGTTCGCCGCGTGCGGCAGGAACGGGGACAGGATCAGGTTGCAGTCGGTCACCGCCTGCGCCGTGACGTGCAGGATCGTCCTCAGCCGTTCCCGGTCGTCCTCCGCGGTGCTCTTGGCGAGCTTCCAGGGCGCCGCGTCGGAGACGTACTTGTTCACCTCGGCGACGGTGCGCATCGCCTCGCCGATCGCCTGCTTCTGCCGGTGCCGGCCGATCAGCTCCCCGACGGTGCCGAACGCGCCCTCGACGCGGTCCAGCAGCACCCGGTCCTCGTCGGCGAGCGGGCCCGGCGCCGGGACCTCACCGAAGTTCTTCGCGATCATCGTCGCGGTCCGGTTGACCAGGTTGCCCCAGCCGGCGACCAGCTCGTCGTTGGTGCGCCGGACGAACTCGGCCCAGGTGAAGTCGCTGTCCTGGTTCTCCGGCCCGGCGGCGCAGATGAAGTACCGCAGCGCGTCCGCCTGGTAGCGCGACAGCACGTCGCGAACGTAGATCACCACCGACTTCGAGGACGAGAACTTCCGGCCCTCCATGGTCAGGAACTCCGACGAGACCACCTCGGTGGGCAGGTTCAGCTGCCCGAAGGCACCCGGCTCGCCGCCACGGTCGCCCCGCCCGTCGTACGCGAGGAGCTCGGCGGGCCAGATCTGGGAGTGGAAGGTGATGTTGTCCTTGCCCATGAAGTAGTAGGAGAGCGCAGCCTCGTCACCGGTGTCGTTCCACCAGTCCCGCCACCTGTCGGGCTCGCCGAGCCGGCGGGCCCACTCGATCGACGCGGACAGGTAGCCGATCACCGCGTCGAACCAGACGTAGAGCCGCTTGGTCGGCTGCTCGCGCCACCCGTCGAGCGGGACCGGGATGCCCCAGTCGATGTCGCGGGTCATCGCCCGCGGCCGGATGTCCTCGAGGATGTTCTGGCTGAACTTGATCACGTTGGGCCGCCAGGTGCCCGAGGCCTCACGCTCGTCCAGCCACGCCTTCAGGGCGTCCGCCAGCGCCGGCAGGTCGAGGAAGAAGTGCTCGGTCTCGACGAACTCGGGGACCTCGCCGTTGATCTTGCTCCGCGGGTCGATCAGGTCGGTCGGGTCGAGCTGGTTGCCGCACGTGTCGCACTGGTCGCCCCGCGCGCCGTCCGCCCCGCAGATCGGGCAGGTGCCCTCGATGTAGCGGTCGGGCAGGGTGCGCCCGGTCGACGGGGAGATCGCGGCCTGCGTGGTCCGCTCGATCATGTAGCCGTTCTTGTGGACGGTGGTGAACATCTCCTGCACGACCGCGTAGTGGTTGCGGGTCGTGGTCCGGGTGAACAGGTCGTAGGACAGCCCGAGCGCCGCGAGGTCCTCGACGATCAGCCGGTTGTTGCGGTCGGCGAGCTCGCGCGGGCTGACCCCCTCCGCGTCGGCGGCGACCAGGATCGGCGTGCCGTGCTCGTCGGTGCCGGAGACCATGAGCACGTCGTGTCCGGCCATCCGCATGTAGCGGCTGAAGACGTCGGAGGGCACACCGAAACCGGCCACGTGGCCGATGTGGCGTGGGCCGTTCGCGTACGGCCAGGCGACAGCGGACAGAACTCTGCTCATGACCCGATCCTATTGAAGGCGGCTACGGGGTTTGCGGCCGGTTGTCGCCACCGCCGGCGGCTGGGAGAGTCACCGCATGGACGGCAGCACGCGCCCTGGCCGAGACCTGTTCGCCTGCACCGGCCAGATCGCGAGGCGCACCCCCGGCCTGCTCGAGCTCCTCGACTCCTGCGGCGGGATGCTGCTCCCGCGGCGGGATGCTGTCGGCGGTGATGCGTCGGGCCTCCCCGGGGCACCGGCCGCGTCCGTCGTACGGCTGACCCGGTGGCGGTGGGACAGCGCCGTACGCGGGTGGGCCGATACGGTCGGCGGGACGGCACAGCGGGGCCACTGCCCGTGGGGATCTGTCTCTTCCCGTGGCAAGATCACCGAGGGGAGCGACAGATCTCCTGCATCCCCTGGTAATTCGTAGCGCGCGCGGTAATTCGTAGGTCGCGCCGGGGTCAGGAGAAGTCGGGGCCCTTCTCCCGGCTGCGCTTGAGCTCGTAGAAGCCCGGCGTCCCGGCCACCAGCAGCACCCCGTCCCAGAGCCGGCCGGCGTCCTCGCCCTTCGGCGCCGGCGTGACGACCGGGCCGAAGAACGCCACGCCCGCGACCGAGATGACCGGGGTGCCGACCTCGGTGCCCACCTGGTCCATCCCGGCGTGGTGCGACTTCTTCAGGTCCTCGTCGAACGCGGTGGAGTCCATCGCGTCGGCAAGCGACGTCGGCAGGCCAACCTCGGCCAGCGACTCCTCCACCAGGGCCCGGTCGACCGACCGTCCCTCGAGGTGGATCCGGTTGCCCAGCGCGGTGTAGAGCGGGAGCAGCACGTCGTCCCCGTGCCCCTGCGCCGCCGCGACGGCCACCCGCACCGGACCCCAGGCGGTCTCCAGCATCGCCCGGTAGTCCTCGGGGAGGTCGCGGCCCTGGTTCAGGTAGGCGAGGCTCATCACGTGGAAGGAAGGCGCGATCGGCCGGACCTTCGCGGCCTCGAGCAGCCACCGGGACGTCAGCCACGCCCACGGGCACAGGGGGTCGAACCAGAAGTCGACGGGTGTGCGCTCGGCGGTCTCGCTCATGCAGGCTCCTTCGTGGCTGTTTTCGGGACGATGATTCCCCTACGTCTCCGTTTGGACACAACCGTCCCCGTGAATTCGGTATTCCCCGGGGCGGGTGGAAAGATGCGCCCCATGCCTGGAACCAATCTCACCCGAGACGAGGCGCGCACCCGCGCCGAGATCCTCGACGTCGAGGCGTACACCGTTGACCTCGACCTGTCCTCGGACGACCCGCGCCAGTTCGGCTCCACGACCGCGATCCGGTTCACGTGCCGCCAGCCGGGGTCCTCCACGTTCGCCGACCTGGTGGGCGCGACCGTGCACGAGGTCACGCTCAACGGAGCGCCGCTCGACCCGGCGGAGGTGTACGCCGACAACCGCATCCGGCTCGACGACCTGCGGGCCGAGAACGAGCTGCGCGTGGTCGCCTCGTGCACCTACAGCCACACCGGCGAGGGGCTGCACCGGTTCGTCGACCCCGCCGACGACCGGGTCTACCTCTACTCGCAGATGGAGGTCCCCGACGCCCGCCGGGTGTTCACCACGTTCGAGCAGCCGGACCTCAAGTCGGTGTTCACGTTCAACGTCACCGCGCCGTCGCACTGGAAGGTCGTCTCGAACGCCCCGACCCCGGCCCCCGTGGACGGCGGCGACGGTACGTCGACCTGGAGCTTCCCCACCACCGAGCGGATCTCGACCTACGTCACCGCGATCGTCGCGGGTGAGTACCACGAGGTGCGCGACAGCTACGTCGGCAAGCACGGGGAGATCCCGCTGGGCCACTACTGCCGGCAGTCGATGGCTCCCTACTTCGACACCGACGAGCTGATCGAGATCACCAAGCAGGGCTTCGCGTTCTTCGAGGACGCCTTCGAGTACCCGTACCCGTTCCACAAGTACGACCAGCTCTACGTGCCGGAGTTCAACAACGGCGCGATGGAGAACGCCGGCTGCGTGACGTTCCGCGACGAGTACCTGCCCCGCGGCCACCAGGCCCGCTGGTGGTACGAGCAGCGGGCCAACACGGTGCTGCACGAGATGGCGCACATGTGGTTCGGCGACCTGGTCACGATGAGGTGGTGGGACGACCTCTGGCTCAACGAGTCGTTCGCCGAGTGGGCCTCGCACTTCGCCTCGGTGAAGGCCACCCAGTACTCCGAGGCCTGGACCGGCTTCACCAACAACCGCAAGAACTGGGCCTACCGCCAGGACCAGCTGCCGACCTCGCACCCGATCGCCGCGGACAACCACGACCTGGAGCAGGTCGAGGTCAACTTCGACGGGATCACCTACGCGAAGGGGGCGTCCTCGCTCAAGCAGCTGGTGGCCTGGGTCGGCGAGGAGGAGTTCCTGCGCGGCCTGCGCAGCTACTTCCAGAAGCATGCGTTCGGCAACAGCGAGTTCAAGGACCTGCTCGGCGCCCTCGAGGAGACCTCCGGCCGGGACCTGCAGTCCTGGGCCGAGGAGTGGCTGCAGACCTGCGGCGCGAGCACGCTGGCCCCCGAGTTCACCGTCGACGAGAACGGCGCCTACTCCGCGTTCGCGGTGCGGCAGACCGCCCACCCGGACAACCCGACGCTGCGGCGGCACCGGATCGGCATCGGCCTCTACGACCGGGACGCGAACGGCCGGCTGGTCCGTCGTACCTCCGTGGAGACCGACGTGCGCGGCGAGTCCACCGAGATCCCCGGGCTGGTCGGCCAGCCGCAGCCGGACCTGCTGCTGCTGAACGAGGGCGACCTCACCTACGCGAAGATCCGGCTCGACGAGCGGTCGCTCGCGACCGTGCTGGACTCGATCCACACGCTCGACGACTCGCTGTCCCGGGCGCTGTGCTGGGGTGCGGCGTGGGACATGACCCGCGACGCGCAGATGTCGGCGAGCGACTTCGTGACCCTGGTGCTGCGCGGGCTCGGCCACGAGACCGACGAGACCGCCGCCAAGCAGCTGCCGGTCTACGTGCAGATCGCGATCGACCAGTTCGCGCACCCGTCGAACCGCGCGGCGCTTCGCGCGGCCTGGGAGACGGGGCTGCGCGAGCTGCTCGAGAACGCCGCTCCGGGCAGCGACCACCAGCTCACCTTCCTGAAGTGCTTCGCCGGCACGCACGGCAAGCGGATCCCGCCGTCGTCGTACGGCGGGGCGGGCCGCAGCGAGGAGGCCTGCGCGTTCCTGGCCGGCCTCGTCGACGGGTCCGTGCGGCTGGACGGCCTGGACATCGACCAGGACCTGCGCTGGATCCTGCTCACCGCGCTGGCCGCCAACGGGCACGCCGACCGGGCCCGGGTGCTCGAGGAGCTCGCGGGCGACAACACCATCTCCGGCAAGGAGCGGGCGGCCGCCGCGCTGGCGGTGATCCCCAGCGCCGAGGACAAGGCGACGGCGTGGAACGACGCGACCGTGCGCGACGACGTGCCGAACGAGACGCAGCGCAGCATCGCCTACGTCTTCGACACCTCCGAGCAGCAGGACGTGCTCGCGCCGTACCTGGAGAAGTACCTGCGGGCCGCGGACACGATCTGGGAGGACAAGGGCGTGCAGATCGCCTCGACCGCCCTGGAGTACATGTTCCCGCGGGCGCTCACCAGCCAGGAGACCCTGGACCGGGTGGACGCGTGGCTCGCCTCCAGCGCCGCCAACCCGGCGGCGAAGAAGTACGTGCGCGAGGCACGCGCCGACATCGCGCGGGCGCTGGCGGCGCGGGCCAGGGACGCCGGCTGACGCACCCCCCGGCCACCCCGGACGTCATACGTTCCGCGCGCTGTCGCGACCAGAACGTATGACGTCCGGGGGGCGTTGGCTCAGTCGCCGGTGTGCAGCAGGCGGGGCCGCCGCGCGTGCTCCGCGAGCTGGAGCACGCCCTGCTTGATGCCGCCCACCAGGTCACCGGCCGCGAACGCGGTCTGCATGGACAGCACCGCGAGCTGCACCTCGGCGTCGTCGAGGACCCGTCGGGCCTCCGCCCCGGTCACCACCTCGACGATGCGGGCGGCCGGGTCCACGAGCACCAGCACGGAGCGCGACGGCGCCACCAGCGTGGCGTGCAGCCGTTCGGCGAACGGACGGGTCTCCCCCTCCGAGGCGCCCACGAAGACCGAGAACTCGTAGCGGCACATGGTCTCGGCGTCGCGGATCGCCTTGTCGATCTCGTGCCGCTGCGCGGCGTTGAAGGCATCACCAGTGGGCACTTGCGCCGCCTCGCTCGCCGTCGGCCGCGATGGCCTCGGAGTCGGTCTGGTCGGCCGCCGCGACGCCCGCGCGCGGGCCGCCGAACCACTCGGGCTCGTTGCGCCAGGCGAGACCGGGCTGGTACTTCTGGCCGCGCGCCATCGAGGGCACGTAGACCAGCAGCGTGATCAGCACGAAGAGCCCGGCCGGTATCACCCCGAGCACCAGCAACGCGTGCAACGGGGACACCGACGGCGTCGACCCCCACTGCTCGGGCGCGCTCGCCAGAGCGGGCGCGGCGACGGTGCTGACGAGCACGGCGGGGGTCAGCGCGACCGCCCGCGCGGCCCGTCGTACGACGGGAGAGTTGAGGTGGTCCATCACGGCAACCAGGGTACCGAACCGGGTTTGGACGCAGCCACGTCGTCTCGTAACCTCCCATGGATGAGCCTTTTGGACACAGCTCCGCAGTGCGCCAAGGACGACAAGTGGTGCACCTGGGTGGACCACCTGACGGGTAACGCCTGGCTGGCTCAGGCGGCCAACTGGCTGATCGCCAAGCCGGTCGCGCTGCTGGTGCTGGTCGCAGTGGCCTGGTCGCTGCGCTGGTTCCTGCACCGGTTGATCGACCGGCTGGCCAAGCGGGCCGCCTCCGGGCTGCCCAGCCCGGTGCTGCGCCGCGGACGTGCCGAGCGCGAGGACGGCATGGTCCCGACCGCGGGCCGCCGGGTGCAGCGCGCCGAGGCGATGGGCTCGCTGCTCAAGAGCATCGTCTCGATCGTGATCTTCATCATCTTCGGGATCACCGCGGTCGCCGAGCTCGGCTACCCCGTCGGGCCGCTGCTCGCCAGCGCCGGTGTGGTCGGGGTGGCGCTCGGGTTCGGCGCGCAGAGCCTGGTGAAGGACTTCCTGTCCGGCATCTTCATGATCTTCGAGGACCAGTACGGCGTCGGGGACGTCGTCGACCTCGGCGAGGCCATCGGCACCGTCGAGGCGGTCGGCCTGCGGGTGACCCGGCTGCGCGACATCAACGGCACCGTGTGGTACGTCCGCAACGGGGAGATCCTCCGGGTCGGCAACTCCAGCCAGAACTGGGCGCGCACCGTGCTCGACGTCCCGGTCGGCTACGACGAGGACCTGCACCGGGTGCGCGGCGTGCTCCAGGAGGTCGCCGACGCGATGTGGGAGGACGAGGACTACCGCAACCTGATCATCGAGAAGCCCGAGGTCTGGGGCGTGCAGGAGCTCGCCGCCGACGCGTGCCTGGTCCGGGTCGCGCTGAAGACCGCGCCGCTGGAGCAGTGGGGCATCGCCCGCGAGATGCGGGAGCGGATCAAGGCCCGCTTCGACTTCGAGGGCATCGAGATCCCGCTGCCGCAGCGCGTGGTGTGGCACCGCGAGGCTCCTGCGGCCGCCGGCGCTCCGTCGGCGAACGGCACCGGCGCGACGGAGGCCCCGGAGCAGACCGGGGCCCCCGACTAGGGCGGCGCCGTGCGCTCAGCCCAGCGAGGCCTCCAGGGTGATCGTGGTGCCGGTCATCGCCTGGGACACCGGGCAGTTCAGCTTGGCGTCCTCGGCGTGCTTGGCGAAGTCCTCGGCGTCGAGCCCCTCGACCGTGCCGACCACGCTGAGGTGGATCCCGGTGATGCCCTCCCCCGGCTGGAACGTGACGTCCGCCCTGGTGTCCAGGGCCTGCGGCGGGCTGCCGGCCTTGTCGAGGATGTTCGACAGCGCCATCGAGTAGCAGGACGCGTGCGCGGCGGCGATCAGCTCCTCGGGGCTGGTCTTGCCGTTCGGCTCCTCGGCCCGCGCCGGCCAGGAGACGTCGTACGTGCCGATCCCGGAGGACTCCAGGGCGACCCGCCCGGCCCCCTTCATCAGCGAGCCCTCCCAGTGGGTCTTCGCGGTGCGGGTGGTTGCCATCAGCAGCTCCTTCGTGTCGGGGGACGTCGGTGGGTGAACGACTCGACTCTTGCCCGGATGGGGACAATAGACAAGTGAGCAGCGTGCCGGACGGACAGAGCTTCTACGACGCGATCGGCGGATACCCGACGTTCGCCAAGATCGTCGACCGCTTCTACGCGGGGGTGGCCACCGACGAGGTGCTGCGGCCGCTCTACCCCGAGGACGACCTCGGGCCCGCCGCGGAGCGGTTCACCGCGTTCCTGGTGCAGTACTGGGGCGGACCGACGACCTACTCCGACCGGCGCGGCCACCCGCGGCTGCGGATGCGGCACGCCCCGTTCAAGGTGACGCCGCGCGCCAAGGAGCACTGGCTGCGGCACTTCCGAGCCGGGCTGGACGAGGCGAACCTCACCCCGGAGCAGGACGCGCAGTTCTGGGACTACGTCACCCACGCCGCGCAGTTCATGGTGAACACGCTCGAGGAGGGCTGACTACGCCTCCAGGACGGCCGCGAGCCGGCCGCGCTCGCGCTCGCTGAGCGGCCGGGACCGCTGGGTGTCCAGGTCGAAGGAGACCATCACCGCCCGCGCCCGGGACAGCACCAGGTCGCGGTCCCGGATCTCGCAGGCCAGGTCGAACGACGAGCCGCCGATCCGGGTCACCCAGGTCTCCACCAGGTAGGGCTCCGGCCGGAACAGGATCGGCCGCTTGTAGTCCACGTCGAGGCGCGCGACCACCAGCCCCGGGCTCGGCTCGTCCGGCTCCCGGCCCAGCGAGAAGACGAAGGCCAGCCGGGCCTCCTGGTAGTACTCGAAGTACTTCACGTTGTTGACGTGGCCGTAGACGTCGACGTCGGAGAACCGGACGTGGCAGGTGTACTGGTGCCGGCTCACCGGGCGGGCTCGCTCTCGGGCTCCAGGAACCGGCCGAGCACCTCGCGCTCGTCGGCAGTGATCCGGCGGGGTCGCTCCAGGGCGAAGACGTACGGCGAGAGCACCGACCGTGCGCGCAGGTAGACCCGGCGCTCGCCGTCGGGCAGCTCGTCGACGATCTCGTAGGACATCGTGAACGTGGCGGCCCGGACCCGGGAGACCCAGGACTCGACCCGCACCGGCTCGAACCGGAACACCAGCGGCTGCACGAACTCGACCTCGTGCCGGACCACCACGACGCCCTCCGCGAGCTCCTCGCCACCCTGGACCGGGGCGTGCACGCGGAGCATGTCGACGCGGGCCTCCTGCAGGTAGTCGACGTAGACCACGTTGTTCACGTGCCCCAGGGAGTCCATGTCCGCCCAGCGCAGCGGGCAGTAGTAGATGTGTCGAGCCACACAGCCATACTGGCAGGAATGGGTTCTAGGCTGCCCAGGAGGTCCACGGTGCTGGACGGCCGGGGCCCGACCCATCACCCGACAGATCGGAGTTCCTCCCATGCCCGAGGCAGTGATCGTTTCCGCGGCCCGCTCCCCCATCGGCCGCGCCAACAAGGGGTCCTTGAAGGACATGCGTCCCGACGACCTGACCGCTGCGATCGTGCGGGCCGCGCTGGACAAGATCCCCGAGCTGGACCCCACGGAGATCGACGACCTGTACCTCGGCTGCGGGCTGCCCGGCGGCGAGTCCGGCTTCAACATGGGCCGGATCGTGGCGGTGATGCTCGGTTACGACCACCTGCCCGGGGCGACGATCACCCGCTACTGCTCCTCATCTGTCCAGACCACCCGGATGGCCTTCCACGCGATCAAGGCCGGCGAGGGCGACGTGTTCATCTCCGCCGGCGTCGAGACGGTGTCCCGGTTCGGCAACGGCAGCTCCGACGTGCCGGGCGCGCAGAACCCGCTCTTCGGCGACGCCATGGCCCGCACCGAGCAGACCGCCCAGGGCGGTGCCGGCTGGCACGACCCGCGCGAGGACGGCCTGGTTCCGGACGCCTACATCGCGATGGGGCAGACCGCCGAGAACGTCGCGAAGCTGCGTGGGCTCTCCCGTGAGGAGCTCGACGAGTTCGGCGTGCGCTCGCAGAACCTCGCCGAGAAGGCGATCGCCGAGGGCTTCTGGGCCAACGAGATCACCCCGGTGACCACCCCGGACGGCACCGTGGTCAGCGCCGACGACGGCCCGCGCGCCGGCGTCACCCTCGAGGCCGTCTCCGGCCTCAAGCCGGTGTTCCGGCCCGACGGCGTGGTCACCGCCGGCAACTGCTGCCCGCTCAACGACGGGGCAGCCGCCGTGGTGGTGATGTCCGACACCAAGGCCAGGGAGCTCGGCCTCACCCCGCTGGCGCGCATCGTGTCCACCGGCGTCACCGGGCTGTCCCCGGAGATCATGGGCCTGGGCCCGGTCGAGGCGTCCAAGCAGGCCCTGAAGCGGGCGAACATGAGCATCGAGGACATCGACCTGGTCGAGATCAACGAGGCGTTCGCCGCCCAGGTGGTGCCGTCCTACCAGGACCTGGGCATCGACCTGGACCGGCTGAACGTGAACGGAGGCGCGATCGCGGTGGGTCACCCGTTCGGGATGACCGGGGCCCGGCTGCAGAACACCATGCTGAACTCGCTGCGGGCGCACGACAAGCAGACCGGGCTGATCACGATGTGCGTGGGCGGCGGCCAGGGCATGGCGCTCGTCCTGGAGCGGCTGAGCTGACGACGAGCCCGCACAGTTTCCCAGGGTATGCAGGAGATCTGTCACTCCCCTCGGTGAACTCACCACGGGGCGTGACAGATCTCCACGGGGAGCACGCGCGACGGCCCCGGATCCTCGACGGATCCGGGGCCGTTCGCATGAGGGGCGGAGGCCGCCGTACGACGGCCCCGGGGGTCACTCACCCTGCTGCAGCACCGCCTGCGCGGAGATGGTGATGTCGATCTTGTCGCCCACGAGGAGGCGGCCGCCGTCCATCGGGACGTTGAAGTCCACGCCCCACTCCTTGCGGGAGATCGTCGCGGTGCCCTCGAACCCGGCGCGGGTGCCGCCCCACGGGTCGGGCTCGGTGCCGAGCACCTCGACGTCCAGCGTCACCGGCTTCGTGACGCCCTTGATGCTCAGGTCGCCGGTGACGAGCAGGCCCTTGCCGCCTTCCTCGACCTTGGTGCTGACGAAGGTCATCGGGCCGTTGTTCGCCACGTCGAAGAAGTCGGCGGAGCGCAGGTGCCCGTCGCGGTTCTCGTCGCGGGTGTTGATCGAGGTCAGGTCGATCGAGGCCGTCGCGGACGGGTTGTCCCCCGTGACGATGGTGCCCTCGAAGGACTCGAACAGGCCGCGCACCTTGCTCATCAGGTGGCGCGCGGTGAACCCGACCTCGGAGTGGCTCGGGTCGATGGACCAGGTGCCGGCCGGGATCTGGGTCTGCTGCAGGACGTCGATGCTCATGCGAACTCCTCGGAGTCTAATAGTTGTCTCTTCAACTGTTACGCCAACCGTAACACGCTTTCGTTGAATCTTCAACAAAGCCCGGGCTAGACTTGCTCCCATGACCGGGACGACCTCGAGGATGCGCTGGCTCAGCGAAGCCGAGCAGCATTCCTGGCGTGCCTACCTGGTGGGCACCACGCTGCTGATGGACCGACTGGACCGGGACCTGAGGGAGAGCCATCACCTGTCCCTGCCGGAGTACGAGATCCTGGTCCGGCTCTCCGAGGCCCCGGGCCGGCGGCTGCGGATGGCGGAGCTGGCCGACTCGATGAGCTACTCCCGCAGCCGCGTCACGCACACCGTGAGCCGGATGGAGCACGGCGGCCTCGTCGAGCGCACCGCCTGCGCCTCCGACGGCCGCGGGGTCGAGGCGGTGCTGACCGACAAGGGCGCCGACGCGTTGACCGAGGCCGCGCGAACCCACGTGCGCGGGGTGCGCGAGCTGCTGCTCGACCTCGCCGACGCCGGGGACTTCGCGGCGGTGGGCCGGGTCTTCGACGCCGTGACCGACCAGCTCGTGGACACCAACCCCGCCGCCGACATCCGCTGACCCGTCCCCGGCACGCAGAGCGTCGGTTGACGGTCGTCGCCGCCCCGGCAGGACGAGTGGTGGGAGACTGCTGAGCATGACCGTCGGGCACCGGCACCACCGCGACCCGTTGCGCACCGTCGCGCCCGCGGAGGCGGGCCGATGAGCTGGGACCCCGCCGGGGCCCTCGCCGCCGAGCGCGGGGTCACCCTCGCGAGGCTGGCGGACCTCACCGGCGACTTCGACGGGATCGTGGCCGCGGTCGCCGACGCCAACGCTGACGACGAGCACGACCCGGAGGGCGCCACGATCGCCTTCGAACGCTCCCAGGTGGGCGCGCTCATCGAGCAGGCCCGCCGGCACCTGAGCGAGATCGCGGCCGCCGAGGACCGGCTCGCCGACGGCAGCTACGGCACCTGCGAGCTGTGCGGGCGGCCGATCGGGGCCGAGCGGCTGGAGGCACGCCCGGTCGCCCGCACCTGCATCACCTGCGCGGGACGGGCGCGCTGACGGCACCGCGCGGCGCCGGACCCGGACGGCTAGCCCTCGCACCGCGCCTTCAGGCCGCGGACCTCGGTCCGCAGGTAGCGGTCAGTCAGCCGCCCGGTCAGCAGGCCCACCAGCGCGCCCAGCGGCCCGGCTTGCTCGAGCGCCGCGGTGACCCGGACGTGAGCGTCCCCGGCGTCCGGTGCCGCAACCACGTGCCGTCCGGTCGTCACGATGCCGGGCCCGCGGGCGACCCAGGTGAACGACCGGTCGGGCACGATCTCGGTCACCTCCCACAGCGCCACCGGGAGGCGGGGCTGCCGGACCCGGGCGCGGGATCCCACGCGCAGCGGCCCGTGGTCGAGCCGCACGACGCTCGTCACGCTCGACGTCCACTCCGGCCAGCGCTCGACGTCGCTGTAGACCTCGAAGACGCGCCGGGGCGGCGCGGCGACGTCGATGCTGGCCTCGAATCGCATGACACGACCGTAGAGGCGGCGGACGCCGTTGTCACTGGCTCAGGGGCGGGTGAGCTTGCGGTGGGTGACCCGGTGCGGCCGGGCGGCCTCGGCGCCGAGACGCTCCACCTTGTTGGCCTCGTAGGCGGCGAAGTTGCCCTCGAACCAGAACCACTTGCCCTCGTCCTCGTCGTCCCCCTCCCAGGCCAGGATGTGGGTGGCGGTGCGGTCCAGGAACCACCGGTCGTGCGACGTGATCACGGCACAGCCGGGGAACTCCAGCAGCGCGTCCTCGAGGGACTGCAGCGTCTCCACGTCCAGGTCGTTGGTCGGCTCGTCGAGGAGCAGCAGGTTGCCGCCCATCTTCAGGGTGAGCGCGAGGTTCAACCGGTTGCGCTCCCCGCCGGAGAGCACACCGGCCTTCTTCTGCTGGTCCGGACCCTTGAACCCGAACGAGGCGATGTAGGCACGGCTGGGCATCTCGAAGTTCGCGACCTTGATGAAGTCCAGGCCGTCGGAGACCACCTCCCAGACGTTCTTGCTGGAGTCGATGCCGCCACGGCTCTGGTCGACGTAGGAGATCTTCACGGTCTTCCCGACCTTGAGCTCGCCGGCGTCCGGCTGCTCCTGACCGACGATCATCCGGAACAGGGTGGTCTTGCCGACGCCGTTGGGCCCGATCACGCCGACGATCCCGGCGCGCGGGAGCTTGAAGGACAGGTCGTGCATCAGCACCCGGTCCTCGAAGCCCTTCTTCAGGCCCTCGGCCTCCAGCACCACGTCGCCGAGCCGGGGCCCGGCGGGGATGTTGATCTCGGCGAGGTCGACCTTGCGCAGCCGCTCCGCCTCGGCCGCCAGCTCCTCGTAGCGGGCCAGACGCGACTTGCTCTTCGCCTGACGCGCCTTGGGGTTCGAGCGCACCCACTCCAGCTCACGCTCGAGCATCTTGGCCCGCTTGGCGTCCTTCTGGCCCTCGATCTGCAGCCGCGACTTCTTGGTCTCCAGGTAGGTCGAGTAGTTGCCCTCGTAAGGATGCGTCTTGCCCCGGTCGAGCTCGAGGATCCAGCTCGCCACGTTGTCCAGGAAGTACCGGTCGTGGGTCACCGCGAGCACGGCGCCCGGGTAGCTCGCCAGGTGGCTCTCCAGCCACTGCACCGACTCGGCGTCCAAGTGGTTGGTGGGCTCGTCGAGCAGCAGCAGGTCGGGCTGCTGCAGCAGCAGCTTGCAGAGCGCGACGCGCCGGCGCTCACCGCCGGACAGGTTGTCCACGACCGACTCCGGCGGTGGGCACCGCAGCGCGTCCATCGCCTGGTCCAGCCGGCTGTCCAGGTCCCAGGCGTTCGCGTGGTCGAGGTCGGCCTGCAGGTCGCCCATCTCGGCGAGCAGCTTGTCGTAGTCGGCGTCCGGGCCGGCGAGCTCCTCGGAGATCTTGTTGAACCGGTCCAGCTTGCCCTTGATCTCGCCGACGGCCTCCTCGACGTTCTCGAGGACGGTCCGGCCCTCGGTCAGCGGCGGCTCCTGCTGGAGCATGCCCACCGTGGCCTCGGGGTCGAGGAACGCGTCCCCGTTGGACGGCTGGTCCAGGCCGGCCATGATCTTCAGCAGCGTCGACTTGCCGGTCCCGTTCGGACCGACGACACCGATCTTGGCGCCGTGCAGGAACGACAGGGTGACGTTGTCGAGGACGACCTTGTCGCCGTGGGCCTTGCGCACGTTGCGCAGCGTGAACACAAACTCAGCCATGGTCGAGAAGCCTACGCACGACCACCCGTTCCACCGAAATCGGTGCCCAGCGGCTCAGGCCACCTGGTGCTCCCCCGGCAGCTCGCGCACCCGGCCGTCGCGGTCCAGCTGCGGCAGGTCCTCCGGCTGGTCGTGGATGATCTCCTTGACCACGGTCTCCGCCTCGTCCTCCTCCGGCCGCGCGGCTGCGGTGGAGCGGATGAACTGGGTGGTGCCGCGGGCCAGGTCGTGGCCGACGTGCATCGCCTCGACGACGTACGTGACGGAGCTCTGGCCGTCGGTGCGCTCCCAGACGTCGGTGCGCAGCCGGCCGTGCACGAGCACCGGGTCGCCCTTCTTGACCGAGCTCCGAACGTTGTCGGCCAGCTGCCGCCAGCAGCTCACCGAGAACCAGGAGGTGTTCCCGTCCACCCAGTCGCCGTTGCGCCTGCGGATCCGGGGCGTCACCCCGACCCGGAAGTTGGACACGTTGCCCTGCGGGGTCTCGCGGTGGACCACGTCGTTGCCCACCCAGCCCTGGAACGTCACGAATGCCTCGTTCATCTCGCTCTCCTCGTCTCGGTCTGCGTCGCTACGAGAAGGCTGCCCGGGGACGGCGACCCGGGCGAGGGCGGGCCGCCGGACCTGTGGACAGCCCGGCGGCGGGACGACCTGGGGGCGGAAACCGGCCTGGGGGCCGGACCCGGCCAGCCGACCCGGCCGGGAGGGAGGGAGTCAGCGGAGCACGGCGTCGAGCCCGTGCCGGGTCGTGCGGTAGGCCTCGACCTCGACCTCGATCGGCTCGATCACGAGGCGCTCGGTGACCTCGGCGATCGCCGCACGCAACCGGTGGTCGGCGGAGCGGGCCTTGGCGCGCGCGGACCACCGCACGAACAGCCGGGAGCCCAGCCCGAGCAGCACGCCCACGGCCACTCCCCCGAGCAGCATCCAGGTGGGCACCGGCACGCCCCGGTACTCGGGGGTCGTCGGGGCGGGCACCTGCAGGTAGCCCGTCACGGCGAGCCCGGCCAGCCACAGCCCGCCGGTGAGCGCGGCCAGCATCAGCGCCCACTGCAGCACCCGCACCGTGTGCCACCACAGCGGCGTGCGGGCCACCCGGAGGTCGGTGCCGGACACCGCCTTGTCGAGGGCGTCGCCGAGGTCCGGGAGCCGGGACACGCTGGCCCGGCGCACCGAGGTCGCCCACGGCGCGGACAGCTCGGCAGCCACGTCGTCGGCCACGGCCCGGACCGCGGTGTCCACCCGGGCCCGCTGGATCGAGGATGCCTCGGGGATCGACGCGCGGGCGCCCCGCGTGAGCTGCCTGCCGCTGGCGCCGAGGTCGAGGTGCAGCCGCTTGAGCGGGTCCGGCCGTAGCCGGCCGAGCCACGCGGTGAGCGGCCACCCGGTGGCCCGCGCCGCGCGGCGGCGGGTGGACTCCTCGACCGCGTGCACGACGGTCGGCACGCCGGCCGCGTCCGCGAACGCCTCGACGAGCTCCTGCTTGCGGGACCGGGCCACGTTGCCCGGCTTGGCCGAACCGGTGGCCGCCGACATGCGTTCGGCCACCGTGCCCAGGTCGGCCATCAACCGCTGCCGCATGGCCTTCTTCGCCGCCACCCGCTTCACGATCAGCTGCTTGAGCTCGGCGATCCCCTCGCCGTGCTTGGCCGACGTGGCCACCACCGGCACCCCGGCCAGCCCGTCCGCGTCGAGCAACCGCTGCAGGTCGGCGACCATCGAGTCCCGGCGGTCCACAGGCACCTCGTCGATGTGGTTGAGCACCACCAGCATGACGTCCTTGTGCGAGGCGAACGGCCGCAGGTAGCGGTCGTGGACCGCGGCGTCGGCGTACTTCTGCGGGTCCAGCACCCACACCAGCATGTCGGTCAGCTTCACCAGCCGGTCCACCTCGACGTGATGGGCGACCTCGGTCGAGTCGTGGTCCGGGAGGTCGAGCAGCACCAGCCCGTCGAGCTCGCGGTCCGAGCGGGGGCCGTCGAGCATGCTGTCGCGGGAGACCTGGTGCCGCTTCGGGACACCCAGCCAGTCGGCCAGCTCGCCCGCGCCCTCCGCGCCCCAGGCGCACGAGGTGGTCCAGGACGTGGTGGGCCGGCGGACCCCGATGGCGGCCAGGTCCAGGCCGGTGAGCGCGTTGAACGTCGAGGACTTGCCGGACCCGGTCGCGCCGGCGAGCGCGACCACGGTGTGGTTGCCCGACAGCCGCAGCCGCGCGCCCGCCCGTCCAGCGACCTGGGCGGCCTCCTCGACGAGCCCGTCGTCGAGCCGGCCGCGTGCGGTCCGCACCGCCTCCTCCAGCCCGTCGATGCGGTCCACGATGTCCGTGCCCCGGCCGACCAGCCGCTTGGCACCCGCCACCAGCGACGTCACGGGCTGCCCTCCGGTGCGCTCTGCCCCGCGAAGCGGAGGTCGTCGACGCGGCGGGACATCTCCCTCAGCTGCTCGGCCCCGGCCGGGTCGATCTCGAGCGCGTCGAGGACGTCGAGGTAACGGGCCCGCTCGGTGTCGAGCAGGGCGGCCACGGTCCGGTTCAGGTCCCGGCGAGCGTGGTCGGCGAGCCGGCGCACGGCCTGGTCGCCGAAGACCGCCTCGAGGAGCTTCTGGCCCACCACGGCGCTGCCGCCGGCGATGCCCGCCTCGGCGCCGGTGACCCCGGCGGTGTGCGCGAACACCACCACCATCAGCGCCACGGACAGCCCGTTGACGCCGTACGCGAGGAACCGGGCCGTGGAGCGCTTCTGGGCGCCCTCGGTGCGGACCATCTCCAGCACGCCGAGCTGCCAGTCGCGGACCGCCCGCTCGGCCCGGGCGCGCAGGCCCCGCGAGGCCCGGTCCAGCCCGGTGCCGGCGTCCTCGACCAGGTGCTGGCCGGCGGTGACCGAACGCCAGGAGGCCGCGGCCCGCTCGGCGGCCGCCTCGGCCTGCTCGAGGATCAGCGACTCCAGCCCGGACTCGACCGCCACGGTGACCCGTTCGGCCTGCTGCGGCTTGCCCTTCAGCCAGCCGACCACCCGGTCACGCAGCCAGCCGACCTTGGTCTCCAGGGACCGGAGCAGCTCGCCGGTGCCGACGAACTCCTGCCACCGGGCGAGCACCTCCCCGCGCAGCAGGGTGCCGTCCGCGGACGCCTCGTCGATCTTCGCGACCGCGTCGTCGTAGGCCCGGTCGACGTCCGCGCGCAGCCGGGCGGCGGTCGCCACCTGGTCGGCGTGGGCGTCGGCCACGTCGTGGGTGCGGCGGGAGAGGCTGCGGATCGCCCCGTCCAGCGTCTGCTTGACCACCGCGGCCCGGGCCGTCGCGTCGGAGGCCAGCAGGTCCAGCCACTCCCGGACCTGCGCCACGTACTCCCGGGGCAGCAGCCCGTCCTGGTCCACCGTGCCCTCGGCCACCGTGAACAGCGGCGAGTCCCGCAGCCCCCGCGCCGTCAGCATCCGAGCCAGGTGGCCGCTGACCTCGTCGATCGCCTCGGGTGCGGTCCGGTCGAGTACGACGGCCACCGCGGTGCTGCGCTCGGCCGCCGCCTTGAGGAAGTCCCACGGCACCTGGTCCGCGTAGCGGGCGGCGGAAGTGACGAACAGCCACAGGTCGGCGGCGGCCAGCAGCTCGGCCGCCAGGACGCGGTTGCGCTCCTCGACCGAGTCCACGTCGGGGGCGTCCAGGATGGCCAGGCCCTCGGGGACCGACTCGGCGGCGACCAGCTGCAGCGCACCCGGGTCGCCGGTGGCGCCGGTGGTGCGGGCCAGCTCGGGCAGGATGCGCTGCTTGTCGAACCAGTCCACGTCCGCCGGGTTGTGCACCAGCACCGGCGAGCGGGTGGTCGGGCGCAGCACCCCGGGTTCGGTGACCTTGGTGCCGACCAGCGAGTTGACCAGCGTGGACTTGCCGGCGCCGGTGGAGCCGCCCACCACGGTGAGCAGCGGCGCGTCGATCTGGATCAGCCGCGGCAGCACGTAGTCCTCGAGCTGGTCGACCATCTCGTCCCGCAGCGCCCGGCTGTCCGGGGCGCTCGGCATGTCCAGCGGCAGCGCGGTGCGGTGCAGGGCCTCACGCAGCCGGACCAGGGCGGCGACCATCTCCGTGGAGGAGGTCCTGGCCGGCGACGAGGCCGGGGGCTGTGGGGCGCTCAACGTCCACCTTCCCATTGGGGTCCCGGGGTCAGGGGGTGACTCCCCGGCGGCTGGGGGAACTGAAGATAGGGTCTCAGAGCCTGCAAGCGCTGCACCATCGCGGACCCCCGCTGCACGAAGTCGGCCGGGGCGGTGCCGCGCAGGTAGCGGTCGTGCAGGAAGCCGAGCTCGATCGCCTGCTGCTGGTACTCCCGCATCACCCGCTCACCCACGGGCCCGCCGTAGGCACGGGCGTGGTGCCGTGCGGCCCGGCGGGCCGGCAGCCGCACCAGCCACGGCACCTCCTGCTGGGCCAGCAGCCCCCGGTTGGCGCAGTCGGTCAGGCTGCGCGTGAGCATCCGCCCCTCGCGCACCCGCGCCCACACCGCGAAGCCGACCAGCAGCAGGAACGCGGGGACCATCGCCACCAGGTAGGTGAGCACGAACATCCGCCCGCCGGCCAGGAACGCCGATGCGTTCCAGGCGGCATGGGCGCACACCGCGGCGAGGTAGCCGAGGACCGGCGCGAGGAACCGCCACAGCCGGCTCTTGGTGACCACCGCGACGCCGACCCCGATGCCGGTGAAGGACGTGAACAGCGGGTGCGCGAACGGGCTGAAGATCCCGCGCACCACGAACAGGCCGGTCGCCTGGCCGAGGCCACCCGCGCCGCTGCCGGCCGCGCCCATGTAGGCACCGGCCAGGTAGAGGATGTTCTCGGTGAACGCGAACCCCACCCCGACGAGCCCGGCGTACACGATGCCGTCGAGGATGCCGTCGATCTCGTGCCGGCGCGCCCACAGCAGGATCAGCACGAACAGCCCCTTGGCACCCTCCTCGGTGACCGGGGCGACGGTCGCGGCGGCCAGCGTCTCCGAGGTGCCGAGCGCGAACTGGTCCACCGCCTGCAGCACCAGCGCCGCCGCTGTCGCGACGAGCGCGCCCCAGCCGAACGCCATCGCGACGAGCCGCAGCGGTTCCGGCTCGTAGCGGTCCAGCCACAGGTACGCCGCGATCACCGGACCCACCGGCAGGGCGGCGAGCAGCACCCCCACGACGAGGGCGTCGGGGGCGTTGGAGGCGAGCAGCACCAGGGCCATCACCCCGGCCCCCAGGAACATCGCGATCGCCATGAACACCGTGAACAGCACGCTGCCGTGCCGTCGCGGGCGCCGCAGCAGCCCGGGCGGGACCACCGGCGGGCCGATCGGCTGCACCGGGCCCAGGTAGCGCCCGTTGCCCTGCCCGAATGCCCCGCTCACGCGTCGTAGCCTAACCATGCCGGTCCCCCCGCTCGGCTTCGCGGGGCGGTCGCCGCTCGACGTACAGTGACCCCGTGAACGAGGACACCCAGCAGCCCAGCAGCAGCGAGCCCGGCACCGCGGGGCTCAAGACCGAGGGCCACGACCAGGCCGTGCCGGAGGCGTACGCGGCGTTCATGCGCGAGGGGTGGGGCGACCGAGAGCTCGACCTTCCCCGGCACCCGGTGGCGGACCGGGCCGCGGCGCGACGCGCGACGCTCGCCGAGGCGTTCCCCGGCGAGCGGCTCGTGGTGCCCGCCGGCCGCTTCAAGGTGCGCGCCAACGACACCGACTACCGGTTCCGGCCGGACACCGCGCACGCCTACCTGACCGGCAACCAGACCAGCGACGCCGTGCTGGTGGTGCACGGCGACGCCGGCGGCGAGGCGACCCTGTACGCCCGTCCACGCTCCTCGCGGCAGACCGACGAGTTCTTCCGGGACCGGCAGTACGGCGAGCTGTGGGCCGGCCGCCGCCCGTCGCTGCACGAGATGAGCGACTCGCTGGGCATGGAGGTGCGCCACCTCGACGAGCTGCCCGAGGTGCTGCGCGGGTCGGCGAAGACCCGGGTGCTGCGCGGCGTCGACGCCGGCGTGGACCTCGCGGTGGCGCCCGACGAGGGCCGCGACCAGGACTTCGCCCGGGTGCTCTCCGAGATGCGGCTGGTCAAGGACGCCTGGGAGCTCGAGCAGCTCCAGGAGGCCTGCGACATCACCGCGCTCGGGTTCGCGGACAGCGTGCGGGAGTGGGACAACGTGCTCAAGTACGGCGAGCGCTGGATCGAGGGCACGTTCTTCCGGCGGGCGCGCGCGATGGGCAACGACATCGGCTACGACTCGATCGTCGGCGGCGGCAGCCACGCGACCACGCTGCACTGGACCGAGAACTCCGGGCCGGTGACCCCCGGCGAGCTGCTGCTGCTCGACATGGGCGTCGAGGGCACCAACCTCTACACCGCCGACGTGACCCGCACGCTGCCGGTGGACGGGACGTTCACGGCGCTCCAGCGGGACCTCTACACGCTGGTCCTCGGCGCGCAGAAGGCCGGCATCGACGCCGTACGCCCGGGGGCGAGGTTCGAGGACCCGCACCACGCCGCGATGCGCGTGATCGCCCACGGCCTCGAGGACATGGGGCTGCTGCCGGTGCCGGCCGAGGAGGCGCTCGCCCCCGACAGCCGGGTGTACGCCCGGTGGACGCTGCACTCGACCAGCCACATGCTCGGCATGGACGTGCACGACTGCGCGTCGGCGGCCCCGGACGCCTACAAGCACGGCGACCTGGCCGAGGGCATGGTGCTGACCGTGGAGCCGGGGCTGTACTTCCAGGAGGACGACCTGCTGGTGCCGGAGGAGCTGCGCGGGATCGGCATCCGGATCGAGGACGACATCGTGGTCACGTCGACCGGGTCCAGGAACCTGTCGGACTCCCTGCCCCGCGAGGTCGACGCGATCGAGGAGTGGATGGGCGCGCTGCGCGCCTGACCGGCGTCAGAAGCCGGCGACGCCGTCGAGGACGCCGGTCTTGCGGATCAGTCTCCAGGCCCGCTTCCGCTGCCCGGCGGCGTAGCTCGCGGTCAGGTGGTGCTTGCCGCGCCAGACGATCTGGCCGTCCACCACGGACGGGCAGACCGGCGGGCTGTGGCAGAACGCCCGGTTGAGGTTCACGGTGTAGAAGTCCTGCGACTCGGCGGCCTCGGTGAGGTAGTAGCCGTCGGTCGGACGGTTCTGCAGCGGCACCGGGACACCGCACCGGCCCGGGTGCGAGCCCGCGGTCAGGCAGTCGTTGGGCGAGAAGGTGCCCGGCGTGACGATCGTCTCGACCATCAGCGTCCGGGGAGCGACCCGGTCGATCTTGGCCAGCGTGTGCCGGGTGGCCCGCAGGATGGCGCGGTGCAGCGGGTCGTGGCGGCCGTCGCGCTGGCGCAGCTTGCCGGTCCAGAAGCCGGTGTCGTCGCGCGGGGAGCTCACCAGGATCACCAGGTCGGGGTGCAGCTTCGGCAGCACCGAGTCGTACCAGCCGACGCGGGCCTTCGTGCAACGGGCCCGGTCGGCCTTCGACGGCTCGACGTTCTCGAGGTTCTCCTGCCACGGGCATCCGCCGACGTCGTTCATCGCCAGCGTGAAGTCGTGCTCCTCGGCCAGGTCCGTGAACAGCTCGGACAGCATCCGCGCGTGGCTGTCGCCGATCACCAGGACCCGGGGTCCCGAGCCCGCGTGCACGATGCAGCCATGGACGTCCCGGGCGGTGCAGGTGTACTCGCGCCCCTTGTCCTGCTCGACCTGCTTCCAGTCCACGTGGCGCGGCACCGGCTCCGCCTGCTTGGCCGTCGGGGCGGCCGCGCCGCTGCCGGCCAGGTCCTTCGAGGCGACGAGCGCCGGCTGCCGGTCACGCGACAGCACCCAGGGCACCAGCGCGACCGCGACCAGGGCGCTGACGGACACCCCGACGAGCACGGTCCGCCACCGGAAGCGGTCGAGGCTCCTGGAGGTGCGGATCGGCATCTCCAGCAGCTCGGCCGAGGCGGCGGCCGTCGCGGTGGCCACGGCCGACGCGAGCACGGCCAGCGGGAGAGGTCCGATGTCGAGCGCCTTGCCCAGGACCAGCACCACCGGCCAGTGCCAGAGGTAGGTGGCGTAGGAGATCTTCCCGAGGTAGACCGGCGTCCGGCGCGCCAGCAACATTCCCAGCGGCTGGTCCTCGGCGAGCATCAGCCCGCCGATGAGCAGCGTGCAGGCCGCGGTTCCCGCGATGCCCCGGACCGACTCCGAGAGCGCGGGGACACCGGCGCACAGCACGACGAAGGCCAGCATGCCGAGGGCGGCCGCCAGCGCCGCGGTCCGGCGCGACACCCGCGGCGGCCGGTTCCGCAGACCGACCGCCAGCACCGCGCCGGCCGCCAGCTGGTAGAGCCGCGCATCGGTGCCGAAGTAGGCATGGATGGGGTCCGCGTGCGTCCAGTAGAGCTCGGCGACCAGCGACAGCACCAGCAGCAGGGACAGCCCGGCGAACACCGCCCCCCGCCGGCGCAGCCTGCCCAGCGCGAGCAGCAGGAGGGGGAACACGACGTAGAACTGCTCCTCGATCCCCAGCGACCAGAAGTGCAGGAACGGGCTCTTGTCGACGCTGCCGGCGAAGTAGTCGTTCGCCTTGGCGATGAAGCGCCAGTTCGCGACGTACAGCAGGGCGCTCTGGGCGTCCCCGATCAGCGAGACCCGGCGCGCCACCGGGGAGATCAGCACGAACAGCAGGCTGGTGCCGGTGATCGCCAGCACCGCGGCGGGCAGCAGCCGGCGCACCCGGCGCGCGTAGAAGCGGCCCAGCCGCACCGTGCCGTTCCGGTCCATCTCGCTGAACAGCACGTTGGTCACCAGGTAGCCCGAGAGCACGAAGAACAGGTTCACCGCGATGAACCCGCCGTGCACCCAGGGGACCTGGGCGTGGAACAGGACGATGACGTAGATCGCGAGCGCGCGCAGTCCGTCGAGGGCAGGGCGGTAGGACCAAGAGGACATATCACAACGATGGTAACGAAAAGGACTTATCACCCTGCCCGGGGATCGGCCCACGACCGGTGCTGCCCGCGACCGTGGCGGGGGGGCGGTCCTGCCGGGTTCTCCTGCGCGGGCAGGACCGGCTGGGCCATGCTGGCGGGGGCACCGACCGGCGGGCCACCTGGAGGTGGTCGAGATGACCCTTGCGACCTCGGCGGCGGCGGCCTCGGCCGCGGGAGCCAGCCTGGACGATACCCGGACCGTCATGCTGTGCCTGCTGGTCGCGGTCGCGGCGGTGCTGATCTCCGAGCTGCTCCGCACCCGGCTCCCGGTCCCGGCGGTGGTGCTCGAGGTCGCCGGCGGGATCCTCATCGGCCCGGACGTGCTCGGCCTCGCCCACGACACACCCCTGGTGTCCGCGCTGTCCGGCCTGGGGCTCGCGGTGCTGATGTTCCTGGCCGGCTACGAGCTGCAGCTGTCCCGGGTCCGGGGCGGGCCGCTCCGGGCGGCCTCGGTGGGCTGGCTGGTGTCCCTGGCGCTGGGCCTGCTGGCCGGGGCGCTGCTGTCACTCGTCGCGGACGCGGTGGGCGAGCTGACCTCCGGGCTGGTGCTCGGGCTGGCGCTCACGACGACGGCGCTGGGAACCATCCTGCCGATCGTGCGTGACGCCGGGGACCTGGACACCGACTTCGGCCGCTACGTGCTCGCCACCGGCGCGGTCGGGGAGTTCGGGCCGATCCTTGCCGTCGCCGTGCTGCTGTCCGGCCAGAAGCCGCTGCGGACCGCGGCGGTGCTGCTGCTGTTCACGGCCGTCGCCGCCGCCGCGCTGGTGGTGGCCGCCCGCCCGCCGCGCCGGCCGCGCCTGCACCGGGTCGTCCAGCGCACCCTGGAGACCAGCGGCCAGCTCGCGGTCCGACTGACCATGCTGCTGGTCCTGTTCCTGGTCTGGGTCGCGGGCACCCTGGGGCTGGACGTCCTGCTGGGGGCCTTCGCCGCCGGCGTCGTGGCCCGAACGTTCCTGTCCGGCGCCGCGGAGGAGACCGAGGTCGAGGCGGTGCACCGCCTGGAGGGGATCGGCTTCGGTTTCGTCATCCCGGTCTTCTTCGTCGTGAGCGGGATCCGGTTCGACGCCGCGGCGCTGCTGGGCGACCCCGGCACCCTCCTGCTGCTGCCGGTCTTCCTCGGGCTGTTCCTGCTCGTCCGGGGGGTGCCGAGCGCCTGGAGCGTCCGCGCTGCCCTCTCCCCCGCCGAGCGTGGCCCGCTGCTGCTGTACGCGTCGACCACCCTGCCGCTGGTCGTGGTGATCACCACGATCGGGGTCGACGACGGCACGCTCCCCACCGCCGGCGCCGCCGCACTCGTGGGCGCGGCGATGCTCTCCGTGCTGCTGCTTCCGCTGCTGGCGCTGCGGTGGCGCGGCCGCTCCGCCGCCCTCTAGCATCGCGGGATGCAGTCGACCAGCAGCACACCAGACCCGGCCGCGCCGCGGGTGGCGCTGGTCCTCGACGCCGGCGGCGCCCGCTCGGCGTACCAGGTGGGCGCCCTGGAGGTGCTGCTGCCGTCCCTCTCCGCACATGGTGCGCGCCCGAACCTGCTGGTCGGCACCAGCGGCGGCGCGCTCCTCAGCGGCGTGCTCGCCGCGACCGCACACCTGGAGACCGACGACCAGCTCGCATGGCTCAAGACGGTGCTCGTCCGGACCACGAAACGGCACGTCATGCGACCGCTGTGGAGGCAGGTGCCGGAGGTGCTGGCGCGGTACACCTCGGAGACGCTGGGCCTGTCGGGCTTCCGGCTGCGCGGGCTGTTCGGGACCCAGCCGCTCGCCCGCACCCTCGAGCAGTCCATCGACTGGGAGTCCCTGCACCGCAACGTCGAGGACGGCACCGTCGGGGCAGCGGCGGTCACCGCGACGTCCGTGCGGACCGGGCAGGTCGTGATGTTCACCGAGTCCGCCTCCCCGGTGCCGCGCTCCGCGCCGGAGCACCACCGCCGGTACGTCGCCACCCGGCTCCAGGCCTGCCACCTGATGGCGTCCGCGGCGATCCCGGCCCTGTTCCCCTCGGTGCGGGTCGACCGGCCCGCCGAGGCCGCGGGCTGGTACGTCGACGGGGCCACCCGTCGACGGGTGCCGCTCGCCCCGGCGCTCGAGCTGGGCGCCGACCGGGTGATGGCGGTGGGCACCGGCCGGCTGCGTCCGCCGGATCCCGACGTTGCCCGCGACGGGGCCCCCGTCGACCTCGGGGACAGTGGCGCGACCCTGCTCGGCGCGGTCATGGACGACCCGCTGCGCCACGACCTGAGGCGGCTTGCGGAGGTGAACGCGCTGGCCGGCGACCCCGAGGTCGCCCCGGCCCTCGACCGGCACCGCGAGGCACGCGGCCAGCCGGCGTACCGCCCCGTGCCCTTCGTCGCCGTCGCCCCCGAGGACGGCGAGCAGCTGGCCGACGCCGCGATGCAGGTCTTCCGCGCCAACCACGGCTCGCTGCTGCGCACCCTCGGCGATCCCGACCTGCAGATCATGCACCGGCTGCTCGGGAGCGACAGCCCGCTGCAGGGCGAGCTGCTGTCCTACCTGCTGTTCGACCCGGACTTCTTCGAGGCAGCCTCCGAGCTGGGCCGACGCGACGCCCGGCGTTGGGTCGAGGAGCATCCCGACCTGTGGCGGACCGACGGGCTCCCCCACCCCGGCTGGTGACGCGCTCGTCGCGGCCACCGCCGCTGGGCTTCCGGTCGTCCGGGCCTCGGGTCGGCGCGCCGCCTCACGGCAGCAGGACGATCTTGCCGACGTGCCGGGCGGTCGCGAACTCCTCCTGCGCCCGGTGGATGTCGCGGAGCGGGTACCGCGCCGCGATGGGCGGCCGGACGCTGCCCGCCCGGGCGAGCTCCACGAGGGCGGCGAAGTCCCCGCGGGTGTGCATCGACGAGCCGACCAGCCGGAGGCTGTGCAGGTAGAGACGGCGCAGGTCCAGCTGCACCACCGGGCCGGCGATCGCTCCGGCGATCACCCAGCGACCGTCGTCGGTCAGCAGCGGCAGCAGCTCGGTCAGGCCCGGGCCACCGACCACGTCGGCGACGACCTGCACCCCCTCCGGAGCGACCTCGCGCACCTGCGGGCCGAGGTCCCCCCGGTCGCGGAGGACGACGTGGTGGGCTCCGACGCCCGTCACCGCGTCGGCCTTGGCCGCCGTGGTGACCGCGACCACGGTCGCGCCGCGCGCCGCGGCGAGCTGGACCAGCGCGATCCCCACCCCGCCCGAGGCGCCGGTGACCAGCACGGTCTCGCCGGCGGCAACCTCCGCGCGCCGGACCATCCTCGCCGCGGTCCCGTAGGCCACCGGGAGGCAGGCGAGCTCCTCGACGGTCAGCGGCGACCCGGTGACGTCGTGGACGTGGTCGGCGGACACCACGACGTAGCCGGCGAACCCGCCGTCGAACTCGCTGCCGAGGTACCCCACCGGCGGGGCTCCGGCGCCGCCGTCGCGGTAGAGCGCCGGGTCGACGAGCACCGTGCGACCGACCAGAGGTGCCGCGGCGTCGTCGCCGGCGGCCGCGACCACACCGGCCACGTCCCCGCCCTGCACCCGCGGGAAGTCCAGCGGGCCCAGCCATCCGGCCTCGGCGTCGGGGTCGCCGGGCATCCCGTAGGCGCCCCGTCTGGTCCACAGGTCGGTGTTGTTGACCCCGGCCGCGCCTACCTCGACCAGCACCTCCCCCGGACCGGGATCGCGCACGGCCCAGTCGTCGCGGACCTGCAGGGAGTCCGGTCCGCCGTGCCGCAGGAGCACCGCCGCCGTGGTCGTCGTGGGCATCCCCGCAGTGTCCCAGAGCGGACCACCGGCCGTACACCGCGGCCGTCCGTGCACGGTCGCCCGCCCCGCGGGCGGCCCACCCGGGACCGTCGTACCATCGCGGGTATGGATCTCGGACCCTCGGAAGTCCTGCTCGTGCTGCTCGTCGCCACGCTGCTGTTCGGAGCCAAGAAGCTTCCCGAGCTGGCGCGCGGCACCGGCCAGGCGCTGCGCATCTTCAAGGAGGAGACCCGCGGTGCGACGGCCGACGACGCGCGGGACCCATCCGCCTCCCCGGCAGCCGTTCCCCCCTCGGCCGGGGGCGTCGAGCGGCGGCAGGACTAGACGCACCCGGCCGGGAGGGAAGGCGTGTCGGGTCGAGGATTCCGGGTGCTGGCGGCGGTGGCGGCGCTTGCGCTCCTGGGGTGCGGTGCCGGCGGGTGCGGTCCGTCCCGACGACGGACCGCGGCGGCGCTGATCGGAGCCGACATGCTGGCCCGGGTGGACACGGTCACCCGGGTCGAGGTGGTCCGCGGCCCCGGCCGGCAGCATCCGGACCGGCCGTACCGGCGGGCCGCGGTCCTCCACGACGCCAGGTCGACGTGTGCGCGGGGACGCCCGGACCGGGCCACCTGCGGCGCCATCATCGAGGTCTACCGGAACCGGCAGCGAGCACGGGCGCGCGCCGCGGCGCTGCCCTCGGCCCTCGCGGACCGGGTGGCGCAGAAGGGTCAGTACGTGCTCCGGGTCAGCCACGAGCTGGACGCTTCGCAGGTGGCCGCCTACGAACGAGCGTTCACCGCGGCCGTCCGCCACCGCGAGCGGCTGGCGCGCACCGAGTAGGGGGTCAGCACCCCGGGCGCGGCACCCGGCCGCCGCGCCCGGGTCGTTCGGCCCTCGCTCCGCGGGCCGGACGCGGCCTACGCTCGCGGGCATGGAGATGGATGCATCCCTCGCGCCGCCGACCGAGACGCCGTTGCTGCGACGGATCCGGGAGGCCGTGATCGGCGACGACCAGCTGATGGTCGGACCCTTCGGTCCCCGGCGGGTCACCTACGCCGACTACACCGCCTCCGGCCGGGCGCTGTCGTTCCTGGAGGACTTCATCCGCGACGAGGTGCTCCCCCGCTACGCCAACACGCACACCGAGTCCAGTGGCACCGGCCTGCAGACCACGAGGCTCCGGGAGGACGCGCGAACGATCATCCGCGACGCCGTCGGCGGCGACGAGGAGACCGTGGTGATCTTCGCCGGGTCCGGCTGCACCGGCGCCATCGACAAGCTGATCGGCACGCTCGGGCTGCGCATCCCCTCGACGCTCGAGGACGAGTACCACCTGAGCGAGCAGATCCCCGCCGACCGCCGCCCCGTGGTGTTCATCGGGCCCTTCGAGCACCACTCGAACGAGCTTCCGTGGCGGGAGTCCATCGCGGAGGTGGTTCCGATACCGGCCGACACCGACGGCCACGTCTCCCTCGCCCGGCTCGGCACCGAGCTCGAGCGGTACGCCGCCCGGCCCTTGAAGATCGGGAGCTTCTCGGCCGCGAGCAACGTCACCGGCATCCTCAGCGACACCCACGCCATCTCCAGTCTGCTGCACCGCCACGGTGCCCTGTCGTTCTGGGACTTCGCCGCCGCCGGGCCGTACGTCGACATCGAGATGTACGGGCCCGGCGAAGCGGACCCGCTCTGCTACAAGGACGCGGTCTTCCTCTCCCCGCACAAGTTCGTCGGCGGCCCGAGCACACCGGGCGTGCTCGTCGTACGACGCGAGCTGCTGACCAACCGGGTGCCCGACGTGCCGGGCGGCGGCACCGTGGCCTACGTCAACCCCGACGACCACCGCTACCTCACCGACCCGGCGCAGCGCGAGGAGGGCGGCACGCCCGCGATCGTGGAGTCCATCCGGGCGGGGCTGGTGTTCCAGCTCAAGGAGGCAGTCGGCATCGACGTGATCCGCCGGCACGAGGAGAGCTACCTGCGGCGGGCGTTGGCGCGCTGGCACGACGAGCCCACCATCGAGGTGCTCGGGAACCTCGACGCGGAACGGCTCTCCATCGTCTCGTTCGTGGTGCGCGCGCCCGGCGGGAAGTTCCTGCACCACAACTTCGTCGTCGCGCTGCTCAACGACCTGTTCGGCATCCAGTCGCGCGGCGGCTGCTCGTGCGCCGGCCCGTACGGTCACCGCTTGCTCGGCATCGACATCGACCGTTCCCACGAGTTCGAGCGCGAGATCACCCAGGGCTGCGAGGGCATCAAGCCCGGATGGGTGCGCATCAACTTCAACTACTTCATCTCCGAGGCCGTCTTCGACTACGTCGTGGAGGCCGTGCGGCTCGTCGCACGCGATGGGTGGCGGATGCTCGGCCACTACCGCTTCGACGCGGCCCGTGGTCTGTGGAGGCACCGTCACGGCCCCACGGAGCCGCCCCTGCGGCTGGGCCAGATCAGCTACGACGGGTCCGGGGAGATGCGGTACCCGAGGCACGAGGACACCGCGCCGGAGTCGGCGCTGGGCGACTACCTGGAGCAAGCCGCGGCCGTTCTCCGGAGCACGTCACCTCCGGAGCCGGAGGACGCGGGTCCGTTGCTGTCGCCGGACTTCGAGCACCTGCGCTGGTTCGAGCTGCCCCGGACCTGCCTGACCGACGAGCCGGATCGCGAGGCCATCGCCTCGACGTGACAGTCGGGGTGGTCGGCGCGAGATGCCCGCCGGCACGCCGTACCCCGTGACGCGCCACGGAACTTCTGCAGAGTTGTGAAGTGCACGACCACGACCCCCTGACCCACTCGTGGTCGGGCTGGTCGCGACCGATACCCCCCACGTGCCGTGCGCGGGACGTGCCGCGACAGGAGCCCTCCCGAAGGGTACGGCGCGGACCTCAGCACGTCTGCACCCTGAAGGGGGATCGACACTCACATGGCAATGCGCACATCACGCCGTCGCCGGACCGTCGCCGCTGGTCTCAGCGGCCTCGTCGCTCTGGCTCTCACCGGTCTGGCGTTGGCCGCACCGGCCGACGCGGCGGGAAACGGTGGACAGCACGCCCACGGGAACCAGGGGACGCACGGGAAGCGGGACCCCTACGCGCCGGCCTACGGGCACCCGTACCGGCACGGCGCCGTCCCCACCCGGGAGACCAACTCGAGGATGAAGGCGTGGCAGCACGCCAACTACGCCGCCACGGGGCCGCGGACGCTGTCGTTCGGCGGCGGCGTCGACGGCATCGGTGTGACCAGCGGCAAGCCCAAGGTGTACCTGGTGTTCTGGGGCAGCCAGTGGGGCAGCTCGAGCACCGACGCCAACGGCAACCTGGCCTTCTCGACGGACTCCGTCGGCGGGGCGGGCAAGCTGCAGCAGATGTTCAAGGGCCTGGGCACCGGCAACGAGCTGTGGTCCGGCGTGATGACCCAGTACTGCGACGGCTCGGGCGTCGCTCCGGGGGCCACGTCGTGTGCCTCCAACGCCGCGCACGTCGGCTACCCGACCGGGGGTGCGCTCGCCGGGGTCTGGTACGACAACGCGACCTCGGAGCCCTCCGCGGCGTCCGCGGCGCAGCTGGCCGGCGAGGCGGTCAGGGCCGCCGGCCACTTCGGCAACACCGCCGCCTCAGCCAACCGGTACGCCCAGTACGTGATCCTCTCCGCCACGGGCCTGAACCCCGACCACTACAAGAGCGGCGGCTTCTGCGCCTGGCACGACTGGAACGGTGACGTCGGGGTCTCCTCGGCCTACGGCGACATCGCGTTCACCAACATGCCGTACGTGATGGACCAGGGCAGCAGCTGCGGTGCCGGCTTCGTCAACTCCGGCGCCGCCGGGCAGACCGACGGCTACACGATGGTCGAAGGCCACGAGTACGCCGAGACCATCACCGACCAGAATCCCGCCGGCGGCTGGACGAACACCGGCACCGGCACCTACGCGGGTCAGGAGAACGCCGACGAGTGCGCCTGGATCTCCCCGGGCAGCGCCGGCGGTGCCGGGAACGTGTCCACGGGCGCCGGGTCGTTCGCCGAGCAGTCCACCTGGTCCAACGACACCAACGCCTGCAACCTGACCCACGCGATCGTCGGCGGCGGCACGAGCAACACCGTGTCGGTGACCAACCCGGGCAGCCAGTCCGGGACCGTGGGCACGGCGACCAGCCTGCAGATCCAGGCGTCCGACTCGGCCTCGGGCCAGACGCTCACCTACTCGGCCAGCGGTCTCCCCGCTGGCCTGTCGATCAACGCCTCGACCGGGCTCGTCTCCGGCACGCCGACGACCGCGGCGACGTACACCGTGAACGTGACGGCGACGGACACCACCAACGCCTCGGGTTCGACCACGTTCACCTGGGCCGTGGCCTCGGGCGGCGGGGCGTGCACCGGGCAGCAGCTGGGCAACCCGGGCTTCGAGACCGGCAGCGCCTCCCCGTGGTCCGCGACCGCGGGAGTCGTGGACAGCTCGACCAGCGAGCCGGCTCGTTCGGGAAGCTGGAAGGCCTGGCTGGACGGGTACGGCGGCTCGCACACCGACACCCTGTCCCAGTCGGTGACGATCCCGGCCGGCTGCCACGCGACGCTCAAGTTCTACCTGCACATCGACACCTCGGAGACGACAAGCACCTGGGCGTACGACCAGCTGACGGTGAAGGCCGGTTCGACCACCCTGGCGACGTACTCCAACCTGAACAGGAACACCGGCTACGCGCTGCGGTCCTTCGACCTCTCCTCGCTGGCCGGGCAGACGGTGACGATCAGCTTCAGCGGCACCGAGGACTACTCGCTGCAGACCTCGTTCGTGATCGACGACACCGCGCTGAACCTGTCGTAGCGGTCGGCTCCTCTCGCAGGGGAGGCGGGCTCTCGGGAGCCCGCCTCCCCTGCGGCGTTCCAAGGGGTGGAGCCCGGCCGGTCAGCGGGTCGGGGCTACCTGAGCGCCGGCTTCCCGCGTCGGCTCACCGCGTCGATGGTGACCGCGATCAGCAGCACCAGCGCCGTCACCATGAACTTCGTCGAGGCGTCGAAGCCCAGCAGGCCCATACCGTTGTCGATCGCCGCGATCACGATGCCACCCATCACGCCGGCCAGCGCCTTTCCTCGGCCGCCGAACAGGCTGGTGCCGCCGATCACGGCCGCCGCCACGGCGTACAGGACCAGGGTGCCTCCGTCGAGCGCGGTCGACACCGAACGCAGCCGCGATGCGTACACCACGCCGGCGATCCCCGCCGTGAGCGAGCAGAGTCCGAACGCCGCGGTACGAATCCAGGCGACGTTGACGCCCGCCCGTCGGGCGGCCTCGACGTTCCCCCCGATCGCGAACACGTAGCGGCCGAACCTGGTGCGCCCGAGGACAAAGGTCCACAGCGCAAGCACGGCGAACACCAGTACGACGACCCAGGGCACCCCCTGGACCGGGACCAGGCGTCCGCGGTTCGCGTTGCAGAGGAGGACCAGCGCCACCCCGCCGATCAGCGCACCCCCGCTCTTCGCCAGGGTCACCGAGCGTGGCGGAGCGACCAGGCCCGCGGCTCGGCGGCGGGCATCGTGCCGCCAGGTGACGACCGCGTAGATGCCCACGGTCACCAGCATCACGACCCAGCCGGCCCAGGGCGCCAGGTTGCCGCTGCCGATGTTGTTGATCACGTCGTCCTGGATCAGCAGGGACCCACCTTGGCCGACGATCTTGATCATCACGCCTTGCCAGAACAACAGGCCGCCGAGCGTCACGATGAAGGCG
The DNA here is from genome assembly GCA_963728775.1 of uncultured Actinomycetota bacterium. Taxonomy (GTDB): domain Bacteria; phylum Actinomycetota; class Actinomycetes; order Propionibacteriales; family Nocardioidaceae; genus Nocardioides_B. The sequence continues at coordinate 370,677 of CAVSLP010000007.1, forward strand.
GGCAGGCCGATCCGGGTGATCAGCGACCCCTGCAGCAGCCCGATGGCCGCACAGGCGACCAGCCCTGCGGCGATCGCCGCCCACCACGGCCAGCCGGTCGCCGGCTTGACCAGCTCGGCCATCACGACGCCGCCGATGCCGCTGACGAAACCGGCCGACAGGTCGATCTCCCCGAGCAGCAGCACCCACACCATGCCCATCGCGAGCAGGCTGAACACCGCCGCCTGGACCAGCAGGTTGACCAGGTTGCCGGCAGTCAGGAAGTTGGAGTTGGCCGACTGGAACAGCACGGAGACCAGCAGCAGGCCGGCCACGACCGGAAGGACCCCGGACTCGCCCCCCTTGACCCGCTCGAGGTACGACCGCAGGTACGCGCCACCCGTGGTCGCCGAGGGGGTCAGGGCTGACCTGGCCGCGGCGGTCTCGTCGGTCTCGGTGGTCGGGTCGATCTTGTCGAGGTTCCCCATCGGCCTACTCCGCACTCGTCGGGGGCTGCGCCATCCGGGTCGACACCCCGGTGGTCATCAGGTCGACCACGATCTGCCGGTCGAACTCCTCGGTCGGCCGTACGGCGGCCATCCGGCCCAGGTGCAGGACGGCGATCCGGTCGGCGACCTCGAAGACGTCGTTCATGTTGTGCGACACGATCATCACCGCGTGGCCGCGGTCAGCGAGCCGCCGTACGAGCTCCAGGACCATCGAGGTCTGCGCCACGCCCAGGGCAGCGGTGGGCTCGTCCATGATCACGAGCTTGGAGTTCCACAGGACCGACTTCGCGATCGCCACGGACTGCCGCTGGCCGCCGGACAGGGACGCGACCGGCTGTCGGATCGACCGGACGCTGGTCACGGCAAGGCTGGCCAGTGTCTCCTTCGCCGACTTCTCCATGGACTCCTCGTCCAGCTGCCCGAGGGTCAGTCGTTCGCGGCCCAGGAACATGTTCTGCACGATGTCGAGGTTGTCGCACAGCGCGAGGTCCTGGTAGACGGTCTCGATCCCCAGTGCCGCGGCCTCACGAGGGGTGTGGATGTGCGCCGGCTGGCCGAGCCACCACATCTGGCCCTCTTCCGGAGCGTGGATGCCGGCGATGCACTTGATCAGGACGGACTTGCCGGCGCCGTTGTCCCCGGCCAACGCGGTGACCTGACCAGCGGGGATGTCGAGGTCCACATCGGTGAGGGCCTGGACGGGACCGAAGTGCTTGCCGATGCCGCGCAGGCGCAGCAGCGGCTCGTCGTCCCGTGTCGGGTTGTTGGGGGCTGCGCCCCCCGCTTCTGCGGTGACGGTGTCCGTGGCGTCCTCCCGGTCCGAAGACCGGGACGCGGTGAGGTCACACTCGCTGACCCCGCCACGCCCCGGTGGTGGCTACTGAATCCCTGCCTTCGTGCACGCGCTCTTGATCGCACCGGTGCAGATGTCGGCCCCGGTGGGTCCGACGCCCGTCGTCGTGGAGTCCTTGACCACGGTGTCCGCCATGTTGTCCGAGGTCACCCAGACCGGTGTCGTGTAGACCGAGGCTATCTTCTTGCCGATCACAGTGTCGTCCGTGGTCGAGTTGACCAACGTGGACGGCGGCGTGACTCCGGCCCTCAGGTACATCGCCAGCGCTGCCGCGGCCTGTGCCTCGGCGAAGACGGGCTTGTAGACCGTCCCGCACTGGTAACCCGCAAGGATGTTCTGCAGACCCGGTGTCGAGGCGTCCTGCCCGGTGGTGGGGAACGTCTTTGCCGGAGTCTTGCCCTTCTTCAGCACCGAGATCACGGCGTTGGCGTTGTCGTCGTTCGGCGTCACGACCGCGTTGATGTTGGGGTGCGCGGTGGTCTGCTGCTCGAACGTCGTCGCCGCGGTGGGCGGGTCCCACGTGCCGGCGGGCTCGCCGACCTTGACGTAGGTGCCGTTGTCGAAGTACGGCTTGAGCACCCCGTTGTATCCCTGCGCGAACAGCTTCGCGTTGTTGTCGGTGGGGTCGCCGTCCATGATCAGCAGATTCGGCTTCGAGACCTTCCACGACTTGATGCAGTCCACTTCGCCCTGGCCGATCAGCTTTCCGACCTGAACGTTGTTGAAGCTGACGTAGAAGCGGTCCGCCGGGCCGCCGGTCACCAGACGGTCGTAGTCGATGACCTTGACACCCGCGGCCTCGGCCTTCGACTCGATCGCGGCACCGCTCCCCGGGGTGAGCGGGTCGATCAGGAGCACGGTGGCGCCCGCGTTGATGTCGGCTTCGGCCTGGGTCTGCATGGTCGAGGCGCTGCCGTGCGCGTTGTCCACCTTGTACTGGTCTGAGCTGAGCCCGGCCGCCGCGAACGCCTTCTTCAAGAAGGGCGCGTCATACTGGACGTACCGGGTGGAAGTGGTCGTGTCAGGCAGCAGGACGCCGACCATGCCCTTTCCCTGGGACGCCAGCCCCTTGAGCTTGGTCATCTGCGAGAAATCGGAGGTGAAGTCGCCCGCGTTGATCTGCGGGACGGACGCCGCCGACTGCGAGGACGACGCGCTCGACGATCCCCCTCCGGAGTTGTTCGAACCACACGCCGCGAGCGTCAATGCGCCGGAGAGAACCGCGGCTCCGACCGCAAACGTCTTTCGGGCAACGCCCATGGCGGCCCCCTTCCTCGTAGTCACTTACCTCACAATAGGTGTGCGGGCGCAGGGACAGCAATGATCACAACGGACCCCCCTGGTCTGGTGAGCACCCCGGGCCCGGAAGTGGCGAAGTGCTGCCGAACCGGTCCACAACCGTCGGGAAGGCGCGGTTTGCGTTGTGGGAGGCGACGAGCTCGCCGGTCCTGGTACTCCACAACAGGCTCCCGGCCGACGGCGGGAGCGCACGTCCGGCGCAATGACCGATGCGGCATACTGGCCCGCGGATCCGCTACCTCGGCTGAAGCCTCGTCGTTGCCAACCCGATCTTCGGTCCGATGCAGGTTCCGCGCCCGCCTGCCCTCCCTTGTGCCCTCGCCCCCGTAGCTCAGCTGGATAGAGCGACAGACTTCTAATCTGTTGGTCGCAGGTTCGAATCCTGCCGGGGGCGCCCATGTGATGTCTCAGCACATCGTGGAGGGCCGAACCCAATAGTCGTGGGTTCGGCCGTCCGACGTGATCGCCAGCGACGCCGCGGTATGGCGCAGCTCGTGCGGGTAGAGCCCCTCGAAACCGATGAGCCGTGAACTCGTCCCAGCGCAGCCCGCAGTAGCCAAGCGTCAGCACGAAGACCCGGTAAGGACCGCAGGCCTCGGCCAGCGCATGGTCGCCGCCGGTGGACGGCGGACCGAACGTTGCTGAGTGTGTCGCTACTCGGCACAAACCGGCTCGGTCAGCGTGCTATGCGGGTGCCGGCCCCGCCGGCCGGGAAGCGGTCAGGATCAGGGCCGCGGCGATGATCCCAGGCAGGGTCAGGGCGGCCCACCAGGCAAGCATCGTCGCGTCGGACCACAGGGCGCTGCGCCACACCCACGCCCACCCGGCGCCGAGACCGGCCAACAGCGCGGACGAGACTCCCAGCAGTCCCCGGCTCGTCGTGTCGGCACGCCGCACGGTCACCGCCGCGACGATGAGCAGCACCCCGGTGACCATCGCCACCAGAAGTGCGATCGGTCCCCACGCCAGCAGCCGGTGCTCGAAGGCCGGGTCCCCACCTTCCCACCCGCTCGACAAGATGAGGAACGCGGCGAGCGGAACGCTGAGGAAGAGCATCACGGCATGCAGGCCCAGCAACACGGCCGCGCCGATGGGCGCGAACCGCCGCAGCCGGCCGTTCGGCAACTCTTCCGGTGCCGCAGATTCGCCACCCACTCTCGCCCACCCCCTCCGTGAGTCTGCCAGACCGCCCGCGGGAAGGCGGCGGTTTCGGCTGGCGGCGGGTCGCTGCCCTCCCGAACTGTCGGCCGGTGCGGCCGCGACGCACGCACAGGGGTCGGACAGGGAAGCCCCGTGGGCTCAGACACGAGCGCTCCGATCGGCCGGACACGGGTAGCTCAGACTTGGACCACCCATGGAGCCAGGTGCTCTGCGATCTTCGATACGTCGCTGACGCGATCGCCCGCGATGGCGACGATGAGATCGACTCGCTCGTCCTCCGTTGCCGTGAGGTCACAGCCGTTCATGCCGTAGAAGAGGAGAACCGCGACCAGACCCAGGCGCTCTGCCCCATCGACGAGGGCGTGGTTGGTGACCAGCGAGTGCAGCAACGCGGCCGCCTTCGCGTTCAGACCCGCGTACGCGTCCTCGCCGAACACAGAGGCCTTCGGGCGAGCGAGGGCTGACTCGAGCAGGCCCCAGTCACGCACCTCGGGGTCCCCGCCTACCGCAACTTCGGCGGCCGGCACGAGATCGTCCAGGTCGAGGTACTCGATCTCCTCGCTCACGAGTCAGCCAGGCGCTCGAGCGCGCCGGCGTTCTCGCGGCCGATCTTGGCGAGCAGGTCGTCGCGACGGCGGCTTCGACGGGACGTGTACTCCAGGATCGCCGACCGGGCGACCTCTTGCTTGGACCCGTGCTCCCTGGCGGCCTGTTCGGTCAGAGCTGTGTCCTCGGCATCTGAGGTACGGCTCGGTGAACATACGGAATTCTCCCGATCCGTCGACGTCCCTCGAGGAGCACGGTGGGAACGGCTCCACGAAAGGAGCCCATGGACACGGAGGTCGTGATGTACCCGTCAGGAATGCTGTACCTCGCCCGGGTGAAGGAAGCAGGTGACATCCGCCGCGCCGAGGCGTGGCGCCGCACCCATGCTGCCTCGTCCAGGCGGCCTGCGGACGACTCAGCCACCGGTGAGAGGCGGCCGCGACGCCGTCTGCGCGCCCGCCTCGCGGGCGCCCTGATTGGCGGTGCATCAATCGCATCGCGATGATCGCGCGCCGGCTTCTCCGGACATGCACCCGAACGCGCCGCTGGTCGCCCATGCCGAGGCGCATTGGCGATGATAAGCAGCGAGCTCGCGGGGAGCACGGTCGCTGCAGGTTTCTCATTCAGGCCCGCTTTGCCGAATACCGTGGCCACGAAGAGGCTGTCCACAATCTCGCGCCCGATCAACCACCCACGACGCGCTCAAGACGATGTCATCGTGTCGCGACTGGCTCATGCGTAGTGTCCGCCGCATGACCGACCCCACGCCCTACCTTCATTTTCCCGGAACGGCTCGCGAAGCCTTGACGTTCTACGGCGACGTCTTCGGCTGTGCAGTTCAGCTGCACACCTTCGCGGAGTTCAGCAGAACCGACGGTCCCGCCGATGCCATCGCGCACGGGTACCTGCTCGAGGGGCCCGTCGCGCTCTGTGCCGCAGATGTCGCGGGAGACGAGCCTCCGTTCCGCTGCACCGGCATGATGCTCTCGCTGCTGGGCACGGCCGCGCCCTCCAGCCTGCGCAGGTGGTTCTCCAGCCTCTCGGAAGGGGGCCGAGTCGTGGACGACCTGCAGACGCGGCCCTGGGGCGCATCCGACGGTCAAGTCATCGATCGCTACGGCCTGCACTGGCTCATCGGGTTCGAAGGCGACGACGGCGACTGACGCCGAGCAGCAACGCCTCCTGATGGCCCCACGGGCCATCAGCTCGAGTTCCCGGGTTGAGGACGCACCCACTCGGGATCCCGGCTACGGCATCCGTCGCCGACGCAACAGGCCACGCCACCGGGAGAGCCGGCTCGGCCCGGAGTCGCTGAGGAAGGCGACGTTGCGGGGCAGTTCGAGGTCGGCCGGGTTCGGTGGGGCGACGCCATGCTTGGCCGCGCGTTCGATCAGCCGCGCGTGTTGCTGCTTGCGCCGGTAGCCGGGCTCATGGACGACTCCGGACGCGTGCTCCAGCGCGTCGGCGGTTCCGGCGCGCTCGCGGCGCGAGATCTCGGCGGTGGTCGCCTCGAGACAGCGACGGTACTCGCGCTTGTTGTCGAACGCGGCCACGACGACCTGCCGCCGTTGACGCCGTTCGGGGTCGTAGCGGTAGTGCTGCACGATGAAACGCCGGATGCTGTCATCGTTGGGGTCTACCTGTACCACCACGCGAGCGTACGACTCCGGAAGCGACCATCGTCGCGCTCGCCTTCAGCTTTGTCCCCGCCTTCGACGAGGTGACCGCTCGGTCCGGGTTACCCGAAGGGCGAGGAAGAACAGCAAATGGCCCTTCGGGCTACGAGTCGTTCCTGGGGTTCGCCTGGAGCTCGAGCTGAAGCTCGTCTGCGTCGCCGCGGCGGCCGGGTACCTCGCCGCGACCCGGGTGGAGTAGTCGGCGTCCTCGATTCCGATCAGCAGCACGTACACGAGCTCGACCGTGATGGCGCCCATCGGCCCGTCCGTGGTCGGATCCCGGTAGGATTACCCGCCCCGGTGACGATGCGTCAGGGGTGCGGCTCGTGCTCGTGGTCGACGTGGGCCGGCGTCTCGAGCTGGAACGTCGAGTGCTCGACGTCGAAGTGGCCCACCAGGCACGTCTGCAGGGTGTCCAGCACCTGCGGGGCGTGCCCGTCGGTGAAGCAGCCGTCCTCGAGCACCACGTGCGCGGACAGCACCGGCAGCCCGGAGGTCACGGTCCACACGTGCAGGTCGTGCACGTCGAGCACGTGGTTGACCTCGACCAGGTGCTCGCGGACCTCGTCGAGGGCGACCTCGTCGGGTGCACCCTCCAGCAGGATCCGGCCGGCGTCGCGCAGCAGCCCCCACGACGCCTGGAACATCAGGGCGGCGACCACCAGCGAGGCCACCGCGTCCGCACGGGCCCATCCGGTCAGCAGGATCACCAGCCCGGCGAGCGCGGTGCCGAGGAACGCGTACAGGTCGGTGAGCAGGTGCGCGAAGGCGCCCCGCACGTTCAGGCTCGCGCGGTTGGCCCTGGCCAGCACCCAGGTGGCGGCCACGTTCACCGCGGCGCCGATGAGGGCCACGACGAGCACCACCCCGCCCAGGACCTCCGGCGGGACGAACAGGCGGCGCACCGCCTCGACCGCGATCACCGCGCCGATCACCAACAGGCTCACGCCGTTGACCGCCGCGGAGAGGATCTCCGCGCGCTTCAGCCCGAAGGTCCACGCCCCGCGCGCCGGCCGGGTGGCCAGCCGGGCCGCCCACACGCTGGCCGCCAGCGCGGCCACGTCGGTCAGCATGTGCCCGGCGTCGGCGAGCAGCGCCAGCGAGCCGCTGAGGATCGCGGCGACCACCTCGGCGACCATGAACGTCCCGATCAACCCCAGCGCCACCAGCAGGTAGCGGGTGTCCGCGCCCGGTACCACCCCGTGCGCGTGAGCGCCGCCCCGGTCCGACGCGCGCCCGTCCGGCCCGGCGGCCGGGGAGGCTGCCAGATCCTCGACGTGCGGGTCGCTCACCGGCCGTCCTCCGGGTGGTCGTGGATCGGCTCGCTGTGCTCGATGTGCGCCAGCGCCACGTCCAGCAACATCCGCACGTGCGCGTCGGCCAGCGCGTAGAAGGCCATCCGGCCGCTCCGGCGCACCGAGACCACCCGGTGCGCCCGGAGGATCCGCAACGCGTGGCTGGTGGCGGACTCGCTCATCCCGGCCGCCGCCGCGAGGTCGCACACGCACAGCTCGCCGCCGAGCAGCGCCACCAGCAGCCGCAGCCGGCCCGGCACGGCGAGCAGGCCGAACACGTCGGCGAGATCCACCACGGCGGCCTCGGCGGGCATCGCCTCCCGCACGGCCGCCACCCGGTCGGCGTCGACCAGCCGGACCGCGCAGCCGTCCGCCCGCATCACATCTGAACTACTGCTCATACGAGCAGGTTAGGGAGGCCCGCCCAGGCCCGCAACCTCGGGGGCGGCTCAGCCGGTCCGCGCCTCGACGTACGCGTCGATCTCGGCGGCCAGCGCGGCCTTCTCGGCGTCGTCCATGAACGAGGCGGAGACCGCGTTCCTGGCCAGCGCGGCGATCCCGGGCTCGTCGAGCCCGAGCAGGTCCGCGGCGATCTCGTACTCCCGGTTGAGCGTGGTGCCGAACATCGGCGGGTCGTCGCTGCCGATCGTGACCAGCACGCCCGCGTCGTGCATCTGCCGGATCGGGTGCTCCTCGAGCCGGTCCACGGCGCGGGTCGCGATGTTCGAGGTGGGGCACACCTCGAGCGGGATCCGTCGGTCGGCCAGGTGCGCGAGCAGCGCGGGGTCCTGCGCCGACGACGTGCCGTGCCCGATCCGTTCCGCACCCAGCTGCTCCAGGGCGTCCCACACCGTCTGCGGACCGGTGGTCTCCCCGGCGTGCGGCACGCTGTGCAGGCCGGCGGCGCGGGCCCGGTCGAAGACCGGTTTGAACTGCGGCCGGTCCACCCCGATCTCGGGTCCGCCGAGGCCGAACCCGACCAGGGTGTCCGGGGCGGCGTTCAGCGCGTAGGACAGGGTCTCCTCGGCGGCGGGCAGCCCGAACTCACCGGGGATGTCGTACACCCAGCGCAGCCGGATGCCGTGGTCCCGCTCGGCCGCGACGCGGGCGTCCTCGACCGCGTCAACGAACCCCTCGATCGGCACACCCGCCAGCACCGAGGTGTACGGCGTCAGGGTGAGCTCGGCGTACCGGATGTTCTGGGCGGCCATCTCGGCCGCGACCTCGTAGGTGAGCAGCCGCACGTCCTCCGGCTCGCGAACCAGGTCGACCACCGCGAGGTACACCTCGATGAAGTGCGCGAAGTCGCGGAACGTGTAGAACTCCCGCAGCGCGTCGAGGTCCGAGGGCACCGGCCCCGGGTGCCGGGCGGCCAGCTCGGAGACGATCCGCGGCGAGGCGGAGCCGACGTGGTGCACGTGCAGCTCGGCCTTCGGCAGCCCGGCGATGAAGTCGGCGTACGGCGGGGTCGGTGCCCCGGAGCTGGTGAGCGACATGGCCGCAGTCTGCCAGCCGACCCGCGGTCGCACCGGACGAGGATCCGGGCAGGACCAGACCAGGGTGTCGCTGGCGTGTGGCGCCGCGTCCGGCGGGTACAAAGGAGGAGGCCCCGCAAAGTACGAGTTTGCGGGGCCTCACTTTTTGGTCGGAGGTGACGCTCCGTGCCTCACGGTCGGTCCATCGGTCCCTGGCCTCGTCACCGGCCGTCCGAGTGGATCGCTCCACCGGCCTGGACCTCGGTCTCCGTCCGATCCCGCCTCCGGGTCTCCCCTTCGGCGTAGCGTAGTTCTACGCCTCCGGGGTCCGCGCCACAAGGGTCTTCCGGCAGCTTTCTGCGGCCTTTTTCGAGCCCCACCGGCGGGGCCGCGCGGACCCGCCGGTGGGGCCCGGGGTCAGCCCGCGGACTTGGAGTCGACGAGCTTCCGCAGGTTGGTGGAGAGGTCCTGCATGGTGGAGAAGTCGGTGAAGTCCTTGCCGTCGACGCGCACCGTCGGAGTGCCGGTGACGCCGTCCTTGTTGGCCCGGTCGGTGGCGTTGACGACCCACTGCTGGAACGCGCGGTCCCGGATCGGCTTCTCGACGGCGCTGCGGCCGGCACCGGCCTGGACGGCGTACTGCACCAGCTGGTCGTCGGTGAGCCCGTCGCTGCCCTCGGAGGGCTGGTTGGCGTAGAGCAGGTCGTGGAACTTCTTGGCGACGTCGGGGCCGGCGGCGTCGGTGACCGCGGCGAACGCGTTCGCGGCCCGGGTGGAGTACTCGGTGCCGTTGGACGCGCGGTCGAGGAAGGACATCACGTGGTAGCGGACGCGCAGCTTGCCCTGGTCGAGGTACTGCGGGACCCAGCCGCGGCTGGCGCCCTCGAACTGGCCGCAGACGGGGCACATGAAGTCCTCGTAGACGTCCAGCGTCACCGGCGCCGATGTCGGCCCGGCCGCGACGGCGTACCTGCCCACGGTGTGCTGCGGGACCGCGCCGACCTTGCCGGTGGTGTCCCGGGAGGACTGCACGGCGTAGCCGATCCCGAAGATCAGTGCCAGCACCACGATCACCGCGGCGGAGACGCCGATTGTGCGGCGGCGGCGCTCGAGGCGCTCCTGCTCCTTGCGGATGGCGGCCGCGCGCTCCGACGCCGCCGCGGCCTCGGCTCGGCGGGTGGCCTTGGACTTCTTCGTCATGGGTGCGACTCTCTGTTCAGGTGCGGACGAGGGCGTTGTCCATCGCCCACCTCGTGCCAGGACGGTAGACGAGCCAAACGGACAAGAGCAGGAGGCCAAGGTCCCGAACCAGCTCCCAGGGGTACTTCGTCGCGGCGTCGCTCACCGACCCGCCGCCGCCGAAGCAGCCGCAGTCGATGGACAGCCCCCGGGCCCAGGCCGAGGAGATGCCGACGAGGAACCCGAGCAGCAGCAGCGAGGAGACCACCGCCGCCGCGCGGGTCAGCAGCCCGAGGACCAGGCAGCCACCGACCAGGATCTCCAGGATCGGCAGCCCGTGCCCGATCACGGGGACCACCGCCTCGGGCAACAGCCGGTAGGCGCGCACCGCGCGGACGCTCTCGGCGGGGTCGGGCAGCTTCAACGCACCCGCGACGATCCACACGCCACCCACGACCAGTCGAGCGATGATCCCCAGCCACGCCATGCGCCGTACTCTAGAGAGGCGGTCCGAGAGCGGGCCGAGCCGCCCTCGGCAGCCTGCAGTAGCCTCCTAGACGTGAATGACCGTCTGGTGTGGATCGACTGTGAAATGACCGGCCTCGACCTCGGGGCGGACGCGCTCATCGAGGTCGCCGCGCTGGTGACCGACTTCGACCTGAACGTGCTCGGTGACGGCGTCGACGTGGTGGTGAAACCGCCGCAGGAGGCGCTCGACCAGATGGTCGACTTCGTGCGCAACATGCACACCGTCTCCGGGCTCCTCGACGAGCTCGACAACGGGGTGACGATGGCGGAGGCGGAGCAGCAGGTGCTGTCCTACGTCAGGCAGCACTGCCCCGAGGGCAGCCGGCCGCCGCTGGCGGGCAACACGGTGGCGACCGACCGGGCGTTCCTGGCCCGGGACATGCCGGCCCTGGAGTCCTTCCTGCACTACCGGATCGTCGACGTCTCCTCGATCAAGGAGCTGGCCCGGCGGTGGTACCCGCGGGCCTACTTCAACGCCCCCGCCAAGAACGGCAACCACCGGGCGCTCGCCGACATCCAGGAGAGCATCGAGGAGCTGCGCTACTACCGGGCCGCGGTGTTCGTCCCCGCTCCCGGCCCGGACTCCGACACCGCGAAGGCGCTCGCCGGCGAGCACGGCGGCTCCGTCACCGGCAGCGATGCCCCCGGTCAGGACGGGCCCGGAGAACAGGTACACTGATCCCGCTTCGGCTTCTCCGGCCCACGGGTCCGTGAGGGGCCGCTTGCATGGTGGGCGTAGCTCAGCTGGTAGAGCGCTGCGTTGTGGTCGCAGATGTCGCGGGTTCGAGTCCCGTCGCTCACCCCACGAGGCCCCCGCCGTACGGCGGGGGCCGACCCGTTCACCGGCAGACGCCGACCGTGCGTACGTCGTCCCCGACGGCCGCGCTGCGCACCCGGACGGTCGCCTCGCCCACCGGCATCTGCACCAGCGCACCGTCCCGGTTGCGCACCACCAGCGCCCGGGGCACCTCCTGCGGCGGCCAGAGCAGCACGGCCACGCAGCCGGGGAACCGGCGCGAGTAGGACTCCTTCCAGACCGGGTGCGCGGGCCGCGAGCTCGATCCGTCGCCGCTGCCGCCGACCCCGGCCTCGTGCACGCTGAGCACCACGAGGTAGGTCACCACCACCGCGGTGACCAGCGCCAGGGCGGTGAGCGCGCGGGTCACGGCCGCGGTGACACGGTCCGCGACGCCGCTGGGCTGGGTTGCCGTCCTCATCGCACCGCTCAACGAGCCGCTCGGCCGTGGGGTTATGCGACGGAGTCATGCGACCACGCGCGATTGCCGTGGGCGCCGGCACCGCGACCTGCTCCGGCCCGGGCCGGGGCTTCCCGTTCGCGCTGTGGGGCTCAGCCCTCGACGACGGTGGTGGGCGCCCCGTGCACGGCGGGGATCTGGCCCATCCGGCCCTGCTGGAAGTCCTCGAACGCGGCGATCACCTCGGCCTTGGTGTTCATCACGAACGGGCCGGCCCAGGCCACCGGCTCACGGATCGGCTTGCCGCCCAGCACGATGACCTCCATCGTCGGGGTGCGGCCGTCCTGGCGCGCGTCGGCGGCCACCGTGACGAAGTCGCCGCGGCCGAGCACGGCGAGCTGACCGCCCTGCAGGGGCCGCTGCTCGACGCCCACGGAGCCGGACCCGGCCAGCACGTACACCAGGCCGTTGAAGTCCACGTTCCACGGCACGTCCAGGCGGGAGCCCGGCGCCAGCGTCGCGTGCAGCATCGCCATCGGCGTGTGCGTGGAGCCGGGACCGCGCAGCCCGCCCACCTCGCCGGCGATGATCCGCACCAGCGCGCCGGCGTCCGCGGTGGTGACCAGGCCGAGCTCGCTGGAACGCAGGTCCTGGTAGCGCGGGGCCGCCCACTTCTCGCTGCGCGGCAGGTTCACCCACAGCTGGAGCCCGTGGAACAGCCCGCCCTTGGCCACCAGCCACTCCGGCGGCGCCTCGATGTGCAGCATCCCCGAGCCGGCGGTCATCCACTGGGTGTCGCCGTTGGTGATCGAGCCACCGCCGCCCTGGCTGTCCTGGTGGTCCATCACCCCGTCGATCATGTAGGTCACCGTCTCGAAGCCGCGGTGCGGGTGCCACGGGGTGCCCTTCGGCTCGCCGGGGGCGTACTCCACCTCGCCCATCTGGTCCAGGTGCACGAACGGGTCCAGCGCCGCCAGGTCCACACCCGCGAACGCCCGTCGTACCGGGAAGCCCTCGCCCTCGAAGCCGCGCGGGGCGGTGGTCACCCCCAGCACGGGGCGCACCGCGTCGCCGAGCCCGGGCGTGGCGAGGCGGGGCAGGACGGTCAGGTCAGCGACGGTGACGGCGGGCATCGGGGGCCTCCTCGGGGTGGCGTGGTCCCTCGGTCAACGATAGTTGAACGCTAAACATTCCACCAGGGCGTGCCTGCGCCGGACCGAAGGCGGGTAGCGTGCAGCCGTGACTTCCCTCAACGACAAGTACGACGTGGTCATCGTCGGCGGCGGCCACAACGGCCTGGTCGCCGCGACCTACCTGGCGCAGGCGGGGGTCTCGGTGCTGGTGCTCGAGCGGCTCGCCCACACCGGCGGAGCCGCGATCAGCAGCCTGACCTTCCCCGGGATGCCGGCGCGGCTCTCCCGCTACTCGTACCTGGTCAGCCTGCTGCCCGAGCGGATCATCCGCGACCTCGGCCTGGACCTGCAGCTGCGCTCGCGCACCACCGCGTCGTACACGCCGGTCCAGCGCGACGGGAAGCACTCCGGCCTGCTCGTGGAGCGCCCCGAGGGCAGCGCGACCGAGGAGTCCTTCCGCGCGCTCACCGGCTCCGACCGCGAGTACGACGCGTGGCGCGCGTTCTACGGCGAGGTGTCGGAGTTCGCGGAGGCGGTCGCGCCGACGCTGCTCGAGCCGCTGCGGACCGGCCGCGAGCTGCAGGGGATGGTCGAGGGTGAGACCTGGGACTACCTGATCGAGCAGCCGCTCGGGCAGATCGTGGAGAAGCGGTTCTCCGACGACACGGTCCGTGGCGTCGTCGCGACCGACGCGCTGATCGGCACGTTCGCGGACCTGAACGACCCCTCGCTGATCCAGAACCGGTGCTTCCTCTACCACCTGATGGGCAACGGCACCGGCGAGTGGCGGGTCCCGGTCGGCGGGATGGGCGCGGTCACCGACGCGCTCGCGGTCGCGGCGCGCAACGCCGGCGCCACCATCCTCACCGGCGCCGGCGTCAGCGGCATCGAGTCCGACGGCACCGAGGCGACGGTCACCTGGCACGACGGGTCCGGCTGGAAGTCCGCGGCCTGCGACTACGTGCTCGCCAACGTGGCCCCGTGGGTGCTGCAGCTGCTGCTCGGCGAGGAGCCCGGCGAGCGGCCCGAGGGCTCACAGCTGAAGATCAACCTGCTGCTCGAGCAGCTGCCCACCCTGCGGTCGGGGGCCAGCACCCGGCAGGCGTTCGCCGGCACCTTCCACGTCGCGGAGGACTACAGCCAGCTGCAGACCGCCTACGCCGAGGCCGCGGACGGGAAGCTCCCGACCGTGCAGCCCGGCGAGCTGTACTGCCACTCGCTCACCGACCCGTCCATCCTCGGTCCGTTGGCCGCGAAGGGCATGCACACGCTGACCTACTTCGGCGTGCACACCCCGGCCCGGGTCTTCGAGGGCAACGTCGAGGCGCAGCGGGACATCGCGGTCGGGCGGGCGCTGGACGCGATCAACGAGCACCTCGAGGAGCCGATCGAGTCGCTGCTGGCCGTCGACCGACACGGCGACCCGTGCCTGGAGGCGAAGGCGCCGCAGGACATCGACGAGGCGCTGGCGATGCCCGGCGGGCACATCTTCCACGGCGACCTGGCCTGGCCGTGGGCGCCGAACCGGGCCCGGCTGGACACCGCGGCGCAGCGCTGGGGGGTCAGCACCGACATCGGCAACGTGCTGCTGTGCGGCTCCGGTGCCCGCCGCGGCGGTGCGGTCAGCGGCATCGCCGGGCACAACGCCGCCCACGCGGTGCTGGAGGCGCGGGCGTCCCGCTGAGCGCCGGCCCCTCCCGGCAGGGGGGCCGGCCGCCGGAGGTCAGGGTTCACTCCGACGGTCGCTGGCCCGGCGCTCCCCCGCGGCTGCTCAGACGCTGGCCGGGTCGACGGTCACGATCGGCTTCGTGGTCGGCCGCTCGGAGCCGCCGGCCGGCTCGATGGTGATCGCCACCTCCGTGCCCGGGGCAGGCATCGACATCGACTTGCCGGCGGTGACGTTCGTCAGCACCCCGGCCGACGTCATCGCGCCGCCGTGCACCGCCCAGATCTGGTACACCTGCTGGCCGCCGAGCCTGGGCAGCCGGTCGGTCTCCACGGCCATCTGGTTCAGCCGGCGGGAGGTGGCCACCGTGACCGTGCCGCCGTTCGCGGTGTCCACGGTCGCCTTGTGCGCGTCCGACGCGGTGAACACCCGGCTCACCGAGGCCGACAGCTGCGGCTGGTCGTGGTGGATCTGGCTGTAGCCGATGCCGCCGGCGACCACCAGCAGCACCGCGGCGGCCGCCGCGAGGAGCCGCGGGGTCCACCGGCGCGGTCCCGGCCCGCCGGCCGGGCGGACCTTGGGCGGCAGCTGCGGCTGCTGGTCGGCCGCGGCCAGCACGCGGGCGCGCAACGCCGGCGGCGGGGCCGACGCCTCGCTGGCGCCCATCCGGGCGGCGGCGTCCTGCAGCTCACGCACCTCGTCCTGGCAGGCCGGGCACTGGGAGAGGTGGCTACGGAAGTCCTCGGCCTCCTCCGGGCTGAGCGCGTCGATCGCGTACGCGCCGGAGAGGGTATGCAGGTCGGTGCTCATCGGGCCCCCTCCAGGCAGTCACGCAGACGGATCAGGCCGTCTCGCATCCGGGTCTTGATCGTGGGTAGTGGCTTGTCCAGCAGAGTCGCCACCTCGTTGTAGGTGTAGCCGTTGAAGTAGGCCAGCCGCACGGACTCGAGCTGCAGGTCGGTGAGCGTCTCCAGGCACTCCCGGACCGCGCCGTGCTCCTCGGCCTTGATCACCGCGTCGGCCGGCTCGTCGTGGGTGACCTCGTCGGGTGCGGTGTGCCGGTCCTGGCGCCGGTGCGACTCGCTGCGGCGTACGGCGTCCACCGCCCGCCGGTGCGCGATCGTCAGCACCCAGGTCTTGGCCCTGCCGAGGCTGCTGTCGAAGCGGGCGGCCTTGCGCCAGACCTCGAGGAACACCTCCTGCGTGACGTCCTCGGCCCGTGCCGGGTCGCGGACGACCCGGCGGGCCAGTCCGTAGACCGAGGCGGACACCTCGTCGTACAACGCCTCGAACGCCGTGGCGTCGCCGCGGGCCACCCTGCCGACGAGTACGTCGACGTTGGCGCCCGCGTCCGACGGCACGAGCCGAAGCTCGGGCTCACCCGCCATGCCTGCCTCCTACGGACCGCTGCCCCCGCCGGGATGCCCCCGGTGCGGAGTCCGACTGTAGTTCGCCGTCCTCCGGGAGGCGGATGGGTCCCGCGGGCCAACTCTTCCTTGACAACCGGGGGGTGCGGGACCAGGGGCCCTACTCCGACGAGTTCGAGGGCAACGCCCGCGAGGGTGGGCCAGCTCGTTCACCGAGCTGGACGCGCCGCTGGCCGGGTGATGCCCGCGCCCGGTCCGACGTACGCCTGCGAGCGCAGAAGGTCCGACACACCGTGCCCCACCGAGCGGTGTCGGACCGCTGCCTGACGCACGTGGCGCACGTCTCCCGCGCCGGGCTCGCTTCGATTTCGCCCCCGGTCGGATGTGTTGCTAGAGTTCCACTCGCTTCGCGCGCCATTAGCTCAATTGGCAGAGCAGCTGACTCTTAATCAGCGGGTTCGGGGTTCGAGTCCCTGATGGCGCACAAAACACCAGGTCAGGCCGCATCACGTGGCCTGACCTTCTTCTTTGGCCATTGTTTTGCCATTACTTTCGCTCGCGGCCGTCATGTCCCTTAACGCGGCCTCCAGCGCCAGGGCCGCCTGGGAGTCCACCGCGCGGCGCGCCAGGTAGACGTCCTGGGTCATCGACGGCCGGCTGTGTCCAAGCTGGTCAGCGACCAGGCGAGCCGACAGCGCCGCCTCGTCGAGGATGGTCGCGGCCGTCTTCCGGAAGGTGTGCGACGTGATCCAGGCCAGAGTCGCCTGCCCCCGGGCCTCCCGCAGCTCGCGCCGCACGTTGGCCGGATCCCGGAAGCCGCCCTGCACGTCCGGGAACAACGGCTGGTCCAGACGAGCCCCAGTCATGAACCGACGTCGCAGCATCGCGACCGCGCTCATCGGCAGAGGCAAGGTCCGCTCCCCCGCCCGGCTCTTGGTGCCCTTCCTCAGCAGCCCCTCGCCCTTGACCCGCACCAGGGTGCTGGTGATCCGGACCGTCCCGGCCTCGAAGTCGATGTCCGACCAGACCACGGCTAGCGCCTCCCCGATCCGCACCCCGGTGGCGAGCATGAAGAAAACCAGGTCCGGGAGGTCCCGACGCCGGGCCTTCTCGTCCGCCTGGAGCTGCTTGAGCAGCTGGACCCGCTCGTCCATGGTCAGCGCCCGAGGCTCGCGGCGGGGCCGGGACTCGATCCGCTCGACCTCACGCACGGGGTTCGCCGTGACCGCGCCGTACCGGACCGCGAGGCTCATCACGCCCGAGATCACGCTCCGGCAGCTCTTCGCCGTCGCCGCACTCACTTCGGCCTTGATCGCTCCGATCACCTTGTCGATGAGCGGCGTGGTGGCTTCGCCCAGCCGGACCTCGCCCATCGCCGGCAAGACGTGGTTCTTCAGCTGCCGGCGGTAGGTGTCGACCGTTCCAGGCGACCGGCGGCCCTCAGCCACCAGCCCGTCCACCTTCGCAAGCCACAGGTCGGCCGCATCTGTGAATCGGCTCATCGCGGTCAGGTCTCCGTGACGCCCGGCCGCGGTGCGGTTCTGCAACTTGGTCCGCAGATTCTGGCTGGCCATCGTCGCGGTTCGACCGCTCGCCTCGACCAAGCGGGGCACCCCGTCAAAGTCGCGGTAGTAGGCCCGCGCTCGGTGTCGCTTTGGCTTGCCCTTGTCGTCCTGGCCGACCGGCTCAGTGCGAATCAGTCCCCAAGTCCCGATCGGCAGCGGTTTGCGTCCCATGACGCTGCCTCAGGACGCCAGCGCGTTCTGGGCATCCACCCAGGCGCGCACTTCCTCAGGGCGGTACCGGACCTTGTTCCCCAGCCGGTAACTCGGCGGTCCGTACTTGCGGCACCGCCACCCGTACAGCGTCTTGGTCGAGAGCGCCAGGTACTCCGCGGTCTGATCGATCGACCACAGCTGCTCGAACCTGCTGGGCACGTCCTGCTCCATGTCTGAATCTCCTTCTTGTCGCAGCTACCGAGAATCGCGTTCTTCACCGACGCTTAGCGTGAGCGCGCCAACGCGGCGGCGGTGACTGCTGCTGCGGCGGTGTCGAGGTCGAGGTAGCCCTGGCCGACGAAGACCCAGGAGGAGATGACCTCGAACCCTTCGGGGAGGTCGTCCTCGACGTCGAGGACCTGGCGGATGTCGGCGTCGGGGTCGAGCCCTGCCGGGTTGGAGCGGAAGCGGCGGCGCACGCGGCGGATCTGTCCGAACGTCACCGAGTAGGCGCGGGACTTGGTGATCGGGTGGCCGCGGTAGCCCAGGGTGGCGAGGTTCGCCAGGAGGCGTGCGTAGTCGTCGCCTTCGGCGGCGATCTGGTCGGCGGTCTCGATGATCCGCATGGCGTGCGGAGAGGCGCCGGCAAGGCGGGCGTGGCCGACCGAGCGGACCTTGGAGGACAGGCCGAAGTCCTCGGTGGCCTTGGTCAGGTACTTCGCGAGGTAGGCCGCGACCTGTTGGGGGTGCACGAGGCGGGAGGCGCGGCCGGAGTCGCGGGGCGCCACGTCGGTGATGGTGCGGGTGTCGATCTGCGAGCCCCAGTGCAGCCGGTAGACGGTGCCGTCGCGCAGCGGTGCGGAGTCGAGCTGCACCTTGGCGGCCGCGGTCTTGATCGCGTCCTCGAGGTCGGCGGTGCCGATCGGCACGTCCGGTGCGGGGCCGTCGGGTCCGTCCGGGCCGTCGAGGCGGATGGGCACGTGCAGGTGGATCACGCCGCGGGCCTGGAACTCGGCCACCTTGGCGTAGGAGATGCGGCACTTCTCGCGGAACCGCTTCACCGACAGGCCACACAGGCGGGCCAGGTCACGCTGCAGGGTGATGGTGAACCGTCGCCACAGTTCGGGGGCGTGCCACTGCCACACCACGTGCGCGCGGTAGTCGTAGCAGTCCATGCACAGCGGGGTCCCGAGGCGCTTGTCGGACTCGTGGTGGCGGGCGTTGCACCACAGCGGGCGCCCGTGGGGGCAGACCGGCTTGTCGCGGCGGGCGCGGCAGGGACCCTTCTGGCGGATGCCGTGCACCGGGCCGAACGAGGGAGCGGTGAACGTCGCGAACGTGCAGGGGTGGTCGGCCACCGAGTCGGGGATGCCCTTGCCGCCGGACAGGCCGCACAGGAGCAGGTGCCAGGCGTCGCCCTTGTACTCCGCGGAGCAGGTCGGGCAGACCGCGGCGCGACGGTTGCCGCACTTGACGTAGGTGTGGCCGTCGAGCTCCTGGGCCGACGAGTAGGTGTGCCCGACCTCGCCGGTGGTGGTGTTGACGACCTCGGTCGAGCCGACCAGCCGGATCGGGTTCGAGCAGCCGCCACCGCGCTTCTGGGCGGACTCCAGGCCGGCCCGCCCCAGGATCTGAGGGGACGGGCCAGCCAGCGCGGCAGCGGTCATGGTCAGCCCTGCCCCACCAGGTGCAGCCCCGGCTCGGAGTCTGGTGTCAGGCCGGGCGCCTGGTCGCGGACCATCTGGTCCAGGTCCGCGTCGGTGACGTGGGCGGCACGCACCCGGACCGGTTCGCGGAGGCCCTCCAGCACGACGTAGCCGACGCCCGGCAGGGAGGCCGGGATCTGGTCGCACTCCGCGCCGTGCAGTCGGGCCGAGCGGCCGAGAACCATGTCGACCTGGGAGTCCTCCAGCAGCCGCAGCGCGATCCGGGTGGGGAACAGGTCGCGGAACCCGATCACGTCCTTGCCGGGGTCCTGCACCGCGGCCACCACCAGGACACCGGGTGCGCGGCCCTGGGAGAGCAGCAGCTGCAGCGCGGCCTCGGCGCGCTTCTTCAGGTCCCGGTCCCCGGCATAGGCGGTCAGCGCCGCCATCTCGTCGACCACGACCAGCACCAGTGGGTCGGCCGGGCTCGGGGTGTGGATCCGCTCCCCTGCCTGGCGCAGCCGCTCGGCACGCTCCCGCATGAACGCCACGGCGTCTTCGAGCAACTGCACCATTCCGGCCGGGTCCGAGTAGGCGAAGCGGGCGAACAACGGCGCCCCAGGGGTCAGTTCCATGCCGCCCTTGGGGTCGATCGCCCACACCTGCACCGAGCCCTCGCGGATGCCCGGGCCGACGGCGCGGATCAGCGACCACAGCACCGAGCCCTTGCCGGCACCCGTCGCCCCGGCCACCAGGACGTGCGAGCCGAGCAGCCGCAGACACCACGGCGAGCCGTCCTCACGCACACCAAGCCGCAGCGCCTTCAGGTCCGGCTGAGAGGCAGCCGCCATGGCCGGGATCGGCTCGACCAGCGGGTCACGATGGGTGAACTCCAGCCAGACCCGACCGGGACGGTCCACCACGACGCGAGTCCGGGTTGCCTCGAAGGTGTGGGCCAGTTGAGTGGTCGCCTTGTCGAAGGCCTCCGGGGACTGCCCGGACAGCAGATCGACCAGGACGCGGTCCACACAGCGGCTCGCAACGACGCGGCGGATCTGCGGCAGGTACTCGCGACCGTTGACCGTGGCGGCCAGACCGGTGGTGACCATCGCGGGCTGCCACCGCCGCCGGTAGACCCAGAAACCGCGCCACCGCGACACCACGACCCGGCAGAACGAGTCCGCCCCGAGCCGCCGCCAGACCATCAGCCCCAGGAAGAGGACCGTTGCCGTCGCCAGGATGCCGAGCAGGCCGGCGACCAGCCACAACGCCACGAGCCCGACGAGCGCCCCGACAGCAACGGGATGCCGGGGCATCCAAGCCAGCAGCCGCGCAGTAATCCTCGCCAGGTTGGTGACCAGGACCAGCAGCAGGCTCGGTCGGGGCTGGACGACCAGCAACTCCCCCGGCCGAGACCCGCGCATCCCGCCAGCCACCGTGCCGGTGCTGAGGTTCGTCGTACGCATCAGCGCCTCACAAAGCCTGCAGCGAGCCGTAGAGCCACGACCCCACCCCGTCGAGCGCATGGATCAGCGCGGCGCCGAACGGACCGACCGCGAGACAGACGCCCAGCGCCATGGCGAGCACCGCACCGGAGAAGCGCAGCCAGCGCGTCTTGATGAGCATCACCACGACCGCCGCCAAGATGACCGTTGCTGCCGTCTGAGACATCCCCGATCACCCTCAGGCCGCCCGCGTCGACTTGCCCTGCGCAGCGGCCGGCGAGCCGATCGACGTCGCCTTGAAGCTGTAGGCGACCCGGCTGCGGCCGTTGGCCCTCTCCTCCACGTACGGCGTCACCATCAGGTTCTTGAAGGTCACCGGCCGGAAGTTCGTGCCCGGGATCGGGTCAGGCAGCGTCGGGCAGTGCGGCGCGATGACCTTGACCTTGAACTCGCTCGACTTCGAGTCCGGGTCGTTGTCGATCACCCGCACCACCCAGATCCGCTCACCCGACTCCTTGTCGCGCGCCTGCGCGTCCGGGACCTGCGCCTGTGCCTTGTCGAAGTCGATCTGCGCATCGGCCGCGACCGCGAACAGGCCGTGCGGGAACTGCTCGTCGCAGTCGAGCTTGAACGGTGCCTGAGTTGACATCGGGTTCTCCTTCCGTTGGGTCCGCCGAGGCGGATAGGTTCGACGCGTTCGACGCTAGGTACGACGGCGCTCGGGAACCCGGAAGAAAATTCCGGGGTCTGTCGGAAGGCGGTGTGAGGCTCGGGTCATGCGAGGAATGACAACGACGCTCACCATCGGCGAGCGCATCGCGTGGTACCGGCAGCGGCGAGGCATGTCACAAGAGGTGCTGGCCGGCTTCGTCGGGCGGACCGCCGACTGGCTCAGCAAGATCGAGAACGGCCGCATCGAACTCGATCGACTCTCGCTGCTGCGGCGTATCGCGGACGTGCTCGACGTGTCACTCGGTGACCTGCTCGCCGAGCCCTCGCTGATGGAGTGGACCTCGGACAGCGGGCGCTCGACGGTGCCGGCCTTGCGCTCGGTGCTCATGGACTACCGACAGGTGACCGACCTCGCGAGCCAGCAGGAGGGCGACGAGCCGTTGACTCTGGCCGAGTTGAAGGCCGGCGTCGAGGAGGTCTGGAACGCCTACCAGGACTCGCGATTCGCGTTCGTGACCCACCGCCTCGCCTTCCTCATTCCGGCGTTCAAGATCGCGGGACACGCCTACGACGGCGACGACCAGGCGGTGGCTTTCGGACGGCTTGCGCTGCTATACCAGGCAGGAGCCAGCACGCTCACGAACTCGGAGAGGCAGACCTCGCGTGGAACGCCTCGACCGCGGCATCGAAGCCGCCCAGCGCAGCGGCAACGCGGTGATCATCGGGTCGCTCTACCGGTCCGTCGCGCACTCGCTGCTCTCGACCGGCGCATACGCCGACGCCGTGCGGCTGACTCACGACGCGATCGAGTTCTACGAACCGCACCTCAGGAAGGCGTCCGCGACGATGCTCTCCGTCTACGGCACCCACCTGTAGCCGGGTAATGGCGGCGGCCCAAAATGACGACCGCGAGACCGTGCGCGACTTCCTCGGAGCGGCTGATCGGGCTGCTCAGCGACTCGGCGGCGACCGCAACAAGCTCTGGACCGCGTTCGGCCCCACGAACGTCACCATCCATCGGGTCTCCACGGCCATGGAACTCGGCGACGTTCAGATCGCCGTGGACCTCGGCCCGGCCCTCGACACCGCCAACGTGCCCACCGAACGTCGCGTGCGCCATGCCCTCGAGGTCGCCCGAGCACTCAGCGCGACGAACAAGCGCGAAGCCGCCGTGGCGACCGTCCTCACCGCGGAGCAGTTGGCGCCAGAACAGGTCCGCTACCACTACCTCAGCCGCCACCTCGTGCAGACCTGGATCCGCACCCAGCGCGGCAAGCCCAGTCCGCAACTGACCGGCCTGGCACGGCGCCTCAACGTCGCCTGACAGGTAGCCCACGTCTAGGGTCGAGTCCATGACGGAGGACCAGACCCCGCCCATGTCACGCCCCCGTGTAGCCGCCGGCGCTCTCTTCTTTGACGACGAAGGACGCGTGCTCCTGGTCAAGCCGACCTACAAAGAAGGCTGGGACATCCCCGGCGGGTACGTCGAACCGGGTGAGACCCCACTTGAAGCATGCGCACGCGAGATCACAGAGGAGCTGGGTCTCGATCGCCAGGTCGGTCGCCTCTTGATAGCAGACTGGGCTCCCTCCGAACGGGAAGGCGACAAGATCCTGTTCGTATTCGAGGGCGGTCACCTCTTGGAGAAGCAACGTCGTGCCATCACGCTTCCTCCCGAAGAACTCGAATCGGCGACGTTCCACAGCAGAGACGACCTCGACCGCATGCTGATCCCTCGCCTAGCCCGCAGAGTCGGCGCCGCCCTAGGCGCCCTGGAAACCGGGCGCACCGAGTACCTCGAAAACGGACTGTCCGCCGGCGCCTGATTTCACTCATCTGCCGAATTGCGGACGTCCGCTCATCAGCGTTATGCCGGTGATCTTCGGACGCCTCGATGGGCGGACCTTGGACCAGGCCCTACTCGTGGGCGGTTGCGCGGCTCAGCGACAACGCAGCACATCGCCATCGTCCTCGTCGTCGCCGCCGTCTTGGCTTACCTCGCAGCCGGGTGGCTTGTAGATCGCGTTCGCAGCGTTCGGTCGCGACTGGAGGGCTAACCCCAGGCACGGCGTTGCTCCTCCAGCCCGCCAACACGCGCGCTCACCGCGGACAGGGAAGACCGTAACGCCGCGAAGAGTGCACCCGACTTTTCATGAGTGGTGCTCCTGCCCGCAACCCGCAGGATGGCTGGGCGATCATAGCTGGCATTTGAAAGACTGCTCTCCGCGAACGTGCGCAGACATCTGCGTGGTTGCGATAGATCGAATCAGTCACAAGATGAACCTAGAGCGCTCCTGGGAAATGATCTCGTCGCGGAGGAAGTGGACGGTCACCCAATGGGCGGGCCTGGCCGCAGCACTACGCGAAACCGGTGCGTTGCCTCAGCGAGGAGGACGCCCGCGAGTGCTTCAACGATCCCGAACACGAGCACATCCGGCTGGCACGTCGACAAGTCCACGCACCACGCCGACGACGAAGGCAACCGCCGCTGAGGCGGCTACGGCGCGCTTGCCTGGAGGATCCGGAAGCTTCCGAACCCGCCCAGCCACCGTCGCCGGACCGCCACCACAACGTCGCGAACGGTCTCAGACAATGGATCCCAGATTCCGAAAGTCATGACGACCCGGCGACCTCGGCGTTCCAGAGCAAATGGGGCCTGCGACACGAGAGAAGGCTCGATCTCGCGGAACCTGGGATGTGTCGAAACAAACCGGAACAGAGCCGCCTGCTCCCCGTCGGTCGCCGCAGCCCGCCACTCTCGGAAGTCGAGGCGTGCGCGCACCGCCTCCGGTCGAGACAATGCAACGAGGGCAGCGAAGGCCAGCGCTGCGGACATCACTGTCAGCGCAGCTGCGCTGGGTGCCCCCATGAACCCCGCTGACGCCAGTACACACAGGACGGCAGCGCGCACGACCACACGGCTCGAAGTGCGGTTTTCAGAGAGTCGGCCAAAGCAGCCGCAGGACGTGTTCG
>CAVSLP010000008.1:0-71361 GCA_963728775.1 uncultured Actinomycetota bacterium
GCCGCGTTGAGGGAAGTCGCGAAATGGCGGGCTCGAAGCCTACGGTCGATCCCGCAGATGCACGGGGCGCCGGTGATCGGGCGTCACCGGCCACCACACATCGGCTGCGTCCGAGAGTCGGCGCGCACCCAACGCGGCAGTCCTCGCCTCATCGCATGCCTCCGGAAACGGAATCGGCCGCCGGGACTCGAAGTGATACGCGCTTGTGTCGACGATGTCGGTGAGTCCCAGATCGTCGACGGGGACCCGGTAGCCGAGCGCCACCACGTCGACGTCATCGAGCTCGGTGGTGAACCCTGCCCATGCGCCGGCCCAGTGATGCACATGGCCACTCACGGCGATCTCATCCATGCGCCAGGTCGCTGTCGGCCAATCGGCGTAGCGGTCGGCCTGCGCCTCGACATAGGCCACCAGCTGCTGCAGGTAGTCCTCGGTTTCGGGGCGGTCTTCCGGGGGCGGGGAGCGTGAGGTTCACCAGGGAGAACAGCGCCGCGAACGCCACTTCCCGGGCAGGGTCTCCACCGTTCGAAGTCATCAGCCGTGCGTAGCGTTCGCGCGGCAGATTCCCCAGGCGCACCCACGGACGCGTGGGGTCGGGAACCGGCGTGAATCCATGCTGGAGCCAGAGTGCCCAGGTCGGCGCGCCCGCTTGTCCCTCGAGGAAGTCCAGCCAGCGCGGCCCCTGCCACGACATCTCGTCGACGCCGTACACCGGGAAGTCGACGGCTGGAAAGGTCATCTCCACGGATGCATGGTGCCCAGCCGACAGGCAGCGAAACGCTCCGGCGCAGCATGCCGGTTACGAGTTTCCTTACTGGCTCAAGCGCGCCTTCGGCGCGAGCGCATCCTCCGCGCTCCACTCCGCGGGGCCCCGCGCTGCGGGCGGCGCTGGCGCGCCGTCCTCGCGCACCCCGCCCGCTTCGCGCTCTGGACGCGCAGCAAGGGCGCCAGGTGCAGTACCTGACGCCCGCTCGCTGCAGGACCCCCGGTGGTCACGGCCCCTCTTGCCACTCACCTCCGAGCCGCCGACCCGATCGACGACGGTCTGCACGCCGGCCCCCGGCATCAAGGGCGCTGCGCGTCGCAACGCGATGACCTCCGGCCACCCTTGACCCCGGAGACCGCCGAGCAAGGAGGCTGGTTATCGGGTCGGTGGCTCTCTTCTGGCCGGCCTTGATCGCGCACCCCACGCGCACCCCGGAACCCGTACCACGGGCAAGACGCGCACGACATGCACGCAGCCAGACACCGCCCGATGCAACTGTTTCGCCCCCGCAAGCCTTCGCAATGAGAAGGTCAGGGGTTCGAATCCCCTCAGCTCCACCATCCAAGAACCCCGTCCCACCAGCGGAAACACCACCGCAGGGGCGGGGTTCTCGCTTTGTCATTCGGCGTTCCTCTCCCGATGCGCACCCCCGGCGCCGCCCAGGGCAGAGCTGTGGACATGGGCGCTCAGCCCGACCCGGGCGGGGCGGGTCAGACTTTCACGCACATGCCGATGTGCGGTCGTCTCTCGACGGGGGAATGCCGTCAGGCATTGGCTCGTGCGAGCGGCCAGCAAGCAGATGCATCATGCAAATGCTCAGGAAAGGCTCATCCCCGTCTTGAACCTGCCGATCTGGTCTTCGGGTGCTTCACGCGCGCCCGGATCGCAGTTGTCACCTCGCCAAGGGAGCAGCCTCACCCATGAGTCTGAGTGTCTCGAACCTCGGAGGCGCGGCCTACACGCGGAGCGTCGGGTCGATCTCAAGCACGCCCGCCCCGCAGTCGCAGCCGTTGCGCGCAAACAAGACCCTGATGGAAAACGAGCCATGCTTGGCTAATCTCACGGCGACCGACCTGGAGGTCGTTTATCAGGCGACGGGTGTGCGGCTGGACGAGAACTCCAAGACCTTTCCACTCTTCGCCGTCGAGATCGCCACGGACCGTCAGTCGGGTGCTCTGCCTGCGGGTCAAAACATCAGCACCGATTACTTGACCGAGATGTTGCGCACGCACACCGGTCAGGTCGACGAGGGCTGGCTCGTGCCGCAGATCGAACGCGCACTCGACTACCTGGCTGGCCGCGGCGGTGCGCCCGGCGTCAATGCGCTGGCCTGAGGAGCTCTCCGAGGGACTTGGCGCGAATGCTCCCAGCGGACTTGGTCGTCCAGACGTTCAGCGGCTCCCCGCAGATCAAGCCGTGCCAGCAGGGATCCTGAAGAACATCGCGTGACAGGGCGAGGCCGTGCCCCCCGAGCATCCGGACATGCCGCGATGAGGGAACACCACAAACCGCGGATACAGCGTCGTTGGTGCCCTCACAAGAGACTTGACCGGTCGCGTTGCGACCTGAAGTAGGTGAGCACCGTCGCGAGCCCCCCGGACGGCGTCTGTTCCTCCGTTGGTTCGCCGACCTGCGAAAACCCGGACCTGGCCAGGACTCGCTGGGAGGCGATGTTCTCTGGTGATGTCTTGGCCACGAGTCGACGAATCCCGCTGGATGCTGTCAGCTCAACCAACGCACTCACCGCGTTCGTCGCCACGGCGCGACCACGCGCCCAGGGCGCTACCCAGTAGCCAACCTCCGCTTGGTCACCCTCGATGTCGAACACGACTGCACTACCCAGAAAGTCGTCGGATTCGACGTCGGCGATGGCCAGCACGGCGAGCGTCCCCGCCCGCAACCCGGGGTCGATGACTTCGTCGATCTGCTGTCTCACGACTTCTGGCGTGTACTGATCAAGAGGCAGATGCCCGAACCACCTGACCAGATCGTCCTCGGCACCTTCCGCGTAGTCCTCGGCATCTCTCAAGTCGAGCCGGCGCAGTCGGATAGGGCCCTGTGTATGAGGTAGGAGTTCCAGCACGGCGCCTACGGTAATCAAGACCCCGTTCCACGTGGTCAGGCTCCTCGGCATTGCGATGGCAGGGGACACTACTGGGGCTTCCTGGGTAGCCCACGGACAGGTCGCGGTGAGTGAAGCTTTGGTCAGGCCCCGCCCCGTGCGTTCCAGTCACCGGGCAAATCGGCCAACGCGAGGTTGGCGTAGCCACAGCGGATGTCCAGGACATGGTGGGCGAGGTCGTGCAGCAGGTGCCGTGCAATCCACCCGGCGGAGACGTCGTGCGAGTAGGTCCCGAAATGGCGAGCATCGCGCCGTGCGCCAGTCAGGGCCGGCAGCACTTTCGCCGAGGTAGCGCGCCGTAAGGGCGCACACGTTGGCGAACATCGGGCGGCGTGCCGGGATGAGCCACAGGCTCGTCCCTCATGCCGTCGTGCCTGGGGCGGAGTCGGGCCGCGCTCTTCAGCTAAGCGGGGGAGCCACGCGAACTCCCGACCCTGGCCATCGCTGGACGGCGCCGTGTGCGTAACCCGGGCACAACTTTGCGGTTCGACCGAAGTCAGGATTCGCGTGGCGCTTCTGCGTTTTGCCCACCGGATGTTTCGCGTGGCGCGCTGTACGCGCGGGGTGGATGACGCAAAGCGGTGGCATTCGCAGCACGACGAGGCGACGAGCCCGGTCCACGGCGAGACGACCCAATGCCTAGCGCTCGACCTAAGCGGGGCGCCACCCCTGCGTCACCTCCGCGATGAACGCTCAACGCTCAGTTAGACAAGTTCGCTGCCAGAGCGGAGTACGCAGAACTCGTTGCCTTCAGGGTCGGCCAGCACCACCCACCCGCTGCCTGGCCCGTAGATGCCCCGGCGGTCGGCGACCTCGGTGGCGCCGTGCTCCAGCAGCCACGCGACCTCCTCGTCCCGGCCTCGTTCGCGTGGTCGCAAGTCGAGGTGCAGCCGATTCTTGACCTCCTTTGCTTCCGGCACCTCGATGAAGAGCACGCGATGCCGGCTATCGGGATCTTGGATCATGCACTCCTCGTGGCCGGGCTGGTTGGGGTCGTCCTCAAGGTCGACGTACCCGAGGACCGGCTTCCACCATTCCGACAGCTCGTAGGCGTTGCCGCAGTCGATCGACGTGTGGGAGACGAAACAAGTCACGGGGGTACCTTCACCCAAAAAGCCTGCTGGGCGCAAAGGACCGTCCTGCGATTCGCGTAGGGGCACACACGCGCTTCCCGCCGCGTCACGTCTGCGTCAGTCCGGCGCCGGCTCCGCGCGGATCGAACGCGGCAGCCCCGCGACGACCAGGTCGAAGGCGTCCCAGATCAGGCCGCGCACGACGTCGTCCTCGACCGAGCCGTCGAGGTCCACGGTGTTCCAGTGCCGCTTGTTCTGGTGGTAGCCGGGTCGGATCCCGGGGCACGCCTCGCGCAGCTCGAGCGCCTGCGCGGGGTCGCACTTGAGGTTGATGGACCCTCCCGCAACGACGGCCGGCGATGCACGCCGTGCCGTCCACTTCCGCACCGCCTACGTCGCGGGCGTGTGACAGCCCGAGTCGGTCGTCAGCGCTCCTGGAAGATTCCGCGAGGCACATCAACCGAGCCGGTCTGGTCGAGCCCTTGCCTCAAGCCTGAACAAGTGTTTAGTATTTTGTACATGAGTTCAGCCACCGACGAACGGGACCACACCGCTCGGGCGAACATCCGCAACGTCGCGCTTCGTTTGTTCGCCGAGCGCGGGCACGATGCGGTGACGGTGCGTGAGATCGCCGCCGAAGCGGGGGTTTCACCGGGCCTGGTGGTCCACCACTTCGGGAGCAAGGAAGGCCTGCGGGCTGCCGTGGACGCCAACGCGGCCGAGGCCTTCGACGCGGTCTTCGCCGAGCTCGGCAATCAGGAGATCGCCGAGATGCTCGCCAGCGGCGAGGCCACGACGTCGGTCGCCGAGGCGTTCGCCCGGGCCTTCCCGCACGGCTCCCCGCTGCCGGCGTACCTGCGCCGACTGCTCCTCACCAACGACCCGGCCGGGGCAGCGCTCTTCGGCCGGTGGTACGCCACCACCCGACGCCTGTTGGACGTCATGGTTGAGCAGGGGGTCGCCGCGCCGACCGAGGACCCGGCTGTCCGGGCGGCGTTCCTGCTGGCCAACGACCTGGCCCTGATCCTGCTGCGCAACCAGATCGCCACCGCCATCGGCGACGACCCGCTGACCCCGGCCGGACTCGACCGCTGGGCCAAGGACGTCACCGCCGTCTATCTGGGAGGCGCGTTCCTGCCCCCGCCGAAGGAGAACCTGTCATGACCGACACCGCACCCGTAATCCACGCCGAGGGACTCACCAAGGTCTTCGGCAACGTCCGGGCCCTCGACGGCCTCGACCTCACCGTGCGGCCGGGCGAGGTGCACGGCTTCCTGGGGCCGAACGGCGCCGGCAAGTCCACGACGATCCGCGTGCTGCTCGGGCTGATGAAGGCCACCTCGGGCCGCGTCGAGCTCTTCGGCGGCGATCCCTGGCACGAAGCGCCCCGCCTGCACCGCAAGCTGGCCTATGTCCCCGGCGACGTCGCCCTCTGGTCGGGACTCACCGGGGGTCAGTGCCTCGATGTCCTCGGCGCCACCCAGGGCGGCGTCGACCAGCGGCGTCGGTCGGACCTCGTCGAGCGGTTCGACCTCGACCCGACCAAGCGGGTCCGCGACTACTCCAAGGGCAACCGGCAGAAGGTCGCGCTCATCGCCGCCCTGGCCGCCGACGCCGAGCTGCTGGTGCTCGACGAGCCGACCTCGGGTCTCGACCCACTCATGGAGCAGGCCTTCCAGCAGTGCGTTCGCGAACGACGCGACGAGGGCGTGACCGTGCTGCTGTCCAGTCACATCATGGGCGAGGTGGAGGCGCTGGCCGACCGGGTGAGCATCATCCGTCATGGCCGCACCGTGACGAGCGGGACCCTGGAGGACCTTCGTCGGCACACCCGGAACGCCGTCCACGCGGTCACGGTGCGCGAGCCCGACGGGCTCGGCGAGGCTGCTGGCGTCGCCGACCACCATCATGAGCGGCTGGACGGACACGTCGACTCCCGGTTCACCATCGACCCCGAGCACCTCGACGCCGCCATCGGGCGCCTGCACGCGGCGGGCATCCACACCCTCACGGTCACGCCGCCCAGTCTCGGCACCTTGTTCCTGCGCAACTACGGCCAGGCTCTCGACCCGGGTGAGACGGCCGACGACGAGACTCTCGCGGAGGCCTCACGATGAGCGCCCGACACCCGACCGCCTCGCACCGACCGCACGGACTGGCCATCATGCTGCGCACAACCGCGCGCATCCAGCGGCGCAGCGCCCTGATCTGGGTGCTGGTGCTGGGCGCGAGCCTGATCGGCACCGCAGCCAGCGTCGCCGCGCTCTACGACACCCCAGCCAAGATCCACACCTACGCCCAGGCCGTCACCTCGGGCAACGCCCTGGTGGCGATCAACGGCAAGGTCGAGGGCATCGACTCTCTCGGCGGCGTGATCCAGGACGAGTTCGGCTTCATGGCCGCCTTCCTGCTGCCGCTGATGGGCATCGGCCTGGTGGCGCGGGCAACCCGCCGTGAAGAGGAGTCCGGCCGGCTCGAGCTTCTGCTCGGCGGACGCATCGCGCGCCACGAGCCCACGTTGGCGGCGCTCCTCGTGGCCACCGCCACGATCGTCGCCACCGGGGCGCTGTTCACCTTGGGCCTGGCAGTCTCCGGGGTGCCGCTCGCAGGGTCGGTCCTCTACGCACTCTCCCTGTGCACCCTCGCCTTCGTCTTCGCGGGGCTCGCGGCCCTGCTCGCGCAGCTGACCCTGCACGCCCGCGGGGTCTACACGTGGAGCCTGATCGTCCTCGCCGCGTCGTACGTCCTGCGAGGCGTCGGCGACGTGACCAGGTCCTGGGCCACCTGGCTCTCCCCGCTCGGCTGGGCGGAGAAGGCGGCGCCGTTCGGGGACCAACGCTGGTGGGTCCTGGCCGTCCCGCTCGCGGTCGGGCTCGCCTTGGCTGGTGCGGCGCTGCGCCTGGCCGCCGCGCGTGACCTGGGCAGCGCGCTGGTCCGGGGCGGCGCCGGCCCCGAGCGGGCGGCTGAGCGGCTACGCAGCCCGATCGGACTCGCGGTCTGGATCCACCGACCCGCCACCCTCGGCTGGCTCGCCGGAGGCGTGCTGCTCACCGGGATGATGGGAGCCCTCTCGCAGCAGCTGCTCGACGCGATGGCCGGCAACCCCGCTCTTGCCAAGGCCATGGGCATCGCCAACGCTCGGCCCTTGGACGGATTCGTCGCTGCCACCCAGCTCTACCTGGCCGTCATCGCCACCGGGTACGTCGTCCAGGCCATCGGCACGCTGCGGGCCGAGGAAGCCGACGGCCGCCTGGAGACCCGGCTCGCCGGCATCTTGTCGCGGCGCCGCTGGCTGGCCGCGCACGCGCTGGTGGTGCTGGGTGGCCTGGTCACGATCGTGCTCGGCTCGACGCTCGTCCTGGGCCTTGCGACCGCACTGTCGGTCGGCGACCTGGCCGAGCTCGGTCCCACCCTGAGTTCCGGACTGGCCTACCTTCCGGCCGAGCTCGTGCTCGCCGGGCTAGCACTGGCGGTCTACGGGCTCCGTCCTCGGCTGTTCTGGATCGCCTGGGCCGGCTTTGCCGTGACGACGTTCATCGCGCTCCTCGGTCCCGGCCTGAATCTCCGCCAGTGGTTCCTCGATCTCTCGCCGACCACGCATGTGGGCAACCCCCCGGTCGGCGCGATCCAGACCGGCACACTCACCGTGATGACCGGCGTCTCCGTGGCCCTCATCGCGCTCGGCTTCGCAGCCTTCCGCCGGCGCGGGGTTCCCCAGGGTTAGCGTCCCGCGTCAGCGATCGGGCTCGCCTGAGGTGGCCAGCGTTGCACCGACGCTGCCCGACCCCCACCGTCACGACGCCAACGCGGCGGTCCCATCTGGTCCGGCGGAACAGCCGGCCCGGTGCGCTGGTCAGTCCGTTGGGGGCTGGACGAGGACCGCCGCGAGTGTCGCGTGCAGCCAGGCGGCGTACTGTGGCTGGTCCCAGCCGAGCTGCTCGGTGACCTGTTTGTGGGTTGCTGGGCTGCAGAGCAGCCAGGTGGTCTCGGCGGCCTGTTCGACGGTGAGCCCTGGCCGCAGCGGGCCGGCGTCGGCGAGCGACCTCACGAACGCAGTGATGTTTCCCAGACGGGTGCGGTGCATCGAGGCGTACTTGGCGGCCACCTCGGCATCTACCTCGCCCGCTGAGCGCATGACGTCATCGACCCGCCGGGCCCGGGCGATCCGGTCGGCGATCTCGGCGGCGAACATGGCCAGCTTCTTGTGCTGGTCCGGCTCGGCCTGGACCTTCTGCGGTCCCTCCTGGTCGAGCACCCGTGGGCTATCGGTCTGGCCGGTGACGGCGAAGTTGAGCACCTCGACGAGCAGTCCGCGCTTGTTGGTGAACAACTTGTAGACCAGGTCCTCACTCACACTCGCCTCTTCCGCGATGCGGGCGATCGAGGTGGCGGCGTAGCCGTCGTCAAGAAAGCGGCGGAAGGCCGCGGTGAGGATCGCGACCGCATTCGCGCGGGCACGTTCCTCTCGCAGCGTGGAGCGGTACGCACGCCTTCCCTTGACAGCCTCTGGCACGAGGTTCACTCTAGACGCAATTGGATCGGGTAGTACTAGAATGAATTGGGGAAGCCCATCATGACCTTGGGATGGAAACTCGCCTACCGCCTCGGCCTCACACCATGGGAACGGGCCGCCGAGGAGGGCCAGGATCAGCTCAACGCCCTGCTGGACAAGGTCGAGACAGACCGCACTCAACCGCTTGGCCGCGCCCTCGACATCGGTTGCGGGACCGGCACACACACCCACGACCTCGCCCGCCGCGGCTGGGACGCCACCGGCGTCGACTTCGTCCCGCTCGCCATCGAGAAGGCCCGCGCGCGTGGTGGCAACGCCACTTTTGTGTGCGGGGACGTGACCGACTTGGCCACGCTCGGCTTGGAGCCGTTCGACTTCTTCCTCGACATCGGCTGCCTCCACGTGTTCGACCGTGCGCGACGCGCGGCCGTCGCTCGGCAGGTCACCGGCCTCGCCCGCCCCGGCGCCGAGATGGTGCTGCTGGCCTTCCAGCCGAACACGCTCCCCTTCGTCCCCGACGGAATCAGCCAACACGACCTCGAGGAGACCTACGCCGACTGGGACCTGCTTGCCACCGAACCGGCCGACGTCAGCGGCATGCCCAAACCCATGAGGAAGACCGCGCCCCGCTTCTACACCCTGCGCCATCAGTGACAGCGAAGCCGAAGCGACCGACCCGACCTCGAGCCACAGGCCAGCGCACGCACTAGTCAGGTGAGCCCACCCATTTGCGTCACAGCGCCGCGAGTGCCGCGTTGACTCGGCGGATACTCAGCACTTCAGATCCACTGTTCTCGTTCGAGACGCTTCGCGGCGTTGGGGTAGAGCCGCAACGGAAGCACTGATCGACTCTGGACGTTCGTCAATACTGTCTGGCGTTTCGCCAGGATGACCGAGGAGGCGCGGCGTTGTTCCACCTTAGTCTTGCGCTCGCCGCGATGAGAAGGTCAGGGGTTTGAATCCCCTCAGCCCCACGACACCGGAACCCCGTCCCACCAGCGGAAACACCACCGCCGGGGCGGGGTTCTCGCGTTCGCCCCTCGCGGCTCCTCCGGTGCGCCCACGAGCCGGGCCGCAGCGTGCCGCCTCCCCTCGCGCGCGCCGTTACGTCCCGGGCTTGTGGGCGAGCAGGGAGATGCTCCCGACGCCGTACGTCGTGCTTGCGTTCCGCGCCTGGTCGGAGAGGAACGCGTACGCGTTGGGGCGCGCCTGCTCGATGGTCAGGCCGGCATCCTCGATCAGGGCCAGGTACTCGGCTCGCTGCGGTGCCCCTCCGATGCAGGAGGCCCACAGGTCCGCATTGCAGACGATGGCCTCGGTGAGCGGGCGCTCGGTGACGATGTCGGCGATGGCCAACCGGCCGCCGGGCCTCAGGGCCCGCGCCGCCTCGGCGAAGACCGCGGCCTTGTCCGGGCAGAGGTTGATCACCCCGTTGCTGATGACGCAGTCCGCGCTGGACTCCGCGACGGGCAGGGCCTCGATGCGACCCTCGCGGAAGTCGACGTGCCCCGCGTCGGGGCCGGCGGACAGCCGCCGGGCCTTGGCGAGCTGCTCCGGCGTGAAGTCGACGCCGATGACCTGTCCGCCGGGGCCGACCAGGCCGGCCGCGTAGAACGCATCCATGCCGGCGCCGCTGCCCAGGTCCACGACGGTCTCTCCCGCCTCGAGAGCCGCCAGGTCGAAGAAGAAGCCGACGCCGGCGAAGGAGTCCACGGCGTCGGCGGGTACCGCGCCCAGCCGTTCCGGGTCGTACCCCAGGCGAATGGCGAGCCGGCGGCCGAGCTCGAAGTGGAACCGGCTGTGCGGCGCGCGGGCCACCTGGCGGTACATGTCCCGGACCTTGGTCTCCAATGCTGCGACGTCCACGGTCGGCGCGGTCATGGGTGACACCTCCAGCGCTTTTTTTCAAGAGAACACTTGAATAGAATCCCCGCGCCCGACCACGGTGAAAAGCCGCACTCTTCGACGCGCTCGTGGACTCGGCGAAGGCGCTGGCCAGCGGGAGGCGAGCCGAGCTGGTCGACCTCCTCGCGCAGGGGGAACGGTCGGTCGAGGAGCTGGCTGCGGAGATCCACCAGAGCGGCGCCAACACCTCGCAACACCTGCAGCGGCTCCTCAGATCCGGTCTGGTGCGGACGCGCCGCGACGGCACCCGCATCTACTACAGCCTGTCCAGCCCCGCGGTTGCCGCGCTCTGGCGTTCCATGCAGCGGGTCGCCGAGGAGCATGTGGCCGACCTCGACCGCCTGGCCGCTGCCTACCTGGGAGACCGCAGCACCCTGGCGACCATCACCCGCGACCAGCTGCGTGAGCGGCTCGGCGCGGGCGACGTGGTCGTCATCGACGTGCGCCCGGAGGCGGAGTACGCGGCCGGCCACATCCCCGGTGCCGTCTCCATGCCCCTCCCGAGCCTCGAGGAGCGACTGCGGCAGGTTCCGGCCGGCGCCGAAGTGGTGGCCTACTGCCGAGGGCCGTACTGCGTCTACGCCGACGAGGCGGTGCGGCTCCTGGTGCGCAGCGGCCGCGCGGCCTCGCGGCTCGAGGACGGGTTCCCCGAGTGGGCCGCGACCGGTCTCGCGGTGGAACGGAAAACCGGTTGACCCGCGGACGTTCCGGTACTTGACTGCGGGACACCACCCCCGACTCCCCAGGAGCCGCGCTTGACGCCGTGCCCGGACACCGACATCGACTACGACCGTTCCGGCCCGCGCGGCGGTAGCACCGTCGTACTCCTGCACGCCGGGGTGGCCGACCGGCGGATGTGGGAGCCGCAGTGGTCGGCGCTCACCGACCGCCACGACGTCGTCCGCCTGGACCTGCGCGGCTTCGGTGGGTCGGCGGCGCGGCCGGTCGGTGGCCTCGCGCACCACGACGACGTGGTGCGGACCCTCTCCGCGCTCGGGGTCGGCCGGGCCCACTTCGTCGGCTGCTCGTTGGGGGCCGGCGTCGCGGTCGAGGTGGCGCTGACCAGCCCGGCCCTGGTGGCGTCGCTGCTGCTCGCAACGCCGGGTGGCTCCCTGATCGCCGAGATGACGCCCGAGCTGCGGCGCTTCGTCGACGCGGAGAACGAGGCCATCGGCCGCGGCGACCTGGGCGCGGCGGTCACGGCCAACCTGGACTGGTGGGTCGACGGTCCGCGCCGCGCCGCCGACGAGGAACGGGCCGACCTGCGGGCCCGGGTGGCGGTCATGCAGCGGCGGGCGTTCGAGCTCACCGCGAGCTGGGACGATGTCGAGGAGGTCGAGCTGGACCCACCGGCGGTCGACCGGCTGGCCGAGCTCGCCCTGCCGACCCTGGTGCTCAGCGGGGGCCTGGACATAGACGCCATCGGCGCCACGGCGGAGGCGGTCGCGGCCGGGATCCCGGCCGCGCGGCACGACGTGTGGCCGGACACCGCGCACCTGCCCTCCCTGGAACGGCCGGACGACTTCGGGGCGCTGCTCGAGGACTGGCTCGCCGAGGTCCGCGGCCAGTGAACCGGGGCGGTCGCTGACCGCCCGAGGCGGGACAATTGTGCCGTTGTGACACGGCACCGCGGCTGGAACGCGTCACTCCGGCACAATTGTGCCGTTGTGGTGCGGGGGCGGGGCCGGTCCGAGCAGCACGCGGCCGCGGGCCGGCACCACGAACACGAGCACGACCATCGCCGCCGCCCAGGCCAGGTGCAGCACCCCCACCGCGCCGGGGTGCGCGAACCACCAGTGCGTCAGCCCGGTGGTGGTGGTCATCCGGTGCGGGTAGTCGAGCACGAACGGCTGCCACAGCGCGACGACGGTGACGGCGGTCGCCCACGGGAACCGCCACCGGGTCCCCAGCAGGTCGAACACCACCGCGGCGAGCGCGGCGCTGCCGATGTAGTAGGCGTTGTCCTGCGGTTCGAGGGCCAGCCGGACCGCGAGCGCGACCAGCAGCACCCCCGGCCACCGGCCGGTCAGGGCGGCCACCGCGGCCACGGCCGGGGCGAGCAGCAGCTGCGCGCCGCGCCCCCAGGCGGGCACCACCCGGCCCCGCGCCCCCAGGGTGTGCAGTCCCGACGACGGGACCAGGGCCACCGGTGGGTGCAGCGCGCCCAGCGTGCGCGGGTCGGCGAGCACGAACGGCAGCCACGCGACCGCCGTACCGGCCGCCGCCGCCGAGGCAGCGCGCCACCGGCCGCGGGGCAGCGCGAGCAGCAGCGGCAGGAACCCGACCGCCCACGGCTTCGCGGCCACCGCGGCGGCCAGGGCCAGCCCGGCGAGCACCGGCCGGCGCGCCGAGACCGCCCGGAGTGCGAGCCACGGCGGCGGCCATCGCGAGCACGTCGTCGAGGTGCCCCCAGCGCACGGACAGCACGGTCCAGGCGGGCACGAAGAACACCGCCGCGAGCAGCACCCGCCACCGGCGGCGGACCGGGTCGACGAGCGGCACCAGCGCCGCCAGCAGGAGCGGGCCGGCCGCGGTCATCGCCACCAGCGCGACGCGTACGGCCACCGCCGGCGGCAGCGGGCGCAGCAGCGCCGCCACCGCCAGCGACAGCGGGCCGGTCTGGAGCTCGGGGTGCCGCGCGTAGAGGTGCAGCCCCGCGCCGTGCAGCAGCAGCCGGCTGCCGTCGGCGAAGAAGTGCCAGGACAGCCCGGACACGGCCCAGGCCCGCCAGGCCCACCACGCCGTCCACGCCACCACCGCGGCGCCGGCGGCCAGGACCGGGAGCACCCGCCGCGCGGCCTCGAGCCTCATTTCACGACGGTAGGTCGCCAACCTGTGCGCTTCGTGACCGCCCGGCACCGGCCGGTGCCGCGGGACCCGTGCTCAGAAGCAGAAGCTGCCGCGCCAGAGGTCCGGTCCGAGCCCCAGCAGCAGCGCCAGCACGGCCGGGGCCGCCGCCACCAGGCCGGCGACGACCACCCGGCGCCGCCGCCGGACCAGCGCGGTGGCCACCGCCCACGGCGCCAGCGCGGCGCCGACCAGGAGGAGCAGGGCGCGCTGCCCCGCCCAGATGTCCGCGGGCGTCGGCGCCCGGCCGCAGGTGGTGCTGTAGCCGAACAGCACCAGCAGCGTCGTGGCGCCCACGGCCGCGGCGGCCACCAGGCTCGCGAGGACCAGCACCAGCCAGCCCGCCGGGTGCCAGCCGCGCCAGCCGGGTGGGTGGGGACGCCGCGGGGGCGGACGCGGGACGGGTGTGCAACATGGTCCCAGAGTGCCGACGCGGCGCCGCCTCAG
This sequence comes from uncultured Actinomycetota bacterium, assembly GCA_963728775.1. Lineage (GTDB taxonomy): Bacteria > Actinomycetota > Actinomycetes > Propionibacteriales > Nocardioidaceae > Nocardioides_B. The sequence goes on from CAVSLP010000008.1 coordinate 13,674, forward strand.
GACAGCGTGCAGATACTCAGATCCACTGCTTGAACCAGATCCGGTCCAGCCAGTGCGGCGTGGTGATCAGCTCCCCGGTGTAGATCGGCCAGAACCAGGCGAAGTTCACCAGCACCAGCACCACGAACGCGCCCGCGAAGGCGGTGCCCCAGACCCGGCGGCGGTACGACGCGCGCGGGCCGCCCATCGCCACCCCGAGGCACAGGGTCACCGCGAGGATCGTGAACGGGATGATCGCGATCGCGTAGTAGGAGAAGATCGGCCGCTGGTCGTACCGGATCCACGGCAGCCAGGTGGACAGCACGCCCACCAGGGCGAAGCCGAACCGCCAGTCCCGCTTGCCCAGCCAGGCGTACAGGCCGTAGAGCAGCGCGAGCACGCCGCCCCACCACAGCGCGGGGGTGCCGAGCAGCAGCACCTGGCGCAGGCAGGTGCTGTCGCGCGGCGCGTCGCAGCCCTGGACGCCCGGCTTGATGCCGAGGTCGGCCTCCACCCCGACCGGCCGGTTCAGGATCAGCCAGCCCTGCGGCTTGGACTGGTAGGTGTGGTGCGCGTCGTTGAGGAACTGGGTGTGGAACGTGTAGACGTCCTGGTGGTAGTTCCACAGCGACCGCAGCGACCGGGCGAGCTCCGGGAAGAAGCCGTGGGCGTCGTGCTCGAGGTAGCTGCCCCAGTAGGGGCCGTACTGGGTGTCGGACAGTGCGGTCTCGTAGACGTGGGCGTGCAGCAGCCAGCCGGTCCAGGTGAGCACGTAGACCACCAGCGCCACCAGCACCAGGTACCCGAACGCGGGCACCCCGTCCACCAGGGCGGAGCGCAGCCGGGCGTTGCGGACGCCGAAGGCGCGCCGGGCGCCGGCGTCCCACAGCCACACCAGCACGCCGAACGCCGCGAGCGGGAACACCGCGTCCCACTTGGTGCCGCAGGCCAGCCCGAACAGCACCCCGGCCGCCAGCCGCCACGGGCGCCACAGCAACCCCCGGATCGGGCCCCAGTCCGCGGCGGTGGCCCGGTAGCCGGTCGGCACCAGGCGCGCCATCCGCAGCCGCCCCCAGTCCCGGTCGGCGACCAGGCAGGAGACCGCGCTGAGCATGAACAACGCCATGAAGATGTCCAGCAGCGCGAGCCGGGAGAGCACGAACTCCAGGCCGTCGAAGCACAGCAGCAGGCCGGCGACGCCGCCGAGCAGGGTGGACCCGGTGAGTCGGCGGGCCAGCCGCACCATCACGAAGACCATCATGGACCCGGCGACCACCGAGGCGACCCGCCAGCCCGCCGGGTCCATCCCGAACAGGTGCTCGCCGAGCCCGATCAGCCACTTGCCGACCTCCGGGTGCACCACCATGCTCGGCGAGCTCGTGAACAGCCCGTCGGGGTGCCCGGCCAGGATCTTGTCGTTGGCGCCGTCGACGTAGCCGGTGACGTAGCCGTGGTGGATCAGCGACCACGCGTCCTTGGCGTAGTAGGTCTCGTCGAACAGGAAGGCGTGCGGGCGGCCGAGGTGCAGCAGCCGCATGAACAACGCGAGCAGGGTGAGCCCGATGGTGACCAGCCAGCCGGTGAACCGGTCCGCGTGCCGCACCGCGGGCACCATCCGGCGGCGGGCGCTGGGCACCACCCGGTCGTCGGCGGTCCACGACAGCCCCATCGTGCGGCGGCTCTCCCGGGGAGTCGTGGTCGTCACGCGGTCACTCTACGGCGTGGGACTGGTCCGACATCGGCGACCGGACCGCGCCCCGGGCCGCGGCCACGCCACCGATCTCGGAGGGGACACGGCGATGCGGCATGATCACCGGGGTGAGCGACGACCCCGGTGTGCTGGTGCTGGCCGCAACCCCGATCGGCCGGGTCGCGGACGCCCCGCCGCGGCTGGCCGAGGAGCTCGCCGGCGCCGACGTGGTGGCCGCCGAGGACACCCGCCGGTTGAGGCGGCTCACCGGCGACCTCGGCGTCACCCTGTCCGGGCGGGTGGTCTCCTACTTCGAGGGCAACGAGGCGTCCCGCACGGCCGACCTTCTGGAGGCCCTCGAGGCGGGGGAGCGGGTGCTGCTCGTCACCGACGCCGGGATGCCCTCGGTGTCCGACCCCGGCTACCGGCTCGTCGCCGCCGCCGTCGAGCGCGACATCACCGTGACCGCCGTACCCGGTCCGTCCGCGGTGCTCACCGCGCTGGCCGTGTCCGGGCTGCCGGTGGACCGGTTCTGCTTCGAGGGCTTCCTGCCCCGCAAGGCCGGCGAGCGGGCCCGTCGGCTCGCCGCCCTGGCCGACGAGCAGCGGACCATGGTGTTCTTCGAGGCCCCGCACCGCACGGAGGCGGCGCTGGCCGCGATGGCGCAGGCGTTCGGCGAGGAGCGCCGCGCCGCGGTGTGCCGGGAGCTGACCAAGACGCACGAGGAGGTACGACGAGCGGGGCTGGCGTCGCTGGCCGCGTGGGCCGCGGACGGCGTGCGCGGGGAGGTCACGATCGTCGTGGCGGGCGCCGCCGAGCGGGCCGACGTGCCCACCGACCCCGCGTCGCTGGCCGCCCTGGTCGCCGACGAGGAGGCGATGGGCAGCAGCCGCCGGGACGCGATCCGCGAGGTGGCGCGGCGGGCCGGGCTCCCGAAGCGGGTGGTCTACGACGCGGTGCACAAGAAGTAGCCTCGCCCCCATGGCCCCCGAGACCCGAAGCGACGAGCCCACCCGGTCCCGTGCCGCCGACAGCGAGCGGGGCGGCGGCCGCGACCGGACCCGCCCGCCCGCGCCGGAGCCGCTGCCGCACCCGGTGGTGGACAACCACTGCCACCTCGACATCGCCGACGGGCCGGACGGTTCGTGGCTGGGCACCGAGGAGGCGCTCGCCGCGGCCGCCGCCGTGGGGGTGCCGCGGATCGTGCAGATCGGCTGCGACCTGCCGGGCGCCCGCTGGGCCGTGGCCGCCGCGCAGGCCCATCCCGCGCTGGTGGCCGGGGTGGCCCTGCACCCGAACGAGGCGCCGAAGCTGGTGGCGGGCGGCGGCCTCGAGGCGGCGCTGGCCGAGATCGAGGCGCTGGCCGCCTCCGAACGGGTGCGCGCGGTGGGCGAGACCGGGCTGGACTACTTCCGCACCGGCGAGGAGGGCCGGGCGGCGCAGCACGCGTCGTTCCGGGCGCACATCGACCTGGCCAAACGGCTCGGCAAGACCCTGGTGATCCACGACCGGGACGCCCACGAGGACGTGCTGGCGATCCTCGACGAGGAGGGCGCCCCGGACCGGTTCGTGATGCACTGCTTCTCCGGCGACGCCGCGTTCGCCCGGGCCTGCCTGGACCGGGGCGGCTGGCTGTCGTTCGCCGGCACCGTGACCTTCAAGAACGCCGAGCCGCTGCGGGAGGCGCTGCGGGTGGCGCCGCGGGACCGGGTGCTGGTGGAGACCGACGCGCCGTACCTCACCCCGACGCCGTACCGCGGCCGGCCGAACGCGTCGTACCTGGTGCCGCTCACCATGCGCGCGATGGCCGCCACCCGCGGGGAGGACCTGGCCGGGCTCTGCGCGGCGGTCGACGCGAACACCGACGCGGCCTTCGGGGGACGATGGGGCTAAGATCCCATATCCCTTTTGTCCTGGTTCGTCTGGCTGATTGAGCGTGATGTCGCCCACTCTGTCCCCGCTCATCGGGGGCAAAACGGTGCAGACCAGTTTGGCACCCGCCCCGGCCGTCCGTATGGTCGGTCGGGTTGGCCGGGAGCGGGGAAGTTCTCGGGCGGCATTCAGGGGCCCACGCGAAGCACGACTCCGGCACCCCGGAGGAACGCCTCGTCGCGGGCCATCGCTGTGTCGAGGGCGCTGTGCGCCGTCGCTGCGTGCTGGGTGACCGCGCCCGCGGCCCGGGGAGCACCACCATTGGAGAAGCGTGCGGAGATCCATCGCACTACTGACCAGCAGCAAGAAGGCCCTTGTCGTCCTGGTCGCCGCGGTCGCCCTGGCGGTCACCGCCAGCGGGATCGGCTACGCGGCGATGAGCAAGACAGTCACCCTGTCCGTCGACGGCAAGACGCAGCGGGTGCACACCCTCGGCAACACCGTGGGCGACGTGCTCGCCGGCCAGGACATCAGCATCGGTGACCACGACGTGGTGGTCCCGGGGCCCGACTCCACCATCGGCGACGGCAGCGCCATCGCGGTCAGGTACGGCCGCCCGCTCGACGTCAGCGTCGACGGGAAGGACAAGCGCTACTGGGTGACCGCCAGCGACGTCTCCTCCGCCCTGAAGCAGGTCGGACTGCGGGTCGGCGGCGCGGCGATCTCCTCCAGCCGCGGCGCACCGATCCCCCGGGACGGCATGAACCTCGAGGTCGTCACCCCCAAGAAGCTCACCGTGAAGATCGCCGGCAAGAAGGCGCACAAGCGGACCGTCACGGCACTCACCACGGCCGAGGCGCTGAAGAAGCTCGGCGTCAAGGTCGACAAGCTCGACCGGGTGCACCCCGGGCTCGGGCACACGTTGCACGACGGCGACAAGGTCGTGTTCACCAACGTGCGCAAGGCGACCCGCAAGGTCACCGAGTCCGTCGACTTCCACACGGTCAAGCGCGACGACCCGAGCATGTACACCGACCAGTCGACCACGGTCCGCGCCGGCAAGGCCGGCAGCCGGAAGGTGGTCTACCGGCTCACCTACGTGAACGGCCACGTCACCAAGCGCAAGGCGCTCAGGGTCAGCGTGCTCCGCGCGCCGGTCGACGCGCTCGTCAAGGTCGGCACCAAGAGCCGTCCGGCGCCCGCCCCCGCGGCCAACTACGCCAGTGGCGGGTCGGTGTGGGACCGGATCGCGCAGTGCGAGTCCGGCGGCAACTGGGCGGCCAACACCGGCAACGGCTACTACGGGGGGCTGCAGTTCTCGCTGTCCACCTGGCGCTCCTACGGCGGCCCGAGCCGGCCGGACCTGGTCAGCCGGGCGCAGCAGATCGCCATCGCCACCAAGGTCCGGGACGCCAGCGGCGGCTACGGCGCGTGGCCCGTGTGCGGGAAGCGCGCCTGACTCCCCCCGCGTTGTCAGGCGCTCTGCGCGCCCGCGCGGTCTCAGCGCCTGACAACTCGGGGGATAGGGTCGCCCGCGTGGTGAACGACAACGCATCCGCCGGTCCGAGGCTCCTCGGGCCGGCGGATGTGCGTTCCCTCGCGGACGCGCTGGGGATCCGCCCGACCAAGCAGCGCGGCCAGAACTTCGTCATCGACGCCAACACGGTGCGCCGGATCGTACGGGTCAGCGGGGTCGGCCCCGACGACGTGGTGCTGGAGGTGGGGCCCGGCCTCGGGTCGCTGACCCTGGCGCTGCTCGAGGTGGTGCGGCGGGTGGTCGCCCTGGAGGTCGACCCGGTGCTCGCCGCGGCGCTGCCCGGCACGGTCGCGACCTACGCCCCCGGCCGGGCCGACCGGTTCGAGGTGGTCGCCGCGGACGCGCTCCGGGTGACCGCGGTGCCGGGTCCGCCGCCCACGGCGCTGGTCGCGAACCTGCCCTACAACGTGTCCGTCCCGGTGCTGCTGCACCTGCTGGCGCTGCTGCCGTCGCTGCGGCACGGCCTGGTGATGGTCCAGTCCGAGGTGGCCGACCGGCTCGCCGCGCAGCCGGGCTCCCGCACCTACGGCGTGCCGTCGGCCAAGGCCGCCTGGTTCGCGCGGGTACGACGGGCCGGGGCCGTGGGACGCAACGTGTTCTGGCCGGCGCCGAACGTGGACTCCGGCCTGGTCGCCTGGGAGCACCGGGACCCGCCGGCGGTGTCCGTCCCGCGGGAGCGGGTCTTCGCGGTGATCGATGCCGCGTTCGCCCAGCGCCGCAAGACGCTGCGCGGCACCCTCAAGGCGCTGGCCGGCTCGGCGGAGGCCGCCGAGGCGGCGCTGGCGCACGCGGGCATCGACCCCCGCTCGCGCGGCGAGCAGCTGGGCATCGAGGAGTTCGCCCGGGTCGCCGAGGGCCTGGCCGCGGTGGAGGCGGCCCGATGACCCCGGCCGCCGTCACCGTCACCGCCCCGGCCAAGATCAACCTGTGCCTCGGGGTGGGGCCGGTGCGGCCCGACGGCTTCCACCCGCTGGCCACCGTGTACCAGGCGGTCGGGCTCTACGACCTGGTCACCGTGTCCCCGGCCGACGACTACGCCGTGACCGTCCGTGGCGACGAGCGGCTCTCGATCTCCGAGGTGCCCACCGACGAGTCGAACATCGCGGTGCGCGCCGCCCGGGCCCTCGCCTGCCACCACGACCTCGACGCCTGCGTGGACATCGTGATCGAGAAGGGCATCCCGGTGGCCGGCGGGCTGGCCGGCGGCAGCGCGGACGCGGCCGCCACCCTGCTCGCCTGCGACGCCCTGTGGGGCACGCACACCCCCCGCGAGGAGCTGATGGCGGTGGCCGCCGAGCTCGGCAGCGACGTGCCGTTCGCGGTCGTCGGCGGCACCGCGATCGGCTCCGGCCGGGGAGAGGTGGTGACCCCGCTGATGACCCGCGGGGAGTACTGGTGGGTGGTGCTGGAGTCCCGGGAGGGGCTGTCCACTCCCGCGGTCTACCGCGAGTTCGACGTCCTGCACGGCCCGGGCGTCGAGGACCCGGAGATCCCCGACGCGCTGATGCAGGCGCTGCGCGGCCACGACATCGAGGGGCTCGGCGCCGCGCTGGTCAACGACCTGCAGCCCGCGGCGCTGCGGCTGCGGCCCGAGCTGGGCGAGGCCCTCGAGCGGGGCCTGGCCAACTCCGCGCACGGCGCGATCCTGTCCGGCTCCGGGCCGAGCTGCCTGTTCCTGTGCGAGGGGCGGGCGCACGCCGTCCAGGTCGCCGGCGCCCTGCAGGAGCTCGGCCCGGTCTCGTTCGCCCTCGGCCCGGCCTCCGGCGCCCGCGTCACCTCCGTGGAGCGCTGAGCCGGTGCCCGTCCCGAACCTGGTGAACCTGGAGCGCGTGCACAAGGCGTACGGCGTGCGCCCGCTGCTGTCCGAGGTCAGCCTCGGTGTCGGCGCCGGCGAGCGGATCGGGGTGGTCGGCCGCAACGGGGACGGCAAGACCACCCTGCTGCGGATCATCGGCGGCCTCGAGGAGCCGGACCAGGGCCGGGTCTCCCGCAACCGCGGCCTGCGGCTGGGCTTCCTCACCCAGGGCGACGACCTGGACCCGGCCGCCTCCGTCCGCGCGGCCGTGCTCGAGGGCCGCGCGGACCACGAGTGGGCGGCGGACCCGGTGACCCGCGGGGTCGTCGAGGTGCTGCTCGCCGGGGTCCCCCTCGACCGCGTGGTCGGCGGCCTGTCCGGCGGCGAGCGCCGGCGCTGCTCGCTGGCCCGGCTGCTGCTCGGCGAGCACGACCTGGTGATCCTCGACGAGCCCACCAACCACCTGGACGTGGAGGCGGTCTCGTGGCTGGCCCGGCACCTGTCCCGCCGCGTCCCCGACGGCCTGGCGCTGGTGGTGGTCACCCACGACCGGTGGTTCCTGGACGCGGTGTGCGGGACCACGTGGGAGGTGCACGACGGGGTCGTGGACACCTACGACGGCGGCTACGCGGCGTTCGTGCTGGCCAAGGCGGAGCGGCAGCGGCAGGCCGCCGCCAGCGAGCAGCGCCGGCAGAACCTGGTGCGCAAGGAGCTGGCCTGGCTGCGCCGCGGCGCGCCGGCACGCACCTCGAAGCCGAAGTTCCGGATCGACGCGGCGAGCACGCTGATCGAGGACGAGCCGCCGCCGCGCGACCGGTTCGAGCTGCAGCGGTTCGCCACCCAGCGGCTCGGCAAGGACGTCCTCGACGTGGAGGACGTGGACCTGGTGCGCGGCGAGCGCACCCTGCTGCGGCACGCCACCTGGCGGCTCGGCCCCGGCGACCGGGTCGGGCTGGTGGGCGTGAACGGGTCCGGCAAGACCTCGGTGCTCCGGCTGCTGTCGGGGGAGCTGGCGCCGAGCGCCGGCCGGGTGCGGACCGGGCGGACGGTGGCGCTGGGGCACCTGACCCAGGCGCTGGACCGCCTCGACCCGGAGGAGCGGGTGCTGCCGTCGGTGGAGCGGATCAAGCGGGTCACCAAGGTCGCCGGCGGCGAGATCACCGCGACCGCGATGCTGGAGCGGTTCGGGTTCACCGGTGACCGGCTGACCGCCCGGATCGGCGACCTGTCCGGCGGGGAGCGGCGCCGGTTCCAGCTGCTGCGGCTGCTGCTGTCCGAGCCCAACGTGCTGCTGCTCGACGAGCCCACCAACGACCTCGACATCGAGACCCTGACCGTGCTCGAGGACTTCCTGGACGGCTGGCCCGGCACGCTGGTGGTGGTCTCGCACGACCGGTACTTCCTGGAGCGGGTCTGCGACACGGTGTGGGCGCTGCTCGACGACGGGCAGATCTCGATGCTGCCGCGCGGCGTGGACGAGTACCTCGAGCGGCGGGAGGAGGCGCTCGCCGCGGGTGCAGCGGGCGGTGCAGGCGGCTCGAGCGGCTCGGGCAGCTCCGGCGGCTCGGCGTCGGACCGGTCCGCGTCCCCGCGTCGGGCGGTGGCCCGTCCGACGTACCCGCCGCGTCGCCGGCCGAGCAGCGGGAGGCGAAGAAGGCCGTCGCGCGGATCGACCGGCAGCTGACCAAGCTCGCCAACCGGGAGGCCGAGCTGCACGCGGAGCTCGCCGCGCACGCGGCCGACTACGAGAAGCTCGCCGAGCTCGGCGAGCGGCTGGACGCGCTGGCCACCGAGAAGGAGCAGCTCGAGGAGGAGTGGCTGGAGGCCGCCTCCGTCCTGGAGTGACCGCCCCCGGGCCCCCGGTTGCGTCATACGAGGTGGTCGCGGTGACGACCGGAACGTATGACGTCCGGGGGAGGTGCGGGGGCTACTCGGTCTCGAACGGCAGCACCAGGGCGCGCAGCAGGCCGGCCAGCCGCCTCTGGTCGGCCGCGTTCAGGCCCGCGAGCAGGTCCCGCTCGCGGCGCAGCAGACCCGCGAGCGCCCCGTCGACCGTGGTCCGGCCCTCGGCGGTCAGCCGCACCAGCACGCCCCGCCGGTCGCGTGGGTCGGGCAGCCGCTCGACCAGCCCGCGGGCCTCCAGCCGGTCCACCCGGTTCGTCATCGTGCCGCTGGTCACCAGCGTCTCCCGGATCAGCCGACCCGGCGAGAGCTCGTACGGCGCGCCCGCCCGGCGCAGCGCCGCCAGCACGTCGAACTCCCACGGCTCGAGGTGGTGGTCGGTGAACGCCTGCCGGCGGGCCCGGTCGAGGTGGTGCCCGAGCCGGGTCACCCGGGACAGCACCTCCATCGGCTGCAGCTCGAGGTCGGGGCGCTCGCGTGCCCACGCCTCGACCAGCCGGTCCACCTCGTCGCGCATGACCTCATCGTACGCGTCGAGATTCTTGATGTAGAGATTTCCGTCGGCGGCCGCCTTGCTCCCGCTGCGTAGGCTCGAGACGTGGATGTGTCGGGGGTCCGCGGGCGGGTCGCCCGCGCCGGTCTCGGGTCGTGGATCGGCGGGCTGGTGTCGGTCGCGGTGGCCGTCGCGCTGTTCACCCGGTTCGGCCTCGACGGCACGCTGAGCCGCGACGAGGCGATGTACGCCTACCCGGGGCAGCAGCTCGCGCACGGGGTCCCGCCGTACGCCAGCGTCTTCGACCCCAAGGGCCCGCTCGCCGCGATGGTCGCGGGTCTGGGCGCGGCCCTGGGGAACGCGGCCGGGGCCGGGGACCTGGTCGCGATCCGGGTGGCGTTCTTCGTCGTGTCCTGCGCGACCGTGCTGGCGGTGTTCCTGCTCGCCCAGCGGCTGTGGCGCTCGACAACGGCGGGCGTGGTCGCCGCGGTCGCGTTCGCCTCGTTCCGCGGCTTCGCCGCCGACGCGCTGTCGGGCCCGGACGCCAAGACGCCCGGCGTGCTGTGCCTGGTGGCGAGCATGTGGCTGCTGCTGCGCGGCCGCTGGTTCTGGGCGGGGGCGGCCGGGTCGCTGGCGTTCCTGGTCTGGCAGCCGCTGGTGGTCTTCCCGGTGGTCGCCGTGCTGTTCGCGCCGGTGGGCGCGGAGGCGGGTCGCCGGCGCCGGGCGGCCGGCCTGGCCGCCGCGGGGGTCGCCGCCCCGCTGGTCGCGACCGCGGCGTACTTCGCCGCCGTCGGGGCGCTGAGCAGGCTCGTCGGGGCCGCCTTCGTCTTCCCGCTCACCGGGATCCACCGGGCGAGGATGAGCGTCCTGGAGCGGCTGGACCTGATCGCCACGGTCGTGCACCGCGACTACCGGGCGAGCGGGTTGCTGTTCTGGGCCGGACTGTCCCTGCTGCTGGCGCTGACGGTGGCGCTGCTGGCCCGGCACCGGGGCCACCCGGGCCGGGCCCTCCGGAGCCCGCTGGTGCTCGTGGTGGGGCTCACCGGCCTGGCGCAGGCCGGGTACGCGGCCGTGGACTTCCAGGGCTACCCGGACCTGTACCCGCTGCTGCCCTACGCCGCCCTCGGGCTCGGGGGCGCCGCCGCGCTGGCCGTGGGGGCGCTGCGCGGCATCACGGCCCGGCGTGCGGTGACGGCCGCGGTCCTGGTGGCCGCGACCGGCCTCGTCGGGGTCTCCTGGACCTGGTTCGGCAGCGACCCGATGAACGACGGCGGCCTGCGTGCCCAGCGGGCCGACGCGTGCGGGCTCACCCGGATGCTGGGCAGGACCGGCTCGGTCTACGCCCTCGGCGACCCCACCCCGCTGGTGCTGACCGGTCGCCGCAACCCGGACCGGTTCGTCTACCTCGCCTCGGGGGTGGACCGGTGGAAGATCCGGCACACCGCCGGCGGGTTCGCCGGGTGGACGGCGCAGATCGCCGCCGACCGGCCGCAGGTGGTCGTGATCCGCGGCTGGCACACCCGGGTCCGCCACCAGCTGGGGGCGTGGCTGCACAGCGCCGGCTACCGGTGGGACCACCTCGGCCGGTGGGGCATCTACGCCACCAGGCACGCGCGCGAGCGGGCGCTCAACCGGGACGTGCGGCCGACCCCGACGGCCACCGCCTACGCGGCCGGGCCGGGCGGCCGCGAGCTGCCGGTGGCCGGATGCGGACAGCCGCTCGCTGCCCACGGGTAGTCGCGGGGATCCCGTAAACCTCTTGACATCAAGATATCTCGCCCGCCAGAATTGTCTTGACGTCAAGACAGATCGGAGTGCGGATGACCGCGCACAGCTGGGACCCGGAGCGCTACCTCGCCTACGCCGACGAGCGCGGGCGCCCGTTCGCGGACCTGCTGGCCCGGGTCGGTGCGACGGAGGCCGCCCGCGTGGTCGACCTCGGCTGCGGACCCGGCAACCTGACCGGGCTGCTCGCGCGGCGGTGGCCGACCGCCGAGGTGGTCGGCGTGGACTCCTCCGCGCCGATGGTGGACCGGGCGCGGGCCGCCGGGGTGCCCGGGGTCCGCTTCGAGGTCGGCGACCTGCGCGCCTGGCGGGCGGACGGGCCGGTCGACGTGCTGGTCTCCAACGCCACCCTGCAGTGGGTGCCGGGCCACCTCGACCTGCTCGCCGCCCTCGTCGGGCAGCTGGCGCCCGGGGGTTGGCTCGCCGTGCAGGTGCCGGGCAACTTCGACGAGCCGAGCCACGTGATCCGCCGCGAGCTGGCCGCGGAGACGCCGTACGCCGCGCACACGGCCGGGGTCGCGGTCCCGGACGCCTTCGGGCCCGAGGTGTACCTGCGCCGGCTGCTCGACCTCGGCTGCGCCGTCGACGCGTGGGAGACCACCTACCTGCACCTGCTCACCGGGGAGGACCCGGTGTTCACCTGGGTCAGCGGCACCGGCGCCCGGCCGACCCTGCAGGCGCTGCCCGCGGACCTGCGCGCCGAGGTTCGAGGAGGAGCTCCGGCGCCGGCTGCGCGCCGCCTACCCGCCCGGCCCGTACGGCGTCCTGCTGCCGTTCCGCCGGGTGTTCGTGGTCGCGCGGGTGTCGGGAGATGAAGCACTACCAAGGAGGTCGACGATGAGGCTCCACCACGTGCAGGTGTCCTGCCCCGCGGGCGGCGAGGGCGCGGCCCGCCGGTTCTACGGCGAGCTGCTGGGCATCCCCGAGGTCGCCAAGCCGCCGGTGCTGGCGGCCCGGGGCGGCTGCTGGTTCCGCGGCGAGGGTGTCGAGGTCCACGTCGGCGTGGAGGAGGGGTTCTCGGCCGCGCGGAAGGCGCACCCCGCCTTCGTGCTCGACAGCGTCGCCGCCCTGGAGGAGCTGGCGGCGCGCGTCGGAGCGGCCGGCCTGCCGGTCACCTGGGACGACGACTTCCCGGGCTACCGGCGCTTCCACTCCGCCGACGGCAACGGCAACCGGGTGGAGTTACTGGCCAGTCTCTGACACGCGGGTTTCGGAACCTACGCTGCCGAAGGTTACGGTGGCGTAGGTAGGTCCGGACCCGGGCCTGCGGAGGGAGGCACGATGAGCACGCCGATGACGCAGACCCAGATGCTGCTCGAGCTCGAGCAGGTCGTGGAGGAGAACCTGAACCGCCACCTGGGGGTGGCCAAGGAGTGGTTCCCGCACGAGTACGTCCCGTGGAGCGACGGCCGCAACTTCGACGGTGTGCTGGGCGGGGACGCCTGGTCGCACGACGACTCGCCGATGTCCGACGTGGCGCGCTCGTCGCTGATCGTGAACCTGCTCACCGAGGACAACCTGCCCAGCTACCACCACGAGATCGCGTCGCTGTTCGGGCGGGACGCCGCGTGGGGCAGCTGGGTGCACCGCTGGACCGCCGAGGAGGGCCGGCACGGGATCGCGATCCGCGACTACCTGCTGACCTCGCGCGCGGTGGACCCGGTCGAGCTGGAGCGGCTGCGGATGGACCACATGTCCACCGGCTACGAGTCCGCGCACCACCAGGACCTGGTCCGCTCGCTGGCCTACGTGTCGTTCCAGGAGCTCGCCACCCGGGTGTCGCACCGCAACACCGGCAGGCTCACCGACGACCCGGTCGCCGACCAGCTGCTGGCCCGGGTCGCGGCCGACGAGAACCTGCACATGGTCTTCTACCGCAACCTGCTCAAGGCCGCGCTGGAGCTCGCGCCCGAACCAGGCGATGCGCGCGATCGCCGACGTGGTGAAGACCTTCCAGATGCCCGGCGCCGACATCGCCGGCTTCCAGCGCAAGGCGGTGCAGATGGCGGTCGCCGGGGTCTACGACCTGCGCCAGCACCGCGACGACGTGGTCGCCCCGGTGCTGCGCTTCTGGAACGTCTTCGAGCTCGAGGGCCTCGACGCCGAGGGGGAGCAGGCCCGCGCCGAGCTGGCCGACTTCATGGAGCAGCTGGAGAAGCAGGCGCTGCGGTTCGAGGACAAGCGCGACGTGCTCAAGGAGCGGATGGCCGCCCGCTGACCCCGAGTTGTCATGCGCCGAGAACGCCATGGCGCGCACAGCGCCTGACAACTCGATGCGGCCGTTCTGGGTGCGGGTACCGACCCGTCCCGGGCGGACAATTGTGCCGTTGTGACGCGGATTCCGCGCTCGACCGTGTCACGCCGGCACAATTGGCCGGCGTGCCGGCGTGACGGCGGCGCCGGCGGTGAGGCGGTGCCGGCGGTGAGGCGGTGCCGGCGGTGCGGCGGTGCCGGCGGCAGTTGGGCCGTCGGGGCGCGCTCAGGGGCGGGTGCGCAGGGTCGGCTTCTTCTCCATGCCCGCCAGGCCGTTCCAGGCCAGGTTGACCAGGTGCGCGGCGACGACATCCTTGGAGGGCTTGCGGGCGTCGAGCCACCACTGGCCGGTCGTGCCGACCATGCCGACGAGCATCTGGGAGTACATCGGGGCCGCCTTCGCGTCGAACCCGCGCGACTTGAACTCCGCCGCGAGGATGTACTCCACCCGGTTGGCGACGTCGCCGATGATCGAGACGAACGACCCGGTGGCCGATCCGACCGGGCTGTCCCGGACCAGGATCCGGAAGCCGTCGGAGGACTGCTCGATGTAGTCCAGCAGCGCCAGCGCGGCCTGCTCCAGCAGCATCCGTGGGTGCCCGGCGGTCAGCGCCTGCTGCATCATCTCGAGCAGGCTGCGCACCTCGCGGTCCACGACCACCGCGTACAGCCCCTCCTTGCCGCCGAAGTGCTCGTAGACCACGGGCTTGGAGACCTCGGCGCGCGCCGCGATCTCCTCGATCGAGGTGCCGTCGAAGCCGCGCTCGGCGAACAGCCGCCGGGAGATCTCGATGAGCTGCTCGCGGCGCTCGGCCGCGGTCATCCGGCTGCGCTGGGGTCGTTTGGCCCGACCCGCCGAGCTCAGGGGCACGAGGTTGTCGGGTCCGTGGGCGGAGGAGGTCACGGCCTCATCATGCCAGCCGGCCCTCTCGCCGGTGTGCGCCTGCGGCGCGCCTGGTGGTCACGACAGCTCAGGCGGCTTCGGGAACCTGGTTCTTCACCAGCTTCGCGTCGAGGCGCTCGCGGACCGGCCAGCGCACGTCGGCGACCCAGCCGAGCTTCTCCATCGCCCAGATGACCCGCGCCGAGGTGTCGACCTGGCCGCGCATCACCCCGTGCCGCGCGCAGGTCGGGTCGGCGTGGTGCAGGTTGTGCCAGGACTCGCCCATCGAGGGGATCGCCAGCCACCACACGTTGGCGGACTTGTCGCGCGAGACGAACGGCCGGTCGCCGATCGTGTGGCAGATCGAGTTGATCGACCAGGTCACGTGGTGCAGCAGGCTGACCCGGACCAGCGAGCCCCAGAAGAACGCGGTCACCGCGCCCTGCCACGACCAGGTGACCAGGCCGCCGAGCACGGCGGGCGCCAGCAGCGAGACCGCGACCCAGGCGGGGAACTGCCGCGAGATGCGGACGATGTCCTTGTCCTTCATCAGGTCCGGGGCGTACTTGCGCTGCGGGGTCTGCTCGGGGTTGAACAGCCACATCATGTGCGCGTACAGGAAGCCCTTGGTCAGCGCCTTGAGGTCCCTGCCGTAGCGCCACGGCGAGTGCGGGTCGCCGTCGCGGTCGGAGAACTTGTGGTGCTTGCGGTGGTCGGCCACCCAGCGGACCACCGGGCCCTGGATCGCCATCGACCCGGCGATCGCCCAGAACACCTTGACCGCCCGATTCGGCTTGTAGGACTTGTGCGTGAACAGCCGGTGGAAGCCGACCGTGATGCCGTGGCCGGTGAGCCAGTACATCAGCACCATGATCGCGACGTCGCTCCAGCCCAGCCAGCCGCCCCAGGCGACCGGGACGGCCGCGGCCACCGCCAGGAACGGCACCACGATGAAGATCCCGAGCGCGACCTGCTCGCGGCGCGACTGGGTGTCGCCGCCGAGCGTCGCGTCGACCCGTCCGAGGTCGGTGACGGAGGCCGCCGGCCGGTCAGCGGCCGGACGCGGCCGGTCCACGGTCGCGGGCGTGGTCGGTGGTGTCATGAAGGTCCTCACGGGGAGACGTCGGCGTACCTACGAAACCGTAACCTACGCAACCGTAAGTTTCCAATGGTGACGCGTGTCGGAGGCGTCCGGGACTGCCCCGGGTCGTCGGGGTTGCCGCCGGTCGTGCGCGATTGCGTAGGCTGTTGCCGCTCGATCCCCGGTTGGTCTGTCGGCAGGGCCCGCCGCACTTTGAATGCGGACAAAGCGACGTAGGTTCGACTCCTACCCGGGGAGCCCGGCGCCGGAGGAGCGCACGTCGACCCGCCGGCGACTGCCCGACGAGGACAGGGAGACCCCGTGACCGAAGCCGCCCCGCGGCCCGCAGCCGTCGTCGTGCTCGCCGCCGGCAGCGGCACCCGGATGAAGTCCAAGCTGATGAAGGTGCTGCACCCGCTGTGCGGCCGCACCATGATCGGGCACGTGCTCACCGCCGCGCTTACCGTGCAGCCCGAGCACCTCGTCGCGGTGGTCGGCAGCGGCCGCGAGCAGGTCGGCCCGCACATCCTCGAGCAGGCGCCCCGGGCCCTGCTGGCGGTCCAGGAGACCCAGGAGGGCACCGGGCACGCGGTCCGGGTCGGCCTGGACGCGCTGCGCGCGGCCGCCGGTACGACGCGGGGCACCGTCGTGGTGATGGCGGGCGACACCCCGCTCATGCAGGGCGAGACGCTCGTCGGCCTGGTCGCCGACCACGACGCCGCGGGCCGGGCGATCACGATCCTCACCGCGGAGGTCGCGGACCCGTTCGGCTACGGGCGGGTGCTGCGGGACGGCTCCGGGGCGGTCGAGGCGATCGTCGAGGAGAAGGACGCCACCGACGAGCAGGCCGCGGTCCAGGAGATCAACTCCGGGGTGTTCGCCTTCGACGGGGAGTTCCTGGCCGCCGCGCTCGCCCGGATCGGCAACGACAACGCCAAGCGCGAGTACTACCTCACCGACGTGGTCGGCATCGCCACCGACGACGGGCTCGCGGTGGGCGCGCACCGCATCGACGACGTGATGCAGACCGAGGGCGCCAACGACCGGGTCCAGCTCGCCGGGCTCGCGGCCGAGCTGAACCGGCGGATCCTGGAGCGCTGGATGCGTGCCGGCGTGACCGTCGTGGACCCGTCCAGCACCTGGGTGGACGCCGACGTGGTGCTCGAGCCGGACGCCACGATCCTGCCCGGGGTCCAGCTGCTCGGGGCCACCCTGGTCGCCGAGGACGCCGTGGTGGGCCCGGACTGCACGCTCAAGGACGTCGAGGTCGCTCGCGGCGCGCGGGTGGTGCGCACCCACGCGGAGCTCGCGGTGGTCGGCGAGGGCGCCACCGTCGGGCCGTTCTCCTACCTGCGCCCGGGCACCGTGCTCGGGGCGGGCGGCAAGATCGGCGGGTTCGTGGAGACCAAGAACGCGCAGATCGCCGACGGTGCCAAGGTCCCGCACCTGTCCTACGTCGGCGACGCGGAGATCGGCGAGGGCGCCAACATCGGCGCCGGCACGATCTTCGCCAACTACGACGGGGCGGAGAAGCACCGCACCACGGTGGGTCGGCAGGCCCGGACCGGCTCCAACAACACCTTCGTGGCCCCGGTCGACATCGGCGACGGCGCGTCGACGGGCGGCGGGACCGTCGTACGCGAGGACGTCCCGCCCGGCGCGCTGGCCGTCTCGGCCGGGCCGCAGCGGGTGATCGAGGGCTGGACGCTGCGCAAGCGGCCCGGCAGCCCGATGGCGGAGGCCGCGGAGGCGGCCCTCGCCGACCGGCCGGGTGCGCCTTCCCGCACCGACCCACCCCAGGTCGCGGCCGAGGGCGGTCCTGAGTCACAATCGCGGTAAGCCCCCCGGCCACCCCTCGAGGAGACTCTGCTGTGAGCGGACTGAAGCGGACCACCGAGAAGAACCTGATGGTCTTCAGCGGGCGCGCGCACCCCGAGCTCGCCGAGGAGGTCGCCGAGCAGCTCGGCACCCCGCTCGTGCCGACGTCGGCCTACGAGTTCGCGAACAGCGAGATCTACGTCCGCTTCGAGGAGTCGGTCCGCGGCTGCGACGCCTTCGTGATCCAGAGCCACACCGCGCCGGTCAACGAGTGGATCATGGAGCACCTGATCATGGTCGACGCGCTCAAGCGGGCCTCGGCCAAGCGGATCACCGTGGTGCTGCCGTTCTACGGCTACGCCCGCCAGGACAAGAAGCACCGCGGCCGGGAGCCGATCTCGGCGCGGCTGATGGCCGACCTGTTCAAGACCGCCGGGGCGGACCGGCTGATCGCCGTGGACCTGCACACCGCGCAGATCCAGGGCTTCTTCGACGGCCCGGTGGACCACCTGATGGCGCTGCCGATCCTCTCGGAGTACGTCCGGGAGAAGTACGGCAGCGAGCAGCTCGCCGTGGTCTCCCCGGACGCCGGCCGGATCAAGGTCGCCGAGCAGTGGTCGAACCGCCTCGGCGGCGCGCCGCTGGCCTTCATCCACAAGACCCGCAGCATCGACCGGCCCAACGAGTCCGTCGCCAACCGGGTCGTCGGCCAGGTGGAGGGCCGGATCTGCGTGCTCGTCGACGACATGATCGACACCGGCGGCACCATCGTGAAGGCCACCGAGGCGCTGGTGAACGACGGCGCCGCCGGGGTGGTGGTCGCCGCGACGCACGCGATCCTCTCGGACCCCGCGGTGGACCGGCTGAAGAACTGCCCCGCGACCGAGGTGGTGGTCACCAACACCCTGCCGATCCCCGCGGAACGGCAGTTCGACAAGCTGACCTGCCTGTCGATCGCGCCGCTGATCAGCCGCGCGATCCGCGAGGTGTTCGAGGACGGCTCCGTCACCTCTCTCTTCGACGGTCACGCGCAGTAGCGATTTCCCTGTCGCGGGTCGGGGCCGTTAGACTCGGGCAGTTGCCTCGGCGAGGGAGAGCAGTGCTCACTCCGTGATCGACGCGGTCGGCCCGGCGCGCAGCGTGCGCCGCTGGCCCGCGCCCGTCTCCGGAGCGCCGTTCCTCCCGCCGGTGCAGCCACCGAGTCGTACGACGGTCGCCGACCACGAAGCTGAGGAGTACCAGCCCATGTCCGAGAGCAACATCCAGGCCGAGGCCCGCACCGAGTTCGGCAAGGGCGCGGCCCGCCGCATCCGTCGCGCCGACAAGGTCCCCGCGGTGCTGTACGGGCACGGCACCCCGCCGGTGCACATCACCCTGCCCGGCCACGACACGATGCTGGCGCTCAAGCACGGTGGCGCGAACGCGCTGCTGAACATCACCGTGGACGGCAAGAAGATCCTGGCCCTGCCCAAGCAGGTGCAGCGCGACACGCTCAAGGGCTTCCTGGAGCACCTCGACCTGGTCGTGGTCCGCAAGGGCGAGAAGGTCACCGTCGAGATCCCGGTGCACCTCAACGGCGAGCCCGGCCCGGACTCCCTGGTCGTGACCGAGCACCCCTCGGTCACCGTCGAGGCCGAGGCCACGCACATCCCGGAGTACGTCGAGATCTCGATCGAGGGCGCCGAGGTCGGCACCCAGATCTTCGCGCGCGACCTCGAGGTGCCCAAGGGCTCCACGGTCCTGCTCGACGAGGACACGCTGATCGTCAACGTGACGCACGCGCCCACCACCGAGGAGGTCGAGGCCGAGCTGGAGGAGGCCGAGGCCGAGGTCGGCATCGAGCACGAGGAGCCCGAGGAGCAGGCCGCCGAGGGTGAGGCCGCCGAGGGCGAGTCGTCCGAGGAGTCGGCACCGGAGGAGTGAGCCGTTCACTACGCTCGGTCCCGTGTGGGTCGAGCGCGTGAAGCAGTTCTTCAACAGGAAGGCCGGGGATCCCGTGAGCGACGCGACGACCAGTGACGTCTGGTTGGTCGTGGGGCTGGGGAACCCCGGCCCTTCCTATGCCGGCAACCGGCACAACATCGGCTACCTCGTCGCCGAGGAGCTGGCCTCCCGGATGGGCGGCTCGTTCCGACCGCACAAGACCGGCCGCGCCGACGTCGTCGAGGGCCGCCTCGGCGGGTCGCCGGCTGCGCCCGGGATGGGCGGGGTCCGGGTGATCCTGGCCCGGCCGCGCTGCTACATGAACGAGACCGGTGGCCCGGTCGCGGGCCTCGCCAAGTTCTACAAGGTCCCGGTGGAGCGGATCGTCGCGGTGCACGACGAGCTCGACATCGGCTTCGACACGCTGCGGGTCAAGCTCGGCGGCGGCGACAACGGCCACAACGGCCTGCGGTCGATGCGCAAGTCGCTGGACTCCGGCGACTTCCACCGGGTGCGGGTCGGCATCGGCCGCCCGCCCGGGCGGCAGAGCCCGGCCGACTTCGTGCTGTCGGACTACTCCTCGTCCGAGCGCAAGGTGCTCCCGTTCCAGGTGGACCGGGCCGCGGACGCGGTCGAGACGCTGCTCACCGAGGGCCTCGAGAAGACCCAGAGCCGATTCAACAGCTGAGCCGATTCAACAGCTGACCCCGACCCGATAGCGAGGAAGCCCGTGACCAACAGCCCAGGGATCCCCACCCCGCCCGCCGGAGTCGTCGAGGACGACCACGCGTTCGCCGCCTGGACCGCCACCGTCGCCGGTGAGCTGCTCACCGAGGTGCGCACCCAGGGGCTGCAGGGCAAGGACCTCAAGGACGCGGGCGACCAGGCCTCGCACGAGCTGCTGATGCAGCTGATGGCCACCCACCGCCCCGGGGACGCCGTGCTGTCCGAGGAGGGCAAGGACGACAAGGCCCGGCTGCGCGCGGACCGGGTCTGGATCATCGACCCGCTCGACGGGACCCGGGAGTTCTCCGAGCCGCCGCGCGACGACTGGGCCGTGCACGTCGCGCTCTGGGAGCGGGGCGAGCTGGTCGCCGGCGCGGTGGCGCAGCCGGGCCTGGCCACCACCTTCAACACCGGGGAGCCGCCGGCCGTCCCGCCGCGCAGCAGCGAGCGGCCCCGGATCGCGGTCAGCCGCACCCGGCCGCCGGCCTTCGTCGAGACGCTCGCCGAGGAGATCGGCGCCGAGCTGGTGCCGATGGGCTCCGCGGGCGCCAAGGTGATCTCGGTGGTCCGCGACGTCACCGACGCCTACGTGCACGCCGGCGGGCAGTTCGAGTGGGACTCCGCGGCACCGGTGGCGGTGGCTCGCGCGGCCGGGCTGTTCACCAGCCGGGTGGACGGGTCCCCGCTGGTCTACAACCAGGACGACGTGCTGCTGCCCGACCTGATCGTCTGCCGTCCCGAGCTCGCCGAGCAGATCGTGGAGTTCGTCCGCCGGCACGGCGCCGGCTGACCCGGCCCCACTGACCCGGCCCCACTGACCTGGCCCGGCTGACCTGGCCCGGCTGACCCGGCCCGGCTACCTGGACCTGCCGCCCGGCCCGGCCGCCCGGTGCAGCACCGCGCGCCGGCCCGCGGTTTTGCACGGTTGGCACCGCCCCGGGTCCCCGGAAGGTGCCAACCGTGCAAGCTCAGCCGGCGTCCTCCGGCGGCGGGGGCGTCGCGGCGCCCCCGGCCTCGTCGCGGGCCGCCCACTCCAGCAGCGGGCGAAGGTCGAAGACCGCGTCGTCGATCCCGGCGTGCAGGTCGCCGAGCTCGGCGAACCGGGCCGGCACCGTGGCGATGGTGCAGTCCCGCGGGTGCACGTCGTCCACCTCGTCCCAGCGGACCGGCGTGGACACCGTGGCCTCGGGGTTTCCGCGCACCGAGTAGGCCGCCGCGATCGTGTGGTCGCGGGCGTTCTGGTTGTAGTCCACGAACAGCTGGGCCGGGTCGCGGTCCTTGCGCCACCAGGTGGTCGTCACGTCCGGCGAGCGTCGCTCCACCTCGCGCGCGAAGGCCAGGGCGGCCCGTCGTACGTCCTTGAAGCCGTGCGCGGGCTCGATCCGGACGTAGACGTGCAGGCCGTTGCCGCCCGAGGTCTTCGGGAAGCCGACCGCGCCGAGCTCGTCGAGCACCTCGTGGGCCACGTGCGCGACCCGCCGGACCGTGGCGTAGTCGCACTCCGGCCCCGGGTCGAGGTCGATGCGCCACTCGTCGGGCTTCTCGGTGTCCGCCCGCCGGCTGTTCCACGGGTGGAGCTCCACCGTCGACATCTGCACCGCCCACACCACCTGCGCGATCTCGGTGACGCACAGCTCGTCGGCGGTCCGGTTCCAGCGCGGGAAGTGCACCCGGACGGTCTCCACCCACGGCGGCGCGCCCGCCGGCAGCCGCTTCTGGTGCACCTTCTCGCCGCTGACCCCCGTGGGGAACCGGTGCAGCATGCACGGGCGCTCGCGCAGCGCGTTGACGATGCCGTCGCCGACCGCGAGGTAGTACTCCGCGAGGTCGAGCTTGGTCTCGCCGCGGGCGGGGAAGTAGACCCGGTCGGGGTTGGAGATCCGCACGACCTTGTCGTCGATCTCGAGCTCCACCGCCGGGGTGCTCCCCTTCGAGGCCGCCATGCACCGACCGTAGTCGACACCCGACTTGTCAGGCGCTGCGTCCGCCAGGGCGTCCACACCGCCTGACAAGTCGGCCGGGGAGCCCCGCCGTAGACTGGGCACCTCACCCCCTCGTCCTCCCGGCAGGGGGCCGTCGTGTTGCGTGCCGAACCGTAGGAGCTCTCGTGGGCGTACAAGGCCTGGCCGACCTGGTGCTGCAGGACAAGGTCCTCGCCTCGGCCGTGGAGGACGCCCGCGGCGGCGCCGTACCCGCCCTGGACCTGACCGCGCCGACCGCGTTGCGGCCGTTCGTGGTCAAGGGCCTGGTGGACGCCGGCCGCACCGTGCTCGCGGTGGCCGCGACCGCCCGGGAGGCCGAGGACCTGGTCACCTCGCTGGCCGGGCTGATGGACCCGGCGCTGGTCGCCTACTACCCGGCCTGGGAGACGCTCCCGCACGAGCGGCTCTCGCCGCGCAGCGACACCGTCGGCAAGCGGCTCGCGGTGCTCCGCCGGCTCAAGCACCCCGGCGACGACGCCAGCAACGGCCCGGTCAAGGTGGTGGTGGCGCCGGTCCGGTCGGTGCTGCAGCCGCAGGTCCGCGGGCTGGCCGACCTGGAGCCGGTCGAGCTCACCGTCGGGATGACCGCCGACCTCGAGGACGTGGTACGGCGTCTCGCCGGAGCCGCCTACCACCGGGTGGACCTGGTGGAGCGGCGCGGCGAGTTCGCCGTGCGCGGCGGCATCGTGGACGTCTTCCCGCCGACCGAGGAGCACCCGCTGCGGGTGGAGTTCTGGGGTGACGAGGTGGAGGAGATCCGGTCGTTCGCGGTCGCCGACCAGCGCACCCTCGAGCCGGCCACCCGGGTGTGGGCGCCGCCGTGCCGCGAGCTGCTGCTCACCGACGAGGTGCGCGCCCGGGCCCGCCGGCTGGGCGAGACCCACCCGCAGCTCGCGGAGCTGACCGAGAAGCTCGCCGAGGGCCACGCGGTCGAGGGGATGGAGTCGCTGGCGCCCGCCCTGGTCGACGAGATGGAGATGCTCATCGACCTGATGCCCCGCGACACCCACGTGCTGGTGCTCGACCCGGAGCGGGCCCGCAGCCGGGCGCACGACCTGGTGGCGACCAGCGAGGAGTTCCTGGACGCGTCGTGGGCGGCCGCGGCCGGCGGGGGCAAGGCCCCGGTCGACCTGAGCTCCGTGTCCTACCGGTCGCTGGGGGACGTGCGCGCGCTCAGCCTCGGCCAGGGCAAGCCGTGGTGGAGCGTCTCGCCGTTCGGCCTGGACCCCGAGGCCGGCGGGGGTCTCGCGCCTCCACCTCCGGCCGAGCCGCTGCGGGACGTGCTGGGCGAGGTGGTCTCGGTCGACGTGGACGTCGAGGCCGGCGCGGTCGAGTCCCGGCCGGTACCGATCAGACCGGTCGAGACCTACCGCGGCGACCTGGAGCGGGCGGTCACCGACATCCGGACCTGGCTGGCCGCACGCAGCCGGGTGGTCCTGGTCACCGAGGGCCACGGCCCCGCGCAGCGGATGGTGGAGGTGCTCAAGGAGCACGACGTCCCGGTCCGGTACGTCGACTCGCTCGATGCCGCGGACGCGGCGCCGGAGGCCGTGGTGACGGTCACCACCGCCACCCTGGAGCACGGCTTCGTCGACGCCGACCTGTGCCTGGCCGTGCTCACCGGGGACGACATCTCCGGGCAGCGCTCGTCCACCAAGGACATGCGCAAGATGCCGACCCGGCGCAAGCGGCAGATCGACCCGCTGGAGCTCAAGCCCGGCGACTACGTGGTGCACGAGCAGCACGGCGTGGGCCGCTACGTCGAGATGAAGCAGCGCGAGGTGCAGGGCGCGGTCCGGGAGTACCTGGTCCTGGAGTACGGCTCCTCCAAGCGCGGCAACCCGCCGGACAGACTCTTCGTCCCGACCGACCAGCTCGACCAGGTCACCCGCTACGTCGGCGGCGAGCAGCCCAGCCTGGACCGGCTCGGCGGCGCCGACTGGGCCAAGCGCAAGGGCCGGGCCCGCAAGGCGGTGCGGCAGATCGCCGCCGAGCTGATCAAGCTCTACGCCGCGCGGCAGGCCACCCGCGGGCACGCGTTCGGCCCGGACAGCCCCTGGCAGCGCGAGCTCGAGGACGCGTTCCCGTTCGTCGAGACCCCCGACCAGCTGTCCACGGTCGACGAGGTCAAGCACGACATGCAGCTCGAGGTGCCGATGGACCGGCTGGTCTGCGGGGACGTCGGCTACGGGAAGACCGAAATCGCTGTGCGGGCCGCCTTCAAGGCCGTGCAGGACGGCAAGCAGGTCGCCGTGCTGGTGCCCACCACGCTGCTGGTGCAGCAGCACTTCTCCACGTTCGCCGAGCGGATGGCCGGGTTCCCGATCGTGCTCAAGGGGCTGAGCCGGTTCCAGACCGACCGGGAGGCAGGCGAGACGATCGCCGGCCTCGCCGACGGCACCGTGGACATCGTGATCGGCACCCACCGGCTGCTCAACCCCGACATCAAGATCAAGAACCTCGGGCTGATCATCGTCGACGAGGAGCAGCGCTTCGGGGTCGAGCACAAGGAGCAGATGAAGCGGCTGCGGACCAGCGTCGACGTGCTGGCGATGTCCGCGACCCCGATCCCGCGCACCCTGGAGATGGCGATCACGGGGATCCGGGAGATGTCCACGATCACCACCCCGCCGGAGGAGCGGCACCCGGTGCTCACCTACGTCGGGTCCTACGAGGACCGGCAGGTGACCGCGGCGATCCGGCGCGAGCTGCTCCGCGAGGGACAGGTCTTCTACATCCACAACCGGGTGCAGTCGATCGAGAAGGCCGCAGCGCACATCCGACGGCTGGTCCCCGAGGCCCGGGTCACCACCGCGCACGGGCAGATGGGTGAGCACCAGCTCGAGCAGGTGATGGTCGACTTCTGGGAGAAGCGGTTCGACGTGCTGGTGTGCACCACGATCGTGGAGTCCGGCCTCGACGTGTCCAACGCGAACACGCTGGTCATCGAGCGCGCGGACATGCTCGGGCTGTCCCAGCTGCACCAGCTGCGCGGCCGGGTGGGCCGCGGCCGGGAGCGGGCGTACGCCTACTTCCTGTACCCGCCGGACAAGCCGCTCACCGAGACCGCCCACGAGCGGCTGGCCACCCTGGCGCAGCACTCGGACCTGGGCGGCGGGATGGCGATCGCGATGAAGGACCTGGAGATCCGCGGCGCCGGCAACCTGCTCGGCGGCGAGCAGTCCGGGCACATCGCCGACGTCGGCTTCGACCTCTACGTCCGGCTGGTCGGCGAGGCGGTCTCCGAGTTCCGCGGGGACACCGCCGAGGAGCTCCCGGAGACCAAGATCGAGCTGCCGATCGACGCGCACCTGCCGCACGACTACGTGCCCAGCGAGCGGCTGCGGCTGGAGATGTACAAGCGGCTCGCCGAGGTCCGCAGCGACACCGACGTCGAGCAGATCCGCGAGGAGCTCGTCGACCGGTACGGCGACCCGCCGCCGCCCGTGGCCAGCCTGCTGGAGGTCGCGCGCTTCCGGGCCCGGGCCCGCGCGGCGGGCCTGACTGACGTCACGGTGCAGGGCAAGTACGTCCGCTTCGCGCCGGTCGAGCTGCCGGACTCCGGCACGGTGCGGCTGAACCGGCTCTACCCGAAGAGCATCGTGAAGGCCAGCCTGCGTACGATGCTCGTGCCCCGCCCGTCGACCTCCGTCGTGGGGGGCACGCCGATCCGGGACGAGGCACTGCTCACCTGGGCGCGGCAGGTGATCGATACCGTGGTCGACACCGCAGGATCCGGCCCGACCAGCTAGGGAGAAGAACCACCGTGACCCGTGCACGCAACCTCAAGGTGTCCGTCCTCGCCGCCGTGGCGGCGAGCGTGCTGTCCGGCTGCGGGCTGCACCCGGGCGCGGCGGCCGTGGTGGGCGGCGACGAGATCACCAACGCCCATGTGGACGCCGTGGCGGCGGCGCTCTGCTCGGCGAACACCGGGGGCCAGAACGGCCAGCCCCTCGCGAGCCGCGGGGCCCGGCAGGGCGCGCTGCAGGTGCTGCTCGACAGCGACCTGTCCCAGCAGTTCGGCCGGGCCAAGGGCGTGCAGCCGGACCAGAAGCAGGTGTCCCAGGCGATCGCACGGAACCAGTCCAGCATCGATGTGCTCCCGGCCGGCCAGCGCGACGACTTCCGCTCGGCGCTGCAGGGCTACGCCGAGGGCCAGCTGATGCTGATCGCCGTCGGCCACCAGTACCTCGCCGACCAGGGCACCCCCACCACCGACGACAACAAGGCGCTGGCCGCCGGCCGCAAGCTGCGCGCGAAGTTCGCCAAGGGGCTCGACATCCAGGTGGACCCGCGCTACGGCAGCTTCGACGCGGCCAAGGGCACCGTGCAGACCTCCGGCGGGTCCCTCTCCGTCCCGGCGTCCTCCTCGGCCGCCGACGGCGCGAGCCCCGACCCGTCGGCCGGGTGGGTCGCCGCCCTGCCGGCCACCCAGAAGTGCAGCTGACCCTGCTCGTCGTCAGCCCCCGGGTCGCCCCGGGGCTGATGTCCTGGAACGCCTGGCAGTCGGTCGCGGCCGCGTCCCGACGGCTCGCCTCGTCGCCCGAGCTGCCGCTGGCCCGCGCCGTCGTCGCGGCCGGCCACCCCGTCGACGTACACCCGGCGGCGTCGGCCGGCGACCTGCTCGCGTCGGTCACCGCGGGTGACGTGGTGTGGCTTGCCTCCGACGAGGAGGCCGACCGGCTGCCCGCGGAGCTGGCCACCGAGATCGTCTCCGGCGACTCGGGCGTGCAGGTCGAGGTGCTGCACGGGTCGTACGACGTGCCGGGCGCGCGGCTGCTCGACCTGGTGACCGTGATGGACAAGCTGCGGGTCCAGTGCCCGTGGGACCGCGAGCAGACCCACCGCTCGCTGGCGAGGTACCTGCTCGAGGAGAGCTACGAGACCCTCGAGGCGATCGAGGGCGGGGACTACCCGCACCTGCGCGAGGAGCTCGGCGACCTGCTGCTCCAGGTGTACTTCCACGCCCGGATCGCCAGCGAGGCCGAGCCCGACGGGTTCACCATCGACGACGTGGCCGGCGGCATCGTGGACAAGCTCGTGCACCGGCACCCGCACGTGTTCGCTCGTTCAGAGGGCGTCGACGCTCCGTCCCTGGGTGAGGTCGAGGAGAGCTGGGAGACCCTCAAGCACGCCGAGAAGGGCCGCGCCTCGGTCCTCGACGGGGTGCCGGCGGCGCTGCCCGCGCTGGCGCTGGCCGACAAGGTGCTCGGCAAGGCCGCGAAGCTCCAGGTGGCCCCGCCCGGCTCCGCGCCGTCGCTCGGCGACCGGCTGCTGCGGCTCGTCGTCGAGGCACGCGCGGCCGGCCTGGACGCCGAGCAGGAGCTGCGCGACGCCGTCCGCCGCCTCGCCGACGCGGTGCGCGCCGCCGAGTCCTGACCGGCGCTCAGCCGGGTGCCGTGGCGAGGGTGTAGCGGACGTCCTGGGTGAGCCGGATCCGGCCGTCGTGCCCCCGCGCCCGCCCGAGCAGCTTGGTGATCCTGGCGAACAGCAGCTCCCGCTCCGGCTCGGGGACGAACCCCCACATCAGCCGCTGGCCGGCGGACATGCTCCAGGCCCGCCAGGCGTCGGCGTCCGCGAAGACCGCGTGCTGCGGCTCGGTGACGGTGCGGGCCATCGCGGCCCCACACCGCACGACCAGGTCCTGCATGCCCCGGTCGCTGGCGAACGGTCCGCGGGCGCCGCTGGTCCGGGCGTCGAGCATCCCGGGTGGCAGGTAGCTGGTGAGCAGGTCGTCGACGGCCTTCCAGACCGGGTCCTGCGCGCCGAAGGTGGTGACGCCGATCCGGCCGTTCGGCGCGAGCAGCCGCAGCCACCGGGTCAGCGCCTCGGCCGGCTCCGGCAGGAAGAACAGCACCAGCGAGGACGCCACCACGTCGTGTGCGTGCTCCGGCAGGTTCGGCGCGGAGGCGTCCATCGTCTCGACGCGCACGTTCGCGCGGCCCTCGCGCTCGGCGCGGGCCCGGGTCAGCGCCGCCATCGCGGGCGCGACGTCCACCGCGGTCACCGACCCGGTGGGTCCAACGGCGTCGGCGAGCCGGAAGGTCGCCGCGCCCCGGCCGCAGCCCAGGTCGGCGGCCCGTTCACCCGGCCGGACCTGCAGGAGGTCGACGAGCCGGTCGGCGATCGGCCCGAAGAAGTCGACGCCGGTCTGGTCGTACTCCGTCGCCACCTCGTCGAACAGCCGCGCCACCCGCTGGGTGGGCGACGGGCTCTCGGTCATGCGCCGATTCTGGGGACTCGTTCCGGGCGGTGTCTGTAGTCCGACCGGACCCCGCAGCGGGCTCAGACGAGCGCGGTCCGACCGTCCGCGGCGAGCGCCCGGCCACCTGCCGGCGGTTCGCGGCGAGGGGGTTCGGGGCGGTTTGGGGGAGTACGTCATCCCACGCGGGGAGCATGCCGACGCGGGCCCGGATCGTGCCGAGCGGGCGGGGCGGCAACGCCATCTGGAAGTGCGCTGCCGTCGCCCCGGCGGGAGAACTGCGTGCGCGCCACGCCACCCGTCCCGACGACCGGCCGGAGGGCGAGCCGTGCCCGGCTGCGGACCGCCGCGCCGTTAGGCTGGTTCCCGTCCTGACCCATCGACCCGTAGAGGAGCACGCCGTGGCGTCCATCGAGGCAGTCGGCGCGCGCGAGATCCTCGACTCGCGCGGCAACCCCACCATCGAGGTCGAGGTCGCCCTCGACGACGGCACCATCTCCCGCGCGGCGGTGCCCTCCGGCGCCTCCACCGGCGCGTTCGAGGCGGTCGAGCTGCGCGACGGTGGCGGGCGGTACGGCGGCAAGGGCGTGGAGAACGCCGTGCAGGCGGTGCTCGACGCGATCGGCCCCGAGCTGATCGGCTTCGAGGCGTCCGAGCAGCGGCTGGTCGACCAGCGGCTGCTGGAGCTCGACGGCACCCCGAACAAGTCCAAGCTGGGCGCGAACGCGATCCTCGGGGTGTCGCTGGCGGTGGCCCGGGCCGCCGCGGACTCGGCCGACCTGCCGCTGTTCCGCTACGTCGGTGGACCCAACGCGCACATCCTGCCGGTGCCGATGATGAACATCCTCAACGGCGGCGCGCACGCCGACACCGGGGTCGACGTACAGGAGTTCATGATCGCGCCGATCGGCGCGGCGACGTTCCGCGAGGCGCTGCGGCAGGGCGCGGAGGTGTACCACGCGCTCAAGTCCGTGCTCAAGGAGCAGGGGCTCGGCACCGGTCTCGGCGACGAGGGCGGCTTCGCGCCGGACCTGCCGTCCAACCGCGCCGCCCTGGACCTGATCAGCACCGCGGTGGAGAAGGCCGGGCTGAAGCCGGGCGAGGACATCGCGTTCGCGCTCGACGCCGCGGCCACCGAGTTCTACGCCGACGGCGCCTACCAGTTCGAGAAGGCGGCCAAGTCCGCCGAGGAGATGCGGGCCTACTACGCCGACCTCGTCGAGTCCTACCCGATCGTGTCGCTCGAGGACCCGCTGGCCGAGGAGGACTGGGCCGGGTGGGCCGGGCTGACCTCCGCGCTCGGCGACCGCGTCCAGATCGTCGGTGACGACATCTTCGTGACGAACGTCGAGCGGCTGCAGCGCGGCATCGACGAGCGGTCGGCGAACGCGCTGCTGGTGAAGGTGAACCAGATCGGCTCGCTGACCGAGACCCTGGACTCGGTGGACCTCGCGCACCGCAACGGTCTGCGCTGCATGATGAGCCACCGGTCCGGCGAGACCGAGGACACCACGATCGCGGACCTCGCGGTGGCGACCAACTGCGGCCAGATCAAGACCGGCGCCCCGGCACGCTCGGAGCGGGTCGCGAAGTACAACCAGCTGCTCCGCATCGAGGAGGAGCTCGACGACGCCGCCCGCTACGCCGGCCGCGCCGCGTTCCCGCGCTACGGCACGGGGGACTGAGCTCCCTCATGCCAGGTGGTCGTCCGTCGCCCCGGGGGTCGGGTTCCGGCCCCCGGGCCTCTGCGCGCCGTACGGCGTCCGGGCGCGGCGGCTCGCGGCCGGGCACCGGACCGGGCCGCCGCCCGGGCGCGCCGAGGCCGCGCGCCACGGCCGCCCGCGAGGCGCCTCCGCGACCCCGGTTCACCGGTCGCGCGGCGATCCTGGTGCTCGTGCTCGCGGTGCTGATGGTCTCCTACGCCTCGAGCATGCGGGCCTACCTGCAGCAGCGCCAGCACCTGATCGCCCTGCACCACGACATCGCCTCGTCGAAGGCGACCATCGCCAAGCTCGAACGGGAGAAGAAGCGCTGGTCCGACCCGGCCTACGTCCGCGCGGTCACCCACGAGCGGCTCGGCTGGGTGCTGCCCGGCGAGATCGGCTTCCAGGTGGTCGACGGGAACGACAAGCCGCTCGGCCACCAGGACTCGCTGACCAGCCCGGCCACCAGCACCGCCGCGCACCCGCCGATCTGGTGGAAGTCCGCCTGGGGCAGCATGGAGGCGGCCGGCAACCCCCCGACCGACAAACCGGCCGAGCCGCCGCCGGCGACCCGTATCCGCGCCCCCAAGAACCCGAAGAACCCGAAGAAGCAGTGATCGAAGCCCGCGACGAAGCCGTCATCGCCGCCCAGCTCGGGCGCCCGCCCCGCTCCATCCACGACATCGGCCACCGGTGCCCGTGCGGCAACCCCGACGTGGTGGCCACCGAGCCGCGCCTCGAAGACGGCACCCCGTTCCCGACCACGTTCTACCTGACCTGCCCGCGCGCGGCGTCGCTGATCGGCACCCTCGAGGCGTCCGGGCTGATGAAGGAGATGACCGAGCGGCTCGAGGCCGACCCCGAGCTGGCCGCGGCCTACGAGCGCGCCCACGAGGCCTACCTCGCCTTCCGCGAGGGCATCGGCCACGTCCCGGAGATCGCCGGGGTCTCCGCCGGCGGGATGCCCACCCGGGTCAAGTGCCTGCACGTGCTCGCCGGCCAGGCGCTCGCGCAGGGCCGGGGTGTGAACCCGCTCGGCGACGAGGTGCTCGACCTGCTCGGCGAGTTCTGGGGGTCGGGGCCGTGCGTGACGGCCGCCCCGGCGGACGCCCCGGCGGCCGCCTCCGTCGAGTCGGCGCGAACGCGAGCCGGGGAACCGCCGAGTCGGCGTGAACGCGAGCCGGGGAACCGCCGAGTCGGCGCGAACGCGAGCCGGGGAGCCGTCGAGTCGGCGCGAACGCGAGCCGAGGAACCGTCGAGTCGGCGCGAACGCGAGCCGCAGGGTCGCGAGGGCGACGCGTGACCCGGGTCGCCTCGGTCGACTGCGGCACCAACACGATCAAGCTGCTGGTCGCCGACCTGGACGCCGCCACGGGCGAGGAGCACACCCTGGTCCGGCAGATGCGGATCGTCCGGCTCGGCCAGGACGTCGACCGCACCGGCGTGCTCGCGGAGCAGGCGCTGGCCCGGACGTTCGCGGCGGTCGACGAGTACGCCGCGCTGGTCGAGGCGTACGGCGTGCACGCGCTCCGGTTCTGCGCGACCTCCGCGGTCCGGGACGCACGCAACGGTGACGTGTTCCGCGAGGGGGTCCGCGCGCGGCTCGGCGTCGAGCCCGAGGTGCTCAGCGGCGACGAGGAGGCCCGGCTGTCCTACGACGGCGCGACCCGCGCCCTGTCCGACGTACCGTCGCCGGTGCTGGTGGTGGACATCGGCGGGGGCTCCACCGAGCTGATCCTCGGCGACCCCGCGACCGGTACGGGAGGCGGCGGGGGCCACCTCCGCGCCGCGCGCTCGCTGGACATCGGGTCGGTGCGGCTCACCGAGCGGCTGCTGCCGTCCGACCCGCCCACCCCCGCGGAGGTGGAGGCGGCCACGAAGGTGGTCGACGCGGCGCTCGACGAGCTGCCCGGGTACGGCGTGGAGGTCGGCGCCGCGGGCACCGTTGTCGGCGTCGCGGGCACGGTCACCACCGTCGCGGCGGTGCTGCTCGGCCTCGACGTGTGGGACCGCGACCGGGTGCACCACGCCCGGTTCGCCGCCGCCGACGTGCACGCGCTCACCGAACGGCTGCTCGCGAGCACCGTCGCCGAGCGGGAGCGGATGCACATCCCGGCCGGCCGCTCGGACGTGATCGCCGCCGGGGCGCTGATCCTGTCCCGGGTGCTGGCCCGGTCCGGCGCCGGGTCGCTGCTGGTCTCGGACTCCGACATCCTCGACGGGATCGCCTGGTCTCTGGCCTGACGGGCCGCTGCCGGTCCCGACCCGCACAATTGTCCCGTTGTGACGGTCGGGGGTGGGCTTGTGGTGCCACGCGGGGACGATTGTGCCGTTGTGACGGTCGGGGGTGGGCTTGCGGTGTCGCTCGGGGACGATTGTGCCGTTGTGACGGTCGCGGGTGGGGTTGCGGTGTCGCTCGGGGACGATTGTGCCGTTGTGACGGTCGGGGGTGGGGTTGCGGTGTCACACCGGGACGATTGTGGTGTTGTGGCGCGCCGCCCCGGTCACCCGTGCGGCGGGCGCCGCACGTCGGGGGCGCCGAGCCGGGCCGCGTCGGCGGTGCGGTCGTCCGGCTGCTTCTGGGAGTCCAGCTCCGCGGCGACCCGGGCGCGGTAGTGGTCCACCTCCAGGGCCAGGTGCTCGCTGTCCCAGGACAGCACCGGGGCGACCAGCTCGGCGACCTCTTGGGCGGCGCCGACCCCGCGGTCGGGGGTCTCGATCGAGATCCGGGTGCGCCGGGTCAGCACGTCGTCGAGGTGCAGCGCCCCCTCCGCCAGCGCGGCGTAGCGGGCCTCGACCCGCAGGTAGCGCGGCGCCCCGTTGAGGGGCTCCCCGAGGTCGGGCTGCTCGGCGACCAGGGCCAGCAGCTCCGCGGTCAGCGAGCCGTAGCTGCGCAGCAGGTGCTCGATGCGCGCCGGGTGCAGCCCGGACTCGGCGGCGAGCCGCTCGCGCTGGTTCCAGGCGGCCGCGAACCCGTGCGCGCCGGCCAACGGGATGGTCCCGGTGCAGGAGGCGGGGACGCGGCGCGGCAGCGAGTGCACCACCGCGTCGACGGCGTCCTTGGCCATCACCCGGTAGGTGGTGTACTTCCCGCCGGCGACCATGACGAGGCCGGCGACCGGGGAGACCACCGCGTGCTCGCGGGACAGCCGGCTGGTGTCCTCGGACTCCCCGGACAGCAGCGGCCGCAGGCCCGCGTAGACCCCGACCACGTCCTCGCGGGTCAGCGGCGTGGTGAGCAGCCGGTTGGCCTGCTCGAGCAGGTAGTCCACGTCGGAACGGCTGGCGGCGGGGTGCGCGAGGTCGAGGTTCCAGTCGGTGTCGGTGGTGCCGACCAGCCAGTTGTGCTCCCACGGGATGATGAACAGCACGCTCTTCTCGGTGCGGCTGATGATCCCGGTCCCGGCGTGGATCCGGTCGCGGGGAATGACCAGGTGCACGCCCTTGGAGGCACGCACGTTGATCTGCCCGCGGCCGCCGACCAGCTCCTGGATCTGGTCGGTCCACACCCCGGCCGCGTTGATCGTCTGCCGGGCGCGGACCTCCAGCGTCTCCCCGGTCTCCAGGTCCTGCACCCGCGCCCCGGTGACCCGGTCGCCCTCGCGCAGGAACCCGGTCACCCGGGCGCTGGACGCGCACAGCGCGCCGTACTCCGCCGCGGTCCGGGCCAGCATCATCGTGTGCCGCGCGTCGTCGACCTGGCCGTCGTAGTACTTGATCGCGCCGACCAGCGCGTCCTTTCGCAGCCCCGGGAACTCCCGCAGCGCCTGCCGCTTGGTGAGGTGCTTGTGTGCCGGTACGCCGTGCCGGCCGCCCATCGTGTCGTAGAGCAGCACCCCGCTCCCGACGTACCCCCGCTCCCAGACCCGGTGCCGCAGCGGGTACAGGAACGGCACCGGGCGGGCCAGGTGCGGCGCGAGGTGGTTCAGGATCAGCGACCGCTCCCGCAGCGCCTCGCGGACCAGGCCGAAGTCGAGCTGCTCGAGGTAGCGCAGCCCGCCGTGGATCAGCTTCGAGGACCGCGAGGAGGTGCCGGCGGCGTAGTCGCGGGCCTCCACCAGCCCGACCCGCAGCCCGCGGGTGACCGCGTCGAGCGCGGCGCCGGAGCCCACCACGCCCCCGCCGATCACCAGCACGTCCAGGGGTTCCTCGGCCATGCTGCGCAGCGCCTGCCGGCGGCTCTCGGGGCTCAGCCGTGCGGTCGTCTCGGTCATCGGTCCCCTCAGTCCACGTCGACCCAGTCGAAGGTCCGGGTGACGGCCTTCTGCCAGCCCCGGTACCCCTCGCGCCGCTGCTCCGCGGACCACTGCGGCTCCCAGCGCCGGTCCTCGTTCCAGTTGGCGCGCAGCTCCTCGGGGTCCTGCCAGAAGCCGACCGCGAGCCCGGCGGCGTACGCGGCGCCGAGCGCGGTGGTCTCCGCGACCACCGGGCGGCTGACCGGCACGCCGAGCACGTCGGCCTGGATCTGCATGCACAGGTCGTTGGCGGTCACCCCGCCGTCGACCCGGAGCACCTCGAGCTTCACCCCGGAGTCCTTCTCCATCGCGTCCGCGACGTCGCGGCTCTGGTAGCAGATCGCCTCCAGGGTGGCCCGGGCGATGTGCGCGTTGGTGTTGAACCGGGACAGGCCGACGATCGCGCCGCGGGCGTCCGAGCGCCAGTACGGCGCGAACAGCCCGGAGAACGCGGGCACGAAGTAGACCCCGCCGTTGTCCGGGACCTCCCGGGCCAGCGTCTCGCTCTGCGCGGCCCCGGAGATCAGCCCGAGCTGGTCGCGCAGCCACTGCACCGCCGAGCCGGTGACCGCGATCGACCCCTCCAGCGCGTACACCGGCGCGGCGTCGCCGAACCGGTAGCAGACCGTGGTGAGCAGCCCGTTCTTGGAACGGACCAGCTCGGTGCCGGTGTTCAGCAGCAGGAAGTTGCCGGTGCCGTAGGTGTTCTTCGCCTCCCCGGGCGCGAAGCAGACCTGCCCGACCATCGCGGCCTGCTGGTCGCCGAGCGCGGCCGGCAGCGGTACGGCGTCCCCGAGCGGGCCGGACCGCAGGGTGTGCCCGTAGAGCGCGGGGTCCGAGGACGGCCGGATCTCGGGAAGCATCCGGCGCGGGATGTCGAAGATGCCGAGCAGCTCGTCGTCCCAGTCGAGGGTCTCCAGGTCCATCAGCATGGTCCGGCTGGCGTTGGTGACGTCGGTGACGTGCACGCCGCCGTCCGGGCCGCCGGTGAGGTTCCACAGCAGCCAGGCGTCGGTGTTGCCGAAGATCGCGTCGCCCGCCTCGGCGGCCTCGCGCACCCCGTCGACGTTCTCCAGGATCCAGGCGATCTTGCCCGCCGGAGAAGTAGGTGGCCGGCGGCAGCCCGGCCTTGCGGCGGATCACGCTCGCCGCGGCCGTCGGCGTCCAGGGCCTTGGCGAGGGAGTCGGTGCGGGTGTCCTGCCAGACGATCGCGTTGTAGTACGGCCGGCCGGTGCGGCGGTTCCACACCACGGTGGTCTCCCGCTGGTTGGTGATGCCGAGCGCCGCCAGGTCCGCGCCGGCCAGCCCGTGCCGACCCAGGGCGGTCTGCAGCACCGCGCTGGTGCGCTCCCAGATCTCGACCGGGTTGTGCTCGACCCACCCGGGACGCGGCAGGACCTGCTCGTGCTCGAGCTGGTGCCGCGCGACCTCGTTGCCCCCGTGGTCGAAGACCATGAACCGGGTGCTGGTGGTGCCCTGGTCGATCGCGCCGACGTACTCGGCCATGAAACCTCCTCGGGTCGCGTCGCCCCCATCCTGCCGAGTCGGCGCGAATGTCGCACTCACCCCCTCGGGGGCGGCGAATCTTCGCGCGCCGAGCGGGTACCCCGCGCCATGACCTCACCACAGCACACCCCACCGCGGCACGCCGGGCGACGGACCCGGCGCCGGAGCCGACGCTCGGTGCGTTGGTGCACGACCTGACCGAGCAGCTGTCCACGCTGGTCCGCGACGAGATGCGCCTGGCCCAGGCGGAGCTCGCCGAGAAGGGCAGGCACGCCGGGGTCGGTGTCGGCCTGTTCAGCGCCGCGGGCCTGCTCGGCTTCCTCGGGCTGGCCACGCTGGTCGCCACCGCGATCCTCGCCCTGGCCCTGGTGCTGCCCGCCTGGCTGGCCGCGCTGGTGGTCGCCGTGGTGCTGTTCGCGGCGGCCGGTGGGGCCGCCCTGGTCGGCAGGTCCAACGTGCGGCAGGCCACCCCGCCCACGCCCGAGCAGGCCATCGAGGGCGTCAAGGAAGACGTCGCCACCGTGAAGGGAGAGCGTGGGCATGAGCGAGTCGGCTGATCAGCGCACCAACGGCTCCGTCCCCGAGCGGGGCCAGCCGCAGAGCCCCGAGGAGATCCGCGAGGAGATCGAGCGCACCCGCGCCGACCTCGCCGGCACCGTCGACGCGCTGCACGCCAGGCTGGACCTGAAGAGCCGGGCCCGGGCCCGGGCCGGCCAGGTCAAGCACCGGGCCACCACGAGTTCTGGGCGGCCGCGCCCGGAGGTGCTGGTCGGGGCCGCGGGCGTGGTGCTGCTGGTCGCCGGTCTGGTCTGGTGGCGCCGGCGCTGACCCCCCTGGGTTCTCGCACCTCGCGGGCCCGCGTTCTGCACGGTTGGCACCGCTGCCGGGCCCCGGGAGGTGCCAACCGTGCAGAACCGGGCACGGGCCGGCACCCGGGCCCGGCACCCGGGCCCGGACACCCGGGCCCGACACCCGGGGCCGCCACCCGGGCCCGGGGTCCCTGGCATCATGACGCCGTGACGAACGACGGCCGGGCCCCGCTGCCGCATCCCGTGACCGGCCGGCCGTTCCCGTCCCCGGTGCCGCCCGGCTCGGGGTGGCCCGAGGACCCGGCCGGCCCGCGGGCCCCGGTCGCGCACACCGCCGGGGACGTCGTACGCCTGGCGGGGGAGGCCGCGGACCTGGCCGGCCTGGACGCCGCGGTGTCGGTCTGCCGCGCCTGCCCGCGGCTGGTCGGCTGGCGCGAGGACGTCGCGGTGGCCAAGCGGGCGTCGTTCGCCGACCAGCCGTACTGGGGGCGGCCGATCGCGGGCTGGGGCGACGACCGCCCCGGGGTGCTGATCGTCGGCCTGGCGCCGGCGGCCAACGGCGGGAACCGGACCGGCCGGATCTTCACCGGCGACCGGTCCGGGGACTGGCTGTTCGCCGCCCTGCACCGGGTCGGCCTCGCGGCCCGGCCGACCAGCGAGCACGCCGGCGACGGGCAGCGGCTGGTCGGCGCCCGGATGGTGGCCGCGGTCCGCTGCGCGCCGCCGGGCAACAAGCCCAGCACCGCCGAGCGGGACACCTGCGCGCCGTGGCTGCTGCGCGAGCTCACCCTGGTCGCGGAGACGGTGCGGGTGGTGGTCTGCCTCGGGTCGTTCGGCTGGGACGCGGCGCTGCGGGCCTTCCGCGCCCTCGGGTACGGCGTCCCGCGACCCAAGCCACGCTTCGGGCACGCCGCGGAGGCGGTGCTCGCCTCGCCGCAGGGGCGGGAGGTCGTGCTGCTCGGCAGCTACCACCCCTCGCAGCAGAACACCTTCACCGGAAAGCTGACCGAGCCGATGCTGGACGCGGTGCTGGGACGGGCCGCGGCGCTCGGCGGCGTCGTGGAAGGATGACCGCCGTGACCCTCCTCGCCATCACCGTCCTCGGCCACGACCGCCCGGGCATCATCGCCGAGACCACCGGCGTGCTCGCGGACCTCGGGCTGAACCTCGAGGACTCCTCGATGACGCTGCTGCGCGGGCACTTCGCGATGACCCTGATCTGCTCGGGGGGCTCCGACGCCGACGCGGTGCAGCGGGCGCTGGCCGGGGTCGCCGCCGACGGGACGCTGACCGTCTCGGTGCGCGAGGTGCCGCCGGAGCCGCCGCACGACGCGGTCGCGTCCTCCTACGTGCTCACCGTGCACGGCGGTGACCGGCCCGGGA
Organism: uncultured Actinomycetota bacterium; assembly: GCA_963728775.1. Lineage (GTDB taxonomy): Bacteria > Actinomycetota > Actinomycetes > Propionibacteriales > Nocardioidaceae > Nocardioides_B. The sequence goes on from CAVSLP010000008.1 coordinate 51,232, forward strand.
TCGTCTCCCAGGTGGCCGCGGAGCTGGCCCGCGTCGGCGGCAACATCACCGACCTGACCACCCGGCTGGCCGGCGAGCTGTACCTGCTCGTCGCGGAGGTGGACCTGCCCGCGGGCGTGGACGTCGAGGCGCTCCGGTCGGCGCTCGAGACGGTGGCCGCCGACCTCGGCGTGGGCGTCTCGCTGCGGGTCGTGGAGAGCGACGACCTGTGACCACGAGCCAGGACCGGCTCGTCGACGACGCCGTGGGGCGCTGGGACGAGCACGACCTCCCGGTGGCCGGCCGGGTGCTCGACGTGGTGCGCGCGCCGGCCGCGGTGCTCGCGACGGCGGGCGCCGAGGTGGACCCGACCGCGCCCGACGTCGTCCGGCTCGCCGCCGACCTGGTGGCCACCATGCGGGTCTCGCCCGGCTGCGTGGGCCTGGCCGCGCCGCAGGTCGGGGTGGGCGCGAAGGTGTTCTGCGTCGACGTCACCGAGCACCCGAAGACCCGCAGCCACCACGGCACCTTCGTGCTGTGCAACGCGGTGGTGGCTGGAGTCCTCGCGCAACGAGAAGGCCCGCGAGGGCTGCATGAGCGTCCCCGACCTGACCGGGGACGTGAAGCGGGCCACCCGGCTCGTCGTACGCGGCGCGCTGCCGGGCACCGGGAGCGGGTCGAGCTGACCGCGGACGCGTTCGAGGCGCGGGCGCTGCAGCACGAGATCGACCACTGCGACGGGCTGCTGTTCCTGGACCGCGCCGCGGGTGCGCACGCGATCCATCCCCGCAAGACCTATCTTTGAGCCGGTCGGCCCCCGTATCCCAACGGCAGAGGAAGAGGTCTTAAAAACCTTTCAGTGTCGGTTCGAGTCCGACCGGGGGCACCGCGGAGGGGCGCTCAGCAGGCGGGCAGCCAGTCGCCCCACTCGCGGCGGACAACGCCCGCGAGCGCCGCGTCCGCGATCTGCCGCCCCGCCGCCAGCTCCACCAGCGCGGCCGCGAGGACGTTGACCTTCACACCGTTGCGCTCGGCGACCTGCTTGAGCTCCGCGAACGCGGCGTCCGGGCTCTCGCAGCGCAGCCCGACGAGGATGCCCTTGGCCTGGTCGATGATCGGCCGCGTCTTCAGCGCCGCGGCCAGCCGGCCCTCGAACTGCTCGTCGTCGCGCATCCCGATCACCCCGTCCTGTCGGTGCCAGTCAACCTTGCACTCCGTTGTGGAGCAACGACCTTTCCGGGCCGCGGGTTACGGCGCCGACGCGCTACTCGCAGCCGACCCCGTCGCCGTCCCGGTCCAGGTGCGGGGCGTAGCCCGGGTCGCCGCGGTGGATCGGGGCCGCCCCGGCCGCCCGTACGGCGTCGCAGTTCGCGTAGGACACCCCGGAGGAGCCGTCCCGGACCGGGGCCGGGGTGGCGCGCGGCGGGACGTTCACGCCGACCGGGGAGAGCACCGGGGCGCCCCCGAACCAGGCCCGCTGGCCCGGGCAGCCCCGCAGGATCCGCGCGCTGGCGTCGCGCTCGGGGGCCGTCAGCCACAGGTGGTACTTCGCCTTCACCGACACCTGGCGCGCGACGTAGGCGCACCGGAACGGCTTGTTCGACGGGAGCCAGGTCGCGGCGTCCCCGTCGCCCTTCTGCCGGTTCGCGGACATGTCCACGGCGAGCAGGTTCATCGGGTCGTTGGCCAGGGCCGCGCGCTTGCGGACGTCCCAGCCGGACGCGCCGGTCTGCCACGCGTTCGACAGCGCGACCACGTGGTCGATGTCGACGGTGTCGTTGCCGCGCACGTAGTGGATCGCGGTCCCGGTGTAGGGGTCGTCGAGGGTGCCCGACTCCACCAGGCAGCCGGCCGTGCCGGGCCGCAGCCGCACCCCGGTGAGGTCGCGCCGGAGGATGTCGTTGCGGGTGTCGCAGCCGTTGCGGTCGGTGTCCAGCCAGGCCTGGCCGAACTGCTCGCGGTCGTAGCCGGTCCTGGGGGCCCGGCCCTTCACCGGCAGGGTTGCCAGCAGCGCCAGCGCCGTGCCCGGCGTGCCCCGGCGTCCTGCGTGACCGGGGGGGCACCGGCCGAGGGGCGCGGGCTGCGCGACGCCAGCCGAGCCGGGGCCCCGGGCGCGGTCGGGTGCGCGGTGCGGGAGGCCGGTCCCGCGGCGCCGGGCGCACTCGGCGGTGCGCCGCGGGACCGGACGAGGGGGACGGGGTGAGCCGGTGCCGACGGCGTTGGCCAGCCAGACCGCCGCTCCCGCGCTCACCAGGGTGACCAGCCACCGCCGTGCGTACCACGGTCTGGCCATCGAACCCTTCCCCTGACGTCTGGTGGCACCGCCGACGACGGGAGCCATGGGCGGTGCCGGCGCCCATTCTCCACGGACCCGGCGGTCCGGGCAGCGAGTTGGGGGAAGTGCGTAATCTCGTGCCATGAACGCCAGGGCGGTGACCGTGCGGCTGGCGGTCGCCGTGCTCCTGGCGCTGCTGGGACTGCTCGCTGGATGCGCGGCCAAGCCGGCCGCGGGCCCCGGCGCGACCCCGTCCGGGTCGCCCGCATCGCCACCGCCGTCGGCGCCGCCGGCCGCGGTCACCAAGCTGCTGGTGGTCGTGGAGGAGAACCACTCGCTGGACCAGATGCGCGCCGAGATGCCCTACACCTTCGACCTGGCCCGGCGGTTCGGGTACGCCACGCAGTACTACGCGGTGGCGCACCCGTCGCTGCCGAACTACCTCGCGATCACCGGCGGCGACACCTACGGGGTCACCGACGACGAACCGCCGTCGGTGCACCCGCTCGACGGCACCTCGGTGTTCCAGCAGGCCCTCGACGCGCACCGGACGGCCGGGCTGTACGCCGAGTCGATGCCGGGCAACTGCCTGCCCGCGGACCAGGGCGACTACGCCGTGAAGCACAACCCGTGGGCCTACTTCGTCCGCGAGCGGCAGGGCTGCCGGGCCTTCGACCGTCCGTTCGGGGCGCTGTCCGGCGCCATCGCGGCCGGCGACCTGCCGAACGCCGGGATGGTGATCCCGAACCTCTGCCACGACGCGCACGACTGCGACCTGTCCGTGGCCGACGGGTGGCTGCGAGACCTGATGGCGAAGGTGTTCGCGGGACCCGACTGGAGGTCCGGGCACCTCGCGGTGGTGATCACCGCGGACGAGGACGACCACAACCAGGACAACCGGGTGCTCACCGTGGTGGTGCACCCCAGCCAGCGGCACCACGTCGTGGACCGGCGGCTCGACCACTACTCGCTGACCCGGCTGTACGAGGACGTCCTGCACGCGCCGCAGCTGCGCCGGGCCGCGCGGCGCGCCGTCCATGGCCGACGCCTTCGGGCTGCCGGTGGGCTGACCGGCCGGACGGCCCGCGGGCGTTTGCCCGGGGGCGGATCGGGCATCAAGACAGCGTGAGCAACCACCGTGCCGAGCCCGAGGACGTGCCGGCGGCCGCGCCTCCGGGGTCGCGCGCCGACGCGGACCCCGACGACCCGCGCAAGCCCGACGTCACGGAGATCTCCCGGCGGTCCTGGATCTACATCGCGCGCAAGACGATGCGCGAGTTCTCCGACGACCACTGCACCGACCTGGCGGCGGCGCTCACCTACTACGCGGTGCTCGCGGTGTTCCCCGCCATCCTGGCCATCGTGTCCCTGCTCGGCGTGGTCGGCCAGGCGCAGAGCTCGGTCGACGCCGCGCTCAAGGTGCTCAGGCAGGTCCTCGCGCCGAGCATGGTGAGCACGCTGGAGCCGGTGGTGACCGACCTGGCCAACAACCCGAGCGCCGGGCTGGCGCTGGTGCTCGGACTGCTCGGCGCGCTGTGGTCGGCGTCCGGGTACGTCGGCGCGTTCGGCCGGGCGATGAACCGGATCTACGAGATCCGCGAGGGACGCCCGTTCTGGAAGCTGCGCCCGCTGATGATCCTGGTGACGGTGCTCGCCGTGCTGCTGTCGGCGGTCGTGCTGCTGATCCTGGTGGTCTCCGGCCCGGTCGCCGAGGCGATCGGCAGCACCATCGGGCTCGGCGGCGCGGCGGTCACGGCCTGGGGGATCCTCAAGTGGCCGGTGCTCGCGCTCGCGGTGATGCTGGTGGTGGCGCTGCTCTACTACGCGACGCCCGAACGTGCGGCAGCCGAAGTTCCGGTGGATCTCCCCGGGTGCCTTCGTGGCCATCGTGGTGTGGATCCTGGTCTCGGCCGGGTTCGGGCTGTACGTCGCCAACTTCTCGTCCTACGACAAGACCTACGGCTCGCTCGCCGGCGTGATCGCGTTCCTGCTCTGGGTCTGGCTGACGAACCTGGCGCTGCTGTTCGGGGCCGAGCTGGACTCCGAGCTGGAGCGCGGCCGCCAGCTGCAGGCCGGGATCCCCGCCGAGCACACGCTGCAGCTGCCGCTGCGCGACCGACGCAAGATCGAGAAGTTCCACCGCAAGGAGGAGGAGGACCTGCGGCTGGCCCGGGAGATCCGCACCCAGGCCGCGCAGGGTGACGAGGACGCTGACGCCCCGGGCCGCGACCACGGGGCAGCAACCACACAGGAGGGACGACGATGAGCAAGACCGCGATGCTGCTGGCCGGCGCGGCCGGCTACGTGCTCGGCACGAGGGCCGGGCGCGAGCGCTACGAGCAGATCAAGAGCACCGCCCAGCGGGTGGCCCGTGACCCGCGCGTGCAGCGCAAGGCCCAGGAGGCCCAGGCGGTGGTCAAGGACAAGGTCTCCGGGACCGTCGACCAGGCGACCGCGAAGATGCGGACCGACGGGGCGTCCGGCTCGCCGAGCTCGATCTGACGCGGGCCACCCACGATGCTTCGGGGAGGGAGACATCGCGAGGAAGCCGGCCACCCAGCACCACTTAGCATGGCTCTGCCATCGACCGGACGCGGAGCACGGGTGATCTAGTGGCTTCCTCGAAGCGTTACCTGGCCCGCGCCACGCGCCGGGCCGGCGGGTCGCTGCCGCGCGCACCGCGACGCCTGGGGCGTCTGGCGCGCCGACCGTCGTCCCGGCGGGTGGAGCGGCCGGCCGTGGGCACCCCCGGGCTGGTCAGCCTGGTGGTGGCCGCCACGAACACGCACCTGGAGTTCCTCGAGGAGTGCCTGGCCGCTTGTGCGCGCAGAGCCACGAGCGGCTGCAGATCCTGGTGGTCCCGTACGGCGAGTGCGCCGACGTCGTGGGTCTGGCCCGCAACCGGATGGCCGAGGACCGCCGGATCGAGGTGGTGCCCGGTGAGTGGCGCGACCTCGCGGCGGCCCGCAACGCCGGTGCCGGGGCCGCGGAGGGGCAGTACCTCGGCTTCGTCGGCGCGGGCGACCGGCTGCCCCCGCGGGCGGTGAAGGCGCTGGTCGGCTCGCTGGACAAGAGCGGCTCGGACTTCGCGGTGAGCGGCATCCACCAGCCCCGCTCGGTCGGCCGCAGCCGGGCCACCCGGACCCGGGAGCACGGCCGGACCCGCACCGGCCTGCGGGTCGAGGACCAGCCGGAGCAGGTCGCGGACACGCTGGTCGGGGGCCGGCTGCTCACCGCGGCGTTCTGGCGGGACGCGCAGCTGGGCTGCAGCGCGCGCGACGGCTCCCTGGACGCGCTGCGGTGGACCCGGGCGCTGCTCGACGGTGCGCGCTTCGACGTCCTCGCCAAGGTCGGCTACCACACGCATGGGCCGCGGGGACGGCGTCCCGCTCGGCTACCAGCCGGAGGTGATGCCCGGGCTCCGGGCCTGGCTGGCCGGCCAGCAGGAGATCGAGCGGCTGCTGGGCGCCGCCCGCTCCGAGGACCTGTACGACGCGTGGCTGCTGCACCTGCTCGACGTGGAGGCGCAGCCGTTCCTCGACGACGCCGAGCGGGCGAGCACCGAGGAGTGGGCGGACCTGAGCGCCACGCTGCGGCGAGCGGCTGGACCGGGCCACGCCCGAGGTGTGGGCGCGGGTGCGCGCGGAGGCGCGGGTCAAGGTGTGGCTGGCCGCCCACGACCGGCGCAGCCAGCTCGAGGAGCTGGTGGCCTCGCGCTGGCAGACCGCGGGCAACAAGCCCACGCACGTCGAGGACGGCACCGTCTACGCGCACCTGCCGTTCTTCCGCGACGCGGGCGTCGGGGTGCCCGACGAGTGCTACGTGCTCTCCCCGGACGAGACGCCGCTGATCGCGTCGCTGCGGCGCGCCGCGTGGGTCGACGAGACCACCCTGCAGCTGCAGGTCTTCGCGCTGGTCGACTTCGTCGACCTGCGCGACACCCGCCCGGAGCTGACCGCCACGCTGGTCGACCGGAAGGGCGGCTCGCGGATCGGGCTCGCGGTGACCGCGGTGCCGGACCCGGCCGCCACCCGGTTCGGCGGCCGGCGCTTCCAGAGCTTCGACGCCGGCGCGTTCATGCTGACCGTGGACGCGGAGCAGCTGGCCAAGCACGCGCACGAGCAGGCGGGCGAGCGGGACGAGGTGTCCTGGGAGCTCCGGCTCGAGCTCGAGGTGCGCGGCGTCCGCCGCGGCGCGGCGCTCGCGCACGTCGACCCGCAGGGCTCGGCGGGCATCCTGCCGCGCCACCACCTCTCCGGGACGGCGGTGGAGCTGCGCACCCGCGCCGACAAGCCGGTGCTGCTCGTCGCGGCGCCCGAGCAGGACCCGCTCGGGGGTGTGGTGCTGGACGACGAGGACCTGCGCCCGGTCCCGCAGGTCGACCGGTTCCGTCTCGAGGACGGGACGCTGGTGCTCGGCGGGCACTGGCCGGCCTCGGCGCCGGCGGTCTGGGGCCTCGAGCTGGCCGACGAGCGGAACGCCGTGCCGGGCGAGCTGGTCACCGACGGCCCGCGGTTCGAGGTGCGCTTCCCGCTGGTGCACGACCGGTGGGGGAGGCCCGCGCTGCCGCTGCCGTCGGGTGGCTACCGGCTGCACCTGCTGATCGGCGCGGGCGGCGCGCGCCACGCGACGTACGCGATCGGGATCGGCGACGAGCTCCGGGAGTCGTTCCCGGTCGACGTGGTCGGCGGCACCCACCGGGTCCGGATGTTCCGGTCCGCGAACGGCCGGCTGGCGATCCGGCTGGGCGCGCCGCTGGCCGACGACGAGCTCGGGCCCTACGCCCAGCAGCGGCTGCAGGACTGGTTCGCGGAGGACCGGCACGTGCTCGACGAGTCCGCGGTGTACTTCCAGTCCTACGTCGGGCCAGGTGGCCACCGACAGCCCGCTGGCGATCCACGAGGAGCTCTACCGGACCCGGCCCGACCTGCGGCTCTACTGGGGGGTCGCCGACCACTCGACGGCGCTGCCGGACGGCGCGGTCCCGGTGCTGGTCAACAGCCGCCGGTGGTACGAGGTGCTGGCCACCGCGAAGCACCTGGTCGCCAACGTGGACTTCGACCCGTGGTTCACCAAGCGGCCGGGGCAGCGGTTCCTGCAGACCTTCCACGGCTACCCGTCGAAGGCGATGGGGCTGCGGCTGTTCGAGGGCAAGGGCTTCACGCCGCGCCGGATCGAGGCGGAGCTGCAGCGGACCGCGGCGAAGTGGGACCTGATCCTGACCCCCACCCCGGAGATGGACCGCTACTACCGCGAGGAGTACCGCTACGACGGCGAGATCCACGACCGGGGCTACCCGCGCGACGACGCGCTGACCGCCCCCGACGCCGACCGGGTCCGCGAGCAGACGCGCCGCCGGCTCGGCATCGCGGACGGCAGGACGGTGGTGCTCTACGCGCCGACCTGGCGCGACCACCTGGCCACCCGGCACTACTCGGCGAAGCTGGCCCAGCACCTGGACCTGGAGGCGGCGAGCGAGCAGCTCGGCGACGACTACGTGCTGCTGATGCGCGGCCACCGGTTCCACGCCCGCGACAACGCGCGGGCCGCGGCCGGCGCCCGGGTCCTCGACGTCACCGACTACCCGGAGGTCAACGACCTGATCCTCGCCGCGGACGTCGCGGTGCTGGACTACTCGTCGCTGCGGTTCGACTTCGGGCTGACCGGCAAGCCGATGATCTTCCTGGTCCCGGACCTCGGCCTCTACACCGGCAAGGCGCGCGGGTTCCTGTTCGACTACCGCGACACCGCGCCGGGCCCGCTGCTGGACACCGCCGACGAGGTGGTGGCGGCGCTGCGGGACCTGGAGCGGACCGCCGCGGAGCATGCGGAGGCGCGGGCGCGGTTCGTCGAGCGGTACCACCCCTGGCAGGACGGCCGGGCGGCCGCGCGGGTGGTCAAGACGTTCTTCGGGTAGTCACTCGGCGGGGAAGAAGTCGGTCGCGTCCGACTCGGCAGCGACCTCGGAGGCTGCGAGGTTGCTGTCCAGCGGGTTCAGCCGGCGTACGTCGACGATGTGCCCGGTCTCGTCGGAGATCAGGGTGTCCAGGGAGACCCGGGCCACCTCGGCGGACTCCAGCAGCGAGTCGGCCGGCTCGTCGCCGAACGCCTTGGTGCGCATCGGGGTGCCGGTCCGCTCCGGGTTGATGCAGTTCACCCGCACCCCGGTCGGCGCCCACTCGTCGGCCAGCGCCTGGGTCAGGTTCACCACCGCGGCCTTGGCCGAGGAGTACAGGCTGTAGCCGCTGCGGCCGCGGGTGTAGGAGCTGGAGGTGTAGAACAGCAGGCTGCCGCCGGTCCTGGCCAGGTGCGGGTGCGTCTCCTGGGCGATGAACACCGGCGCGAGGTAGTTGACCTCGGTGGCGGCGTAGACCGACTCCTCGGTGGTCTCGGTGAGCTCGCCGCGGGGGAGCAGGCCGGCGGTGTTCACCACGTAGTCGATCCGGCCGGTCTCCGCCAGGACGGAGCGGACCGCGGCGGCGATGTCCTCGCGGCGCTCCACGTGGGTCCCGGTCCCGGAGCGGCTGAAGGCGAACACCCGGGCGCCGTACTCCTGGGCGAGCGCCGCGACGTCGGCGCCGATGCCGTAGCTGCCGCCGAACACGACCAGCGTCTTGCCCTCGAGGGCGGCGCGGTACTCCGCGGGGGACTGGGCCTCGGGGGCGCGCTGGCTGGTGAGCTGGAAGAGCTTGTCGGCGATGAACACGTCGATCGGCTCGGTGATCTTCATGTTCCGCTCCTCGCCGGTGACCACCCAGATCGGCACGTCGGGCAGGTAGCGGAGCACCACGGTGCAGTCGTCGGTGGCGACGAAGTGCTCGTCGGTGGCGGCGATCTCGTAGGCGCGCTTGATCACCGAGGCGCGGAACGCCTGCGGGGTCTGGCCGCGGCGCAGGTGCGCGCGCGGCGGGATCTCCCGGATCACGTTGGCGTCGGTGACCTCGATGATCGTGTCCGCCGAGGGGATCGCGACGTCGACCGCGTCGTGGGCGTCGAGCGCGTCGAAACACTCGGTGATGATTCGGGGGCTGACGAGTGGACGGACGGCGTCGTGCAGCAGCACCTTGGCGTCCGGGGAGGCCACGGTGTCCAGCGCCCGCAGCGTCGTGCCGTTGCGGGTCTCGGCGCCCTCGAGGATGTGGGTGACCTTGCCGTAGCCGCCCGACTTCACGATCGCGCGGACCGCGTCGAGGTGGCCGGGGGCCATCATGATCACGATCTGGTCAACTTTTGGGTGCCCGTCGAGCACCGCGAGGGTGTGCTCGAGGACGGTCTTGCCGGCGATCTTGATCAGCTGCTTGGGGATGTCCAGGCCGACCCGGGCGCCGACGCCCCCGGCCAGGATCACGGCGACGTTGGCGGGGGACTCGCGGCGGGGATCGGTGTCGGGCACCGGGCCATGCTAGGGGAGCCGCCCGGGTCGTGAGCGCCCGGCAAGGGCCGATGCTCCCTGTGCTGCAAGGGCGGACGGTCTACACCAGTTAGGCCGAAGACCCAACTTTTCGGACCAAACCCGTAACCTTTCCCATCCCGGGCGCGATCACCCATGTGAGCCTCACTACGGTGGGGTCTCGCGGGACGGGCGATACCCGTGTGCCACATGTTGCGGCGTGCGGTAACGTTCAGCCCGGTCACGAAGGAAGTTTCGTGAGCAACGCAACATCCGGCGTACGACAGCAGAAGCGTGAACATGACTCGCTTGGAAGACATTTCCTGAAATGAACCTGATCGAGTAATGTGCGGCGCGTCACCTGTAAGGTGCCGGGAGGCTGGGATCCGTGGGGTTTCAGTCGTTCACCGGGGGACGATCCCCACTGTTCACATAGATTCTCTTTGGAGGAGATCTTGAGTAAGTCAACAACCGGGCGTCGTAAGGCTGGGCTCGCCAGCCTCGCGACGACGGCCCTCGTCGCCGGTGCGTGCTTCGCCGGCGCCGGTGCTGCCTCCGCGGACACCGGCTTCAGCTTCCACCGGATCGACGGTGCCGAACCGCTACGAGACCGCTGCCGCTGTGCAGACCGCGTACGGCGACACCGAACGACGTGATCATCGCTAACGGCTCGCCGGGCAACTACGCCGACGCGCTGACCGCGAACTACCTCTCTGGCGTCAAGGACGCTCCGATCCTGCTCACCGAAGGACCGACACGATGCCGGACGCGACCATGCAGGCGCTGAAGGACTCGCGGCGCCAAGGACGTCTGGATCGTCGGTGGCACCTCGGTCGTCAGCGCGGCGCAGGAGCAGGCACTGACGCTCGCGCAGAACTACACGGTGCACCGCATCGAGGGCGCGAACCGCTTCAAGACCGACGCGGCGGCCATCAACGGCCGGCGGCCACGGCCAAGCGCAACCTGGCCGTCGTCGCCACCGGGCTACAACTTCCCGGACGCGCTGGCCGGCGGCCCGCTCGGCCTACACCGGGTAGCCCGGTCGCGCTGACCGCGCAAGACCAACATGGACAGCGACGTCGTCAAGGCGCTCCAGGACGCGGGCATCACCCACGCCGATCATCCTGGGTGGCACCGACGCCGTGTCCGACGCCGTCGAGGCGCAGCTCGCCGCCGCCGGCATCACCGTCGACTACCGCGCTGCCGGCACCGACCGTGCGGACACCTCGGCCTCTGGTCGCCAACTGGGAGGTCGCGAACGAGGGCTTCTCCAACGGCGGGCGTGAACGTTGCCTCCGGGCTTCGTCAAGGGCTACGGCGCTGACGCTCTCTCCGGTGGTCCGCTGACGGGCAAGAAGAACCGCCCGCTGCTGGTCACCAAGGACGTCAACATCCCGGGTGCGTCGGTCATCAAGTACCTGACCGACAACGCCAACACGCTCACCGACGGTGACCTCTACGCGCCGCCGTGGGCTCGCCGCCCTGGCGACCACGGCCCTCGTGGCCGGCGCAGGCTTCGCGGGCGCGGGCGCTGCCTACGCGGCTGCAGGCGACCTGACCGCCACGAGCACCCCGCCGGCTCCCGAGGTCACGCAAGGAATGCCCAACCAGGCTGCTGGTGATCTGGAGTACCAGTTCCCGAACTACTTCACTCGCAATGCGACGATCAGTTTCGAGGTTCCGGCACAGTGTGACACCCAGGCCCACACGGACGAGGCCGTCGGCTTCTCCTCGGCCCCCACTGTCTCGATCTCGCACGACAGTGACACCGACACCGGCCGGGTCCCGTCTTACACCACCGCGCTGAGCAGCACGGGCGCTTGCGCCGCGGCTGGCATCCAGAACGTGTTCACCGTGACGCTCACCCAGCCGAACAGCGGCGGGTCGACCAGCGACCTGTTTGACCTCGACCTGTCGCAGATCAAGTACGACATCGGCTCGGCCGCGACGGGCTCGGTTGACGTCACCGCGACCCCCGCAGGGTTCATGGACGACCAGGGAACCCCGAGCGACGCGACTGACGACACACCCATCACGGCCACGAGCAGCGCTACCAACGCGACGATCGTCAACAAGAGCTTCACCTTCATGCCTAAGGTGTCGGCTCAGCCCGGCAGCAACGGCAACCCGCTGGGTACGGCTACGTTCGACGAGTCCACCCCCGGCGCCTATTTCCCGGCGAACGCCACTACCGAGGTTGACCTCGATCTCAGCGGTGGCGCCTCCTTCACGGCTGGCGTCAAGCCGAACATCCAGGTTCCGAGCGGCTACACCGTGACTACGGACTCCGCGGGCACCACGGCCGGCACCCCGGTTGCGGACGGCAGCGGCACGTACACGTTCTACGTGAAGGCGCCGACGACCCTGCCTGCCAACGGTGCAACCGTCACTGTCGCAGGGCTCAAGGCAGACGTTCCTCCCGCGGTAACCGGTACTGACACGGTGACGCCCACTGTCGGCAGCACCGCGGGCTCGGCCATCAAGGCCATCAACGTGGTGAACCAGTCGCGCATCGGTGGCGACGACCGGTACGCCACTGCGGCGAAGTTGTTCCAGGCTGGATTCGACGCTGACAACTACACCGGCGGCAATGTCGTCCTCTCCGGAGGCGAGCTGTTCCCGGACGCCCTGTCCGCGAACTACCTGGCCAAGGAGCTCAACACCGGCACGCTGCTGACCCGTCACAACACCCTGTCTCAGGACGCCCGTCAGGCGATCCTGAACGACGGGATCTCAACGGTCTACATCACTGGCGGCACCGCCGCGGTGAGCGAGGACGTCGCCAACGAGGTGCGTTCGCTGCACGTGGGCAACGTCTCCTCGGCGCCGAACATCCAGGTCGTGCGTCTCGGCGGTGCGGACCGCTACGCGACCAACAAGAAGATCAACACCAGCCAGCTGGAGAACTCTCCGACGCGCCGTCATGGCTGCCGGCACCGCGCCGTACGACTCGCTCGCGGTCGGTCCGGTCGTCTACAACCAGGACTACCCGCTGGTGCTGACCAACGGCTCCAACCTGAACCACGGGGAGGAGACCCAGCTGCAGAACATGAACGCCAAGAACGTCGTCATCGTCGGCGGCGACGCTGTGGTCAGCAGCGCCGTGCAGGACCAGCTCACCAAGGACGGCTACAACGTGGTCCGGCTCGCCGGTGCAACCCGCTACGCGACCGCCGCGGCGATCGCCACGTGGGGCACCGTGGGCTACGACTTCAACGGGAAGAACGGCGTCGAGGCGGCGACCCTCGAGGCTGCGCAGGGTCTGACGGACGACACGACCAACCTCACCAACGGCCTGGGCTTCGCCGACGCGCTGGCCGGAGGCCCGCTGGCTGGCTCGAGTTCGCAGCCGATCCTGCTCGCCAAGAACGCCACCGCGGTCGGTGACGACCTGGCGTCCTACCTGGGCACGAAGACGGTTGGTTCCGCGGGTCTGCGGCAAGACGATCGACACGCTCCGGGCGCTGGGCCTGACCGCTGCGGTCGCCAACTCGGTCCTCGACGACGCTGCTGCCGACATCGGCTGACAGCTCGCGAATCGAGCGAAGCACTAACTGAATAGCAACACCTCGTCAGGGGGTCGGGACCGTGTCCCGGCCCCCTGATGCATGCCCGGAAGGTGCGCGTTAGGCGATACTTGTCCCACCATGAGTCATCGCGCCGTCGCCCCACCGCTCCCGTCGACGCCACCGACGACCGTCGCCACGACGGTCGCCCGGGGCGCCGACGGCCTCGCGTGGGTGTCCTGGCTCCGCGTGGCGGCGATCCTCGCCGTGGTGCTGATCCACGTCGCCGGCATCACCGCGGTGGTCCCCGACGCCCGCAGCACCGCCGTGGGTCAGCTGGCGATCATCCTCGACTTCGCCTCCCGCTGGTGCGTGCCCACCTTCGTGATGATCAGCGGCGCCCTGCTGCTGGACCCCGACCGCTACCGGGGACCGGCCGATTTCCTGCGGCGCCGGGCGATGCGGCTGATCCCGGCGGTGATCGTCTGGCACCTCGTGTACCTGACTTTCGTCGCGATGTTCACCGACCGCCCGGTCGGCTTGCGCGCGACCCTCGAGCAGGTGCTGACCGGACGGTTGTGGACCGCGCTGTACTTCTTCTGGATCGTTCTCGGCCTGGCCGTGGTCACTCCGGTGCTGGTGCCCTGGGTGGCGGCGTCGACGCGACGCGCGCGGCTGCTGGTGGGGCTGGCCGCGGCGGCCGTGCCTGCGCTCACGGTGGTGACGGTCCCGGTCCGCACGGACTTGCTCTGGAAGGCCGACATGTCCTGGGTGGAGACGCCGTGGACCTGGTGGATCCCCTACCTCGGCTACTACCTGCTCGGCCACGCGCTGCGGGGCGTCGTGCTCACCAGCTGGCGGCTCGCTCTGGCCGCCGGCACCGCCGTGGGAGGCTCGGTCCTGCTGATCTGGCAGTGGGGACAGACGGCCGGCCTCGGCGGCATCCTGGAGCGCTACCTCCCCGCCGAGGCCTACTACTCGCCCCCGATGGTCCTCATCGCGGTCTCGGTCTTCCTCACCGCCCAGGGACTGATCCGTCCCGACGGCCCGTTGCGGGCCCTCTGCCGGCGGGCCCCGGCGATCGCCGGCCGGCGGCTGGGTGATGCCACGCTCGGCGTCTTTGCCGTGCACCTGCTGGTCCTGCAGGCGGTGCTGGCGCTACCCGTGATCGGCGGTACGAAGGCCGCTGGCTCCGTGCCCGAGCTGCTGGCGCGATGCGTGGTGGTGTTCGGCGTCGCCTACCTGGTCTCCCTCGTGGCTGCGCGGCTGCCGTACGTGCGACGGGTGTTCTAACCGTCGAGCAGAAGGCGCGTGAGGGTGACCCGACCCGAAGGACCGACGGAGACCTTCGCGGAGAGGTGCACGGTGCTGCCCTGGACAGCCCGGTAGCTCCCCCGGATGGTTGCACCCGTGACAGTGACGCCGTGGCCTGTGACGGTCACGTCGGCAACGTGGATGAGTCCGGTCGGCGAGCGTTGAGCCAGCCGTGCGCGTGCTCGAGCCCAGGGCACAGCCGGTGCGGACGCGGACCACCATCCCGGTCTGTCCTGCGTGAGGGCCTGCCAGGAGGCGGAGAAGACGTGGATCGCGGCGATCTCGACCGTGTACGGCACCGGGGACTGCGCCACTTCCGCCGACAGCGAACCCTCGGTGCGCAGGTGTCCGAGGCGCAGCCCTGCGTGGCTCGCGGACCACTGTTCGACCGGGAACCCCTGGGGGAGCGCCGGGCGCAGAGCAGGCGGCGCCGGGGCGGCCGCACCGGGGAGCCCGCCCGCAGAGGCGTCCTCGGCGGTGGCGACGGGTCGCGCGGTGAGGATGTAGCGCTGGTGGGTGGCGAAGAGCGCGTTGGTGGGCCAGCAGGTGATCAGCGCGAGGTGGCCGTTCTTCAGGGTCAGCGGGGTGTCGGCCTCGACGACCCTGTGACCCGTCGCCCGGTACAGCCACGAACGGCACCCGGAGCGCAGCCTGATCAGCGCTCCTCGCGACACGGCGGGCAAACGGGAGAAGAACGTCATGTCGTGGGCCTCGAGCACGACCGGCCCGGCCTGGTCCGGCCAGGCACTCGTCGGTAGGTGCCCGACCCCGCGGGCCAGGTCCGCGTTGCTGGTGGACCCGAGCACGGGGGCGCGAAGCGAGATGGCATTGACGCGCAGCTCCATCCGGGCACCGCTGCCAGAGAGCGTCGAGGGCCGGGGCGCCAGGCAGGAGCGGGCCTCCCTGGGCGGAATGCCGGCCGGTTCCCGGACACCGGCCCCCCGCGTCGAAGGCGCGCCGGCGGATGGTGGCAGTAGGGCCCTTGCCTGCTGGGCTGCGTGCCAGGGCACCCACCAGGTCCAGGCGCCGAGCGCCACCGCGCCGAGGGCGCAGGCCGCGGCCAGGCCCATGGCCAACACCGACGTCGGGGACCTCGATGGTCGGGTCCCGGGTCTCCGGGGGGCCACGCTCATGGCGTGTACTGGATCGACACCTGGTTGGAGTACCCGTGCGGGGCCTCGGAGACTCCGGCGATGTCCCCGGTGAGCCATGCCTCGTAGTAGATGGGCGCCTCTTGGGCCTGCGCTCCGCGCACCGTGAATGTCGCCTGCCCGTTGGCGTCGGTGACCGCGCCCACGGGGCTGAACCCTTCGGGATGGCCGTTGATCGAGGCTTCCCCGGCGACGAGGCCCACCTGGCCGTACACGATCTGTCCGAGCGTGACGCGGACCCCGGCTCGGTGCACCGGCGAGCCGTACCGGTTCTCGACCTGGACCGTCAGCGTGACCGGGTCTCCGACCTTGACCGGGCGGTTGACGGCGTCCGGCGTGATCCGGGTGTGTTCCCGCGACACCTCGTAGCGTGCGCTGGTGGACAGCGTCGCCGGCTTGCTGGTGAACGCCTCCACGAGAAATGGCGCTGAGATGGACGGCTGAGAGGCGGTGTTAGGGGCATGCAGCACGAGGGTGGCGCTGCGGTGGGGGCCGATGACCGGCTGGTAGGCGCCCCCTTCCGCGGCGTACGGGTACCAGAACGTGGTGGCATGGTTGTTCGCGTTGACGGTGAAGTGCGGGCGCTGGGGGGCCCCGGTCCGGTTGGTCACGTGCACGGATATCTCGTCGACGGTCTGCAGCTGGCCGGTGGAACGGATCCCGGTGATCGTGACCTTGAACGGCCCGGGAACCGTGACCGCGGCCGCGAGAAGAGCCCCGACGACTCCGAGCCCGCCCAGGGCCAACGCCCACGAACGGCGCGCCAGTCGCGGGAGGGGCGCTTCGGTCACCGCGGTCACGCTCGTCGCGGCGACCAGCGCGGCCGGCAGCAGCATGAGCAGGTACGAGGCGAACGAGCGGGTGGGGAGAGCGAAGGAGATCGCCACGAGTGGAATCCAGGCCCGCTTCAGTGCCGGGTACCGGACCGCGAAGGCGACCACCGAGACAAGGGTGAAGACCGCGCCGGCGAGGGAGTAGAGCGCAAGGTGCCCGCCACCGAGCTGGTGGAAGATCGACGCGTCGACCAGTCCCTGGCCGTCCGGGATGGTCGGGTCGACCAAGGGCAGGACCGTGCCTCGTAGCCACGCCCTGGGGCTCGCCACGACGAACGGGGCGTTGACGAGCGCGAACACGACTCCGGTGGTGCCGAGGTACCGCGCGACGGCGAGCCACGGGTTCCGTCCGGCGCGGCGGGTCTCGATCCACACCCCGACGAGTAGGTACGGCGCGAGGAACCACGGAGTCTGTTTGACGGTGCCCGCGAGGCCCAGCGCGAGCGGCCCGATCCACCGGCTCGGGCCGCGCTCGGCGGGGTCCCCGTACCGGTCCCACCGGTACACGGCGACCAGCACGAACGGTAGGTAGAGCGTGTCGGTGACCCCACCGAGGGTGAACCCGAGATAGGTGACGCCCGCGAACATCAGCCCCGCGGCCCACCGGGTCTGCGCCGGCAGCATCCGCCACATCAGCAGGGCCGTGAGGAACCAGCCGCCGAGATCCACGATGTTGGCGACCTGGGTGCTTGCCCCCAGGGCGAGCAGCGGCACGTAGAACAAGAACGATCCGGCAGGGTAGGAGAGCGACTCGACCGCGGTCCCGTCCAGCCTGTACGTGTGGTAGATCGCCGGCACGTGGAACAGGTCCAGCGCGGGAGCCATCGAGTGCGTGTAGGGGTTGGCCCCGTGCGCCGCGAGCCACGCCGCGTACTGGTCGAAGGCGACCGCGTCCGTGCCGTAGGAGGGGTTCGCGATCCACTCCTGGGCGGCGTACAGCCCCACGGCGGTTGCCAGGCAGAGCAAGACCACGACCTGCTCGGCCGGGCGGAGGCCGCCACGTAGGACCCAGATCCGCCAGATCCCGCCCAGCGCGGCCAGCAGCAGGCCCACGGAGAAGCCGTTCGCCCCGGGGATGACCAGGCTCCCGCCCCAGGACTGCAGCGCCATCATGCCCACAGTGACGCACACGAGACTCCAGCCGAGCCGGGCTGCGAGCGACTCGGCGGCGGCCAGGGGCGGGAAGAAACGGTCTACCCGCGGGGCGCGACGTGACCCGGGCGTTGCTCGCGCGGTTCCGTGCCCGGCCGTGCCCGCCTCGGTGTGCTGGTCGGCCGCACCCGGGCCACGGGTCGCCTGGTCCAGGCTCACCGGTCAGGCCGGCCGTGGGATGGGGCGCTGCCCTTGGGCCGGCGCACCGCCGCGACCCCGCAGCTCGTGCTGCGAGGGGTTCGCACGGCTCAACGGCTGCGCACAGAAGCGCGACGCCGACGGGCCGCACCCACGCCCAGGCCTCCCGCGACCAGCGCCAGCCCGATTGCCCCGAGCCGCTCACCGGTGAGGGGGAGCCCGGTCTTCTGGCTGGTCGCCCCGGGGATGGTGGTCTCCCCCGGGGTGGTGCTCGTGGTCGCCCCCGAGCCCGTGGAGGCGTCCGTCCCGGCCAGGACGAAGACATCGGGGTCCTGGGTGAGCCGGATCGTCAGCGTGCCGTCCGGGCCTCTTGCCGCCCTGACCCGGGCCACCGCGGATCTCGTCGTGAACCGGTAGACCTTCGGTTGCGACCCGAGTGCACGCCCGGTGAGCGTCACGACGACGGCCGGGCTGAAGGTGCCGGTGATCGGCTCGCCCGAGGTGTCGAAGAGCTTGAGCCCGAAGCCGGCCACGACCGTGCCCGACAGGCCCAGCGCGCTCGGGTGGATGCGAGCCAGCGTCGGGGAGGTGACCTTCACCTGGACGTCCTGGTCGAACGTCCCCGCCGGCACCGTCACCTCCAGGGACCCGCCGGCGACGTCGGTGGAGATGGTCCCGCCCGAGCTGCCCACCGTCCGCACGGCCGACACCTGGGTGTAGCCGCCGGGTGACCCAACGACGCCGGTCGGACCACTCGGGCCGTAGCCCGAGGTCGCGAACGCCGCGCCCGGGACCATGGTGGTGACGATGAACGCTCCGGTCGCCGTCACTCGCGCGAACTTCATTGGATTCCCATCCGAGTCTGGCTACAGGTCCACGTGCCCGCGCCGATGGCGGCCACGCCTCGTCTATCGGCATACGACGCAATCGACTTGAGCCCTTTGCATGCTCACCGGCGGCGGCAGGGGCCTGTGCAGCGACGATCCGGACGGCGACGCTCCGGCACCGCATACACAGCAGGGGGCCCGTCTCGCGAGTTTCGCGCAGAGAGCGAGTTCTGTTCCGTAGTGTGGCGCTATGTCGGGGGACTTGCCTCGGCAACTGGGGTGCACGGGGTGGAGGGGCTTGATCATGCTGCAACGACGTCCGGAAGAAGGGTCCACGAAGGCACGGATCGGCGGGGGCTGCCGGACCGCGGTGCTCATCACCGGTGCGGCGGTGGGGTTGGTCAGCCTGGGTTGGGCGGCCGCGGCGCATGCCAGCGGCTCATCGGTCACCACCGCGCTGGTGGTGTCCGCGACGGCCGCGGCGGACCAGTCAGGTGCTGCAGGTGTCGCTGCGCGCCTGGACGGGGTGGTACTGCTGACGAAGAGCAACGCCCTGTCCTCGGCCACGGGATCGACGCTCGGCACGCTGCACCCCGACAAGGTCATCATCGTGGGTGGGCAGCGGACGGTCTCCGACGCCACGGTGGACCAGATCAAGGAGCTGCTGCCCTCGGCGGACGTGACCCGCATCGGTGGCACCGACCGCTATGCCACCGCCGCTGCGCTGGCCGCCTACGCTGCCGACTTCGCGCTGCCCGGGGGCCCGGTCGGTCCGGCAGGGCCGAGGGGTGCGCCCGGTGCGCCGGGTCCGAGTGGTGCGCCGGGTCCGAGTGGTGCACCCGGTCCGAGTGGTGCACCCGGTCCGAGTGGTGCACCGGGTCCGAGTGGTGCACCGGGTCCGAGTGGTGCACCCGGTCCGAGTGGTGCGCCGGGGTCGGTGGGCCCGAGCGGTCCGCCCGGTCCCCAGGGACCGGAGGGTCCCGACAGCCAGTACTACGGCACCGACACCGGGGGAGCGGCAGCGGGTGACGGTGAACCGTGCACGATGGGCGAGGTCGGCTTCACCGCCGCCGGCGTGGCCCCGGGGCTCCCGGCGACCGGCCAGCTGCTGCAGATCAGCAGCAACGCGGCCCTGTTCTCGTTGCTGGGGACCACCTACGGCGGGGACGGCATGACCACCTTCGCCCTTCCCGACCTGCGTCCGGTGGCCCCCAACCACATGACCGGCTGGATCTGTGACCAGGGGGTGTTCCCCTCCCGCCGGTGAGGGCCTGCCGGCGAGTCCGGAGCCGCGCCCATCCGGTACGTTCCTCGGTGTGTTCGCCCGCCTTCGTGACTCCGTCGTACGGCGCTCGCTGACCGCCCCGGGCCTCTCCGAGACCCGCAGGCACGAGCTGGCGCAGCGCACCGTTACGCAACTGTTGGACGAGGCACGCTACGACGAGGCGGAACGGGTGGCGGCCGGCGCGGTGGGGCACCTCGAGGACCCGGAGCTACGAGCCGACCTGCTCGGTGTGGTGGCCGACGCTGTTCTCGAGCACGGCCGGCAGCCGGCGCTGGCCCGG